>NZ_JAJJOZ010000020.1:0-2500 GCF_021653995.1 Paracandidimonas lactea
CTGGCGGGGGTTTTCTTCGGTATAAAAGCCTGACGATGACCTACTTTCACAGACGAGATGTCAACTATCATCGGCGCAAAGGCGTTTCACGGTCCTGTTCGGGATGGGAAGGCGTGGGACCACCTTGCTATGGTCGTCAAGCGTAACTGGGTGCGCCGCTGTTGGCACAGCGGCGCCAATCCGGGAAGAAGCGTGCGTGAGCGGGGCCGGCTTGTCTTGCGCCTGGCCAGGCTCACACCAACGGGTAATGGCGGGTTTATCGCATCACGGGTGCGATGGGCCCCAAGGCAAGGCCTGGGGGCCTGATGATTGCTTTGTTTGTTACGGCACTTGTTCACACCTAACCTGCAAGGTTATAGGATCAAGCCGCACGGGCAATTAGTACTGGTTAGCTGCACGCATTACTGCGCTTACACACCCAGCCTATCAACGTCCTGGTCTCGAACGACCCTTCAGGGGGGTCTAGCCCCCGGGATACCTAATCTTCAGACGAGTTTCCCGCTTAGATGCCTTCAGCGGTTATCTCTTCCGTACATAGCTACTCGGCAATGCCATTGGCATGACAACCGATACACCAGCGGTACGTCCACTCCGGTCCTCTCGTACTAGGAGCAGGCTCCGTCAAGTATCCAACGCCCACGGCAGATAGGGACCAAACTGTCTCACGACGTTTTAAACCCAGCTCACGTACCTCTTTAAATGGCGAACAGCCATACCCTTGGGACCGGCTACAGCCCCAGGATGAGATGAGCCGACATCGAGGTGCCAAACACCGCCGTCGATATGAACTCTTGGGCGGTATCAGCCTGTTATCCCCAGAGTACCTTTTATCCGTTGAGCGATGGCCCTTCCATACAGAACCACCGGATCACTATGACCTGCTTTCGCACCTGTTCGACTTGTCAGTCTCACAGTCAAGCACGCTTATGCCATTGCACTATCAGCACGATTTCCGACCGTACCTAGCGTACCTTCGTACTCCTCCGTTACACTTTGGGAGGAGACCGCCCCAGTCAAACTGCCCACCATGCACTGTCCCCAACCCGGATAACGGGCCAAGGTTAGAACCGCAAACAGACCAGGGTGGTATTTCAAGGTTGGCTCCCCCGAATCTGGCGACTCGGGTTCAACGCCTCCCACCTATCCTACACAGGCCGGTTCACAGTCCAATGCAAAGCTACAGTAAAGGTTCATGGGGTCTTTCCGTCTAGCCGCGGGTAGATTGCATCATCACAAACACTTCAACTTCGCTGAGTCTCAGGAGGAGACAGTGTGGCCATCGTTACGCCATTCGTGCAGGTCGGAACTTACCCGACAAGGAATTTCGCTACCTTAGGACCGTTATAGTTACGGCCGCCGTTTACCGGGGCTTCGATCAAGAGCTTGCACCCCATCACTTAACCTTCCGGCACCGGGCAGGCGTCACACCCTATACGTCGACTTTCGTCTTGGCAGAGTGCTGTGTTTTTAATAAACAGTCGCAGCCACCGATTCTCTGCGACCCCTTCATGCTCAGGGCGCGGGCCCATCACACTACCAGGGTATACCTTCTCCCGAAGTTACGGTATCAATTTGCCGAGTTCCTTCTCCTGAGTTCTCTCAAGCGCCTTGGAATATTCATCCCGTCCACCTGTGTCGGTTTGCGGTACGGTCTCGTGAAACTGAAGCTTAGAGGCTTTTCCTGGAACTGCTTCCAATCAGTCTAGAGCCCGAAGACTCTATCCAGCCACACCCTTGAATTGCGCGCCCGGATTTGCCTGAGCGCCTTCTATGATGCAGCAACGGGGACATCCAACACCCCGATGACCTTTCGCAATCCGTCCCCCCATCGCATTTCACGACGGTGCTGGAATATTAACCAGCTTCCCATCAGCTACGCATCTCTGCCTCGCCTTAGGGGCCGACTCACCCTGCGCCGATGAACGTTGCGCAGGAAACCTTGGACTTACGGCGAGGGGGCTTTTCACCCCCTTTATCGCTACTCATGTCAGCATTCGCACTTCTGATACCTCCAGCAGCCTTCTCAAGCCGCCTTCACAGGCTTACAGAACGCTCTCCTACCGCGTGCCCGCTCATTTAAACCCACTGCCAGCACCCAATCGTGTTGGGCCGCTTTGCGCCTTCGGCGCCAAGCTCCGATTCATGCAATGTGTTTAAAAGAGCGGGCACACCCGCAGCTTCGGTCTATGGCTTAGCCCCGTTACATCTTCCGCGCAGGACGACTCGATCAGTGAGCTATTACGCTTTCTTTAAAGGGTGGCTGCTTCTAAGCCAACCTCCTGACTGTCTGTGCCTTCCCACTTCGTTTCCCACTTAGCCATAGTTAGGGACCTTAGCTGGCGGTCTGGGTTGTTTCCCTCTTGAGTCCGGACGTTAGCACCCGGTGCTCTGTCTCCCACGCTCATACTTGCCGGTATTCGGAGTTTGCCATAGGTTGGTAAGTCGCCATGACCCCCTAGCTATAACAGTGCTCTACCCCCGGCAGCAATACGTGAGGCAC
>NZ_JAJJOZ010000021.1:0-5387 GCF_021653995.1 Paracandidimonas lactea
CTTGGCCCTGTGCGGCTGGAACGGTGTGATTAGCCGTGTCTGATGAATGCCCTATCCCCCGTTTGTGGGGAAGAGCCAATGGATACGCAGCGGCGCCCGTACACACAACGTAATGGCGATCTCGCATGCCTTGCGGCAATTGCATAAAGACGCCATCGACCACTATCGCCTGCTATTGGGTGACGCGCTTTTCAGCAAAGTCGTCCACGTCACCGGCCAACTCCACGTATGGGAAAGCGAACAGAAGTCGCCGCTCGACATGCTGGCTGACCGGCTGCGCGCCGAACACGGCATTGTGGTGCGCGACATGAAGGGCGACGAGATTTTCGATATCGTGCCCGGTATGGATCGCCGTGTGCGTCGGGCGCAATTGTATGAACATAACGGCTATATCGCCAATCCGTACCAGTTGGTGCAGCGGCTCAAAGAGATCTTTCTGGCCAGCGGCGGTGAGCTTTTGCGCCAGAAGGTAGTGGGGCTCAGCCGCCAGGGCAGTGGCGCCGGGTACCGGATCATCACGGCCTGCAGCGACCTGGCTGCGCCCAAGCTGCTGGTTTGCGCCGGTGCGTGGTCGGGCCGCCTGCTCAAGGGTCTGGGCATTGACGTGCCGCTCGAGACCGAGCGTGGCTACCACGTTGCATTCGATCGCGAGGCGCTCGATATCCCTTTGCCCGTGCTGCATAAAGAGCGTGCATTCGGCGTCACGCCTATGGTCGACAACATACGCGTGGCAGGTTTCGTGGAGATCGCGGGCCTGGATGCGGCACCAGACATGCGGCGCGAAGCGGTGCTGGTTTCGCACGCCAAACGCCTTTTCCCCTCGTTGGATACCAGTTGCGCAAGCAGCTTCTGGCTGGGCTTCAGGCCCTCTACCCCTGACAGCCTGCCGGTGCTCGGGAGCGTGGATAAAATGCCCGGCCTGTACCTGGGCTTTGGCCACGGGCATACCGGCATTACCGGTGCGCCCGCATCCGCCGGGATTCTGGCCGACCTCATCACCGGCGCATCACCAAAACTCGATATAAAACCTTACGACATCAATCGTTTCTAAGCATGCATGGTTTACCAGAGGAGACACCATGAGCAACCACGATAAAAATGAATCAGGCCCTGTCTTGAGCAGGCGATCTGTGCTGAAACTGGCGGGCGCGACGATCGCCGCGCCTTCGCTATGGATCAAGAATGCGGAAGCGGCACAGGAGCGCGTGGTGATTCGCTCGCCGGGCGGTGCCTACGACGACATTCGCCGCAAGCTGATTTATGAACCCTTCACCAAGCAAACTGGCATCCGCGTCATCCCTGTTGCGATGACGACCGGCAAGCTTGAGGCGATGATCAAGTCGGGCAATATCGAGATCGACATCATCGACAACGACGACAGCGTGCTGTTGCAATGGGAGAATGAACTGGCGCCGCTGGACTACGCCGGCTTCAAATTCACCAATCCCGACGACATCCTGCCCGAGTACCGCCACGCCAATTATGTTGGCAACTTCGTCTATGCCGATGTCATGGGCTACAACCTTGAGAAATGGAACAAGGATACGGTGCCCAAGACCTGGGCGGACTTCTGGGACTACAAAAAATATCCGTCCACCCGCGCACTCGCTGACATCGATACCGGCGGCCCGAATCTGGAGTTTGCCCTGTTGGCCGATGGCGTGCCCATGGACAAGCTGTACCCGCTTGACCTGCCGCGCGCCTTCAAATCGCTGTCGCGCATCAAGCCCGCCATTGCCAAGTTCTGGGCATCAGGCGCATTGTCGGTACAGATGCTGTCCACGCGCGAAGCCGACCTGAGCTCGGTGTGGAGTACGCGCATCCTTAAAGGCATCGAAAATGGTTCGCCGCTGGCCATCAACTGGAACCAGCACAGTGTGCACGTGCAGGCATACGCGGCCCTCAAGAACGCCAAAAACCTTGGCAATGCGCAGAAGCTTATCGACTTCTGCCTGAGCCAGGATGTACAAAGCAAGTTCAGCTCGATGTGGAACAGTGGCCCGGTTACCAAGACGGCCTACCAGGCACTGACACCCGAGATGCGTGACAAGATCCCCGGCGGAGACCGCACGCGCGAGCATGGCTTCCTGCTCGACGCGAAATGGTGGGCAAAGAACCGGGCCGAAGTAGGCAAGGAGTGGGCGACATGGGCGCTGAATTCGTAAAAGGCGGCGGAAGCATACGCTTTCGCGGCATCACCAAGAAATACGGCGGCCTCACCGTTGTTGACAGCATCGATCTCAACATTGCCCCCGGCGAGTTCTTCTCGCTGTTGGGGCCCAGCGGTTCGGGCAAGACCACCACGCTCTTGATGCTGGCGGGTTTCGCCACACCGGACAGCGGGCAGATCTTGCTGGACGATACTGACATCAGCCGCATGAGCCCGCAGCAGCGCAATCTCGGCATGGTGTTCCAGAACTATGCGTTGTTTCCGCATATGTCGGTGCTGGACAACGTCATGTTCCCGCTCAAAGTGCGCAAGTTCAGCAACAAAGAGTGCCTGGAAAGGGCGCAGTGGGCGATAGACCTGGTTCGCCTTTCTGATTTCGCGAAGCGCCTTCCCAAAGAGCTTTCGGGTGGTCAGCAGCAGCGTGTGGCGCTTGCGCGCGCGGTGGTTTTCCATCCCAAAGTTGTGCTGATGGACGAGCCGCTGGGCGCGCTGGACAAGAACCTGCGCTATCAGATGCAAATGGAGATCAAGGAGCTTCAGCGCAAGCTGAACATGACGGTGGTGTTCGTCACGCACGACCAGGAAGAAGCGATGAACATGTCAGACCGCATCGCTATCATGAACAACGGCCGCATCGAGCAACTGGGCACGCCCAAAGATGTGTACGAATCGCCGCGCAATATATTTGCGGCGGGCTTCCTGGGCGAGGCCAACATCCTGCCATATGCGCGGCTGGACGAGGGCTATCGCCGGGATTTGGGCATGCGCAGCGGCGACCATCTGTTCTTCCGGCCCGAACGTGCCGTGCTTGGGAAGGGGCACGACGGGCAGGGCGCCGCAGGCGTGCCGTCAGGGTTGCGCGGGAAGGTCATGAACGTATCATTTCTGGGCCATATCGTGCGCTATCAGGTGGCGCTGCACGATGATCTGCGCATCTACGCAGACACGGCCAACCTTTCAGACATGCCGGTTTTCGACGTGGGGCAAGCTGTCACCGTCGGTTGGGGCAAGCCGGGCGACGCGAGAATCCTCCATCATGACTGAGATCGCAATGACCCGGCGCAACGGCGTGGCGCTTCGCGCGCCGGTTTTCGGCCCTACCCCGATGATCTATCCGGTCTTGGGCTTCTTGGTGCTGTTTTTTGCCGTGCCCATCGCCTGGTTCTTCGTGAAGTCTGCGCTCGATTACGACGGCAACTTCCTGGTCATGCTGCTGGAGACGTTCACGTCGCCGCTGTTTCTGACCGTGGCCTGGAAGACGGTATGGATATCGATGCTGGTGACCGTGCTGGCGCTGCTCACCGCGTATCCGGTGGCCTATACGCTGGCACGTGTGCATTCGCTGCGCTTCACACTCATCATCATCTGCGTTGTCGTGCCGTATTTCACGTCCATCATCGTGCGCACGTACTCATGGATGATCATCCTGGGCACCAAGGGTGTGGTCAACGAAATGCTGATGGCTGCCGGTCTCATCGATAAGCCCATCAACCTCATGTACAACATGACGGGTGTGGTGGTAGGTATGACGTACGTGTTGTTGCCATACTTCGTCTTGACATTGTTTTCTACCATGAAGGGCATCGACCCTTGGCTGTTGCAGGCGGGGCGGGGTATGGGGGCTTCCAACTTCTACGTTTTCCGCAAGATTTTCCTGCCGCTCAGCATGCCGGGTATCGTGTCGGGGTTCCTCATCGTATACATCCTTGCGATCGGCTTCTTTATTACGCCCGCACTCATGGGCGGCCCGAACGATGTGATGATGGCCATGCTGATTCAACGCAACATCGAAGTCACGATGGACTGGCCGCAGGCTTCCGCGCTGTCGCTGTTCCTGCTCGTGATCACCCTGGTGATCTACGCCGTGTACTGCCGGTACACCGACTTCGACAAAATGCTGGGCAAATAGGTGGCGCCATGAACTTCCTCAAGCGTTTTAGTTTCCCGGGCGTCATGACATGGGTGATCTGCGCGCTGCTCATCCTCCCTATTCTGATCGTGGTGGTGGTGTCTTTCGGGCACAGCAGCTATATGATCTTCCCGCCCAAGCAATTGTCACTGCGGTGGTATGAAGAGTTTTTCAGCAATCCAGAATGGATGGGCGCCCTGTGGTCCAGCCTGGTCATCGCGATAATGGCCAGCCTTATCGCCACGTCGCTCGGATTTCTGGGCGCCTACTCCCTGGTGAGGGGTAAATACGGCAAAAAGAAGCTGATCATTTCATTCTGCCTGCTGCCGCTCATCGTGCCCACCATCATCACCTCGGTGGCCTTGTACTTCGCGTCGGTGCCGCTAGACCTTCTCGGGTCCAAGCTCTGGATTGCGGTGTGCCATGCTTCGCTGGCGCTGCCTATTGTGCTGCTGATACTCATCAGTGCACTGCAAAGCGTGGACATCACCATCGAGCGGGCTGCCGAAAGCCTGGGCGCCAGCAAAGCCTACACCTTCACGCGAGTTGTTATCCCGCTGGCCGCGCCGGGCATCATCTCGGCCGCGTTTTTCAGCTTTCTTACCTCGTTTGATGAGCTCATCATTTCTCTGTTCCTCTCGGGATTGGAAGCTGAAACCTTGCCGGTGAGAATCTGGAACAGCCTGTTGATGAATATGGAGCCAGTGATTGCGGCCATCAGCGCCTTCCTGATCCTCCTTACCGTCAGCCTGCTGTTGCTGGAACTGGCGGCGCGCAGATTGCGGGCATAGCGGTGTGCCGCCGCGCGCAATCAGCAGTGCATCGGGCACTGCTGATTGCGCCGCGGTGCTTGCCTGGCTTGCGATGCGTATGATCGTCGCTCCAACCCATATCGGCCCGCGTGGCCGCTAGCCGCCTTGGCTCCCTGGGCCGCCAGCCGCCACGCACGCAATTTACCGGGCACCCTGTCCAGCACAAAAAAATATCTGTGCTAGAATGGCCGACTTGTTATCCCTTCCGCACGAAGTTCTTCGCGCGATCAAGGGGCGGTTAGCTCAGTGGTAGAGCACTGCCTTCACACGGCAGGGGTCACTGGTTCGAACCCAGTACCGCCCACCAATTCCCTTTCCCAATCCGTTCGGCTCGGCTCTTCCCCACAAACGGGGGATAGGGCATTCATCAGACAGGCTCTTCCCCACAAACGGGGGATAGGGCATTCATCAGACACGGCGGCTCTTCCCCACAAACGGGGGATAGGGCATTCATCAGACACGGCTAATCACACCGTTCCAGCCGCACAGGGCCAAG
>NZ_JAJJOZ010000022.1:0-3604 GCF_021653995.1 Paracandidimonas lactea
GAGGCACGCATCACGCGTCACACCATTGAAGTTCTGCATCGTGGGCAGCGTGTCGCGAGCCACGCGCGCAGCGAGCGGCGCGGTGGCTTCACCACTGTGCCGGAACATATGCCCGCTGCGCACCGTGCGCATAGGGAATGGACGCCTCAGCGGCTTATTCATTGGGGTCGAGACATTGGGCCTGCCACCGGGGTTGCGGTCACACGTTTACTCGAGCATCACAATCATCCGGAGCATGGCTATCGAGCCTGTCTGGGCTTGCTCTCCCTGGCCAAGCGCTATGGCAAACCTCGGCTGGAAGCGGCATGCGCCCTAGCGTTACAGCTAGGCGCTTACCAGTATCGCCATGTGCGCGACATCCTCGCCAACAACCGGGACCGAACATCGAACGAAATGCCTGCTCACTGGACCAGCCCTCACCATGTCCACGTGCGCGGTCCCGAATACTATCAATAAGGATCACTGCCATGATGATGCATACAACACTCGCACAGTTGCGTAGTCTGAAGCTGGCCGGCCTCGCGGCCGGCCTTGAGGAACAATTGACCCAGCCGGGACTGAGCGCGATGAGCTTCGAAGAACGATTGGCGCTGCTGGTCGATCGGGAGGTGCACTGGCGCAGCGATCGCAGGCAAGCGCGGCTGCTTAAACAGGCGCGTTTGAAATATCCCCAGGCGGCCATCGAGGACATCGATACGCGCCCCACTCGAGGACTTGACCGGCCTGCGGTGATGAGCCTGGCGCTGGGCGACTGGGTCACTGCCGGACAAAGCGTCTTGATCAGCGGGCCCACCGGGGCCGGTAAATCATGGCTCGCGTGCGCACTGACCCAGCATGCTTGCCGGCGCGGCTACTCAGCCCTGTATCAGCGCATCCCCCGGCTGCCTGAAGAACTTCGTATCCGCCACGGCAGTGGCGCCTTCGGCAAGTGGCTACTTCAGCTGGCCAAGATCGATGTGCTGGTGCTCGATGACTGGGGCATGGGCGCACTTAATGCCAGCACTCGTTCAGATTTACTGGAAATCATCGACGACCGCGCAACGCATCGAGCGACCATCATCACCAGCCAGCTGCCCATTGAACACTGGCATGCATGGATTGGGGACGCCACCGTGGCGGACGCCATCCTGGATCGTCTGATGCAGCGTCATCACCGCCTTACGCTGACCGGTGACTCCTTGCGCCAATCCAAAGAAAAAACTACTCAAAAGGAGAAAGATACCGACCCATCGTGACCGACTACATTAAAATTTAGCCGCGCACCACCGCACGCTGCGCAGTGGTCACGTTCAGCCGAAATGAGCGGTCACCTTCGCCGAAATACGCAAGAATCCGGTCTGTACCGGAATCCACCAGGTGGAAAGCATCAACGGACAACGAACTGGCCATCATCCCATGGTCTTCATGCTCAAGAATATGGCAGTGGTACATGA
Organism: Paracandidimonas lactea; assembly: GCF_021653995.1. Classification (NCBI taxonomy): domain Bacteria; kingdom Pseudomonadati; phylum Pseudomonadota; class Betaproteobacteria; order Burkholderiales; family Alcaligenaceae; genus Paracandidimonas; species Paracandidimonas lactea. Next base: position 1,434 of record NZ_JAJJOZ010000022.1, read on the forward strand.
AAGGGGCTGTCGCTGCGGGTTGTGAAAACTTGACAAGAAGTTCGGACGGCTCCTGCACCCCGACCGTATCCCTAAGGCCTTGGTCAAGGGTGCTTGGAGCCAAACCGTTTTGGCTCAAAACTTGGAAGTGAACACCAACTTACGAGCCCAGTTAGTGAGAACTGCCGCATGCCTCCATTCCGATCAGACACGTCGGCAAATTGAACGAAGCAACTCGCCTTCTTGGTTGCCTCGCATTATTCGCTCAAGGTCCGTACTAATGATAAATACGGACATGACCATGCCAATTCATACTGACAAAACTCATCAAAAAAAGAGCGATAAACATCGCGAGATATTAATTTCAGTGCCATTGAGCTCTTTTATGAATAACGATCAGCATAGCCGCTTGCTACCCATCCTGATAGCGGGGTGTTGAAGTCAAACGAACCAGAGTAAGGACCATGTTCACGGGTTCTGCTGGCCATCGTGCGACCCTCTTATTGGCAAAAAAAACCGCGCACGCTGATCTCAATCAGTCGTGCGCGGCGACACTAGCCCATCCCATCGCGGAGAAAGGCTCACGGTCAACGGTGCTACATAGCAGACTGTCTTTCTACTTCTTGTTGATATTCGGGACCCGAACGCATCCGGACGTACTCAGCGTACGCCGTCCGGTATTCGCGGCTGAAGGTATCCGGCGTATTCTCACCGCGCCAGAAATCATCCAAGCCCGCACGCTTCCACAGTTCCAAGTCAGCGCGTACCTCGGCCCGCGTCTTCGGCTCTCCATAGACGTCCACGGCACTTTGATGAGTATTTGATGACACGCCTTGGGCCGGCTGGCGCAATTGCTGTGCACTGGCGGCCGTTACGGTGGCAGTAAGCAAAAATGCAGCTACGGCATGCATACGAGAAATACGCATAACAGTTACTCCTATAAATCAGTTCATCTGGCTTCGGGCTACGCGAGCATGCCCCCTCGGAATGGAGCGACTTGCCTGAAGCATGAACAGAATTCTACCGATGCGAACCCGACAAACCTCAAACGCTCAAATTACTTTTTCGTAAGTTTTGAGTGACTCCCACTTCGCCGAACCCTTGACCCCCGCGTTCTAACTAGTGCTGAGATCGACTTCAGACGTCGCCATCATCACATGAAAATCTGTCCTGTCTCTTTAAAGCAATCGCAAATTCAGAGAGGCGAGGCTGTGACTCCGATCCTACGCTGTCCAGTAGTTCGGACCATGGAATTACGAATTCGTAATTCCATGGTGCGCGAATTGACGGAATTGATTGCTTAAGATGTTCTGGTAGCGACGAGCGGCGGTGCGTTCCCTGTGGGTAAAGGAGGAGCGCGATTGCCAGCACTTTACGTCAATCTGGGGTCGCTACGCTCCTATATGAACGTAGAGGCTTTGCCGTGATCTCATCTGAAACTGTTAAACGAATGAAAATCCTGGTTATAGAAGACGAGTACAAAGTTGCGGAATACTTAAGGCGGGCCCTAACAGAACACAATCACATAGTCGACATTGCGCTGGAGGGTATGGGTGGCCTTCATCTTGCGCGAGAAAGTCAGTACGACCTAATACTGCTGGATGTGGTCCTACCAGACATCGATGGCTTCTCCATCTTGCGCGACTTGCGCAAGAATAGTGTTGTGCCCATCCTTATGCTTACCGCGCAAAGCAAGGTCGAAGATCGCGTGAAGGGGCTTCACGAAGGAGCGGATGATTATTTGGTAAAGCCCTTCGCTCTGTCGGAGCTTTTGGCTCGTGTTCTGGCTTTGGGCAGGAGAGGCATTCCTGATGCCAGTGAGAGCCCGGGTTCCAATGTGCTTCGCGTCGCCGATTTAGAGCTTGATTTACTTCGCCGCCGTGCCTCTCGGGCAGGCGTGCGGTTGGATCTAACAGCCAAGGAATTCGCTTTATTGGCCTTACTGATGCGCAGACAGGGCGAGGTCTTCTCCCGGCTGGATTTGGCTGAGCAGGTTTGGGATATAAATTTCAATAGCAACACCAATGTTGTAGAAGTCGCCGTTCGAAGGCTGCGGGGAAAGATTGATGACCCATTTGAGAAAAAGCTTTTGCATACGGTGCGCGGCATGGGGTACGTGCTAGAGCCTGGCAACGAGTGATGCACAGATTTCGCGGGCGCACTCCCCTCAAAGAATATAGAAGAGAAGATCG
>NZ_JAJJOZ010000023.1:0-1318 GCF_021653995.1 Paracandidimonas lactea
TGAATCGAACCGGAAATCGCGGAGGCTGTTGGGTTAAAGTAAAACAGGTTCCTCAGCCGGTGCTGCAAGTTGTCGATAGTATCGCTCTTCGGCTTCGGCCGGCGGGATATCACCGATCGAGCCCAGCAAGCGCTGATGGTTAAACCAAGACACCCATTCCAGCGTGGCCAGTTCCACGGCGGCCTTGGTCTTCCAGGGGGCCCGGCGGTGAATGACTTCCGTTTTGTACAGGCCGTTAATGGTCTCGGCCAGCGCGTTATCGTAAGCACTGCCAGTGTTGCCCACAGAAGGGTTGATGCCGGCTTCACCCAGGCGTTCAGAATAGCGAATTGACACGTATTGCGACCCGCGATCCGAATGATGAACAAGGCCGTCTGACTGACTGGGGCGGCGATCATACACAGCTTGCTCCAGCGCATCCAGAACGAAGTCCGTTGTCATGCTGCTGGAGGCACGCCAGCCAACGATCCGTTTTGCATAGGCATCGATAACGAAGGCCACATACAACCACCCCTGCCAAGTGGAAACATAGGTGAAATCCGCTACCCAGAGCCGGTTCGGACGATCTGCCTCGAATTGACGTCGGACCAGGTCTTGAGGGCAGGCCACCGCGCTACCGGGCACCGTGGTGCGAACCCGCTTGCCACGACGCACCCCTTCAATGCCCAGGTCGCCCATCAGACGTTCGACCGTACACCGTGCCACGCGAATGCTCTGGCGATTCATCTGCTTCCAGACCTTGCGAGCACCATAGACGCGAAAGTTCTGTTCCCAGACGCGATGAATCTGCGGCTTGAGCTGTTCGTCGCGCTGGGCCCTCTGACTGCGTAGCTGGGGATTCCGACACCGGGCGGCATATCGCCTGTAGGCTGACGGGGCGACCTGCAATACCTTGCAGATCGGCTCGACCCCGTACAGATCCCGATGCTGATCGATATAGGCGTTTACTTCTTCAGTTCGCGGTCGAGCGCCGCCTGGGCGAAAAAAGCGCTTGCCGACTTCAGAATCTCATTGGCGCGGCGCAACTCCCGGTTCTCCTTCTCCAACGCCTTGAGTCGCTCACGCTCCTCTGTGGTCACGCCGGGTCTGATCCCACTATCGACCTCTGATCGTTTAATCCAGTCCAGCAACGTCGTGGGCGTACAACCGATCTTCGGCGCAATCGATTCGACAGCTGCCCACAGCGATCGGTACTCATCACGATGCTCCTGAACCAAGCGCACCGCGCGTTCACGTACTTCAGGGGAAAACTTGTTGTTCTTGCTCATGACTCCATTCTCTCAAGAATTGAAGCCTCCTCAAAACCCGGTTCGATTCA
>NZ_JAJJOZ010000024.1:0-1306 GCF_021653995.1 Paracandidimonas lactea
GGCTCTTCCCCACAAACGGGGGATAGGGCATTCATCAGACACGGCTAATCACACCGTTCCAGCCGCACAGGGCCAAGACCCGCATGCGGTAATTCTCGAAGTTCCTGAACCCGAACGCACGACGCGAAATCATCTCCATCTTGGTGTGGAATCCTTCAGTGATTCCGTTCGATTTGGAGAAGCGCCACATGCGCACGATGGGTTCCAGCCACGATGTTAACGTAGCCGCCAGCGCCCTGGCCGGACTGGCCGCCAACTGCTCGATCAGGCTCAGCAGTATGGGCAGCATCTGCCTGGCACGTTTGGCCTTGACCGTCTTCATGACAAGTAGGCCATTTAACTGCTGCTTGGCAAAATAAAGAGATTGAAGCACCGGATATTGCTCCAGATACTGATGCAGCCGAACCTTCTGCAGTTCATCGAGCTTCCAGTGGTGGCGGCGCATGAGGCTGAGCAGCCCGCGATGTCTTCTACCCTCTGGATCCTGGGCTTGCCACAGCTTCAGGAAGTGCTGGTTGACCAGGCGCACCACATGAAAGCGATCGGCCACAATCTGGGCGTTCGGAAAGTACTTGCGCACGATCTGGCGATAGGTATCGGACAGGTCCATCACCACCACCTTGACCTTCTCGCGCCCGGGTAAACGGCGCAGATAGCGTCTCAGGCTCGGTTCCGAGCGCCCCAGCACCACATCAAAGACCTTGTGGTTCTTCAAGTCCACCAGCGTCGTGGCGTAGCCCTTCTTGCGGCTAAAGAAGTGCTCATCGATACCCAGCACCTGCGGGCAGCTTCGGTCCGACATCTCCGAGACGCGCTGCTTCACAAAAGACTGATACCAGCGCTCGACCGTGGCGCTGCCTATGCTGTGGGTGAGCGTGAGCTTGCGCTGGCTCACTCCGCCTTCATGGGCCTCGAATACCTCCAGGCGATACGCCTCGGTGGCGCACAGGCGCGGGCGGATGCCCGCGAACCGATGACGGAAATACCGGTTGCACTGCGTGCAGTGGTACTTGGGCACGCTCAGGTGCAGCACCATGAGCTGGTTGCCTTGGCGGGTGTGCTTGACGGTGCGCTGGTGGGTCGCCTTGATGCGCACTGGTTCGTGCCGGCAATGCACACAGGCCGGCCGCCTGGCAGGCCTGGCCCAGACGTGAATGTCGCGGCGGCGCTCCACCCGGTCAATGACTAAATCTCTGATTCCCAAGATAGAATTGAGTGGGGACATCGGTATTGCTTCCATTAGAAATGTTCTTCGCAAAAACAAGTCTAATGAATACCGCTTGTCCCCCGTTCATGATGTAGAGCC
>NZ_JAJJOZ010000025.1:0-1193 GCF_021653995.1 Paracandidimonas lactea
GGTAGTCCCCCCATTTTCAGCAGTAAGCGGCAGTAGAATCGGTTAAATGTTTACTGGCTAATTTCTGTTTCGGAGTGATGCCGCCCAAGGCCATGTTGGGTCGTTCGTTGTTGTAGGTCCAGAGCCAGGCGGTGGCGCCAAGCTGAACTTCGTCTAGACTGCCAAACAGATTTTGGGCGAGCCAATCATAACGCACGGTTCGGTTGTAGCGCTCGACATAGGCATTTTGCTGTGGGTTTCCGGGTTGGGTGTGGATGATCGTAATGCGTCGTTTGGTGGCCCATTCGAGCATCGTTTTTCCGATGTATTCGGGGCCATTGTCGCATCGTACACAGGCCGGCTTGCCACGCCATTCGATGATCTGGTCGAGGGCCCGCGTCACGCGCTCAGCCGGCAGCGAGAAGTCCACCTCGATCCCTAAACCCTCGCGGTTAAAGTCGTCGACCACATTGAACAGCCGGATGCTGCGACCATCGGTCAGTTGATCATGCATAAAATCCATGGACCAGATTTGGTTGATATCGGTGGCGGTGCCCAGCGGGTCTGGTCGCTCGCGCACGAGGCGTTTCTTGGGCTTGATGCGCAGGTTCAGCTCCAGTTCGCGATAGACTCGATACACTTTTTTGTGATTCCACGTAAAGCCCTTGATGTTGCGTAAGTACAGGAAACATAAGCCAAAGCCCCAGTTGCGTTGGGCCGTGGTTAAGCGGATCAACCAGTCGGCGATCACGTCATCTTCCTTGGCGTGTTTGGCCTGATAATGGTAGGCGCTTTGGCTGATACCAAACGCCTGGCAGGCCAGGCGGATACTGGATTTAAAGTATTCAATGGCACACCGCGCCATCTCTTTGCGTCGAGATGGCGCTACCACTTTTTTCGTAGCGCTTCCTGCACCATTTCAGCCTTCAGGCGCTCTTCGGCGTACATCTTCTTAAGCTGCCTGTTTTCAGCCTCAAGCTCCTTCAGGCGTGCCATCATCGAGGTGTCCATGCCACCGTATTTGGCACGCCATTTGTAAAACGAGGCGCTGCTCATGCCGTGCTCGCGGCACAGCTGCGGCACGGGCGTGCCGGCTTCGGCCTGTTTAAGAATCGCCATGATCTGGCTGTCGGTGAATCGGGATTGCTTCATTGCGAATTTCCTTGTTATGGAAATTCTACCTTCGATCACTGCGGTTATACGGGGGGATTACC
>NZ_JAJJOZ010000026.1:0-630 GCF_021653995.1 Paracandidimonas lactea
GGCCTCCGTTTTTAGCCTGTGGTAATGCGATTTGAACGCGTCTAACTGCTTGCTGCCAAGCACACGCGCATTTGCAGCCAGATGGCCACATTCCTGCAAACGCGAGGGCGCTAGGGTCGTGGCAAAAAGGTAGCTTGCAATCCTTCGATCCGGACAATGGATCAATGAGCGCCACAGGGCTGACGCATACAGGCTCCCCGGTCAAGGCCCCTCCTTCAGTTCACGGGTTGGATCCAGTGACAGTATCGCTGTATCCACAGTCCATGGGGGTTGCAACCGATACAGGCGTCACGACCTACTTGATCACTGTGGGCGGAATCGGCGTCGTCCGGCCACCGAACCTCGCATTGCATCCAGTCATAGCGCTATGACTGGGTGAAGCGCTGTGTTGTCTGGACGAGTCTCGATGCCCTTCGATACCTGGACATTCGTTCCCGTAGCAGCCACGTATCCAGCGCCTACGTCACTCCCAGCCGTAGCGAAATTACTGTTAGGTATCCCAAGGTTGTTCATGACCTTCATCGATTGAGATTGTTGAGATCCGAGCTCCCGTGCATTTGCAGTGTCAGCGTCAGTACCGGTCGCCCGGATGAACTGGTCGCGCAGATCGGGCAGCCGGATGAGGTTCGC
>NZ_JAJJOZ010000027.1:0-414 GCF_021653995.1 Paracandidimonas lactea
TGTTGTGCGGCGGCACGGCAATGAGCCAACCGCCCGCCCACGCCAGCTTGTACTCAAGCTGCCTGCGGAACTCGAACCAGCCTTGATCGAGGATGGCTTTGTTCAGGCCGGATTTGGCCTTCACGTTTTTACCCGGCCGCTCGGTGTTGCCTGCCGCGGACTGGGACATATTCCTCACCTGCAAGTCCTCGATACACACCATCGCGTGGTTTTGGCTGATCGTGGTCGTGGCCTTGTGCAGGTAGTCGCGGCGGCAGTTGCCGATGCGGGTATGGATGCGTTGTACTTTAGCTTTCGCCTTCTTCCAGTTGCTGCTGAATTTGGTCTTGCGGCTCATCGCCTGCTGCGCACGGCGCAGACGGGCTTCGTGCTTCTTGAAGCTGGACAGCGGCGCCAGATAGCTGCCGTCGCTCA
>NZ_JAJJOZ010000028.1:0-254 GCF_021653995.1 Paracandidimonas lactea
CATCAGGATTGGAATGCGCAATGGCCTCGCTGGCATGCCCTCATAGGGCGTGTAGTCCACATTGTGATGCAGCATGTCGTTGCCCAGTGCTATGCCTAAGGCCACCATCGGGGACCAGCGACCTAACGCAATCGGCGTCGCGATGCCGACCCCGAACGCCACGGCAGCCGGAACATACGGCCCAACAGCGCGGACACTTCGGTGCATGAGATAGCGGAGTCATCGCCAGCCTGTTCCAAAATGGTGCCCCAGCG
>NZ_JAJJOZ010000002.1:0-640952 GCF_021653995.1 Paracandidimonas lactea
CGACAACTTGCAGCACCGGCTGAGGAACCTGTTTTACTTTAACCCAACAGCCTCCGCGATTTCCGGTTCGATTCACCTCCATAGTTAAGTGAGACCCGAGTGGACGAGGCCAACGGCCTCGTTAGGTCGCAGGTCAAGTGCCCACTTGCGAGCAGGTCGAATGCGCAAACACCATACGGCTTCAGCATCACGTTGACCTCGTGAATGCTAGGGTTCTGTAGGGCGGCGAGATGCGGCAGCAGGCTGTCTAGCCACGTATGCGTGGGTGCGTGTGGTAGCAGCTCCCTATAGGCGAGGCGCAAATTACAGAGGCGTGGTTCTTGACGAATTGATGCCTCAGTGAGGATGCTGAATGATTGGTACGTTCGTTGCATATGCGCGTTGATCTGGCTGTATTTCTCCTCTATTTCTGCACGAGCCAGAATGGTCGAATGCTTGATTTCGACAAGCACGGTTTCGCCGGTATCAAGCTGCAGTTCGAAATCCGGGAAATATTTAGCGATGCGGTTGTTAGCCACGTAGCTTATTTTTTGAGGCTGTTCGTTGTATGCCATGACCCGTGGCGACATCTCAAACAGGTAGCATGCTTCTAGTTCTAAGAGACCCTCGTGGTGGATCATGCGGCCATTTTTTTTGCTAGGAAATTTGCCTCGGACAATGCCCCCAGAAGGGGTGATCACCGTGCGTGATCGCGGTTTTTTGGATGTGTTGGGCATATTTCTGCTCCAGTTTTTAAGTAAAAGAGTCCCCTGCGCCCAGGCCGACCGTGCAGGAAGGAGGCGCAACGACACCCGCCCTGCGCTTAGGCGCAGAGAAACGAAGTGTTACGTTTCGGGGATTTCGGCTTGACTTAAGCCCTGGGAAGCAGCAATACTGTATTTACCAGATGCAGTAGTGCTTCTTCCGAGAAGCAAAAGCCGAGCGACGAAAGTGGCTCGGTTTTTTATTTCTCCGGTCGGTTCTCCTCCTTTGAGCTACGGCGAGCACCCTCAGGGCGCGGTTGTGGCAGCTCTTTATAGCGATCCGGCCAGAGCCGCTGTATGTCAGCTCCGACCACCTCGGCGATGTAAGAGGCCACGCGCTGCGAGCGGCTTCGGTCATGGATCACATCGTTGACAACAGCGCGACTGACCCCAAGCTTGCGGGCGAGGCTGACCTGCGTATGCCCGGCACGCCGTATGCGATAGATCAGTTCGATAGCGTCCATATGCATGTCGGGATCGAGCAGGTTGTGGAAGTTTTGAGTCTATGCAATATAGGAAAAACGTACAAGTCATAGACTATCAAATAGCAAAAATCGATAGCTAATATGAGTTAAATTAACTCATACACAAAATGTTCTTGCCGAATTTTTATATTAAAAATCAATAACATAGATTTTCACTGCATAGCCAGACTTCATAATGGCGTAAACAGTGTTTGCTCGTCTCCTACTCATATTTTGAAACGATATGTTTCTCAAAGGGTTGGAGTCATCCCCTCCTGAGTTTTTGACATCTGGGAAGACGGCTCGATTGGCTGCTTGTTTGGCAGGGCGAATACCTTGACGCACACCGCCAAAAAGAAACGGGCTCCGCTGTAAGTATCGGAGCCCGCTTGCAAATCTGCACTGCTACAGATTTTTCACTAATTATGGGAATCGATTTTCATTAATTGTGGGAATTTTTCATTAATTATGGGAATCGACACCATCAAACATCAATATTCCCCGCCTGCAGTGCATGTGCCTCGATAAACTCCCTCCGAGGCTCGACCTGGTCGCCCATCAGTGTGGTAAACACCTGATCAGCCGCGATGGCGTCCTCGATCTGCACGCGCAGCAAGCGGCGCACGGTCGGATCCATGGTGGTTTCCCAGAGCTGCTCGGGGTTCATTTCGCCCAGGCCTTTGTAGCGCTGCTTGCTGATGGCGCGTTCGGCCTCGCCGCGCAGCCATTGCATGACTTCGCGGAAGTCACCGACTGACTTCTCTTTGCGCTTGTCGCCTTCACCGCGGGCGATGACGGCGCCCTCGCCCATGAGACCGTGAAAGGTTTGGGCGGCGCGGGCCAGCGCGGCGTAGTCGGCGCCGCGGACGAACGTGCGGTCGAAGATGCTGACGCGCACGTTGCCGTGGTGGATGCGGCTGAGTACCAGGCGCCATGCATTGCCTTCTTCATTGGCCTGCGACGCCACCGAAACGGCGTTGGGCTGGGCTGGGTCGAACAAGGCTTCGTGCAGGCGCTTGGCGCAGGCTTCGGCCGTCTCGGCGCTTTCCAGATTTACTTCGACGCCTTCGGCCATGGCCGACAACGCGGCCAGGTCAAGGTGACGCGACAGGCGGTTGATGACGGAATCGGCCAGCACGTACTGGCGCGCCAAGGCGCCCAGGGCATCGCCGGTGATGGGCTCGGCGCCTTCGCGCGTGACGAGCGAGGCGTCTTTGAGCGCTAGCTCGAGCATGAATTGTGCTTCTTCCGCGTCGTCTTTCAGGTAGCGCTCTTCGCGGCCGACTTTGACCTTGTACAGCGGCGGCTGGGCGATATACACGTGGCCGCGCTGGACCAGTTCGGGCATCTGGCGGTATAGCAGCGTCAACAGCAGGGTGCGGATATGCGCACCGTCGACGTCGGCGTCCGTCATGATGATGATGCGGTGGTAGCGCAGCTTGTCGATATTGAAATCAGGCCCGATGCCGGTGCCCAGTGCGGTAATCAGCGTGGCGATCTGTTCACTGGCGATCAGGCGGTCGAAGCGGGCTTTTTCTACATTGAGCACCTTGCCGCGCAACGGCAGAATGGCCTGGAACTTGCGGTCGCGCCCCTGCTTGGCGGAGCCGCCGGCCGAGTCACCCTCTACGATGTAGATTTCGCACAGCGATGGGTCTTTTTCCTGGCAATCGGCCAGCTTGCCGGGCAGGCCGGCGCCTTCCAGCACACTCTTGCGGCGCGTCATTTCGCGCGCACGGCGGGCCGCATCGCGCGCACGGGCGGCTTCGATGATTTTGTTGCACAATGCCTTGGCATCGTTGGGGTGTTCCAGCAGCCAGGTTTCCAGCGTGCGGGCCACGGCTTCCTCAACCGCGGGGCGCACTTCGCTGGATACCAGCTTGTCTTTGGTCTGGCTGCTGAACTTGGGCTCGGGCACCTTCACCGACAGCACGCAGGCCAGCCCCTCGCGCATGTCGTCGCCTGTGGTGTCCACCTTGGCCTTCTTGGCCAGCTCGTTATCAGTGATGTATTTGTTGATGACGCGCGTCATGGCCGCGCGCAGGCCCGTAAGGTGAGTGCCGCCATCACGCTGCGGGATGTTGTTGGTGAAGCACAGCACAGTTTCGTTGTAGCCGTCGTTCCATTGCATGGCTACTTCAACACCGATCGTGGTATCGCCCACCATGGATTCGGTGGTCACCGAAAACACGTTGGGGTGCAGCACCGTTTTGCTGCGGTTGATGTATTCCACAAAACCTTTTACGCCACCCAGAAAGGCAAAGTTTTCTTCCTTGCCCGTGCGCTCGTCAACCAAACGCACCTTGACGCCGTTGTTCAGGAAGGACAGCTCGCGCAGGCGCTTGGCCAGGATATCGTAGTGGTATTCGATGTTCTCGAATATCTGTGAATCGGCCAGAAACTGTACACGCGTGCCGCTGGCCTCGGTGGTGCCGGTTACTTTCAGCGCCTCGACGCGCTCGCCACGGCGAAACTCCATCTCGTGTACCTGGCCGTTGCGCGAAATGGTGAGCCGCAGCCATTCGGACAGCGCATTCACGCACGAAACGCCCACGCCGTGCAGGCCGCCGGACACCTTGTACGAGTTGTGATCGAATTTGCCGCCGGCGTGCAGCTCGGTCATGACGATTTCAGCGGCGCTGCGGTGGTGCTCGTCATCTTTGTGGATGTCGGTGGGGATGCCCCGGCCGTTATCGCTGACCGAAATGCTGTTGTCAGCATGGATGGTAACCACGATATCGTCGCAGTAGCCCGCAAGCGCTTCGTCGATGGCGTTGTCGACCACCTCGAAAACCATGTGATGCAGGCCCGTGCCATCGGACGTGTCGCCAATGTACATGCCCGGGCGCTTGCGTACCGCTTCAAGGCCCTTGAGCATTTTGATGGAATCGGCGCCATAACCGGTAGCGGCGGCGTTCGTGTTTTGATCTGACATAGTTTTGAGAAAACCTTATATAAGCCTTGCGGGTGCCCGAACTTCGATCACACGGGCGGCGGCGCCGGCGGGCAGCGAGGCCAGCCGGCATGCGGGCTGACGCGCCCGCTAGATGCGCATTGGCATCACGACATACTTGAACTGGTCGTCGTCGGGCGCGGTAATGAGCGCCGATGCGTTGACGTCGGGTTGCACCGACCAGCGCACTTCTTCCGTCTTCACGTTGCCCAGCACATCAAGCAGGTAACTGACGTTGAAGCCGACATCCAGGCCTTCATAGGCGTAGTCGATGTCGATTTCTTCCTGAGCCTCTTCTTGCTCGGCGTTGGAGGAGGATATTTTGAGCTGATTGTCTGACAGCTGCAGGCGCACGCCCTTGAGCTTGTCGGTGGTGAGAATGGCGGCGCGATGCAGCGCACCCTGCAGCACATCGCGGCCAATGGTGAAGTGGCGCGTGTAGTTGCTGGGGATCACACGGGTGAAGTCGGGAAACTTGCCTTCAACCAGCTTGGACACAAGCTCGACATCGCCGAAACGGAAGCGGATCTGGCCAGTGGCCACGTCGATGGAGACAGGGTCTTCGGTGTCGGACAGCAGGCGCTGCATTTCCAGCACGGTCTTGCGGGGCACGATGACATCGTGCTTGGTGTCGATGCCTTCGACAGCGGTGCCGTTGTGCGCCAAGCGGTGACCATCAGTGGCGACGGCACGCACAAAGCCGGGCTCGAATACGAACAGCAGGCCATTCAGGTAGTAGCGGATATCCTGCTGCGCCATGGCAAAGTGCACGGAGTTGAACAGGTGCTTGAGCGTTTTTTGCGGCAGCGTGAACGAGACATCCCATTTTTCGGGCTGAGCCAAAATGGGGAACTCGGGCGCCGGCATGGTCTGCAGCGCGAAGCGGCTCTTGCCAGCCTGTACGGACATCTTCGCGCCCGATAGCGCCAGCTTCACATCGCCCGCATCGGGCAGCGCGCGCAGGATATCGAGCAGCTTGCGCGCCGCCACGGTTGTCGATTCATTGTCACCGCCCACCCCGAACTGCGCATGCGTCGTAATCTGGACTTCAAGATCGGTCGCGATGAATGCAACATGGTCGCCTTCCTTGCGCAACAGGATGTTGGCAAGAATGGGCAGCGTGTTGCGCCGTTCGACAATACCTGCCACCGTCGAGAGCGGCTTGAGCACTTCATCGCGTGTCGCTTGTACGAGTTGCATGATTATCCTTTGAGGGTTTGTTCCAGTACATGAAGAGCGTGATTCAGCTCGGCCTGCTTGGACCGGGCGTCGGCGATTTTACGCACGGCGTGCAGAACCGTGGTGTGATCGCGCCCGCCGAAGAGATCGCCGATTTCCGGCAGGCTTTTTTGGGTGAGTTCTTTGGCCAGGTACATGGCAACCTGCCGCGGCATGGCAATGTTTGCCGGCCGGCGCTTGGAATACATGTCGGCCACCTTGATCTTGTAGAAATCAGCGACTGTCTTCTGGATATTCTCTACCGTGATCTGGCCGTTGGACACCGACAGCAGATCCTTCAGCGCTTCTTTGCAGACGTCGACGGAAAGCACATCGCGGCCATGAAAGCGCGCAAAGGCGGACACCTTGCGCAGTGCGCCTTCGAGTTCGCGCACATTGCTGCGCAGATGCTTGGCAATGAAGAAGGCCACTTCTTCGGGCATGCTGATGCCTTCGGTTTGCGCCTTGTGCAGCAAGATGGCCACGCGCATCTCGAGCTCGGGTGGCTCGATCGCCACTGTAAGCCCCGAATCGAAACGCGAGATCAGACGGCTGTCGATGTTGGCGAGCTCCTTCGGATAGGTATCAGAAGTAATGATGATCTGCTTGCGCTGGGCCACCATGGCCTCGAAGGCGTAGAAGAATTCTTCCTGCGTGCGGTTCTTGCCGGCGAAGAACTGGATGTCGTCGATGAGCAGCAGGTCGAGCGAATGGTAGTACCGCTTGAATTCGTCGAACGCCTTGCGCTGGTATGCCTTGACCACGTCGGATACGTATTGGTCTGCGTGCACATAGCGCACACGCGTGCCGGTGCCATTGGCCACCAGCGCATTGCCGATGGCATGGATGAGGTGGGTTTTACCCAGGCCCACACCGCCGTACAGAAACAACGGGTTGTACGACACGCCCGGGTTTTCGGCCACCTGCAGGGCGGCCGCGCGGGCAAGCTGGTTGGCCTTGCCAGTAACGAAGTTTTTAAAGGTGAGGTCGGTATTCAGGCGCGAGCGGTCGTGCACGGCTTCGGCGGCCGCGGCAGCTGCGGCAACCGCCCCCGGGCTGGCGGCAACTTTGGCGGCTGCGGCTGCGGGTGTTGCCGCAGCCGCCTGAGCAGGCGCAGCCGGCGCCGGGGCGGCGGGCGCACGCACGGCACCCGCTCGCGGGGCCACCGGCGCACCGCCAGTGGCCAGCTCGAACTGCACCTGTACCGGACGCGAGTACCAGTCTGTGGCCAGGCGCTCGATTTCGTGGGAAAAATTCTTGCGCACCCAATCGAGCTTGAACCGATTGGGCGCAGACACACGCAGCACCGCCTCGGCTTCATCGAAAGCCAGCGGTACCAACGGGCGTATCCAGGCGCTTATTTGTTGTGGAGGTAGATCCTGCTCCAACTGGTGAACGCAGGACTGCCAGAATTCATTCATGTCGGTCACTTCAGTAAACCTCGATTCTACCCCGTCGAAGCCCAAGTTATCCACAAGCCGCACCCCACGCCTGACGCTTTTGACACGCCGTTTGGCCTCTAACCATTTGACAAAACTATAAAAAATTGATGAAATGGCGGGCTTGACACCGAATTTTCAACCCCACGGGGCCCGACAGGGGCTGCAGGGGCGCCACCGCATAGGCCGGCACATTGGCCAGGGCGCACTTTCAGGCCTTACCTTACCGTTGCGCTCCGGGCCGTTCTTTTTACCTGGATCAACCCATGAAACGCACATTCCAACCTTCTGTTACCCGCCGCAAGCGTACCCACGGTTTCCGCGTCCGCATGAAAACCCGTGGCGGGCGTGCCGTTATCAATGCGCGCCGTGCCAAGGGTCGCAAGCAGCTTACGGTCTAAGCCTGCCGCCGCCCCTCAGGCCAGCCGGCCGTATGCTGCCGGCTCTGCCGCGTTGATGCGCGCCACATTTCCTCCTGCGGCACGCCTGCATCGCCCCTCCGAGTATGCGTCAGCCCTCAAAGGCCGGCGTGTTGCCAGAGGGGCTTTGTTCGTTGTAACCACGCCACGCGGCACGCCGGCCCAATCCGCCACAGGGGCCGAGCCTCAGGCACGCCTGGGCATGATCATTGCCAAGCGCTTTGCCGTGCGGGCGGTTACTCGCAATGCCATCAAGCGTGTGCTGCGCGAGGCTTTTCGCCACAAGCAGCACCGGCTTGGGGGCATTGACCTGGTATTCAGGCTGCATACGCGCGTGGCGCCGGCGTCACTTGCCGAACTCAAAAAGCAAGTGCGCGCCGAGGCCGACGCACTGCTCGACAAGGCATGCCAATGACACCGCTGCAAACGCTGCTGGTCGCACCGATCCGGTTCTACCGATACTTTCTCAGCCCTTGGGTGGGGCATGGGTGCCGCTTCACGCCTACGTGTTCGGCGTATACGATCGAGGCCATCGAAACCCATGGCGCCGCCCGCGGCGTGTACCTGGGGGCGCGGCGCATCGCCCGCTGTCATCCGTGGTGCCAGGGCGGGCTCGATCCCGTCCCGCCGGCAAAAGGGTTGTTCACGCAAAGCCGGCATGGCCAAGACGCCCCCTGAACGCCGGTTCGCACAACGGCACGGGTCTTTATCCACACCCTGCCCCGCTCAAGCAGGATTCAGCCGGGCTACGTTAAACTGTTGAGCTTTTGCTCGGCTTCAATTCGAAACAGGCGCTATGGAAATCCGACGCACCATCCTCTGGATGATATTCTCCTTCTCGCTCTTGCTGTTATGGAATAACTGGCAAGTGCATAACGGCAAGCCATCGCTGTTCGGCGGCAACCCGCCTGCAACACAGCAGGCCGACAGCCAGCAGGCGGCCACCCCGGCAGATACCAGCGTGCCGGCGCCCGCAGCGGCCGTTGGGCCCACGGCTGCCAATGTGCCCGGCGGCAACGGTACGCAGACGGCGCAGCCCCAGGCAGAAAAAGTCAACATCAAAACCGATGTCTATGACCTGACCTTCGATACCCTGGGCGCGCAACTGGTCAAGGCCGAACTGCTGAACTATACGGCGCCTGGCAGCAAAGACCAGCCCATGGTGCTGTTCGACAACGTTCCGTCCAACACCTATCTGGCCCAGACAGGCGTCATCGGCGCGCCACAGGGTGCCAGCTACCCCACGCACCTGACGCCGTTCACCCTTGTTTCGCAGGGCCGCAGCCTTGAGGGCGACAAGCTCGACGTCGTATTCGAGGCACAGTCCGATGGCCTGCGCGTCGTCAAAACATACACGCTGCGCCGCGGCAGCTACGACATCGACGTGCGCCACGACATCTACAACGTCGGCAGCCAGCCTGTCTCGCCGTCGCTGTATCTGCAACTCACGCGCGACAGCAACGATCCTGGCGACAAATCCGCGTTCTACAGCACGTTCACCGGCCCCGCACTCTATTCGGCCGAAGAAAAATTCCAGAAGATCCCGTTCAAGGACATCGACAAGGGCAATGCCAGCTATGTCAAACAGGCCGACAACGGCTGGATCGGCATGGTGCAGCACTACTTCGCCTCCGCCTGGGTGCCGAAGGAAGGCGTAACCCGCCACAACGAAGCCCTGCGCCTGTCCAACAACCTGTATGCCATCCGCACCATCGAGGCGGTCGGCACGATCCAGCCGGGCCAGCACATCGCCGTGGACAGCAGCCTGTGGGTCGGCCCGCAAGACCAGAAAGCCATGAGCGCCATCGCGCCGGGGCTCGAACTGGTTGTCGACTACGGCTGGCTCACCATCATTGCCAAGCCACTGTTCAAGCTGATGACCTGGATCCACAGCCTTCTGGGCAACTGGGGCTGGACGATCGTCGTACTCACGCTGCTGATCAAGCTGGTGTTCTACCCGCTGTCGGCCGCCAGCTACCGCTCTATGGCCAAAATGAAGCAGGTGGCGCCGCGCATGCAGGCGCTGCGTGAAAAATTCGGCGACGACAAGGCCAAGCTGAACGCCGCCATGATGGAGATGTACCGCACCGAAAAGATTAATCCGCTGGGCGGCTGCCTACCCATGGTGATCCAGATCCCGGTGTTCATTGCACTGTACTGGGTGCTGCTGGGCAGCGTCGAAATGCGCGGCGCGCCGTGGGTGCTTTGGATCCACGACCTCTCGGCCCGCGATCCCTGGTTCATCCTGCCCGCCATCATGATGGCCACGATGTTCCTGCAGATCAAGCTCAACCCCACGCCACCCGATCCCACCCAGGCCAAGATCATGATGATCATGCCGCTGGTGTTCGGCGGGATGATGTTCTTCTTCCCGGCCGGCCTGGTACTGTACTGGTGCGTCAACAACGCCGTGTCCATCGCGCAGCAGCGCTACATCATGCATAAGCTAGACAAAGAAACGGCCGCCGCATCACGCTAAACCACCACTGTGCGCACCCTGGTTTAAAAGGGCGCGCACAGGTATCGTGCAGCACCAAAGCCCCGCGCAATGAACCGCACCCCTCCAGGGGATCAGTTCACAAATGCGCGGGGCTTTGCGCATTATGGGTTATTCCCGATACCGGGCGCTTTAGGCTTCCTGTAACGTCCCCAGACCAGTCTTGAAGCCGCCAGCGGGGGATTGCCCATGGGCATCGCGGCGGGTTTCAAGCGTGTGCCCAGACATCGCAACAACAAGCCGAGCACCGCCGCAGCGGCGCAAAAGGAGACACCATGGCCACATCTTGTGCCTGTAACCACAAGCCGCACACTTCCGCGAGCCTTCACACAAGCCCGGCGGCTACACCCCGCCATCGGCTGCTCGCACCGGGCGCCATGGCGGCGGCGCTGCTATGCGGCGCACTGGGGGTAGCAGCCCCCGCAGCGGCGCAAGACCCCATTAAAATCGGTTTCATTGCCACCATGTCCGGCCCCGGCGGCGCGCTGGGGCAAGATATGTACGACGCGTTCATGCTGGCCATTGAGCAAAAGGGCGGCAAACTAGGTGGCGTCCCGGTTCAGGTGATCCGCGAAGACGACCAGCTCAAACCCGATGTGGGCGTACAAGCCGCAACGCGCCTGCTCAAGAGCGAACACGTGCAGATTATCACCGGCGTTACGTTCTCCAACGTAATGATGGCCATCCACAAGCCCATCACCGATGCGGGCGTGTTCCTGATCGGCTCCAACGCCGGCCCGGCGCCCATCGCCGGCAAGCAGTGCTCACCCAATTTCTTCTCTACCTCGTGGGACAACGACATGCTGCATGAGGCCGGTGGCCAACTGGCCACCGACCTGGGCTACAAGAATATGTACGTCATGGCCGCCAACTACCAGGCTGGCCGCGACGCGGTGTCTGGCTTCAAGCGCGACTACACCGGCACCGTCATCAACGAGGTCTACACGCAAGTCAATCAACCCGACTACTCGGCCGAATTGGCGCAACTGCAGGCGGCCTCACCCGACGCCGTTTACGTGTTCTACCCAGGCGGCATGGGGGTTAACTTCGTCAAGCAATACCGTCAGGCGGGCCTGCTGGGCACGGTGCCCCTGCTATCGGCCGCCAGTATCGACGGCTCCACCCTGCCAGCGCTCAAGTCGATTGCCGTGGGCGCTATCACCAGCGCGCCTTATGCGCCCAATATCGACAACCCGCAGAACAAGCAGTTTGTGGAAGCCTTCGTAAAAGCCTACAAACGTCAGCCCTCAATGTATGCGGCGCAATCGTATGACGCGGCCAGCCTGATCGATTCCGCGCTTGCGAAGGTCAAGGGCGACCTGAGCAACAAGGATGCCTTCCGCGCAGCCCTCAAGCAGGCCGATTTCCAATCGGTGCGCGGCAGCTTCAAGTTCGACTCCAACCACTTTCCCGACGCCCCCTTCTACCGTGTAGACGTGGTAGACGGGCCGGACGGCGCAGTGCTGCAGGCATCCACACCTATCAAAATCGCAAAGCGCGCCAATTTTGCCGCGCAATGTGACATGAAATAACGCCAACCCCGTAGGCGGCCCGTGTGCATTGGGCCGTCCGCGCAACGCGGAGGCCAGGCTTGAGCCCTGCCCTATTCTTTATACAGACGCTCAATGGCCTGCAACTGGGCGTGCTGCTGTTTCTCATGGCGGCGGGGCTGACACTGGTGTTCGGCATCATGAGCTTCGTCAACCTGGCGCATGGCTCGCTATATATGATGGGCGCGTTTTTCGCGGCCTCGCTGTACAACTACACCGGCTCATTTCTGCTGGCGGCTGTTCTGCTGATACCGGCCATGGCGGTCTTGGGGCTTGTCATCAACCAGATTGCGCTGCGCAAGCTATACCAGCGCAGCCACCTGGACCAGGTGTTGGCCACCTTCGGCCTGATCCTATTTTTCAATGAAATCGCCCGCATGATCTGGGGGCCTTCGCCCTACTACATGGAAGTGCCCGAATACCTGATCGGCACGGTAAACGTGTTGGGCGTGCGCTACCCCGCATATCGCCTGGTGGTGATCGCTGCGGGGCTGCTGGTGGCGCTGGGCTGTTACCTGCTCATCCACCGTACGCGCATCGGCATGCTGATACGCGCTGGTGCGACGCACCGCGCCATGGTGGATGCCTTGGGCGTGAACATCAACCTGCTCAATGCGCTCCTGTTTGCCCTGGGCGCCATCCTTGCAGGCTTCGCGGGCTTGCTGGCGGGGCCGATTATGTCGGTGCAGGCCGGCATGGGCGAGCCCATCCTGATTCTGACCATGGTGGTGATTGTGATCGGCGGCATAGGCTCCATACGGGGCGCATTCTATGCGTCGCTCATCGTGGGGGTGGTCGACACCCTTGGGCGCACGGTGCTGCCCGCCGTACTTCGCACTATGCTCGAGCGCAGTGCGGCCGATGTCGCAGGCCCTGCGCTGGCTTCCATGATGATTTATCTACTGATGGCCATCGTGTTGGCATTACGGCCCGAAGGGCTGTTTCCGGTACAACGGCATTGATGCCTCGATTGATGTATTGCGTTATGCGCCAAATGATAGACCGGTTTTGCCAGTTGCCCCTCGCCACCCGAGCGGGGTTGTTTTTGCTGTTGCTGCTCGCCTTGGCCCCCGTGTTTGCACAAGATGAACCCTTCGCCATCACACTGCTCACGCGTATTCTCATCTTTGCCTTGGCGGCGCTGTCCCTCAACCTGATCCTGGGCTACGGCGGCATGGTGAGCTTTGGCCATGCGTTGTTCCTGGGCCTGGGTGTATACAGTGCGGCAATCCTGAGCCACCACGGTATAGCCAGCGGCTGGGCGCACTTGTTGGTAACGCTGGCCGTGTGCGGCGCTGTAGGGCTGATTACCGGTTGCATAGTGCTGCGCACGACAGGCATTTCCTTCATTATGATTACGCTGGCCTTTGCGCAAATGTTCTACTTTCTGTTCGTCAGCTTGAGCCAGTACGGCGGCGACGATGGCATGCGCCTGGCGGCAAGCAGCCGCTTCGGTGGCCTGCAGTTGGGTGATGGCCCGGTACTGTATCTCCTTACCCTGGCGCTCGTGTGCGCCGCCCTGTATGGCTGCCACCGCCTCATCCATTCCCGTTTGGGCATGGTGCTGCGCGCCAGCAACAGCAACGACAAACGCATGCGCGCGCTGGGCTACCCCACCTTTCGCTACCGCTTGGCGGTTTATGTACTGGCCGCAATGATATGCGGCGTGGCCGGCCTGCTGTATGCCAATCTCACGCAATTCGCCTCGCCGTCTTATATGTCGTGGACAACGTCAGGCGAACTGATCGTGATGGTGATGCTGGGTGGCCTGGGCACACTCTTCGGCCCCGTGTTCGGCGCCGTGGCGATGATTCTCGCCGAGGAAGGCCTGAAAGCCGTCACTGACCACTGGATGGTGATTTTCGGGCCACTGATCGTGATTGTGGCCCTCGCCAGCCGACAAGGCTTGGTGGGCCTGCTGGCAGGGTGGGAGCACCGCCGCCGCGCGCGAGCACCACTGGACGGGAGGCGCCGCGCATGAGTCTGCTTTCTGTACGCCAACTGCGCAAGCGCTACGGTGGGCTGCAAGCCACCGACTGTGTCGACCTGGACATTGCCACCGGCGAACTGCACGCCATCATTGGCCCCAACGGCGCCGGCAAAAGCACACTGATCGGGCAACTGGCCGGAGAACTGCGGCCCGACTCGGGCACCATCACACTACAAGGCAAAGACATTACACGAGAGCCGGTCGAACGCCGCGCATTGCTTGGCCTGGCGCGTTCATACCAAATCACCTCTGTCTTTCCGGAATTCACTGCTCAGCAGAATGTGATGTTGGCGGTGCAGGCGCACCAAGGCCATAGTTTTCGTGCCTGGCAGCCTGTGGCGGCTCAGCCGTCGCTCACGGGCCCCGCGCAGGCCATGCTGGAAAGGGTAGGCCTGGCGCACCGGCGCGACACGCCTGCCGCCGATCTCGCCCATGGCGAGCAGCGCCAGCTCGAATTGGCCATGGTACTTGCGGGCGAACCTCGCCTGCTGCTCCTGGACGAGCCCATGGCCGGCATGAGCCAGGCGGAGTCAGCCGACATGACACACCTGCTGCAATCGCTCAAGGGGCGCTACGGCATCGTGTTGGTGGAGCACGACATGGATGCCGTGTTCCGTCTTGCCGACCGCGTATCCGTATTGGTGTATGGCCGCATCATCGCCACTGGCGATGCCGCCTACGTTCGCAAGCACCCCGACGTGCGAGCCGCCTACCTGGGAGATGAGGCATGACGGCGCTGCTTGCGGTGCGCGGCATCGATGTTTTCTACGGCGCGAGCCAAGCCCTGTTCGGCATGGATTTCGAGATCCGCGAAGGCGAGTTCGTGACACTGCTGGGCCGCAATGGCATGGGCAAGTCCACTAGCGTCAAGGCCATCGTCGGTTTTATGGCGCCCGCCGTTGGTGGCATCGACTTTGCGGGCAAGCCCATCAACGGCCTGCCACCTCATAAAATTGCCCGTGCCGGCATTGGCCTGGTACCTGAAGGGCGGCAGATCTTCCCAACACTGACCGTGCATGAGAACCTGGTGGCTACCGCGCACAACAGGCAGCGCCTGGCTCGCCCCTGGACGACGGAACGAATCTATGCCCTCTTTCCCCGCCTGCGGGAGCGCGCGGGCCAATCGGGCAGCACGCTGTCCGGCGGCGAGCAGCAGATGCTGGCCATCGGCAGGGCGCTGATGACCAACCCGCGCCTGCTGATCCTGGACGAAGCCACCGAAGGGCTGGCGCCCCTCATCCGCCAGGAAATCTGGCGCTGTCTGGCCGAGCTCAAGCAACTGGGCATGACAATCCTGTGTATAGACAAAAACCTCGGGCCCTTGCTGCGGCTGGCGGATCGCCACTACATCGTTGAAAAGGGACGCGTGGTATGGCGGGGCGCATCCACAGAGCTTGAGGCGCAAAAGCCTGCACTACAGGCGTATCTGGGGGTGTAAAACCAAACATGCCATGGAGGGCAACAATGCGTATACGTCGTCAAGGCATGCTATGCACACGCACGCCATCGCTTATAAGCCTTACATATCGCAGGCGATGGTGTCGTCCCAGTGTGCTCCGGGGGCCATAAGGTTTGGCGCCGACGACGGGTCGCAGCGCCAGCGCCGCTTGAACCAGCGCCGCTCAAGCCATTACCGCTTTAACTACTGCCGGTTAATAGTCTAGATAAATCAGTTATTTATTTATAATCAATTTTACTTAACAACCGGCATTCTCTAGACTTTCATCCATGTCCATAAAATGGCCCCGCACAGGGGGGTCAGCATGCAACATACCTTAACCGGTCAGGCAGCCTCAGCCGCCATCATTCTCCAGAAGGGATATGCCATGAAGAAACTCACTACCGCCGCCGGCGCGCCCGTCGCCGACAACCAAAACATCATGACTGCCGGCCCGCGCGGCCCCGCCTTGTTACAGGATGTCTGGCTGATCGAGAAGCTGGCCCACTTCGACCGCGAAGTCATCCCCGAGCGCCGCATGCACGCCAAGGGCACGGGCGCCTATGGCACCTTTACCGTCACACACGACATTACCCAATACACCCGCGCCAAGATGTTCTCTGAAGTCGGCAAGAAAACGCCCATGTTTGCGCGCTTTTCCACCGTGGCAGGCGAGCGCGGCGCGGCGGACGCCGAACGCGACATTCGCGGTATTGCGATGAAGTTCTATACCGAACAGGGCAATTGGGACCTGGTTGGCAACAATACGCCGGTGTTCTTCTTCCGTGATCCACTTAAGTTCCCCGACCTGAACCACGCCGTCAAACGCGACCCGCGCACCGGCATGCGCAGCGCACAGAACAACTGGGAATTCTGGACCGGCCTGCCCGAGGCCCTGCACCAAGTCACTATTGTGATGAGCGACCGCGGCATCCCTGCGGGCTATCGCAATATGCATCTGTTCGGCAGCCACACATTCAGCTTCATCAATGCGCAGAACGAGCGCTTCTGGGTCAAATTTCACTTCAAAACCCAGCAAGGCATCAAGAACCTGTCCGATGCCGAAGCATGTGAGGTGGTGGGCCGCGACCGCGAAAGCTCGCACCGCGATCTTTTCGACGCGATCGAAAACGGCGACTTCCCGCGCTGGACGATGTATGTGCAGATCATGCCCGAGAAAGAAGCCGGTTCGTATCACCTGAACCCCTTCGACTTGACCAAAGTGTGGCCGCATGCAGACTACCCGATGATCGAGGTGGGCCAACTGGAACTGAACCGCAACCCCGAAAACGTGTTCGCCGAAGTGGAGCAAGCCGCCTTCAACCCCGCCCATGTCGTACCCGGTATCGGCTTCTCGCCCGACCGCATGCTGCAGGCCAGGCTGTTTTCATACGGCGACACCCAGCGCTACCGCCTGGGCATCAACCACCATCAAATCCCCGTCAATGCGCCCAAGTGCCCCTACCATGCCTTCCACCGGGACGGCGCCATGCGGGTAGACGGTAACTATGGCGGCACCACGGGCAATCAGCCCAACAATAGCGGCGAATGGGAAGAGCAACCCGACTTCCGCGAGCCGCCCCTGTCCATCGAGGGCGCGGCCGACCACTGGAACCACCGCGAAGACACGGACTACTTCTCGCAACCCGGCAACCTGTTCCGCCTGATGAGCGACGAACAAAAGCAGGCTCTGTTCGACAACACCGCCCGCGCCATCGCCGGCGTTACCAAAGACGTGCAACAGCGCCATATCGACCACTGCACCCAGGCGGACCCTGCCTACGGCGCGGGTGTGGCCGCAGCGATCGAAAAAGTGGAAAGCGCGATGAAACAAGGCTGATATCAGCCCCCGGCCCGGCGACGTCGCCCATCAAGCACATTTTGCACGTCGCCGCCGTTCGCGCTCCGTGATTCCGGCCAGCCAGATGGCCAGGCCGCAACAATACAACGCCCCCGCAATGGCTCTTGAGCAGGCCCATTGCGGGGGCTGGTTGTTACAACCCGGCCTGGCAGGGATGCTTATAAATAGCACTCGCCGTCGAGATACGCCTTGCGCCAGCGCGTGATCGTCATGCGCTCGAACAGCCCCGCGATCGCGAACGGATCACGATTCACGAAATCCTCAGCTTCGGCGCGGGTTTCCACATCCACGATATATACGCTGCCCGTGCCCCCTGTGCCGTCATCCTCCAGCTTGGCGCCGCACGCCAGCAACAACGCTTTGTTCTCTTCAAGAAAATCCAAATGCTTGTCGCGCACCGACTGACGCAAAGCCTGGCTGTGGGGTTTGTCGAAGGTTTCGATCAGGTATGGCATGATGGCTCCTTGTTGTGTGATTGTGAATTCCGGATTTTGCCATGTCTCTGCGCGCCCACGAACCCATCGCCGCCATCGCCACCGCCCCCGGCCGCGGCGGCATCGGCGTCGTACGCATTTCAGGACGCAACCTCGCCCCCTTGGTGCAGAAGCTTTTCGGTGCGCCGCTCAAACCGCGCCACGCCCACTACCTGCCCTTCAACGACGAGGCCGGCCAAGCCATCGACGCAGGTATTGCCCTGTATTTCAAGGCACCACACTCCTACACCGGCGAAGACGTTATCGAACTGCAAGGCCATGGCGGCCCTGCCGTATTGCGCCGTCTGCTCCAGCATTGCCTGCGAACGGGTAGCGAATTCGGCCTGCGCTTGGCCGAGCCCGGCGAGTTCACCCAGCGCGCCTTCCTGAACGACCGCATGGATCTCGCTCAGGCCGAAGCCGTGGCCGACCTCATCGACGCCTCGTCCGACGCCGCCGCACGCAGCGCCATGGCATCACTCAGCGGCGCCTTTTCCAACCAGGTCAACGCGCTGAGCGACCGCATCGTCCATTTGCGCATGTTGGTCGAGGCCACCCTCGACTTTCCTGAAGAAGAAATCGACTTCCTTGAAAAATACCAGGCCGCCTCCACGCTCGCCGCTATCCGGCAAGACCTGGCTGCCCTGACCACTCAGGCCCGCCAAGGCATGATCCTGCGCGAAGGGCTGCACGTCGTGCTGGCCGGCCAGCCCAACGTCGGCAAATCCAGCCTGCTCAACGCCCTGGCCGGCGATGACATCGCCATCGTTACCCCTATCGCCGGCACTACCCGCGATAAAGTCATCCAGCAGATCCACATCGACGGCGTGCCCATGCACATCATCGACACCGCCGGCCTGCGCGAAACCGACGACACCGTCGAAAGCATAGGCATCGCCCGCAGCTGGGCCGAAATCGAAAAAGCCAACGTCATCCTGCACCTGCAAGACGCCCGCGACCCAGACAGCCCCCTGGACACCGCCATCACCGCCCGCCTGCCCGCGCGCACGCCCGTGCTGAAGGTATATAACAAGTGGGATCTGCTGGCAGGCGTTGGCAAGGCCGGCCCATGCAGCGCGCCCGACGCCCTTTCAACGCCCCACATTTCAACCAAACCCGCCGCGCTTCCCGCGGCCATCGGCAAAAACACCCCCACCCAGCCCGGCGCAGCAGCCGCGCGCGCCGCCACTGCCACAAGCGCCGCCACAAAAGGCGGCTTGCCAGACGGCGCCGGCAGTGCAGCGGGCATCGCCAACACCCCTACATCGCCCACCGTCCTCTACATTTCCGCCAAAACCGGCGAAGGCCTGGACGCCCTGCGTCGGCAACTGCTCGATATCGCTGGCTGGAACCCCGGCAACGAATCCCCGTGGCTCGCCCGCGAACGCCACCTCACCGCCCTCGAAGCCGCCCGCAACCACCTCACCCTCGCCGCCGAACACGCCAGCCACAGCGACCAGGTACTCGACCTCTTTGCCGAAGAACTCCGCCTTGCCCACGAAGCGCTCTGCCAAATCACCGGCCAGTTCACAAGCGACGATTTGCTGGGGGAGATATTTTCTAGTTTCTGCATCGGGAAGTGAGGTGGGGTCCAGGCGACCGCCAGAGCGTGACAATGCCTCGCCGCTACCTGGAAAAGGACATCCTGCCGCACATCGGCAGCAAGCCGATCCGCGACATCACCGCTGAGGACGTGCGCAGCGTCATCTGGCGCAAGAAGGAACAAGGCTTCGATGCCGCCGCCGGCCAGGTGCGCGGCCTGCTCAAGCGCATGTTCGATTACGCACTGATCTGCGGCCTCATCCAGGCCAACCCGGTCATGGCCCTGCCGATTCGGCACGTCTACCGCGCCGCCGCCCGCGAACGGGCGCTGACGCCGGACGAGGCCCGGCAGTTCCTACGCGCCATGCAAACCTCCAACATCCGCCGCCAGTTCAAGATCGCCTTCCAGTTGATCCTGATGACCCTGGTGCGCAAGTCCGAGCTGATGCTGGCGCAGTGGAAAGACGTGCATCTGGACGAAGGTGAATGGCATATTCCGGTCGAGAACTCCAAGACCGGCAAGCCGCACATCGCCTACCGGCGAAGTCACCACGGGCTTTCATCCGTTCCACCTGGGAGCCTTGCCCAACTTCCAGCCAGGGCAGCGCGAGATCGTCGGCCAGACATTACGTACCAGCGAACAATTCATCTTGAGCCGTGAAAGTGGCCACCCGGAAAGCCGCAGGCTATAACGTTCAGGTCAGCAGAGGCTTCACCGAGCTGAAGCCATGCAACTACACCGCTACGGAGGGGCAGACTGCCCATAACCTGAGGGAAGCCGTTACGGAAACCAGCCGCATCAAACAGATGCTGTTCGGTAGTTTCACCCGCTGCCTGTACCCCCTGCAGAAGTTCGACTCCGACACCTCTGCGATATGAAGTCAAGGACGCTGCAGAGGGAGGCAGTCCAGCCTGATGCTCAAGTCTCGGACGTCATCACGCTAGGCAAATCGTGATGATCGACGTCCGTTTGCGCCAAGTACCCGGCTGCGGCCAGTAACCTACAACACCAAGCACTACAACCTGACTGCCATCATCGCCATAGGCTACAAAGCGAATGCTGAACGTGCGGTGCCATTCCGCAAGTGAGCCACCTGGATCGTCGAGGAATTCGCCATCAAGGAGCCAAGGCAGCACTCCCATCAATCCTGATGGAGATCCTGATGGAGATCTACGAACCTATCGACAAATGCGCCTCAAACCAATCCGCTGCGGCCGTACTCGTCTCTTGGAAATGCTCCCGATATACAGAGTAATGCCCACCCGGAACTTCCAGCAGTTTCTTGGTTGTGGTCAACGCATCGAATGCCTCGCGCTGAAGCTGGTAAGGTGTCGTGGTGTCCTGGTCGGCAATAATCATCAACACCGGCACACTTGTGATTCGGTAAAGGTAGCTTCCCGGCTCGTAATTGCGCGCCAAGGCTACGGACGCCAGCGTTGTGTAATCACGCCATTCAGGACAGCGCCGGCCTTCAGACGCCATATACTCAAACGACGCATTATCGGGATAGGTCACCCGTTCCGCTGGATCATCGCTCACGGTTTTCTGCGTCTTCATGTCAGCACCCGCAAATACCGCCTCACGATCCGCGATGAACGCGTCCCACTGCGCCGTCCAGGCTTCCGTGGTCATCCGTTCTTTAGCAGCCCGCCAACTGCTTATCGTTGGCACCTGGGAAACCACGCATTTAACACGCGGATCCGTCGCCGCCACGCTCAAGGCATGGCCACCGCCATAGCTTGAGCCCCAGACACCGATACGCGCTCCATCGATTTCCGGCTGGCTTCGAACAAAGCTGATGCCTGCGTAAAAATCCTCGATCTGACGATTGGGATCAAGATGCTGACGTGGCTGGCCGTCGCTCTTTCCCAGGTGTCGATAGTCAAACGTCAATGCGGCAATACCGCGTGCAACGATAGCGTGCGCATATTCTTCGAGATCACCCCCTGCGACCATGCCCCAGCCATGGCCAAGCACTACGCACGGCAACGGTTGACCATCCTTGGCGCCCGGCAGATAAAACGTCCCGCGAATAACCTCACCACCAAGTTGATAAGCCACCTTTCTGCTTGTCCACGACATCCTGACATTCCTTTTGTTCTTCAATAGATTCAATATATTCTGTTGCGCCAATGATTTCACTACCGCAGCCTATGCCACTATCGTGTCGTCATTCAGGCTCAAACTATGTATCAACTTACCCATAAACACCTCACATGCCTCCACCTGCGAGATATCAATGTACTCGTTAGGCTGGTGCGCCTGATCGATAGAGCCCGGCCCGCATACGACGACGGAGTATCCGCGCTGCTGGAACAGGCCGCCTTCGGTGACATAAGGGACGACACCACAGCATGCGCAGCCCGAGAGCCGCATGGCGATGCGTTGAGCCTCGTCGTCGCCGTCGCTGGTCAGTGGGGGTGCATACGCGATCAATTCAGTGGTGATCGAGGTATCGGGCGAAACGGCTTTCATTGCCGGGAGCAGGCTATCGCAATAGGCGTGAAAACGATCCAGATACGTGCGCTCGCTGTCGCCGGGCAGCATTCGCACATCCCACGTAAATGAGCATTCACGCGAGATGATATTGAGAGCAGTACCGCCATGCACAACACCGACGTGGATAGTGGTATACGGTGGTACGAAGGGGCTTTGCGGATTGGCCCGCGCCTTGTTCTCGGCCATCATATCTTCCAGAAACGTGATCAGCCGCGCCGACGTCATCACCGCGCTGACGCCGCGCTGTATCTGGCTTGAATGCGCCTCGTGGCCGATAACCGTCGTGCGCATAGCCACCATCCCTTTGTGCGCCATGATGGGCGCCATGCTACTGGGCTCGCCAATGATTACGGCGCTGGGCTGCGGTATATCGCTCACCATGCGTTCAATCATGGCCGGTGCGCCCAGGCAGCCCACTTCTTCGTCGTAGCTCAGCGCAAAATGCACGGGCCGCTTCAACCCCGCTTGGATCATGTCCGGCACCATGGCAAGCCCGATGGCAATAAAGGATTTCATATCGCAAGTGCCGCGTCCGAACAGCCTGCCGTCCTTCTGTGTGATGACGAAGGGGTCGCTATCCCATGGCTGCCCGTCCACCGGCACTACGTCTGTATGCCCCGACAGCACCACACCGCCTTCCACACTTGGTCCGACCGTCGCATACAGGTTTGCTTTGCGCCCATCCTCGCTTTTCACCAGATGGCTCTGCACACCAAAGCCTTCGAGATACTCGCGCACATAATCGATCAATGCGAGATTGGAATTGCGGGACACCGTATCGAACCCGACCAAGCGAGTGATCATGTCCAGGGATTGCTGTTTCATGCCGCATCTCCTATCAGGAAATCTGCCGGGCCGCGCACCGGGGTTTGCTGCCCCTGCCTGGCCTTGAATAGTGGGTGCAACGACAGAGCTTGTTGGCTACAACCGTTTGCCGCAGTGACAACGCATTTTATCCCGCCCCTTCAAGACTGCATCATACGTATAAGCGCACACCCACAACGGCCGCATTTCCATCAGCAGTTCGCTGACAAGACCCCTCAGCGGTGGATAGCAGGATTGTCCGGTTTAGAGGGGCGGGCATTCTTACTTGATGCCAGCAGTCCACTGATATGCGGCCTTGCTTCTGAAGCCTTCTTTGGAATACCCTCGTTTCTTTACGCCCTTCCCCACCCAGCATGACGCAACGCATCACCCATATCGCCGTTTTCTGCGGCTCGAAAGTCGGCAACCAGGCAGCATACCTGGACGCAGCCCGCGAAACCGGGCGCCTACTGGCCCGCCAAGGCATAGGCATCGTTTATGGCGGCGGCCGCGTTGGCTTGATGGGCGCAATGGCCGATGCCGCGCTGGCCGAAGGCGGCGAGGTATATGGCGTCATGCCCAAGTCGCTGGTCGACAGCGAAATCGCACACACGGGGCTCACTCATCTGCACGTCGTACACACAATGCACGAGCGCAAGGCAAAGATGGCTGAGCTGGCCAACGGTTTTGTTGCACTACCTGGCGGCAGCGGCACGCTGGAAGAAATATTCGAACAATGGACATGGGCGCAATTGGGCATACACCAGAAACCCTGCGGCTTCCTGAATATCAACGGCTATTACGATCCCGTACACGAAATGGCCCAAAGAATGGTCGCTGAAGGCTTCATGCTGCAATCGTATGCCGACATGCTGGTATTCACCAACTCGCTGGAGACCATACTATCGCGCTTTCGCCAATATACGCCGCCGCCGCGCAAATGGCAGGCGCCTGCGGCGCCGATTAAACCCTGAATCACCACAAGGCATAAACCGCATCAGGCGCTTGCATCGCCAAGCCTCGGAGAAACACCGCGCCCACGGCCCTACTACATTATCTGTGCAACGCCATTGCCTGCCGCACTATCGCAGCAACATCGGTGCTGGTCACCAGGGGAAGGCTGTCCATGTCATCCACCGGCACCCAGCGCGCATCACCTGCGTCGTCGCCCGCAACCGGCTCACCCCGCAGCCAGTCGCACAGCACCACGACAAGCACGTAATGCCATATCGCGGTGCCCCCCTCATCGCGATGCAATACCTCTACCGCCGTAACAACCTGCCGCGCCTGCGCATAAACACCAGTTTCTTCGCATAATTCGCGCTCCGCCGCCGCCAGCATCGATTCGCCCCATTCGATCTTGCCCCCCGGCAAGCCCCACCGGCCCGCGTTGGGTGGCCGGCCGCGCTGCACCATCAGTACACACCCGTTTCGCACCACTACAGCGACTGCGGCAGGCACGGGGCGTTGCAGTAGCGTATCAGGCAAGCCATTGTCCGATGCCATGTTCATACCTCCGTGACGCGGCGTTGAAATATGCCATTGGCTACAATGCCACTTCCACTGTGTCGCGACCATGTCCGACCCGCTTCATGATTTTTTCTTTACAGCAGCCATGCAGGGCATAAAACGCAAACTCGTCTACGTCACCCTGTACGAACTGATCGCCATTATCGTAACCAGCTTCGGCCTGTCGTCACTGACCAGCCACGGGTTGGGCCACGCCACGGTCGCGGCAGTTACATCGTCGATCATCGCCA
The DNA here is from genome assembly GCF_021653995.1 of Paracandidimonas lactea. NCBI lineage: Bacteria > Pseudomonadati > Pseudomonadota > Betaproteobacteria > Burkholderiales > Alcaligenaceae > Paracandidimonas > Paracandidimonas lactea. Next base: position 23,652 of record NZ_JAJJOZ010000002.1, read on the forward strand.
TCATCTGGAATGTGGTCTTCAACACGCTGTTCGAATACTGGGAAGCACGCCAAACCCGACGCGGCCGCAGCATCCTGCGCCGCGTCGCACACGCCATCGGTTTTGAAGGCGGCCTGGTCTTCATGCTGGTACCGTTGTTCGCCTGGTGGCTCAACATCACACTCTGGCAAGCCTTTGTGCTGGACATTGGCCTGCTCTTGTTCTTTCTGGCTTATACCTTTGCATTCAATCTGATGTTTGACCGCATTTTCGGGTTGCCAGCATCAGCCATGCCGCAGGAAGCCGCCTAGTCGCGATGGCGCCAACAACCGCTTTGCCGTGCGTTCATGCAACAGCTGAGCGATATTATCGTTTTATATCAAGCCCATAAAAGCGTATAATCGACCTGTGCAAAATACCAGCCTCTCAATGAACGCCGAGCCCGCAATCATTGCCGATACCTCCCTGTCGCTGCAATTGCGCATCATCCGCGCGGTAGCCAGTTCCACGGCTATCGAAACGGGCCAGCCCATCAAAGATCTCGAAAGTCTGCTCAAGGCTCAAACCAGCAAGTTCCAGCAGCTTGCGCTAGCTTCTGCCTGATCTTCCCGCTATTAACGCGCCAGCGCTTTATCTACCCACTTCTGCATGGGGGCATAGTCGCAGCCCAGGCCAGCCTGTATAGCGGCAATGTATCCGGCGCGATTGGCTTCCCAACTCGTGTAGTCCAAAGGGCCAAACCCGGCCTGTGCAGCCATAACGTCTGCCAACAAGCGTGAAATCCTGCCATTTCCTTCTCTAAATGGATGGAGGAGAATAAATTCCACGTGGACGACCGCGATCGCTTCGACGAGTTTATCGCGGGCAAAACCGACGCATGGCGTATAACGCGCCAAATACACCTTTTCAAATTCCGTCATTAATCGCGGCACTTGTGCGGCGGGCGCAAAGGGAAACCCGTCTTTGCTCATATTCACAGAGCGCGGCTGGCCAGCCCAGACATAAATATTGCCCAGCCAGCGTTGGTGCCAGGTGCGAATATGCGCCATCGTCAATCTACCCAGCGGCAGATTATCTTCCAGCACTGAGTGATACAGCTTCTGCAGCAGTATCAGTTCCGCCTCGTCCATATCGGCGGATGAAGAAATGCCAAGCTTATTGGCCAATACCTGATCGTCTGAGCCAGGTTCGAACATTGCCTGGGCACCGCTCACATCGTATCGCGTCGTCATCGCATTTCTCCGCTTCGATGTTTTTGCTTGCATTGTAGGCAGGCAGGGCGCGTGCCGCCCATCCCGGCTATGCAATGCTGCACCGCGTCAGCTCAAGCAGCCATCCGGAGGGCAAGGCTCAGGCGTCGCATGCCACATGGCACGCTCCAAGACGCCTTACATGACAATTTTCGGGCTGTACTGGCGGAATGAGGCTATTGCTGGGGACAATCCGCCCCTCTGGCCTTCTGTGCCCTCTATTCTTCGCCTTGTATTTACAAATAGTTTCAAAATAAATTTACGGGCGACGCCGCGTACAGCCTGTGGATAACTAGAGGGAAGCGGAAATGTGCATAGCTTGTTGATGAGTTCTGGATAACGATGCACAACACTTCAAAGCGAAAAATTGTCCGCAATCCATCCACCAAAAAAACAGACCTTATGCCCATCATCCAAAAGCCCGGAAAGCCAACGCCTATGCACTGTTCCCTTAGTTATCCCAGTTATCCACAGACACCCATCATCATTACCAATTTCATATAAAAGAAGTTATTAAAAACCCCTTAGATCCCACCCTGCCAGCCTCGCTTCACAGAACTTTAAGCAGCGCTATACTTCGCCAGGTCAGAAAAGGAGGAAGCAACAGGCAGATGTTGGAAAAGGCCCGCTTACACAGCTTGCAGGCGTTCGACGGCGGTGTTCAGCGTGTCATCGCGCTTGGCAAAACAAAAGCGCACAAGCCCATGGTTGGATTGAGCCGCACTGGGGTTGCGGTAAAACGCCGACAATGGGATCACACCCACACCGTGCTCTGTGGTCAGCCACCGCGCAAACTCCGCTTCGGGCATATCGGAGATTGCGCTGTAGTCGGCCACCAGAAAAAACGTGCCTTGGCTAGGCAAGGGGCGGAAGCGTGTAGTAGCCAGTCCGCGGGCAAGCCTGTCGCGCTTCTGCTGGTAAAACAAAGGCAGCGCGTGATATGGGTCAGGGTTTTTCATGTATTCGGCCAAGCCGGCTTGCATCGGAGAGGTCACAGTAAAAACGGTGAACTGGTGAACTTTGCGGATTTCGCTGGTCAGTGCGGCAAGGGCGCAGCAGTAGCCCACTTTCCAACCTGTCGCGCTGTAGGTTTTGCCAAACGAAAACACGGCGATCGTATTAGGGGCGAGTATCGGGCTGCGGGCCAGGCTTAGATGCTCGTGGCCGTCAAACACCAGGTGCTCGTACACCTCGTCCGATAAGATCAGGATCCCGGTCTCCTCCACAATCCGTTCCAGCGCAGCGATGTCATCGTTTTGTAGGCAAATGCCAGTGGGGTTGTGCGGAAAATTGACGATCAGCATGCGGGTACGCGCCGATATGGCATCACGCACCTGCTGCCAGTCGACACGATAGGTGGCATGGGCGGCGTCAGGCGCAAGCATAGGCACAACCACCGGTTTGCCGCCTGCCAGCTCAATAGCCGGTATGTACAGGTCGTAAAACGGCTCGATAATGACAACCTCGTCTCCCGCGCGCACAAACGCTTGGATACTGGTCATCAAGCCTTCGGTTGCACCTGCGGTAACGGTGATTTCGGTATCCCAGTCATAAGCCCGGCCATGCAGGGTTTCCATTTTGTCGGCGATTTCCTGGCGCAATGCCACAATGCCGGCCATCGGGGGATATTGATTGTGGCCGTTCTGCATGGCTTTGCAGACAAGATCGAGCAGATCAGTATCCGGGTTGAAATCCGGAAAACCTTGTCCAAGGTTGATTGCATTATGGTCTACCGCCAATTGGCTCATGACCGTAAAAATTGTCGTGCCGACATTCGGCAGTTTCGATTCGAAATTCATGGGGATAGTCAGACGAAAGAGTTATGCCTTCAGACAGAGGCTGTGATCAAACTTTATCGCGGCGGGATGGGGAAATATGACGAAAAAATACCACATACGGGTTAACTAGCATTTGATAACGCCAGTTCGCATGGTTATGCTCACGAGTGCCGTCTTAATCAAGCAGCGCGCGTGGCTCGCGGGTGGTAATCATTTATTCATTTCGGCCGGTTAATATTTTCCGGTGCTACCGGGGGATAAATGGCTGGTTCGCGCCGGCGTCCTTGGTTATACGCTTTTTTTTATTTTTTAGGACGCTACAAATCATGGCTCAAAAGGGCAAAGTTAAATGGTTCAATGCCGATAAAGGTTTCGGCTTTATTACTCCTGATGAAGGCGGCAGCGATGTTTTCGCTCACTTCTCCGCTATCGAAGGCCGCGGTTATCGCAGCCTGAACGAAGGCCAGGAAGTTGAGTATGAAGTCAAGGATGGGCCCAAGGGTCCCCAGGCAGCAGGTATCCGCCCGCTGTAAGTATCAAGCCTCACGCTGTGTACCAACACTGGTGCACGGTGCAGCTGAAACGCTCGCCTTTGGCGGGCGTTTTTGTTTTTATTAATTTTTTTATTAATTTAGTTTTGCACCGATGATTTTCAGCCGGCTGCCGATATATGGTTATTATGTTACTCGATGACGTAGCAATATGGCCGCGTGGTGATGGGGTTTATTGGTAGTTTTGTTTATATATAAGTATATCGAGTTGAGCTTTAAGGTCGACTTGAGCTTTAAGGATTGAGAAAAAAACACAAGAAAGTCGGGCAAAGGATTACACCAGGGGGATGTTTGGTTGGTGCTTGAGTATTTGTTTATCCAATTTCGATCGTAGAATCAAAGGTTTAGTGCGCTTGTCCACGCGATATACATACGATTCCCACAGAGTTATCCCCATTTTTTAGTTGTTCAGTTTTCTTCCACTGCTTATTCACAAGGTTGTCCACAGGGGACTGAAGGCTTTTCTCGTGGCATTACTTACTTGCAATCTTGTTTCATTAGTGCGGTTGCCTCCTTTACGCAAGAGCTTGCTGCGGGCAGTTGATACGCGTTCCCTGATTCAGCTTTTGAACCTGCCTTTGGCATCGCATCCAAGGCCGATACTTGCGTTAATTTTTATTTTAAATCTCTCATGGTGTGCGGGCCAGGGATCGCCGGACACTGTTGTACTCGTACGCTCGCGTTATCGGCTATTGCTCAGATAGGTTCATGGTGACCTCAACACCCGTCGCCCTAGCTGTTGGGATTGTTCCACGTGAAACCATACGCCTGCTCCCTATTGCAAGTTGTGGGGGTGCCTAAATAGTGCCGCAGTGCAATCGTATGTTCTCTTTGTGTACGGAATGGGTTTTGTACTCAAATGGGAGATTCGTTCCAGTGGCACTTCAGCTTTCGAGATGTTGTGCGGCCCTTCTTCTACGCAGACAGACAGTGTTTCACGTGAAACATGAGTGTTTGCTGGAGTAGGATTGTTCCACGTGAAACAGTGCACTCCCGGCGCGAACATCGCAGCTTACAACCCGAACGGCGGGAGAAAGCGAAGTGTGATTTTTTCCGTAAGGATACGCATACGTATTGCATACTGAAGCTAGGCCTTGCACAGCTCTATTCATCACTACTGGATTAAGAGATTGTGATCCCTAGTTAGGAGCAACTTATAGTGTTTCACGTGGAACAAATGCTGACCGTGCTCGAGCACAAAGATCTGTCTGAGGGTACGGTGAGAGAGACAAACAGCTACTTTCCGTATTGCTGCAACAATTGCAGAATCAGTTGGCCGGATTGAAACCCCACCGGCTATAATTGCCCATTAAATGCCCACACTCGCTCGAGCGAAAATGATTTATCCGGACGAATTTGACGTCATCGTCGTCGGTGGAGGTCATGCTGGCACGGAAGCCGCCCTGGCTTCAGCACGTGCCGGCGCACGAACCCTCCTTCTTACACACAACATGGAAACCCTAGGGCAGATGTCCTGCAATCCCTCTATCGGTGGAATCGGTAAAGGACATTTGGTCAAAGAGGTTGATGCTCTTGGCGGAGCGATGGCATTGGCCACCGACGAAGCCGGCATCCAGTTCAGGATTCTCAACCGATCCAAAGGTCCAGCTGTGCGCGCTACCCGTGCACAAGCAGATCGCTCACTCTATCGGAAAGCAATCAGGACACGCCTGCAGAACCAGCCTAACCTTACGATCTTTCAACAAGCCGTTGATGATCTGATGCTGGAAGGTGATCGCGTCGTGGGGGCGGTGACACAAATCGGTTTGCGGTTTCGCGCTCGCTCGGTTGTGTTGACTGCCGGCACGTTTCTGAATGGCCTGATTCACGTGGGCCTGGATCATTATTCAGGCGGCCGGGCCGGCGATCCTCCGTCGATATCGTTGGGTAATCGCTTGCGCGAGCTCAAGCTGCCACAAGGCCGCCTGAAGACAGGCACGCCTCCCCGCATCGATTCCCGCACGATTGATTTCAGCAAAACAGAGATGCAGCCGGGGGATACCGACCCTGTGCCGGTGTTTTCATTCATGGGCGCGGCATCGATGCATCCCCGGCAGTTACCCTGCTGGATTACTCATACCAATGCACGCACGCATGAAATCATTCGTTCTGGGCTAGACCGCTCACCCATGTACAGCGATGCGGGGACGATCGAAGGTATCGGCCCCCGCTATTGCCCTTCCATTGAAGACAAAATCCACCGGTTTGCCGACAAGGAAAGCCACCAGGTCTTCCTGGAACCCGAAGGCTTCAGTTCGACGGAAATCTACCCGAATGGTGTTTCGACGAGCTTGCCCTTCGACATCCAGATTGCATTGGTACGCTCGCTGCCCGGTTTGGAAAATGCAGTGATCATGCGGCCGGGCTATGCGATTGAGTACGATTATTTCGACCCTCGGGCTTTGCGTCCCACCTTGGAAACCCGTGCGATTGCTGGCTTGTTTTTCGCGGGGCAGATCAACGGCACCACGGGCTACGAAGAAGCCGCCGCGCAGGGCCTGTTGGCGGGCCTGAATGCAGCACGCATGGCCCTTGGCCGTGAGCAGTGGGCGCCCAAGCGTAACGACGCTTACCTGGGCGTACTGGTGGACGACCTGATCACTCGTGGGGTTAACGAGCCATATCGTATGTTCACTTCGCGTGCTGAGTATCGCTTGAGCTTGCGCGAAGATAACGCCGACATGCGCCTGACTGAAATAGGCCGCCAGCTTGGCTTGGTGGATGATGCCCGTTGGGATGCGTTCAATCGAAAACGCGATGCAGTTGCCGCCGAGATTGAACGGTTCAAGTCCACGTGGATCAACCCGCGCATGCTTGAAGACGAAACCGCGAAGCGGGTATTCGGCAAGCCTCTGGAGCGCGAGTATTCGCTGCACGACCTGCTCAAGCGTCCCGAAGTCGACTACGCGATACTTACCACACTGCAATCTGTTGATGGCAGTGTGCCGGGCGGTCCAGCGTTGGAGGATCCGGTGGCGGCTGAACAGGTTGAGATCCAGATCAAATATGCGGGATACGTTGCCAAGCAACAAGAGGAAATCAAACGGCAGGCGTCTCAAGAGTCTGAACCTATCCCTGCAGACATCGATTACGACGGCATCACTTCTCTTTCCATCGAAGTGCGTCAGCGGCTCAAAGCCAGCCGCCCTGAAACTATCGGCCAAGCCGCGCGCGTCTCGGGGGTTACACCGGCCGCTGTTTCTCTTCTGCTTATACATATCAAGCGTATGCAATTACGGAAACGAGCCGCCTGATGTCCGGCACTGATACTTTCAGCGCCCGTATCCAGACGGCCGGTGCAGCGATGGCGCTGCCTGTCTCTGATGAGCAGGCGGCCACATTGCAGGCTTACATTGGCCAACTGCAACGATGGAATCGCACTTATAATCTGACGGCACTGCGGCAACCTGAGCAGATGCTGGTACAGCATGTGTTCGACAGTCTCTCCATCGTCGGGCCCATAGATAAATTACTGTATAAAAATACAGTAAATAAGCCACTCATTATGGATGTTGGCTCCGGTGCAGGCTTGCCAGGCGTCATCTTGGCTATCATGCGTCCAGGCTGGCGCATACAGTGCGTAGATGCAGTTGAAAAGAAAATGGCATTTGTTCGCCAGATGGCGGGCACCCTGCACCTGCCTAACCTTCAGGCGGTGCATGGGCGCATCGAAAAACTGGCGCCCGCACAGGCCTATATTGTTGTATCCCGCGCTTTCGCGTCGCTGGCCGATTTTGCATCGCTGGCTGGTCGGCATGTGGCGCCAGGAGGGTGGCTGTTGGCCATGAAAGGCGTGCAGCCCGAAGAGGAAATTGCCGAATTGGCCAAGCAAACCGATTGGCGCGTTGTCAATGTTGTACCACTGCAGGTACCGGAGCTCGACGCGCAGCGCTGCCTGGTATGGATGAGCCGTCAAGGAGCCGTATGAACCCAAACAATACCGCCAATATTTTCTGCATCGCAAACCAGAAAGGCGGCGTCGGAAAGACCACCACGGCAATTAACCTGGCCGCCGCGCTGGCGGCCCTGCACAAGCGTGTGCTACTGATCGATCTCGATCCCCAGGGCAACGCAACCATGGGCAGCGGCGTGGACAAGAATGCGGCCACCACCAATCTATATCAGGTGCTCATTGGCAATGCGTCCATCGAACAGGCCACCGTAAAGTCCGAATCGGGTGGGTACGATGTCCTGCCCTCCAATCGCGAACTGTCTGGTGCCGAAATCGATCTCATCCAAATGGACGAGCGTGAACAGCAGCTCAAGAAGGCGATCGAAAAGGTCCAGGACGGCTACGATTTCATTCTCATCGACTGCCCTCCTACTCTGTCGCTGCTCACACTTAACGGCCTGGCGTGCGCGCATGGCGTTATCATCCCCATGCAGTGCGAATACTTTGCCCTTGAGGGCCTGTCCGACTTGGTCAACACCATCAAACGTGTATACCAGAACATTAACCCCAGTCTGCAATTGATCGGGTTGCTGCGCGTCATGTTCGACACGCGCGTTACCCTGCAGCAGCAGGTCGCCGCGCAGATCCAATCGCACTTTGGCGACCGGGTCTTCGAAACCATTATCCCGCGCAATGTGCGGTTGGCCGAAGCACCCAGCCACGGGCAGCCCGGCATCGTCTACGACCGCAGCTCGCGTGGCGCCAAAGCTTACCTCGACTTCGGCGACGAGCTACTGCGTCGAGTCAAGAAAGAAGCCTTGCGCCAACAAGCCCGCCCGCGCATCTGAACTAACGGAAATCATTATGGCAACGAGAAAACCGAAAGGCCTGGGCCGTGGCCTGGACGCCTTGCTGGGCGAAGACGCCAAAGTCATCAATACCCTTGGCAAACAAGAGTCCGCCGGCCTGCCCTCCTCCCTCAGCATCGATTTGCTTCAGGCGGGCAAATACCAGCCGCGTACCAGGATGGACGAAGGTGCGTTGGCTGAGCTCGCCGATTCCATCCGCGCACAGGGCATCATGCAGCCCATCCTGGTGCGGCCGCTTTCAGGCGGTGCCGCCGGCCGGTACGAAATCATTGCCGGCGAACGTCGTTTTCGGGCCGCGCGGCTGGCGGGGCTGAAAGATGTCCCCGTACTGGTGCGCGAAGTGGCAGACGAAAACGCTGCCGTCATGGCCCTGATCGAAAATATCCAGCGCGAAGACCTGAATCCGTTGGAAGAAGCGCACGGCGTGCGCCGCCTGCTCGATGAGTTTGCACTGACGCATGAACAGGCTGCCCAGGCGATTGGCCGTTCACGTTCGGCCACCAGTAACCTGCTGCGCCTGCTCAACCTGGCCGAACCGGTACAAACCATGCTGCTCGCGGGCGACATCGACATGGGTCATGCACGCGCCCTGCTTGCTGTCGATGCCGCCAATCAGATTTTGCTGGCCAACGAAATTATTGCCCGCCGGCTATCGGTGCGTGAAGCTGAAAAACTGGTCAGCCGTGTGCAACGCGACGCTGATGCCGCAGAAAAGCCTGCTCGCAAGCCCGCCGCTCTGTCCGGCGACGCCAAACGCCTGGAAGAAGCACTGTCCGATTATCTTGGTACGCGGGTAAGCCTGAAAATCGGCGCCAAAGACAAGGGCCAGTTGATGATCGACTTTCACGGCTGGGAACACCTGAACGCCTTGCTCGAACGTCAAGGCATGTCCGCCCTGCTCGACCGCTGATCCACCGTTTTTCAGCGCATTATTTGCTTTGTTGACACAAAAAAGGGGGTGCAAGCCCTCTTGCTCATTGTTGCTCTGCCCACGGCGCGTGACGTCATTCTTTAATGTTCAAACCTTGCGGTTTCAAGGGCCTGAGTTGTAACAGAAACACGGGTTTTCCCTTATTAAAGATCAGGCTATCGCATTCTGTGTCGTGATAGCATCCGCCTGCATTCACCGAATCCGGCCCAGGCGCTGCGGTTAGCACGGCGATCACCGCCATGCTCGGCACCTCGTCCCGTGTATTTCCCTCGTTAAGTTTCTGGTCGCGGTTCCGGCCTGCCAGGCTGCGACCCGGTACTACAGCTGGAGCAAGAAGATGTTCAAGGCCTTGACTCGCTCATCCGTCAAGCTGGTTGAGCGGTACCTGCCCGACCCTTATATTTTTGTTGTGCTGCTGACGCTGCTCGCCGGCTTGGCGGCGGTGCTGGTGGAGCAGAAAACCCCCATGGAGGTTGTCACCATGTGGGGCGACGGCTTCTGGGGCCTGCTGGCTTTCACCATGCAGATGGTGCTGGTGCTTGTGGCCGGTTATATGATGGCCAGCACACCGCTGGTCAAACGCATTCTGGCCGCGCTTGCAGGCTTGGCGCGCTCGCCCGGTTCAGCCATCATTCTCGTTACCGTCGTGGCCTTGGCTGCAAACTGGATCAATTGGGGTTTCGGCCTGGTTGTCAGTGCCCTTTTCGCCAAGCAACTGGCCCGCAGTGTGCGTGTGGACTATCGCTTGCTCGTTGCCAGTGCCTATTCCGGCTTTGTAGTCTGGCACGGCGGCTTGGCGGGCTCCATCCCCTTGACCATCGCCACCGAGGGCCACTTCCAAGCCGACAAGATCGGTGTCGTGTCCACAGCCGACACAATCTTCTCCAGCTACAACTTGATTATCGTGCTGGCCATGTTCATCGTGGTGCCGCTGGTCAACCGGTGGATGATGCCGGATGAAAAAGACAGCGTGTATGTCGATCCTGCCGCACTTGCAGACAAAGCGCGGCATGGCAGCACCGACACCCGCCCAGCCGCCCGTCTGGAGAACAGCAAGCTGCTGGCGATGCTGATTGGTTTTGCCGGGCTGGCGTATATGTTCAACTATTACGTCATCCGCAACGGTGGCCTTAACCTCAACATTATCAATTTCACCTTCTTGTTCCTGGCCATCGTCCTGCATGGCAATGCTCGCAACCTGCTCGATAGCCTTGATGACGCCATCAAGGGTGCTGCCGGCATCGTGATCCAGTTTCCGTTCTATGCCGGCATCATGGCCATCATCATGCATTCGGGCTTGGCCGCCAGCCTGTCCGACTGGATGACATCCTTCGCCACGGCCGAAAGCCTGCCCTTCTGGACATTCATGAGCGCCGGCATCGTCAATATTTTCATCCCTTCCGGCGGCGGCCAATGGGCGGTGCAAAGCCCTGTGGTGATCGCCAGTGCGCACGCCCTGGGTGCCGACATACCGCGCGTGGCCATGGCGGTGGCCTGGGGAGATGCCTGGACCAATCTCCTCCAGCCCTTTTGGGCGTTGCCTGTATTGGCGATCGCAGGCTTGAAAGCCAAAGACATCATGGGATATTGCCTGATCCAGCTTTTTGTCACCGGCCTCATCGTATCTATTGGCCTTACCTTCTTCTAGCTCTCTCAAGCCGCTTTAAGTCACGTCAAGCCACTTCAAGCCGCGACACCGGCCAATGCTCCGCTTGGGCGAAAGCGGCGAAAAGACAGCACCTGCCGCGCGTCGCGGCCGGTGCATCGTCCAATGTCGCCTTTTTGTAACGTGGGCGCAGCGTCCGGCCCTGGCCACTGCTTGACATCATTTTTAAAAGGGCTCATAATTCATAGTTCGCTTCTGGTGGGATGCCCGAGTGGTTAAAGGGGGCAGACTGTAAATCTGTTGGCCTTGCGCCTACGTTGGTTCGAATCCAACTCCCACCACCAAGAATTTACAAACTGGCATACGGCGCGCCTGCAAGGCGCGCTGCGTGTGACGGGCAGGAAGAATCCTTCGCGGGTGTAGCTCAATGGTAGAGCAACAGCCTTCCAAGCTGATGATGAGGGTTCGATTCCCTTCACCCGCTCCAGTTTGCGGTATTCCGGTTTCTGCATGTTATGCAGGGGCTGGCAAGATGCCCATGTGGCTCAGTGGTAGAGCACTCCCTTGGTAAGGGAGAGGTCACGCGTTCGATCCGCGTCATGGGCACCAGCAGTTTTTATCATTACATAGCACTAAACCAGCATCTTTCCATCGGAGTCAGCCATGGCAAAAGAGAAGTTTGAACGGACCAAACCTCACGTCAACGTCGGCACGATTGGTCACGTTGACCACGGCAAGACGACGCTGACGGCAGCGATCACGACGGTGCTGGCCAAGGAATTTGGCGGCGCGGCGCGCGGCTACGACCAGATCGACAACGCGCCCGAAGAAAAGGCGCGCGGCATCACGATCAACACCTCGCACGTAGAGTACGAGACCAAGAGCCGTCACTACGCGCACGTTGACTGCCCGGGCCACGCTGACTATGTGAAGAACATGATCACGGGTGCTGCGCAGATGGACGGCGCGATCCTGGTGGTGTCTGCTGCAGACGGCCCGATGCCGCAAACGCGCGAGCACATTTTGCTCTCTCGCCAGGTGGGCGTGCCTTACATCATCGTGTTCCTGAACAAGGCCGACATGGTTGATGACGAAGAGCTGCTCGAGCTGGTTGAGATGGAAGTTCGCGAGCTGCTGTCCAAGTATGATTTTCCGGGCGACGACACGCCCATCGTCAAGGGCTCGGCCAAGCTGGCGCTCGAAGGCGACGAAGGTCCGCTGGGCAAGCAGGCGATCCTGCAACTGGCCGAGGCGCTGGACTCATACATCCCCACGCCCGAGCGCGCGGTGGACGGCACGTTCCTGATGCCTGTGGAAGACGTGTTCTCGATCTCTGGCCGTGGCACGGTGGTCACGGGCCGTATCGAGCGCGGTGTGGTCAAGGTTGGCGAGGAAATCGAGATTGTCGGTATCCGCGATACGGTCAAGACGACCTGCACGGGCGTAGAGATGTTCCGCAAGCTGCTGGACCAGGGCCAGGCTGGGGACAACGTGGGTATATTGCTGCGCGGCACCAAGCGCGAGGAAGTCGAGCGCGGCCAGGTTCTGGCCAAGCCCGGCTCGATCAAGCCGCACACGGACTTCAACGCCGAGGTGTACATTCTGTCCAAAGACGAAGGTGGCCGTCACACGCCGTTCTTCCAGGGCTATCGTCCCCAGTTTTACTTCCGCACCACGGACGTGACGGGCACGATCGAGCTGCCGGCGGACAAGGAAATGGTACTGCCCGGTGACAACGTGTCGATGAAGGTGAGCCTGATCGCCCCGATCGCCATGGAAGAAGGCCTGCGCTTCGCTATCCGCGAAGGTGGTCGTACCGTTGGCGCCGGCGTCGTGGCCAGCATCACCAAGTAAGTAACGCAATACCGGCTGGCGCCTGGTGCGTCAGCCGCGATCGAAATCAGATTTTCGATCATGTTGTGCCGCAAAGCGGCAAAAAAGTAGTAATGATTGTAAAATCAGTAGTTTGAAAAGGGGGCGGTGGGCCGTACGGCTTCATCGCTTTCAGAGTCTAGGGGTATAGCTCAATTGGCAGAGCGTCGGTCTCCAAAACCGAAGGTTGTAGGTTCGATTCCTACTGCCCCTGCCAGACCTTCTGTCATCAAGCCGCCGTCGCGGCGCCACCTGCCGAATTATGTCGAATAGCAATGTAGATACCGTTACCAGTGCCGCAGATCGCGTCAAGCTGGGGTTGGCGGTGCTCGTCATCATCGCAGGCATAGTCGGCTATTCGATACTGGAAGGCCAACCCGCTGTTGTACGCGTGGGTGTATTCGTGGGCAGCCTTGTGGTTGCCGGCCTGATCGCCTGGTTCAGCGAGCCGGGGCGTCGCACACTCAGTTTCGGTCGCGATTCCTACAGCGAAGTAAAGCGCGTTGTCTGGCCGACCCGCAAAGAAACTACCCAGATGACTGGCATCGTGTTTGCCTTCGTGGTCGTCATGGGCTTGTTTTTGTGGGTTATCGACAAGCTTCTTGGTTGGGTGATCTACGGCTTGCTGCTGGGCTGGAATTAAAGGGCACAAATGAGCAAGCGTTGGTATGTCGTACACGTTTATTCCGGCATGGAAAAAAGCGTGCACAAGGCGCTCCTGGAACGCATCGAGCGTGCCGGGTTGCAAACATCCTTCGGCCGCATTCTCGTTCCTTCCGAAGAGGTGGTCGAGGTAAAAGGCGGTCGCAAGTCGATCACTGAGCGCCGTATCTATCCAGGTTATGTGCTGGTCGAGATGGATCTCACAGACGAAACCTGGCACTTGGTGAAAAACACCAATCGGGTAACCGGTTTTCTGGGTGGGTCTGGTAATCGGCCCGCACCGATCTCCGAACGCGAGGTCGAAAAAATCCTCTCGCAAATGGAAGAGGGCGTCGAGAAGCCCAAGCCCAAGATTCTCTTCGAGGTTGGTGAGATGGTCCGCGTCAAGGAAGGTCCTTTCGCAGACTTCAACGGCAACGTCGAAGACGTCAACTACGAGAAAAGCAAGGTGCGCGTCACGGTTACCATTTTTGGCCGTGCCACCCCTGTCGAACTCGATTTTGGTCAGGTCGAGAAAACCTGAATTTTCAACCCCGGGGAGCCGCCTGTCTCGTATAGGCGGCGTTAATACCCGCAAGGAGTAAAGCATGGCGAAGAAAATCGTTGGCTTTATCAAGCTGCAAGTGCCGGCTGGTAAGGCTAATCCATCACCCCCCATCGGTCCGGCGCTCGGTCAGCGCGGCCTGAACATCATGGAATTCTGCAAGGCGTTCAACGCCAAGACGCAGGGCCTGGAGCCCGGTCTGCCGATCCCCGTGGTGATCACCGCTTATGCCGACAAGAGCTTCACCTTCATCATGAAGACGCCGCCGGCCACCATTCTGATCAAGAAGGCCAGTGGCGTGCAGAAGGGTTCGGCGCGTCCTCACCTCGACAAGGTCGGTACGCTTACCCGCGCCCAGGCTGAAGAAATCGCCAAGACCAAGCAGCCCGATCTGACGGCTGCCGATCTCGACGCTGCCGTTCGTACGGTTGCCGGTACCGCCCGCAGCATGGGCATCACTGTCGAAGGGGTGTAAGCATGGCCAAGTTGAGCAAGCGCGCGGCCGCTATCGCCGCCAAGATTGATCGCACCAAGCTGTATCCGGTCGCCGAAGCTTTGGCACTGGTAAAGGAAACCGCAACCGCCAAGTTCGATGAGTCCATCGATGTTGCGGTTCAGTTGGGTGTCGACCCTAAAAAATCCGACCAGATCGTTCGCGGTTCGGTCGTGTTGCCCGCGGGCACCGGCAAGTCGGTGCGTGTGGCGGTGTTCGCCCAAGGCGAGAAGGCTGAGGCCGCCAAGGCCGCAGGTGCGGAAATCGTCGGTATGGATGATCTCGCCGCGACCATCAAGGGTGGCCAGATCGACTTTGACGTCGTCATCGCTTCGCCCGATGCCATGCGTGTCGTGGGCGCCCTGGGCCAGATCCTCGGCCCCCGCGGCCTGATGCCCAACCCCAAGGTTGGCACCGTCACGCCCGATGTCGCCACCGCCGTCAAGAACGCCAAGGCAGGTCAGGTCCAATACCGTACCGACAAGGCCGGCATCATTCACGCAACTATCGGCCGCGCTTCGTTTGGCGTGGAACAGTTGCAAACCAACCTCAATGCCCTGGTCGACGCGCTGAACAAAGCACGTCCTACCGCTGCCAAGGGTATTTATCTGCGCAAGCTGGCCGTTTCGTCCACGATGGGCGGCGGTGCTCGCGTTGAAGTAGCTTCGCTCGCAGCCTGATCGCTGCGCAGCACAGAACTTTGGGCCATGCCGGAAAGCCTCCGGCATAGCTGTCAAAGACCGCTGGAGCCACGCCGGACGGCAGTATTGATGTACGGCGGCGCTTAATTTCAGGCCATACAGGCTTGGGTCCAGCGCAGACGGCGTCCCATGGAAGATTTCTTGTTGTACTAAGAACTCGACCAGGTGCGCCGCATTCGGTTGACGCAAGAGGCTTTCTCAAGCGTCGTTAGAAGGAGTGTTCAAACCGTGAGTCTCAATCGTGAAGAGAAAGCGGTAGTCATCGAAGAAGTCGGCGCACAGGTTGCGCAGGCCCAATCGATCATTATCGCCGAGTACCGTGGTCTGGACGTCGCCTCCGTAACCGTATTGCGCAAAACCGCGCGTGAGTCGGGCGTGTACCTGCGTGTTCTCAAGAACACTCTGGTGCGTCGCGCTGTGGCTGGTACCTCCTTCGAGGAGATCTCCGCCCAGCTGGCCGGTCCGCTGATGTATGGCATCAGCACCGATCCCGTCGCTGCCGCAAAAGTACTTGCTGATTTCGCAAAGACCAACGACAAGCTGGTGATCAAGGGCGGCGCGCTGCCCAATAATCTCTTGTCCGCGGATGGTGTGAAGGCTCTGGCCACCATGCCCTCCCGTGAAGAGTTGCTCTCGAAACTCATGGGTACGATGCAAGCACCCATCACGCAATTTGTGCGTACGCTCAACGAAGTTCCGACCAAGTTCGTTCGCGGCCTCGCGGCTGTGCGCGACCAGAAGGAAGCCGCCTAAGCGGCCTTGCGCTTCGTTTTACCGGGCGATACCCAACCCTGGCATTTATATCTATCTGGAGTTCTTAAAATGGCATCTAAAGCTGAAATCCTTGACGCTATCGCCGGCATGACCGTGCTCGAGCTGTCCGAGCTCATCAAGGAAATGGAAGAGAAGTTTGGCGTGTCGGCTGCTGCCGCCGCTGTTGCTGTGGCCGCTCCCGCCGCCGCTGGTGGCGCTGCTGCCGCTGCTGAAGAGCAGACCGAGTTCACCGTTGTGCTGGCAGAAGTCGGCGCCAACAAGGTCAGCGTCATCAAGGCTGTGCGTGAAATCACTGGCCTGGGCCTGAAGGAAGCCAAAGACCTGGTCGACGGCGCTCCGAAGCCTGTGAAGGAAGGTCTGGCCAAGGCTGACGCCGATGCCGCCAAGAAGAAGCTTGAAGAAGCTGGCGCGAAAGTCGAACTCAAGTAAGACTTTTTTCGCCTTGCCCGGGAAGCGCTCAAGCCTTCCCGGGCTTTTGCGTTTCCAGAAAACCCGTGATTTGGTGCGGAAAGTTATGATGAAGAAGGCGCTGCTGCGCATTCTTACTGGCTGCTGTCGTACCGAATGGGGTTTTCTGGAGTCGTAAACCAGGGCCGTGGTTTACGGCCCATGTAACCCTCGAGTCGGAGTGCTCATGCCTTATTCGTACACCGAAAAAAAGCGCATACGCAAGAGCTTCGCCAAACGGGAAGACGTTCAGGACGTCCCCTACCTTTTGGCGACTCAACTGCAATCATACGTCACATTTTTGCAGGCGGATACTACACCTTCCAAGCGAAAAGATGAAGGCCTTCAGGCTGCCTTCAGCTCAATATTCCCTATCGTCAGCCACAACCAAATGGCACGCCTCGAGTTCGTCAGTTACGTTCTCGGCGAGCCGGTTTTCGACGTCAAAGAATGCCAGATGCGTGGCCTTACTTACGCATCGCCCCTGCGCGCCAAGGTGCGTCTGGTCCTGATGGACCGCGAAGTAAGCAAGCCGACCATCAAGGAGGTCAAGGAACAGGAAGTATACATGGGCGAGATTCCGCTCATGACGGATACGGGTTCTTTTGTCATCAACGGCACTGAACGTGTGATTGTTTCGCAATTGCATCGTTCTCCCGGGGTATTCTTCGAGCACGATCGCGGCAAGACGCACAGTTCGGGCAAGCTGCTGTTCTCGGCGCGCGTCATTCCCTACCGTGGCTCATGGCTCGACTTCGAATTCGATCCGAAGGACGTCCTGTTCTTCCGTGTCGACCGTCGTCGCAAGATGCCGGTCACCATTCTGCTCAAAGCCATCGGCATGTCGCCGGAGGCCATCCTGGCGTTCTTCTCAGATTTCGACCACATCGAAATCATGCGCGAAGGCGGGATGCTCGAGTTCGTGGCCGAGCGCTGGAAGGGCGAGATCGCGCGCTTCGATATCAAAGACAAATCCGGCAATGTGATCGTCGAGAAAGACAAGCGCATCAATGCCAAGCACCTGCGTGACCTCACCAACGCGGGTATCGACTACATCTCCGTTCCCGAAGACTTCCTGATTGGCCGTGTGCTGGCCAAGAACCTGGTCAACGCGGACACGGGCGAAGTCGTTGCCAATGCCAATGACGAGATCACCGAAACCTTGCTGGCGGATATTCGCGCCGCGGGCATTCGTGAAATCGAAACGTTGTACATCAACGAGCTGGATCGCGGCGCCTATATCTCGCAAACGCTGCGTACCGACGAAACGGCCGACCAGACGGCTGCGCGCGTCGCTATCTACCGTATGATGCGCCCCGGCGAGCCGCCTACCGAAGAGGCGGTCGAGGCATTGTTCCAGCGCCTGTTCTACAGCGAAGAAACCTACGATCTGTCGCGCGTGGGTCGCATGAAGGTGAACAGCCGTCTTGGCCGCGACGAGAACGCGGGTGGCGCGATGACGCTCACCAACGAAGACATCCTTGAGACCATCAAGGTGCTGGTGGAGCTGCGCAACGGCCGTGGCCAGATCGACGATATCGATCACCTGGGCAACCGCCGCGTGCGCTGCGTTGGCGAGCTGGCCGAGAACCAGTTCCGCGCCGGTTTGGTGCGCGTCGAGCGCGCCGTCAAGGAGCGCCTGGGCCAGGCCGAAACCGAAAACCTGATGCCGCATGACCTGATCAACTCCAAGCCGATTTCCGCGGCGATCAAAGAGTTCTTCGGTTCGAGCCAACTGTCGCAGTTTATGGACCAGACCAACCCGCTGTCGGAAATCACGCACAAGCGTCGTGTGTCCGCACTGGGCCCTGGCGGCCTTACGCGCGAACGCGCAGGTTTCGAAGTGCGCGACGTGCATCCCACGCACTATGGCCGCGTATGCCCCATCGAAACGCCGGAAGGTCCGAACATTGGCCTGATCAACTCCATGGCGCTGTACGCGCGCCTGAATGAGTATGGCTTCCTCGAAACACCTTACCGCAAGATCATCGACGGCAAGGTGAGCGACCAGATCGATTATCTGTCCGCGATCGAAGAAAGCAAGTACGTTATTGCACAGGCGAACGCGCATCTGGACGAAGAAGGGCGCTTCATCGACGACCTGGTCGCCTGCCGTGAGGCTGGCGAAACCATGCTGACGGCACCGGGCAACGTGCACTATATGGACGTTGCGCCGTCGCAGATTGTGTCAGTGGCCGCGTCGCTGATTCCGTTCCTCGAGCACGATGACGCCAACCGCGCACTGATGGGCGCCAACATGCAGCGCCAGGCGGTGCCTTGCCTGCGTCCTGAGAAGCCGCTGGTCGGCACGGGTGTCGAGCGCACGGTGGCGGTCGACTCGGGCACCACGGTGCAGGCGCGTCGCGGCGGCGTGGTGGATCACGTCGATGCCGAGCGTGTGGTGATTCGCGTCAACGATGAAGAAAACGTTGCCGGCGAAGTGGGCGTGGATATCTACAACCTCATCAAGTACACGCGCTCTAACCAGAACACGAACATCAACCAGCGTCCGATCGTCAAGCGTGGCGACACCGTCGCCCGCGGCGATGTGCTGGCCGATGGCGCCTCGACCGACCTCGGCGAGCTTGCCCTGGGCCAGAACATGCTGATCGCGTTCATGCCCTGGAACGGTTATAACTTCGAAGACTCGATCCTGATCTCCGAAAAGATTGTGGCCGACGACCGCTATACCTCGATTCACATCGAGGAACTGACGGTTGTGGCGCGCGACACCAAGCTGGGCGCCGAAGAAATCACGCGCGACATCAGCAACCTGCCCGAAGTGCAGCTGAATCGCCTTGATGATTCCGGCATCGTACACATCGGCGCTGAAGTCCGCGCTGACGACGTGCTGGTCGGCAAGGTTACGCCCAAGGGCGAAACCCAACTCACGCCGGAAGAGAAACTGCTGCGCGCCATCTTTGGCGAAAAGGCCTCCGACGTCAAAGATACCTCGCTGCGCGTGCCGTCGGGCATGGTCGGTACGGTGATCGACGTGCAGGTGTTCACGCGTGAAGGTATCGAACGCGACAAGCGCGCACAGTCCATCATCGACGACGAGCTGCGCCGCTACCGCCAAGACCTTAACGATCAGCTTCGCATCGTCGAAGGCGATACCTTCGACCGTATCGGTAAGTTCCTGGTCGGCAAGACGGTAAATGGCGGCCCGCGCAAGCTGGCCAAGGGCGCCACGATCACCAAAGAATACCTGGCTGATCTGGATCGCTGGCAGTGGTTCGACATCCGCGTGGCTGATGAAGATCACGCTGTGGTGCTGGAGCAGGCCAAGGAGTCGCTCGAGCAGAAGCGCCATCAGTTCGACCTGGCCTTCGAGGAAAAGCGCAAGAAGCTTACGCAAGGCGATGAGCTGCCTCCGGGCGTGCTCAAGATGATCAAGGTCTACCTGGCCGTCAAGCGTCGCTTGCAGCCTGGCGACAAGATGGCCGGCCGTCACGGTAACAAGGGCGTGGTCTCCCGCATCACCCCCGTCGAAGACATGCCGCACATGGCCGATGGTACGCCTGCCGACATCGTACTCAACCCGCTGGGCGTGCCGTCCCGGATGAACGTGGGCCAGGTGCTCGAAGTTCACTTGGGCTGGGCCGCCAAGGGTCTGGGCCATCGCGTTGCCGAGATGCTCGACGAAGAGCGTGAGGTTCAAGTCAAAGAACTGCGTGCCTATCTCGAGAAGGTGTACAACAACACCGGCGCGGGTGCACAGATCAGCGCGCTAAGCGACGAGGAAGTCGTTGCGATGGCGAAGAACCTGCAGGCCGGTGTGCCGCTGGCTACACCTGTGTTCGACGGTGCCACTGAAGAAGAAATCGGCGAGATGCTGAAGTTGGCCTATCCTGATGATATCGCCAAGAAGCTGATGCTGACGCCTGCCCGCAATCAGGCGTGGCTGTTCGATGGCCGCACCGGCGAGCAGTTCGAGCGCCCGGTCACGATCGGCTACATGCACTACCTGAAACTGCACCACCTTGTTGACGACAAGATGCACGCGCGATCCACTGGCCCATACTCGCTGGTGACGCAGCAGCCGCTGGGCGGTAAGGCCCAGTTCGGCGGCCAGCGCTTCGGTGAAATGGAAGTCTGGGCGCTGGAAGCCTATGGCGCCTCGTACACGCTGCAAGAAATGCTCACGGTCAAATCCGATGACATTTCCGGCCGCACCAAGGTGTACGAGAACATCGTCAAGGGCGACCACGTCATCGATGCCGGTATGCCCGAGTCGTTCAACGTTCTGGTCAAGGAAATTCGGTCCCTGTCTCTGGACATGGACCTGGAGCGTCAATAATGAAAGCGCTACTCGATCTATTCAAGCAAGTCTCGCAAGACGAGCAATTCGATGCCATCAAGATCGGCATCGCGTCGCCGGAAAAAGTGCGTTCGTGGTCGTTCGGCGAGGTGCGCAAGCCCGAAACCATCAACTACCGCACCTTCAAGCCCGAGCGCGATGGCCTGTTCTGCGCCAAGATTTTTGGCCCGATCAAAGACTACGAGTGCCTGTGTGGCAAGTACAAGCGCCTTAAGCACCGCGGCGTCATCTGCGAAAAGTGCGGCGTTGAAGTCACCGTTGCCAAGGTGCGCCGCGAGCGCATGGGCCACATCGAGCTGGCCAGCCCCGTTGCGCATATCTGGTTCCTGAAGAGCCTGCCATCCCGCCTGGGCATGGTGCTCGACATGACGCTGCGCGATATCGAGCGCGTGCTGTATTTCGAAGCATGGTGCGTCATCGAGCCGGGCATGACGCCGCTCAAGCGCGGCCAGATCATGTCTGACGACGACTACCTGTCCAAGACGGAAGAGTACGGCGACGACTTCCATGCCCTGATGGGCGCCGAAGCCGTGCGCGAGCTGCTGCGTACCATCGACATCGACCGCGATGTCGAAACGCTGCGTGCCGAGCTCAAGGCCACGTCTTCCGACGCCAAGATCAAGAAGATCTCCAAGCGCCTGAAGGTCCTGGAAGGCTTCCAGAAGTCCGGCATCAAGCCCGAGTGGATGGTCATGGAAGTGCTGCCCGTGCTTCCGCCCGATCTGCGTCCGCTCGTGCCGCTCGATGGTGGACGCTTCGCCACGTCCGACCTGAACGATCTCTATCGCCGCGTCATCAACCGCAATAACCGTCTGAAGCGCCTGCTCGAATTGAAGGCGCCCGACATCATCTTGCGCAACGAAAAGCGCATGTTGCAGGAAGCCGTTGATTCGCTGCTGGACAACGGCCGCCGCGGCAAGGCCATGACGGGCGCCAACAAGCGCCAGCTCAAGTCGCTGGCCGACATGATCAAGGGCAAGAGCGGCCGCTTCCGCCAGAACCTGCTGGGCAAGCGCGTCGACTACTCGGGCCGTTCGGTCATTACCGTGGGCCCGCAGCTCAAGCTGCACCAGTGCGGCTTGCCCAAGCTGATGGCGCTGGAGCTGTTCAAACCCTTCATTTTCAACCGTCTCGAGATGATGGGCTTGGCCACCACGATCAAGGCTGCCAAGAAGCTGGTAGAAAGCCAGGAACCGGTCGTTTGGGATATCCTCGAAGAGGTCATCCGCGAACATCCGGTGATGCTCAACCGCGCCCCCACGCTGCACCGTCTGGGCATCCAGGCCTTTGAGCCGATGCTGATCGAGGGCAAGGCCATCCAACTGCACCCGTTGGTTTGCGCGGCGTTCAACGCCGACTTCGACGGCGACCAGATGGCTGTCCACGTACCGCTGTCGCTCGAGGCCCAACTCGAAGCCCGCACGCTGATGCTGGCCTCGAACAACGTGCTGTTTCCTGCCAACGGCGAGCCATCCATTGTGCCGTCGCAGGATATCGTGCTTGGCCTTTATTACGCCACGCGCGAGCGCATCAACGGCAAGGGCGAGGGCATGTTCCTGGCCGACGTCGGTGAGGTGCAGCGCGCTTACGACAACGGCGAAGTCGAGCTGCAGACCCGCATCACTGTTCGTCTGAACGAGTTCGAGAAGGACGAGCAGGGCGAATGGCAGCCGGTGCTCAAGCGCTTCGAAACCACCGTGGGCCGCGCGCTGCTGTCCGAGATCCTGCCCAAGGGGCTGCCGTTCTCGGTGCTGAACCGCTCGCTCAAGAAAAAAGAAATCTCGCGCCTGATCAACCAGTCGTTCCGTCGCTGCGGCCTGCGTGCCACGGTGATCTTCGCCGACAAGCTGATGCAGTCGGGCTTCCGCCTGGCAACGCGCGGCGGCATCTCGATCGCTATGAACGACATGCTGATCCCCACGGTCAAGGATGAAATCCTTACCCAGGCCAGCAAAGAGGTCAAGGAAATCGACAAGCAGTACTCCTCTGGTCTGGTAACCGCCCAGGAACGCTACAACAACGTTGTCGATATCTGGGGCAAGGCGGGCGACAAGGTCGGCAAGGCGATGATGGAGCAACTCTCCACTGAGCCTGTCACCAACCGCCATGGTGAAGAGGTACGCCAGGAGTCATTCAACTCCATCTACATGATGGCCGACTCGGGCGCCCGCGGTTCCGCAGCCCAGATTCGCCAGCTCGCAGGTATGCGCGGCCTGATGGCCAAGCCGGACGGTTCGATTATCGAAACGCCCATTACCGCGAACTTCCGCGAAGGCTTGAACGTGCTGCAGTACTTCATCTCGACCCACGGCGCGCGTAAAGGCTTGGCCGATACGGCACTGAAGACGGCAAACTCGGGCTACTTGACTCGCCGTCTGGTTGACGTGACGCAGGACTTGGTAATCACCGAAGACGATTGCGGCACGTCGCGTGGCTATGCCATGAAGGCCTTGGTCGAAGGTGGCGAGGTTATCGAGCCGCTGCGCGACCGTATCCTGGGCCGTGTAGCCGCGGTGGATATCGTCAATCCTGATACGCAGGAAACCGCTGTTGCGGCCGGCACGCTGCTCGACGAAGACCTGGTCGACTACATCGACAGCCTGGGCGTGGACGAAGTCAAGATCCGCACCCCGCTCACTTGCGAAACCCGCTACGGTCTGTGCGCTCATTGCTACGGCCGCGACCTTGGCCGCGGCATGCTAGTGAGCCGCGGCGAAGCGGTGGGTGTGATCGCAGCCCAGTCCATCGGTGAGCCAGGCACGCAGTTGACGATGCGTACCTTCCACATCGGTGGCGCGGCTTCGCGTTCGGCGATGGCCAGCTCGGTCGAAACCAAATCCGCCGGTACCGTGGCGTTCGCCCTGGGCCTGCGTTATGTCACTAACGCCAAGGGTGAGCGTGTGGCAATCTCCCGTTCAGGTGAAATCGTCATCTTCGACGACAACCGCCGCGAACGCGAACGCCACAAGATCCCGTACGGCGCCACGATCACTGTGGGCGACAGCGAGGTCATCAAGGCCGGTACGCGCCTGGCGACGTGGGATCCGCTCACGCGCCCGATCGTGTCCGAGTATGCGGGTACGGTACGCTTCGAGAACATCGAAGAGGGTGTAACGGTAGCCAAGCAGGTCGATGAGGTCACCGGCCTGTCGACGCTGGTGGTTATTACGCCCAAGACCCGTGGCGGCAAGACCATGATGCGTCCGCAGATTCGCCTGCTGAACGATGCTGGCGAAGAGGTTCGGATCGCAGGCACTGAGCATGCGGTCAGCATTTCCTTCCCGGTCGGCGCACTGATCACGGTTCGCGATGGCCAGCAGGTCAACGTGGGTGAGGTGCTGGCGCGTATTCCGCAAGAATCTCAGAAAACGCGCGACATTACCGGTGGTCTGCCGCGTGTGGCCGAACTCTTCGAAGCCCGTTCACCCAAGGATGCCGGCATGCTTGCCGACGTCACAGGTACGGTTTCCTTCGGCAAGGACACCAAGGGCAAGCAGCGACTGGTCATCACCGATATGGACGGCGTGAGCCACGAGTTCCTGATTCCGAAAGAGAAGCAGGTGCTGGTGCACGACGGCCAGGTGGTGAACAAGGGCGAAATGATTGTCGACGGTCCAGCTGATCCGCACGATATCCTGCGCCTGCAGGGCATCGAGAAGCTTGCTTCGTACATCGTCAATGAAGTGCAGGATGTGTACCGTCTGCAAGGTGTGAAGATCAACGACAAGCACATCGAAGTGATCGTTCGCCAGATGCTGCGTCGCGTGAACATCAGTGATGCGGGCGATACCAACTTCATTACCGGTGAACAGGTCGAGCGCTCCGAGCTGTTGAACGAAAACGACCGCATGGAAGCTGAAGGCAAGATCCCCGCTTCGTACGATAACGTGCTGCTGGGTATTACCAAGGCTTCCTTGTCGACCGATTCGTTCATCTCCGCGGCGTCGTTCCAGGAAACCACCCGTGTGCTGACCGAAGCGGCCATCATGGGCAAGCGCGACGATCTGCGTGGCCTTAAAGAAAACGTCATTGTGGGTCGCCTGATCCCCGCTGGTACCGGCATGTCGTATCACATGGCTCGCAAAGACAAGGAGGCCCACGAGGCCGCCGAACGTCAGGCCGCGCGCGCCATGGCCAACCCGTTCGAGGAAACGCCGACCGAGACTGTGGCATCACATGCCCATGGCGACGAAGGTGCCACCTCGCCGGACGTCGAAGGCGACGCGACGCAACAGTAAGCAGACCGCAGCCGGCCGCACCGCAAGGGCGGCTGGCATGCACAAGCAAAAAAGCCAGGCTTTCGAGCCTGGCTTTTTTGCTTGTGCCGGTGCCCGAATTACTCGGAAGCGGGCAGCAGAATTGTGAACTCGGCGCCACCGCCTTCGGTGTTGGCAGCGCTTATCTGGCCGGCATGCCGTTGAATTACGGTATGTACGAACGCCAGGCCAAGGCCGGTGCCGGCAGGGCTTTCTGGCGCATGCGATGTTGCGCGGGCAAAGGGCTGGAATAGTGAAGGTTGCAGTGAGGGCGGGATGCCTGTGCCTTGGTCGGTAAAGCGTATGCGCCAGTAAATACCTTGGCGGTCGATCCGGCAGCGGATAACGGTATTGGGAGGGCTGAATTTGATGGCATTGCTAAACAGATTACCCCATACGCGCCGCAGCAGTGCGGCATCGCCCTGGAGCCAGGCGGCGGCTGGCATAGCCTGCGTATCGATCGAGATATTGCGTTGCCGCGCAGAGGCCCAGAATTCGTCCGCGGTTTCTTCAGTAAGGGTGGCAAGGTCAACGGGGTTGAGAATAAGCGCTACGGCCTCGGCTCTGGCTAGATGAACAAAGCCGTCGACCAGCCGCAGCGTTTCGTTGGCGTAAGTGGCCACGCGCTGGAGGAACTCTTTCTGTTCGAGCGCTGTATCGGCGTGTTGTTGCAATTGTGTGAGTGCCAGTATGGAGTTCTGCGGTGAACGCATATCGTGCGAGAGGAATCGCACTGTATTTTCGCGGTGACGGTAGGCCCGTCGCAGCTGCTCGATGGCATCGTGTAGCTGCGATATATGCGAAGGTAGTGATAAGTGCTGATAGTTGGATGTATGGCCTTCGGGGCCACTGCCGTCCAGCGAGAACCGTTCACGTTCAAGCGCATTGAGCTCACGCCCGATCTGCTGGAGCGATACCTCTTGACTGCGCCAGCTCCATAACGGCAGTGCCACCGCAATGCCCACAAATGTGGCCATGACGGGCACCCAGACATCGAACAGCCACAGCAAGGCGACGCACCCTGTGAACACCAGGATGACGATGGAAAGCGCGGCGACAAAGCCCCTGCGGGGCGATAGAGAGCGGAAGGACAGGCAGGCCAGCAATACGGGCAAGCAAGCCAACAGCATATACAGCCAAGGATCGGGTGTGTGCACCCAATGGTTTTCGAGGATGCTCTGGAGGCCATTGGCGAGGATCTCGACACCGGGCATGAGATCGCCGGCGGGTTGCGCGGGTGTGGGGAAAAGGTCGCCCAGCCCGGTAGCCCAGGCGCCGACAATAACGTACTTGTCGGCGAACACGCTGGCGGGTACCTCACCGTTCAATACGGAATCGTAGGGATAAACAGTGTAGTGCCCTTGAGAAGACCGATAGGGAATGAGCAACTGTTTGCGATGGCCGAAGACCTGTGGGTCGGGCGGTTTCTGGCGGGCGGCCTTGAGCGCGGCAAGCAGGAAGTGGCGATGGGTTTGGCCGTTGGTGGATACCTGATTCAGTGTGATGGCGCGAACAATGCCGTCGCGGTCGGGATAGATGTTGACATAGCCGAGCGCGGCGGCGGCATCGGCAAGGCTGCCATAGGGCCGGGTGAGAGTGTCTCCATCCGACGACAGCATGGTTGGCAGCACGACGCGCCCATGCGCTTTCATTGCTGCAGCGAGCAGTTCGTCGTCGTTGGGGTAGGCGGTATTGCGGTCGGACATCAGAATATCGAGCGCAACCACGCGCGCCTGGTCCAGCTTTCTGAGCAGGTGGGCATGTGTGGCTCTGCGCCAGGGCCAGTAGCCGAGGGCCTCGATGCTGCTGTCGTCGATGGCCACAATAACGATCTCTTTGTTGGGCGGTTCGTTGTGGGTGTAACCAACCAGCCGGTCATAGAAGGTATTGTCGATGCGCGCGATGCCCAAGGGCTGCGCAAACCAGCACAGCGCCAGGGTGAGCGTCAGGATGAAGGGGGTGACAATCAGCCATTCTGCGCGGGCGCGCAACTCCAGGCTGCTCCAGAATTGCGCTTGCGCCTCTTGCCCAGAGACCATGGTTCAGAAAGCCCGTAGGAATATCGCAGTACCGAAAGTGGAGCGGATGATTTCGCCGAAAGCGGTGCGCAGTGCGGCCACGTTGACGAAAGCTTGTGTGCTGTCGTGCCCCATGACGCCGTCCTGGTCGATGGCGCGCACCCTGACATACAGTTTGCCGGGTTGCGTGGTTGTGAAGCGCACCGTCGTCGTGTCTGATGTGGCGCGGTAGATTTCTTGTGTGCCTGCTTCGTCCAGTGTTACCCGGACCAAATAACGGGTAGCACCGGGCACAGGAGTGACTTCCGTTACCCATTCGCCATGGCTGCGCTCAGGGATGGAGAGTTCGGGAGCAGGCAACAGTGCCCGCACGCCCAGGAAGTGGCCAGTGCCGCTGGTTGCCGCGCCTTGGCCTTCATTGAGGCTTGCGCGCTGGTTGTCACGCGTATCCAGTATGGCTTTGCCGTGGATGATCTCGCTTTGCGAGCCGTTGTCGTGCAGGCGCACACGGAGCTGCGTGCCACGCACGCCAGTAATGCTGACCGGCGTACGCACCTCAAACCTGCCCACCCCCGCGCCACCGGGGGACACAGAAGATTCAAGCCCACCGTCACGCACGGTGAAAATGGAATCCAGCAGCCGGGTTTTCTTGAAGACACGCAAGCGTTCGATATGAACGGTGGACGATGGCGGCAGGCTGACGCTGCTGCCATCGCTCATGATCAGGGTGACGAAGGCACGTGCGCCCGTGTGAATGATGTCGCCTTCCTGAACCGTCGCGCCTGTTTGGAGAGGATCCCCGTTGGCGGTGGCTGTGCCCGCCACGTGGCCCACGCGTGCTTGGGACGGTTCTTCGGGAATCATCGAGAACGGAATGCGCAGCGCTTGGGTAACGGGTAGCTTGGAAGGCTCGCCGACATTGTTGATTTGCTGAATTTTGCGCCAATTGTCGCCGTCATGCGTATAGCGGTCGGATAGGCGGATCAGCGTGTCGCCGTGTTCGGCTGCATACAGGAAGTAGTCGCCGTCGGCGCCGGCGGGCTGCCCCGCAGCGATGTGTGGCAGGCCTAGCGATGCCATGAGCGTGAGTATGCCGAACAGGCTGATGATGCGAAATGGATGCCAGCGTGAAATCATGAGAGCAGCGGTTCGGTTGGTTCGGCAAGCAGCTCCAGGCGATAGCCGAGGGCATAGGATGACACCAGACGTACACCGTTCTCGGGCCGTAGCTCGAGTTTGCGTCGGATATTTGAAAGATGTGTGTCGAGCGTGCGCGAGGTTGCGGGAATCTCGCGATTCCAGACGGTGCTGCTGAGCACATCGCGTGAAAACAGCCGCCCCGGGTTGCGAAAGAACAACAGCGCAAGTTCGTACTCTTTGGGTGCGAGCTCGATCGGCCGGCTCGCCAGCGAGATGATGGCCTGGACTGGGTCGATCTGATAAACCGCAAAGGTGAAGGATGCCCCGTCGGGCCGGCCGGTGGAGACCCGCCGCAGCAGAGCGCTGACGCGTGCGATGAATTCACCGGGCCGGATAGGCTTGGCGAGGTAGTCGTCCGCCCCCGCGTGCAGACCGATGATGAGGTCGCCTTCGTCAATGCGGCTGGTGACGAACATCACTGGTAGCGCGTGCCCGAGATTGGCGCGCACCCACCGCAATACATCCAGGCCTGAAATATCAGGAAGCTCCCAGTCCAGGATGAGCATGTCGAATACGGGCTCGCGCGTTAACGCGGCCATCATCGACCTGCCGGTCGAAAACGCGGTGGACTGATGGCCGGCCTCCAGTAGGATGGACTGGATGAGTTGCGCCTGGCTGGCGTCGTCTTCCAGAAAAGCAATATGCATTAAACCGGGAATTAAAAGGAATTAAGGCCGCTTATCGAGCAAACGAACCAGGGAAATACCATGTTACATGGCTGCACACAGAGTGTCGAGATACCTATGGTTACAAAACGACGGGTCTGTGGCATATATGCCGCAGTGCAACAAGGGCCTTGTGTGCGGGGTTTGGGTGTCTTGACCAGGCTTCGTCCCGCATGCTACTATGGCTAGCTTACAGTAAGGTTTCCTTGCCAAAGTTCCTTGCGTGTAAGTATTTTCAGCTTTGCTGCAAGACCGCTCTTTTACGTATTTCGTGGCAGGCGGTTTTGTGCAAACCGTTCGAAGCTGCCATGTTTTTCCTGTACGTGTTATAGGGTACGTGCCAGCCCGGGCGTTAATGTCAACGTCTGCCTGGTGCGCAAGCTCCGGGTACGCAACGTCACAGGATGCGTAAAGGTTATGCCAACCATTAGCCAACTCGTGCGCAAGCCGCGCGAAGTCAGCGCTGTCAGCAGCAAGAGCCCCGCGCTCGAAAACTGCCCCCAGCGCCGCGGGGTCTGCACCCGCGTATACACCACCACCCCCAAGAAGCCTAACTCGGCCCTGCGTAAGGTTGCCAAGGTTCGCCTCACCAACGGTTTCGAAGTCATTTCGTATATCGGCGGCGAAGGTCACAACCTGCAAGAGCACTCCGTGGTCCTGGTCCGTGGCGGCCGTGTAAAGGATCTGCCCGGTGTGCGTTACCACATCGTCCGCGGCTCCCTTGACCTCCAGGGCGTCAAGGATCGCAAGCAGTCCCGTTCCAAATACGGTGCCAAGCGCCCCAAGAAGGCCTAAGCAAGTAATTTCTGTCCGGCTCGTCCGGTCGTATCAGTGCAGCCATGGGCAATGGCCTATGGCATGTAAGTGATCCCCCAACTGGGTGATCGTGGCCGCCGCAGCATGCAGGCGGTACAACTGAACTGTCACAAGGAAGCAAAAATGCCTCGTCGTCGCGAAGTTCCCAAACGTGAGATTCTCCCCGACCCCAAGTTTGGCAGCGTAGAGCTCGCCAAATTCATGAACGTTGTTATGTTGTCTGGCAAAAAAGCCGTTGCTGAACGCATCGTCTACGGCGCGTTTGACCAGATCCAGGCTAAAACTGGCAAGGAGCCTATCGAGGTGTTCAACACCGCGATCAACAACATCAAGCCTATCGTCGAAGTGAAAAGCCGCCGTGTCGGTGGCGCAAACTATCAAGTGCCGGTTGAAGTGCGCCCTGTGCGCCGCCTGGCCCTCGCCATGCGCTGGCTGCGTGAAGCAGCCAAGAAGCGTGGCGAGAAGTCGATGGATCTGCGCCTGGCCGGTGAGCTGATTGACGCCTCCGAAGGCCGTGGTGGGGCAATCAAGAAGCGTGAAGACACGCACAAGATGGCAGAGGCCAACAAGGCATTCAGCCATTTCCGTTGGTAATCTAAGGACACAATCATGGCCCGCAAAACCCCAATCGAGCGCTATCGCAATATTGGTATCTCTGCGCACATCGATGCAGGGAAAACCACGACCACCGAGCGCATCCTGTTCTACACCGGCGTCAACCACAAAATTGGCGAAACCCATGAAGGCTCGGCCACCATGGACTGGATGGAGCAGGAACAAGAACGCGGCATCACCATTACCTCCGCAGCCACCACGGCGTTCTGGCGTGGCATGGCGGGCAATCGTCCCGA
Source organism: Paracandidimonas lactea (assembly GCF_021653995.1). Lineage (NCBI taxonomy): Bacteria > Pseudomonadati > Pseudomonadota > Betaproteobacteria > Burkholderiales > Alcaligenaceae > Paracandidimonas > Paracandidimonas lactea. The sequence goes on from NZ_JAJJOZ010000002.1 coordinate 54,129, forward strand.
GCACCGCATCAACATCATCGACACCCCGGGGCACGTCGACTTCACGATTGAAGTCGAGCGCTCCATGCGCGTCCTCGATGGCGCCTGCATGGTGTATTGCGCCGTGGGCGGCGTGCAGCCTCAGTCCGAAACGGTGTGGCGCCAGGCCAACAAATACGGGGTGCCTCGTCTGGCCTTCGTTAACAAGATGGACCGTACGGGCGCGAACTTCTTCAAGGTCTACGACCAACTGAAGACGCGCCTGAAGGCCAACCCCGTGCCCGTCGTCATCCCCATCGGGGCCGAAGACACCTTCACGGGTGTGGTCGACCTGATCAAGATGAAGGGCATCATCTGGGACGAAGCCTCCCAGGGCACGAAGTTCGATTACGTCGACATTCCCGCCGAACTGGCCGATCAGGCCAGCGAATGGCGTGAAAAGATGGTCGAGTCGGCTGCGGAAGCCAACGAAGAGCTCATGAACAAGTACCTTGAATCGGGCGAGCTCTCCGAGGAAGACATCAACAAGGGCCTGCGCCTGCGTACCATCGCCGGTGAGATCCAGCCCATGCTGTGCGGCACCGCCTTTAAGAACAAGGGCGTGCAGCGTATGCTCGACGCGGTCATCGATTACCTGCCTTCGCCGGTGGATATCCCCCCGGTCCAAGGTCTGGACGACGACGGCAACGAGATCAGCCTGCCTGCTTCCGACGAGGCCAAGTTCTCCGCACTGGCATTCAAGCTGATGAGCGACCCATTCGTCGGTCAGCTTACGTTTGTGCGTGTGTACTCCGGCGTCTTGAATTCGGGCGAAACGGTCTACAACCCCGTCAAGGGCAAGAAAGAACGTATCGGCCGCATCCTGCAAATGCACGCCAACAACCGTGCTGAAATCAAGGAAGTTCTGGCGGGTGACATCGCCGCTGTGGTGGGCCTGAAAGACGTGACCACGGGTGAAACCCTGTGCGACGTCGGCCAGCACATCCTGCTTGAGCGCATGGAGTTCCCCGAGCCCGTGATCTCGCAGGCCGTCGAGCCCAAGACCAAGGCCGACCAGGAAAAGATGGGCGTCGCGCTGTCGCGTCTGGCTCAGGAAGATCCGTCGTTCCGCGTGCGCAGCGACGAAGAATCCGGTCAGACCATCATTTCCGGCATGGGCGAACTGCACCTCGAGGTGCTGGTCGATCGCATGCGCCGTGAGTTCGGTGTCGAAGCCAACGTCGGCAAGCCTCAGGTGGCCTATCGCGAAACCATCCGCAAGACCTGCGAGGAAATCGAAGGCAAGTTCGTCAAGCAGTCGGGCGGCCGCGGCCAGTACGGTCACGTCGTGCTCAAGCTTGAGCCCCTGCCTCCTGGCGGCGGCTACGAGTTCGTCGATGCGATCAAGGGTGGCGTGGTGCCGCGCGAATACATCCCGGCGGTCGACAAGGGCATCCAGGAAACCCTGCCTGCTGGCGTGGTGGCTGGTTACCCGGTGGTCGATGTCAAGGCAACGCTGTTCTTCGGTTCGTACCACGATGTGGACTCGAACGAAAACGCGTTCCGCATGGCTGCTTCCATGGCCTTCAAGGACGGCATGCGCAAGGCGTCGCCTGTGCTGCTCGAGCCCATGATGGCGGTCGAAGTCGAAACGCCGGAAGACTACGCGGGTACGGTCATGGGCGACCTGTCCTCCCGTCGTGGCATGGTGCAGGGCATGGACGACATCCCTGGCGGTGGCAAGATCATCAAGGCCGAGGTTCCGCTGGCTGAAATGTTCGGCTACTCGACCAGCCTGCGTTCGCAAACGCAAGGCCGCGCCACGTACACCATGGAGTTCAAGCACTACGCTGAGGCTCCGAAGAACGTGGCCGACGAGGTCATCGCCGCGCGCGGCAAGTAATCAACCAATTTCCTGTCCCGCCGGTTCAATTCGATACCGGTGAGGGCAGGCAACTTTTTTTGTTTCATTGCAAACATTAATGGGATAAATCATGGCAAAAGAGAAGTTTGAACGGACCAAACCTCACGTCAACGTCGGCACGATTGGTCACGTTGACCACGGCAAGACGACGCTGACGGCAGCGATCACGACGGTGCTGGCCAAGGAATTTGGCGGCGCGGCGCGCGGCTACGACCAGATCGACAACGCGCCCGAAGAAAAGGCGCGCGGCATCACGATCAACACCTCGCACGTAGAGTACGAGACCAAGAGCCGTCACTACGCGCACGTTGACTGCCCGGGCCACGCTGACTATGTGAAGAACATGATCACGGGTGCTGCGCAGATGGACGGCGCGATCCTGGTGGTGTCTGCTGCAGACGGCCCGATGCCGCAAACGCGCGAGCACATTTTGCTCTCTCGCCAGGTGGGCGTGCCTTACATCATCGTGTTCCTGAACAAGGCCGACATGGTTGATGACGAAGAGCTGCTCGAGCTGGTTGAGATGGAAGTTCGCGAGCTGCTGTCCAAGTATGATTTTCCGGGCGACGACACGCCCATCGTCAAGGGCTCGGCCAAGCTGGCGCTCGAAGGCGACGAAGGTCCGCTGGGCAAGCAGGCGATCCTGCAACTGGCCGAGGCGCTGGACTCATACATCCCCACGCCCGAGCGCGCGGTGGACGGCACGTTCCTGATGCCTGTGGAAGACGTGTTCTCGATCTCTGGCCGTGGCACGGTGGTCACGGGCCGTATCGAGCGCGGTGTGGTCAAGGTTGGCGAGGAAATCGAGATTGTCGGTATCCGCGATACGGTCAAGACGACCTGCACGGGCGTAGAGATGTTCCGCAAGCTGCTGGACCAGGGCCAGGCTGGGGACAACGTGGGTATATTGCTGCGCGGCACCAAGCGCGAGGAAGTCGAGCGCGGCCAGGTTCTGGCCAAGCCCGGCTCGATCAAGCCGCACACGGACTTCAACGCCGAGGTGTACATTCTGTCCAAAGACGAAGGTGGCCGTCACACGCCGTTCTTCCAGGGCTATCGTCCCCAGTTTTACTTCCGCACCACGGACGTGACGGGCACGATCGAGCTGCCGGCGGACAAGGAAATGGTACTGCCCGGTGACAACGTGTCGATGAAGGTGAGCCTGATCGCCCCGATCGCCATGGAAGAAGGCCTGCGCTTCGCTATCCGCGAAGGTGGTCGTACCGTTGGCGCCGGCGTCGTGGCCAGCATCACCAAGTAAGGCTCAGCCGCAATCGGTGGGGGCAATCTTGCCCCCGTCAACTTCGTTCTTTAGGAATTCCCATGAAAAACCAGAAAATCCGCATCCGTCTGAAAGCCTTCGATTACAAGCTGATCGATCAATCCGCAGCCGAAATCGTTGAAACGGCCAAGCGTACGGGTGCAGTGGTGCGCGGCCCCGTTCCGCTGCCTACCCGCATCCGTCGCTACGACGTGCTGCGTTCACCGCACGTCAATAAAACGTCGCGCGACCAGTTCGAAATGCGTACGCACCAGCGGCTCATGGACATCGTGGATCCCACCGACAAGACTGTCGACGCGCTGATGCGCCTTGACCTGCCTGCAGGTGTAGACGTCGAAATCGCCCTGCAGTAATTCGCTGTGGTAAAGGGTTCGGGCGCATTGCGCCACGAGCGCCAGCAAAAACGCCATGCCTTGTGCATGGCGTTTTTGTTTCTGCGTCTCAAGAGGCTATCCAAAAAAGTACGGGATCGCTTCTGGAAGTATGGCTGAGCATGGCGCCTTGCTGCTTATCGGAGCACGCTGCTGGGTGCCGCCTTCCGCCTCTTGTAGTCGGTTGTGCAGCGCAGTGCGGGCGGCGCGTGTTCTGCGCATGCTATCGTGAAGGCGCCGCACAAGGGGTGGCGGAGGCCGTTGGGCGACCGCTCCATGTTAAGGCCCATGACGATCAAACGGTCCGCGCCGCATGCCGCCATTGGTCTGGCCCATTGCGGTTCATGAGGAGAGACACGTGGTGGCGAATCTGCGCAGAGGGTTGATAGCGTTACTGGCTGTGCTGTCATTATTGGTGGCGGGTGGGGCATATGGCGCCCAGGATAGTGCGACGCCGGCTGCGGAAAGCGATACTTGCAACAGCGGGCGACCCATCAGGCTGGCCGACCAAACCTGGGAAAGCGCTTCCTTCACAATGCACGTCATCAAGGCGTTGCTCGAGGCCGCCTTCGATTGCAAGACAGAGGTGGTGCCTGGTACGCCCGCCGCGATAGAGACCGCGTTGGCGCAGAACGATATACAGATCATTGCCGAGATCTGGACGGGTCGTTCGGAGATCATGACCAAAGCCATCGAGGCCGGACGGGCACAAGTGGTTGGGGACACGCTGGCTGGCGGTGCGGAGCAGGGCTGGTACGTGCCTGATTATGTTGTGCTGGGCGATCCCGCGCGAGGAATTGCACCCATGGCCCCCGACTTGCGCAGTTGGCATGACTTGCCCCGTTACAAGGCGCTTTTTCGAGATGAGGAAGTGCCAAGCAAGGGTCGCTTCTTGAATTGCCCATCGGGGTGGGTATGTGAGAAGACCAATACACGCCTGCTGCAACTGCACGGCCTGGACAAGGACTTCAACAACTTTCGCGCAGGTACCGGCGCAGCGCTCGACTCGGCCATCAGCTCGGCGTATGACCGCGGGCAGCCCATTCTGTTCTACTACTGGCAGCCGGCAGGCCTCATGGCCAAGTATCGTTTCTTCAAAATCGACCTAGGGCCCTTCAACCAGCAATGCTGGGACGTCATTGTGAGCGGCAAGGGCACGCTTTGCGCGTCGGACTTCCTGCGAGCACATCTGGGTGTGGGTTTATCAGTGCCCTTTGTGCAAGGCAACCAGGCGATTGTGCGCTTTCTTGAGCGGCTGCAGTTTGAACCTCCTCTGCTCAATCGGATGATTCTGCGGATGGCGGAAACGCGCGCCAGTGGCGCAGATATGGCTGCGACCTTCCTGCGTGAGCAATATCAAACCTGGGCAGCCTGGTTGCCCGCAGAGCAAGCATTGCATGCGGCACGAAAGCTGCGCATCGCCGTCGCCTCGGGCGGCGAAACGGTGAATGTACCTGCGATATCCGCCGGCGATGGATCTGCCCTCAGCGCGGCCCCGGCCTCCTCGGCCAGCAGGGATGCGCAACGCGAGCAGAAGGCCACAGCTGAGGCGCCATCCAGCGTAGATGTGCAGCACACACCGGGTAGCGGCTTCTTCCCCAATTGGTCCGCGGCCCAACACGTGAACGAACGCCTGGCGGCCGCAGTAAAGGCCTATGGCGACAGCCTGCGGGAAGTGAGTGGCCTCATTCTCACCGTTGTGCTGCTGCCGCTCGAAGGCCTTATGCAGGCGGTGCCGCCGTGGTTTTTCCTGTTTATTGTGGCGCTGCTTTCCTGGCATGCTACGCGCAAGCCTGTCGCGACCGTCTTGTATGTTGTGTGCCTATACCTGATCGGTGCTGTCGGCTTGTGGGACAAACTGATGCAGACCTTTGCACTGGTGCTGGCAGCTACATTGTTCGCCATCCTGATCGGCATACCGGTGGGCATACTGGCGGCGGCAAATCGGCCGTTACGACGTGTGCTGACACCCGTCATGGATGTCATGCAGACATTGCCCAGCTTCGTGTACCTGATTCCGGTGCTGATGCTGTTCGGCCTGGGCAAAGTACCCGCCTTGTTTGCCACAGTCGTCTATGCGGTGCCGCCGCTGATACGGCTGACAATACTGGGCTTGGCCCAGGTCGATCGCGGGGTGACCGAGGCCGCGCAGTCGTTTGGCGTGACGCCGTGGCAAATGCTCACCAAGGTAACCTTGCCACTGGCCAGGCCCAGTATCATGGCTGGCATCAACCAGACGACGATGATGGCGCTGGCGATGGTGGTGGTGGCCTCCATGATCGGTGCGCGGGGCCTGGGTGAGGACGTGCTCGCGGGTATCCAGACACTGGACGTTGGTCGGGGGCTGCAGGCGGGCGTGGCGATCGTTATCCTGGCGATCGTGATGGATCGGATCACCCAGGCCTATGGGCAGCCTTTGCGCAGGCGGCAGGCGGTGCGGCGCCGTGCTGAGGCCCTGACGCAGCCCACGGCAGGCCTCGCGGCCGCTACCGACGCGCAGCGCACCGAGGTTTCCAGCGACGACGGCACGCAGTTGCCGCAGGCAGCCTGGGACGGTCAGGCTGGTACGGCGGCGAGCTCCGGCGCCGTGGATGCGAGTGCCGTCAAGATCGCGATCCGCGATGTTTATAAAGTATTTGGTCGCAATGAACAGCGTGCAGTAGGCTTGTTGCGCCAGGGCGCCGATAAATCCACCGTGCAGGTGCAGACCGGTGTTAACGTTGGCCTGGCCGGGGTTGCGGTAGAGGTGCCGGCGGGTTGTATTACCTGCGTCATCGGCCTGTCGGGGTCGGGCAAGTCTACGCTTGTTCGGCATCTAAACCGCCTTATCGATCCCTCTGCCGGTGAGATCCTGGTGGATGGCGAGAATATCCTTGCCTTGAGTATGCCGCAGCTGCGTGCGCTGAGGCGCCACAAGGTAAGCATGGTGTTCCAGGGCTTTGGCCTGTTGCCGCATATCAATGTGCTCGACAATGTGGCGTTTGGCCTGGTGGTCCGTGGCGAAACACGTCAACGGGCGCGTGAGGCCGCCGCACGCTGGCTGGAGCGCGTGGGCCTGGCGGAATACGCGCGCAGCTATCCCGATGAGTTATCGGGAGGCATGTCGCAGCGCGTTGGGCTTGCGCGGGCCCTGGCGACGGATGCCGACGTGCTGTTGATGGACGAGGCATTCTCTGCGCTGGACCCGTTGATTAGAGACGAGATGCAGGACCAGCTGCTGGCTTTGCAGCAGCGCCTGCACAAAACCATCGTCTTCATTACGCACGATATCGACGAGGCGCTGCGGCTGGGACAGCATATCGTGATTCTGCGCGATGGCCGCATCGAGCAGGCAGGTACGCCAGAGGATATCCGCAAGCACCCGGCCAACGATTACGTGGCGCGTTTCGTGAGGCGCAGGAGCGCACAACCGTAAGCGCTTGCCACAAGAAGCGTTCTTCCCGCTTCTGGGTGTGATGGTGCGCGCGATCCAGCCACGGGCGACCGTTCACAGCTGAACACAGTGTTGCCGTGTGACAGCTTTCTTGCGTTCAACGTGTCGTTGGTGGAAGTCATGGGCGAGCGTTAGCGTGCAGTGCTTTCGGCGCCCTGGCTTTATTCTGAGCCTAGATGAACACCGTGCCTGCTCAGGTGCTTCAGTACGCGAGCCTGGTCGGCGCTGGCGCATTCCTGCATCAAGGTGATAAGCCGATTGGTCACTTCGGGATGCTGGCGCTGGCCACGTGCCGCGATGCCGATCTCGCGAAAAACGGTATCAGCGCCCATCGGCAGAACGCGTACCTGTTTCGAAAAGGGCAGGCAGGCGGACGCGGCCGGCACCATTGCCGCGCCTATGCCCATTTGAACCGCCCGAGCCAACCCTACAACCTCATCCAGCTCGATCGCCTCGTTCAGCGTGAGCTGCTGCCTGCGCAGGAAGAGGTCAATAGCGCGGCCGCCGAACGAGGATCGGTCATACCGGATGAACGGATACCGCATGAGCGCCTCACGCCAATCATTGCCTTCATGGCAGGCGGGCACCAACACCAAGAAGGGCTCGCGCAGCAGACTGTGCCAATGCACCTCAGGCGGTAGCACGTAGGGTGCGCGGATCATCACTGCCATGTCGAGCTCGCCGGTATCAACCTGACCCAGAATGTTGAGCGAAGCGCCCGGCAGCACGCGGACCGCGATGCCGGGAAACTCGCGCCGGAACCTGGCTAGTGCGTCCATGAGCCACGATTGCTGCGCCGAAGTAATCGCCCCGATGAGTAGGGTGCCGCGTCTGTCGTCAGCCGGCGCAACATCGCCAAGATGCGTAATGGCAGCGACGATTTCCAGGGCCCGTGCATGAACATCGCGGCCCATGTCGGTGAGGACGGCCTTGCGACCGGTACGGTCGAACAACTGCACGCCAATATGCTGTTCCAGGCGCTGAATCTGGCCGCTGACGGCTCCCTGCGTGAGGCCGATGTGAGCGCCGGCGCGTGCAAAGCTGCCGTGGCGTACGACGGCGATGAAAGTGCGTAGCTCTGTCAGCATGGTTTGGCTAGGGTCAGGGTGTTCATCCGCGGAACTCATCAGCAAAAATGATGATTAACATAAGAAATTATCGCTTTTTCTCTGCCAATTCTAATGTGAAACTGACGGTGAGCGGCATAAGCCCCTTATGGCGGCAAAAGCCCGTTACCACGGCAAAAGCCATGATCCCCCGCAAGCCGCCATCGCTTATGTCCCGTATCGCCAAAAAAAGATCCGAGAGGCCGGCGGCAGGCAGAGCGAGCGGCGGCCCGCCGTGCTGTATTCAACAACAGGAGCCCAGCATGACATTAGATAACCGGGCACTCGAGATCCTCCAGGAGGTGACGACTGCGACGATCACCACAGTACTGCTCAAGAAAGGCCTGCGCCACACCTGGCTGCGCGGTGCTCAGCCGCTGGCGCAAGGGCTGTCGCGCGTGGTGGGCCCCGCTTTCACGCTGCGCTTTATCCCGGCTCGCGAAGACTTGGCAACGCCAGAATCCTGGCGCTCGCCCACCTCTACCCGTGCAGCGATCGAGGCCATGCCGGAAGGCGTGGTGGCGGTGATCGACGCCTTCGGCACGACGGATGCCGGTGTCTGGGGCGACATTCTGTGCGAGCGTATGGTGCGGCGTAAGGTTGCGGGCATGGTGACCGATGGCGTAGTGCGCGACGCTGCAGGCGTGATCGCGTCGGGGCTGCCAGTGTGGTCGCGCGGGCAGGCGGCGCCGCCCTCCGTGGCAGGCCTGACGTTCGCCGGCTGGCAGGAGCCTATCGGCTGCGGCGGCGTGGCCGTTTACCCGGGGGACATCATTGTTGCTGACCAGGACGGTGTGGTGTCGATACCGGCTGCCTACCTGGACGACGTATTGGCCTTGGCGCCCGAACAGGAACGCCTGGAGGCATGGACCATCGAGCAGGTGCGCGCTGGCCATGCACTGCCAGGCCTGTATCCGGCCAACGAAGAAAACCTTGCGCGCTACGAGGCGTTCAAGCGTGGCGCGCAAGGTTAACGCATACAACGCATGAGCGTCCGCCAAGCACGACGCGGCCGACCCATTAATTTCAAGAGGCAAGACCATGGATTGGATCAGTGAAAAATTCAGGAAGCTGGGCACAGACGACGCGCCTGGCCAGGAGGTGCGGCAACAGAACGACAGAGCCGCACTGCAACTCAAGGGACACGACCTACCCGGCCGGCCGGTGGACTTCTCGCACGGCGATGTGGATGCATTCACGCCCATCCCGGGCGCCTTCGAAGCCTTTGCGGCAGGTGTTGAACGTGGGGGCGCACAAGCCTATACGGAATACCGTGGCGCTCTGGCGATCCGGCAGGATCTGGCCGCGAAGCTGACCGCCTTTACCGGCAGCCCGGTGCAGGGCGACGATGACATGATAATCACGTCGGGCACACAAGGCGCGCTGTTCCTGGCTGTGGCCTGCACAGTCGCGCGTGGCACCAAAGTGGCCATTGTCCAGCCCGACTATTTCGCCAACCGCAAGCTGGTGGAATTCTTCGAAGGCGACATGGTGCCGGTGCGCATGGATTACCTGGGCGCCCGGGCGGGTGCAGGCTTGGACCTCACGCAGTTGGAAGACGCTTTCAAGGCGGGGGTGAAAGTGTTTCTGTTCTCCAATCCTAACAATCCCGCCGGGGTCATCTACTCGTCCGGTGAAATCCGCGATATCGCATCGCTGGCGTCGCGCTATGGTGTCACGGTCATCGTGGACCAGCTATATTCCCGGCTGCTGTATTCCGATGCGGCCTACACGCATCTGCGCGCCCAGGCCGTCGACCAAGAGAACGTCATTACCATTATTGGCCCGTCCAAGACAGAGTCCATGAGCGGCTACCGCCTGGGTGTAGCGTTTGGCGCGCCCGCAATCATCAGCCGCATGGAGAAGCTGCAGGCCATCGTTTCATTGCGCGCGGCCGGCTACAATCAGGCGGTGCTCAAGACATGGTTTGATGAGCCAGCGGGCTGGATGACGCAGCGCATCGCATACCATCAAGCCATCCGCGACGACCTGCTGGCGCTGTTGCGGACGGTGGGTGGGCTCGAGGCGCGTACGCCCGAGGCCGGCAGTTATTTGTTCCCGCGTCTGCCCGAGCTGTCCATCCCGCCCGCCAATTTTGTGCGCGCCCTGCGTCTGCAAGCCGGGGTGACGGTCACGCCGGGCACAGAATTCAGCCCCCATGCAGCAAACAGCATACGTTTCAACTTTTCGCAGGATCACCAGGCGGCGGTACAGGCGGTCGAACGTACGGTTGCCCTGATCGCGCGATACCGTCGATAGGAACCCCACCACTCATGCCGCAAACCACCCAGTCACCCAAGCCGCAGGGCCGCTACGCGCCCGCCACCCGCGACGGCAACCGTATCTTCACCGCCGGCATGACGCCACGTCGTGATGGCGCCCTCATCATGCAAGGCAAGATCGATGCGCAGACGCCAGCCGAGCATTACCGGCCGGCGGTCGAGTTGGCGGCCGCCAACGCGCTGCGCGCTGCGCACGACTTGCTGGCCGATGGCGAGCGCATCGGCCGCGTGCTGAATATGACGGTATACGTGGCGGCCCAGGAGCCATTCACGACACATTCATCAATCGCCGATTTCGCTTCCGGCTATTTGTACGACACGCTGGGCGATGCCGGCATCGGCAGCCGCACCGCCATCGGCGTGCAGTCGCTGCCAGGTAATGCGCCGGTCGAGATCGCGCTGGTCGTGGCGGTGGCGGCGGGATGATCGGCCTGGCTGCCTGGCCCTTCCTCTTCAACTGAGCCCGGCGTCCGGCCGCCCGCTCATTCCGCCGTGGCAGCCCGGTTCGTCGCGTGCCTGTCGTTTTTCCACCAAGCAGGGGGGTGCGGGAGGGCGCAGCCGGCATTGCTGCTTGCTATCACCTATTGACTCATGCTAAATTACGAGGCTTAGCCAAAAAAGCTTTGGTTAAATAGATTCGTGTATGCAATGGCCCGCTGGTTGCACAGCGGGCGCATGTATACGGTAATTAGCCCCGACCAATCGCAGTCGGGAATGGAGAAAACAATGTCGAACCCGACACCTACGCCTGCCGCGCATCGGCTGGGCCTGGTAGGGCGTAAGGTCGGCATGACCCGTATTTTCACCGAGGAAGGCGAGTCCATCCCGGTGACTGTGCTGGACGTGTCGAACAACCGCGTTACCCAGGTCAAGTCGCCAGAAACCGATGGCTACGCTGCCATTCAGGTTGCCTACGGCACCCGTCGCGCCACGCGCGTGAACAAGGCCCTGGCAGGCCAATATGCCAAAGCCGGCGTCGAAGCTGGCAGCATCCTCAAAGAGTTTCGCCTCGATCCCGCCAAAGCGGCTGAATTCACAGCCGGTTCCGTTGTGGCCGTCGAAAGCGTATTCGAAGCCGGCCAAAAGGTCGACGTCACGGGCACCACGATCGGTAAAGGCTTTGCCGGTACCATCAAGCGCCACAACTTCAGTTCGCAGCGCGCGTCGCACGGTAACTCCCGTTCGCACCGCGTTCCGGGCTCGATCGGTCAGGCACAGGATCCGGGTCGCATCTTCCCCGGCAAGAAAATGTCCGGCCATCTGGGTGACGTTACCCGTACCGTTCAAAACCTCGACATCGTGCGTGTCGATGCCGAACGCGGTCTGCTTTTGGTCAAGGGCGCTGTCCCCGGCCACAAGAATTCCGACGTTGTCGTGCGTCCCGCCATCAAGATGTCGGCCAAGAAAGGAGCCTAAACATGGAACTCAAGCTCCTGAATGACAACGGTCAGGCTTCCACCGTTGCCGCGCCCGACACCATCTTCGGCCGCGACTTCAACGAAGCGCTCGTGCACCAGATCGTGGTGGCCTTCCAGGCCAATGCTCGTGCCGGCAACCGCGCGCAATTGACGCGCGCCGAAGTCAAGCACAGCACCAAGAAGCCATGGCGCCAGAAAGGCACGGGCCGCGCCCGCGCCGGTATGACGTCCTCGCCGCTGTGGCGTGGGGGTGGTCGCACATTCCCCAACTCGCCCGACGAGAACTTCTCGCAAAAGGTCAACAAGAAGATGTATCGCGCCGGCCTGCGTGCGATCCTCTCCCAGTTGGCGCGTGAAGACCGCATCGCCGTCGTCGACAGCTTCGCCCTCGAAGCCCCCAAGACCAAGCTTGCTGCACAAAAGCTGAAAGACCTTGGCCTGGAGTCGGTGCTCATCATCACCGACGCGCTCGACGAAAACGTTTACCTCGCTACGCGCAACCTGCCTCACGTTGCCGTGGTCGAACCGCGCTACGCCGATCCGCTTTCCCTGATCCACTACAAAAACGTGTTGATCACCAAGCCGGCTATCGCTCAACTCGAGGAGATGTTGGGATGAACGCCGCACGTCTGATGCAAATAATCCTGGCTCCGGTCGTGACTGAAAAAGCCACGTTCGTAGCAGAAAAGAACCAGCAGATCGCTTTCCGCGTCGTTCCCGACGCCACCAAGCAGGAAGTCAAGGCTGCCGTCGAGCTCCTCTTCAAGGTTGAGGTCGAGTCCGTGCAGGTCCTGAACCGCAAGGGTAAAGAAAAGCGTTTCGGCCGTTTTGTCGGTCGCCGCCGTAACGAACGCAAGGCTTATGTCTCGCTCAAAGACGGTCAGGAAATCGACTTTACGGAGGTGAACTAAATGGCACTCGTAAAAGTCAAGCCTACTTCGGCTGGCCGCCGCGGCATGATCAAGGTGGTACACCCTGAGCTGCACAAGGGCGCGCCCTACGCCGGTCTGGTCGAAAAGCAATCGCGCGGTTCCGGCCGCAACAACAATGGTCACGTCACGGTTCGCCACCGTGGGGGCGGTCACAAGCAACACTACCGCGTGGTCGATTTCCGTCGCAACAAAGACGGCATCCCCGCCAAGGTCGAGCGCCTCGAGTACGACCCCAACCGCACTGCGCACATTGCGCTGCTGTGCTACGCCGACGGCGAGCGCCGCTACATCATCGCCCCTCGTGGCCTTGAAGTCGGTGCAACGCTGCTCTCCGGCATGGATGCCCCCATCCGCGCTGGTAACACATTGCCTATCCGCAACATCCCCGTGGGTGCCACCATCCACTGCATCGAGATGCTGCCTGGCAAGGGTGCGCAAATGGCCCGTTCGGCCGGCGCATCCGCTGTGCTGCTGGCTCGCGAAGGCACCTACGCGCAGGTTCGCCTGCGTTCGGGCGAAGTCCGTCGCGTACACATCGACTGCCGCGCAACCATTGGCGAAGTCGGTAACGAAGATCACAGCTTGCGTCAATATGGCAAGGCTGGCGCCATGCGCTGGCGTGGTATCCGCCCGACCGTTCGTGGTGTTGCCATGAACCCGGTGGATCACCCGCACGGTGGTGGTGAAGGCCGTACCGGCGAGGGCCGCGAGCCGGTGTCCCCATGGGGTACACCGACCAAGGGCTATCGCACCCGTCGTAACAAGCGCACGGACAATATGATTGTCTCGCGTCGCAAGCGCAAGTAAGGGGCGAACACTATGTCACGTTCGATCAAGAAAGGCCCATTCGTCGATGCGCATCTGATCAAAAAGATCGATGCGGCCGTCGAAGGCAAAGACAAAAAGCCGATCAAAACCTGGTCGCGCCGTTCCACCATCCTGCCCGAGTTCATTGGGCTGACGATTGCTGTGCACAATGGCCGCCAGCACGTTCCCGTTTACATCAACGAGAACATGGTCGGTCACAAGCTCGGCGAGTTCGCGCTTACCCGTACGTTCAAGGGTCACGCCGCGGACAAAAAGTCCAAGAGGTAAGTGATGGAAACTACAGCAATTATCCGTGGCGTTCACATTTCGGCCCAGAAAACGCGCCTTGTTGCGGATCTCATCCGCGGCAAGTCCGTTGCCCAGGCGCTGAACATCCTGACGTTCACTCCCAAGAAAGCAGCGGGCATCCTCAAGAAGGCGCTGGAGTCCGCTATCGCCAACGCCGAGCACAACGACGGCGCTGACATCGATGAGCTCAAGGTCACGACTATCTACGTCGACAAGGGCGAATCGATGAAGCGTTTCTCCGCCCGTGCCAAGGGCCGCGGTAACCGTATCGAGAAGCAGACCTGCCACATTGTGGTCAAGGTCGGGGCTTAAGGAGTCGCAATGGGACAGAAAATTCACCCGATTGGGTTCCGCCTCGCCGTCAACCGCAACTGGAGCTCGCGCTGGTACGCCGACGACAAGCAGTTTGGCAGCATGCTCGGTGAAGATATCCGCGTCCGCGAATATCTCAAGAAGAAGCTCAAGAACGCTTCGGTTGGCCGCGTGGTCATCGAGCGCCCCGCCAAGAACGCACGCATCACGATTTTCTCGGCTCGCCCGGGCGTCGTGATCGGTAAGCGTGGCGAGGACATCGAAAGCCTGAAGTCCGATCTGCAGCGTCTGATGGGCGTGCCCGTGCACGTCAACATCGAAGAAGTGCGCAAGCCGGAAACCGATGCTCAACTGATCGCCGATTCCATTGCCCAGCAATTGGAAAAGCGCATTATGTTCCGCCGCGCCATGAAACGCGCCATGCAGAACGCCATGCGTCTGGGTGCCCAGGGCATCAAGATCATGAGTTCGGGTCGTCTGAACGGTATCGAAATCGCCCGTACCGAATGGTATCGCGAAGGCCGTGTGCCCCTGCACACCCTGCGCGCCAACATCGACTACGGCACGTCCGAAGCCCAGACGACGTACGGCATCATTGGTATCAAAGTGTGGGTCTACAAGGGCGACATGCTGCCCAACGGCGAATACCCCGCCGAGACCGCTGCACCGCGCGAAGACGAACGCCGTCCGCGCCGCCCCCGTGGCGAGCGCCCCGAAGGCCGTCGCCCCGGTGGCCGTGGTCGTGGCCCTCGTAAAGACGCTGGCGCACCGGGTGGTGCCGCGCCTGCCGCGTCCGAAGGAGAATAAAACATGCTGCAACCTTCCCGCAGGAAATACCGCAAAGAGCAAAAAGGCCGCAATACCGGTCTGGCTACGCGCGGTGCCCAGGTATCGTTCGGCGAGTTCGGTCTGAAGGCCACTGGTCGTGGCCGCCTGACGGCTCGCCAGATCGAAGCCGCTCGTCGTGCGATCAACCGTCACATCAAGCGTGGCGGCCGTATCTGGATCCGCATCTTTCCGGACAAGCCCATTTCGCAGAAGCCTGCCGAAGTTCGTATGGGTAACGGTAAGGGCAACCCGGAATATTGGGTCGCTGAAATTCAACCCGGCAAGGTGCTGTACGAGATGGAAGGCGTGAGCGAAGAACTCGCGCGTGAAGCTTTCCGCCTGGCCGCCGCCAAGCTGCCGATCAGCACCACGTTCGTGGCGCGTCACGTCGGCGCTTAAGGAGACCTGTAATGAAAGCCAGCGAACTCCGTTCCAAATCCGCCGCCGAGCTCAATACCGAGCTCGAAAGCCTGCTGAAGGCACAATTCAATCTGCGTATGCAGCGTGCCACCCAGCAGCTTTCCAACACCAGCCAGCTTGGTAAGGTTCGCCGCGATATCGCGCGCGTCCGCACCATCATGACTGAGAACGCAGGAAAGTAAAATGAGCGAAACCCAAACCAGCCAACCGGCTAAGCGTCAACGCACCCTCATTGGCCAGGTTGTGTCTAACAAGATGGACAAGACTGTCGTCGTGCGCGTTGAGCGCCGCGTCAAGCACCCCGTTCTTGGCAAGACGATCGTGCGCTCCAACAAATACAAAGCGCACGATGAAAACAACCAGTACAACGAAGGTGACACGGTCGAAATTGCAGAAGGTCGCCCGATCTCCCGCTCCAAGGCCTGGACCGTTGTGCGTCTTATCGAAGCCGCACGCGTGATCTAAGCACCGCTGTCAGGCTGGCCCCCAAGGCCCGCCGCACATCGCGGTACTGTGCTCCGCACAAAGAATAAGCCCTGGCATTTTGCCGGGGCTTATTCTATTGGGCCGGGGCCAATCAGGTATTCACGTGCAGCGTTACCGAGCTACCCGTCTTGATATCGCGCCTGTGTTGCTCCAGGAAATCGATGAATGCCCGCAAAGGCATCGGCATCTGCCGCCGGTTGGAGTAATGCAGGTACAGCGAACCGCGATAGCTCGACCATTCAGGTAGCAGTGGCACCAGGCGGCCATTGGCCAGGTACGCGGTAATCATGGGTTCGGGTAGGTAGCCGATGCCCATGCCTTCCAGTGCCGCCGTCAGCACCATATAGATGTCGTTCACGATCAGTGAGCCGTTGCCGTTGACGTCTAGTGTCTGCCCCGCCGCATTGCACAAACGCCAGCGCTGGATAGATCCATCCCAAGGCAGGCGCAGGCGAAGGCACTCATGCTGCTTTAGGTCTTCTGGCGTGGCCGGGTTGCCACGCCGCGCCAGGTAGGTGGGCGCAGCCACGGGCAACACGCGAAATGCTTTCAGGATGGGCACCGCAATCATGTCTTTCTCGATCTGCGGGGCGATGCGTATGCCGGCGTCGAAGCCGCTTCGCACAATATCGCGATTGCTGTCGTCGGCGGCGATCTCAAGCGCAATATCGGGGTACTGGGCCAGAAAAGCCGGTGCAATCTGTGCGATCAGCTCCGCAGCTACGGGCCGAATGGCCAGCAGGCGCAGGGTGCCTTTGGGCTTTTCACGAAACAGATTGACCCCTTCAAGTGTGTGATCAAGCAGGTTGAGCACCGATTGCATATTGGCTAGCAGGTTTTCCCCTGCTTCGGTGAGCGAAACGCTGCGCGTGGTGCGGTTAAGGAGCCGCACCCCCAACCGTTCTTCGAGCGCACGCACGGTCTGGCTGACGGTGGAAAGCGCCAGGCTGAGCTGGGCGGCGGCTTTGGTGAAGCTGCGCTGCTCGGCGACAGTGACAAACGTGTGTAGCTCGACGAAGTCCTGGCCTCGCATATTTGGTATCCATATTATGTGGTGTCATCGAATAGCGTATTCGTATTGTATGTCTATATCAAACAAATCACGCTCCCTAGAATGGTGACTCTTTTCGGAGGCCTGCCGTTGGGCAATACGCCTGGCGCTCGCGCCGCCGCGTCGCAATGATCTGGAGCCAATACGAATGACAGCAGCCGTCATCGCGGGTTATGCCCGTTCCCCCTTCACGCTCGCCAACAAGGGTGGGCTGGTGAAAGTACGCCCTGATGAACTCGCGGCCGAGGTGATACGGGCGCTGATAGCTCGCACCGGGGTCACACCAGCGGATATCGAGGATGTGCTGCTAGGCTGCGCCATCCCGGAAGGTGAGCAGGGGCTCAATATTGGGCGGCTTGCCGGCCTGATGGCGGGCTTGCCGCACACGGTCGGCGGCGCTACGATCAACCGCTTCTGCGGTTCCTCCATGCAGTCTGTACACCATGCGGTGGGTGCAATCGCGGCGGGTGCGGGCGACGTCTTCCTGTGTGCAGGGGTGGAGAGCATGAGTCGCGTCCCCATGACGGGGTTTAATCCTATGCCTCACCCGGGCTTTGCTAGCGCACACCCCCAAGCCTATATGAGCATGGGCCAGACGGCTGAGAACGTGGCCCGTCAGTGGGGGATCTCACGTGCCGAGCAGGAGGCCTTTGCGGTGGAGAGCCAGCGTAAGGCTGGCGCGGCGCAGGCACAAGGGTTGTTGAACGATGAAATTGCGCCGGTGGCGGGGGTGCACACAGATGGCTGCCTGCGGCCCGATACGACGTTGGACGACTTGGCGAGCCTGAAACTTGCCTTCGATCAGTTGGGCAGTGTGACGGCAGGCACGTCCTCGCCGCTGACCGACGGCGCAGCAGCAGTTCTGGTCACCAGCGAAGCTTACGCCAGGGAGCAGGGGCTGGATATCCTGGCGCGCGTGCGGTCGATCGCGGTTGCTGGCTGCGCACCCGATATCATGGGTATCGGCCCCGTGCCCGCCACCCGCAAGGCGCTGCACCGGGCCGGCTTGGCTGCGGATGCGCTTGACGTCATTGAACTGAATGAAGCCTTCGCCTCCCAGTCGCTGGCGTGCATACGCGACCTGGGGCTGGACGTCAGCCGCGTCAACATAGATGGTGGCGCAATCGCGATCGGGCATCCGTTGGGCGCAACGGGGGCTCGTTTGGTCGGCAAGGCTGCCTCTCTGCTCAAGCGCACCGGCGGTCGATATGCACTGGCCACCCAATGCATAGGCGGTGGCCAAGGCATTGCCACCATCCTGGAGGGTGCGTGATGGCGGGGCAAATCAATAAGGTTGCAGTCATCGGCGCGGGGGTCATGGGCGCGGGCATTGCCGCCCAAGTGGCCAATGCCGGGGTACCTGCAGTGTTGCTGGACGTGGTGCCCGAAGGCGCGGTAAACCGCAACCAGATTGCGGAGAAGGCGATCGCGGCATTGCTCAAAGCGCAGCCCGCCGCCTTCATGAGCAAAAAGGCGGCCCGGTTGGTAACGCCAGGTAATATCGAGGATCATCTGGCGCTGCTGGCCGACTGCGATTGGATCGTGGAAGCCGTGATCGAGAAGCTCGATATCAAGCACGCGCTGTACAAGAAAATTGACGCGTATCGCAAGCCCGGCTCCATCGTGTCGTCCAATACATCCACTATCCCCCTGGCCAGGTTGGTGCAGGGTATGGGCGACGCGTTTGCGGCCGATTTCTGCATTACGCACTTTTTCAATCCGCCGCGCTACCTGCGCCTGTTGGAGCTCGTCACCAGCCCTGCAAACCGACCGGAACAGATCTCCGCGCTGACGTCGTTCATCGACCTGGCGTTGGGCAAATCTGTGGTGCCCTGCAAGGATAGCCCGGGCTTTATCGCTAATCGCCTGGGCACCTTGTGGATCAAGGCTGCGCTTGCCAACGCGTTTACGCAGGGCATCGATGTCGAAGAAGCTGACGCCTTGCTGGGCAAGCCTTTCGGTGTTCCGAAAACAGGCATTTTCGGTCTGGTGGACCTGGTGGGGCTTGATTTGATGCGCTATGTGGACGCCAGCATGGCCGCGTTGCTGCCTGAGGGTGATCTGTTTCATCGTTTGGGGCAACCGCTGCCGCTGTTGGAAGAAATGGTGGCCGGCGGCTATACCGGCCGCAAGGGTAAGGGTGGCTTTTACCGCCTGAACCGCGAGGGCGGCGCCAAGGTTAAAGAGGTCATGGATCTTGCCACGGGTGTCTATCGCCTCCAGCGGCACGCCGCGCCGGCCTTGCTGAACGAGGCGCGCGGTGACTTGCGCGCCATCCTGTCGGCGCCAGATAAGTACGGCCGCTATACATGGTCGGTGATGGGGCCGGTGTTTGCCTATGCGGCCGCCTTAGTGGGCGAAGCGGCCGATGATATCGCCGCTATCGATGAAGCTATGCGCCTGGGCTACAACTGGCAGTACGGCCCCTTCGAGCTGATCGACCGCCTGGGTGCGGCTTGGGTGGCTGGGCGGCTGGCCGAAAATGGCATGCAGGTGCCTGCCTATCTGGCGCAGGCGGGTGAGCGCCCGCTGTATCAGGTAGCGCAGGGTCGCCGGCAGCACCTGGGTATGGATGGCCAGTACCGCGACCTTGCGCGGCCGCCGGGCGTGCTCATGCTCGAGGACGTGAAGCGTGTGTCCACGCCGCTGTTGCGCAATGCTTCGGCGGCGTTGTGGGATGTTGGCGACGGTGTGGCGTGCTTTGAGTTCACCAGCAAGATGAATGCACTGGATCAGGACATCCTCGCCTTGCTCAACCAGGCGATAGGCGTGGTCAAAGGTGGCTACAAGGCCATGGTTATCTACAACGAAGGCCGAAATTTTTCCGTCGGCGCTAACCTGGGCCTGGCCGCCTTTGCCGCCAACATTGCGGCTTGGGACATGATTGCGGAGATGGTAAGCGGTGGCCAGCAAACCTATCTGGCGCTCAAGTATGCACCCTTTCCGGTGGTGTCGGCGCCAGCCGGCATGGCGTTGGGCGGCGGCTGCGAGATCCTGCTGCATTCGGACGCGGTCCAGGCGTATGCCGAAAGCTATATCGGCCTGGTCGAATGCGGGGTAGGGCTCGTGCCGGCCTGGGGCGGCTGCAAAGAGATGCTGCATCGCTGGTCCACCAACCCTGCGTTTGCCAAGGGGCCGATGGCGCCCGTTGGCAAGGTGTTCGAGATGATCAGTACGGCAAAGGCCTCCACATCGGCCCAAGAGGCCAAAGAACTGTTGTTCCTGCGGCCAGGTGATCGCATCACCATGAACCGCTACCGCTTGCTGAGCGACGCCAAGGCGCTGGCACTCGAACTGGCGCAAGACTACGTCCCGCCTCAGCCACCCGAGCTGCGGCTGCCGGGCCCATCGGGCCGAGTCGCCCTCGAAGGGGCGGTGGACGATGCACGCCGCCGCGGGTTGGCAACCCGCCATGATGTCGTGGTATCCAAGGCATTGGCGGCGGTGCTCAGCGGCGGCGATGACGCAGATCCGCTGACACCGATGGCAGAGCAGGCGGTCATGGCGCTGGAGCGGCGGGCGTTTCTCAAGCTGTGCCGCCATCCCGATACCCTCGCCCGTGTCAGCCATATGCTGGAAACCGGTAAACCTTTGCGCAACTGAAGAGAATCGCCATGCCTCGATACACCGCTCCCTTGCGCGATATGCGCTTTGTACTGCACGAGCTGCACAATGATGCCGAGTTGGCTGCCCTGCCGGGTTATGCCGACATGACCGCTGATTTGATCGATCCTGTTCTGGAGGAGGCCGGCAAGTTTGCGGCCGAAGTGCTGCAGCCCCTGAATCGCTCGGGTGATGAGGAAGGCTGTCGTTTTGAGAACGGTGAAGTCTTTACGCCGAAAGGATTCCGGCAAGCCTACGAACAGTTCGCCGCCGGCGGTTGGGTCGGCATATCGTGTGCGCCCGAGCACGGGGGGCAGGGTATGCCGGTGTCGGTGCACATGATGATCGAAGAGATGATCAGCAGCGCCAACTTGGCCTTCGGCATGTATCCGGGGCTGACGCACGGCGCCTACAAGGCGCTCGAGGCGCATGCCACGCCCGCATTGCGCCAGATCTTTCTGCCCCGTATGGCGGCCGGGGAATGGGGCGGCACCATGTGCCTGACCGAGCCGCAATGTGGTACCGACCTGGGCCTGATCCGCACCCGCGCGGCGCCCCAGCCCGATGGCAGCTACCAGCTCACCGGCACCAAGATCTTCATTTCCTCGGGTGAGCACGACCTCACTGAAAACAATATTCATTTGGTGCTGGCTCGCATTGATGGCGCGCCCAGGGGTATCAAGGGCATCAGTCTGTTCGTGGTGCCCAAGTACCTGGTCAACGCCGATGGCAGCCTCGGCGCACGCAACCCCGTGGTCTGCGGTGCCATTGAACACAAGATGGGCATCAAGGCATCTTCAACCTGCGTCATGAATTTCGACGCGGCCACGGGTTGGCTGGTGGGTGAGCCCGACAAGGGGATGCGCGCCATGTTCACCATGATGAATGCCGCGCGCCAGGGGGTGGCCATCCAGGGCCTGGGTGTTGCCGAGGCGGCCTATCAGGGGGCGGTCGCCTATGCGCGCGAGCGCCTGCAGGGCCGTGCGCTGTCCGGCCCTCGCTATCCTGACCAGCCGGCCGATCCGCTGCTGGTGCATCCCGATGTGCGACGGATGCTGCTGACCATGCGCGCTAATATCGAGGGCGCACGCGCCCTGGGGGCCTGGGTGTCCAAGGCGTTGGATGTATCCATCAAGAGCGAAGACCCGGCTGCGCGGCAGGATGCCGACGACTTGGTCGCCCTGATGACGCCGGTGCTCAAGGCCAGCTTCACTGACATCGGCCTGGCATGCGCCAATATGGGCATGCAAGTGTTCGGCGGCCACGGCTACATCCGCGAGCATGGTATGGAGCAGCTCGTGCGCGACGCGCGTATCACGCTGATCTACGAGGGTACAAACGGTGTGCAGGCGCTGGATCTCGTCGGCCGCAAGCTTCCCGCCCATGGCGGGCGGCTGTTGCGTCAGTTCTTCCATCCCGTGTCGGCGTTCATCGAGGCGCATACGCAGGATGCCCAACTGGGTGTCATGGCGGGGCAGCTCGGCAAGGCGTTCGGGCGCCTGCAGCAGGCCACGGTGCACATCATGAAGGCGGGTCTTGTCACGCCCGAAGAGGCTGCGGCAGCCTCCAGCGAGTATCTGCGGCTGTTCGGCCTGGTGGCACAAGGGTATATGTGGGCGCGCATGGCGCAGTTGGCCATCCGCCACATCGAGGCAGGTGACGATGCCCAAGGCTTCTACCGCGCCAAGGCGGGCACCGCACGCTTCTTCTTCGAACGCCTGCTGCCCGAAACCGGCGCGCTGCTGTCCGCTATCCTGGCGGGAGGCGCCGCGATGCTGGAGTTTGACGACGCCTTATTCTGAGCCATGCCGCGTGCGCGCCACGGCGCGCACGCGGGGTCGTGTGGACGAAATGCGTTGGGTTACCGGCTTGCGCCCGCACTGAATGGGACGATGGGCACCCAGCAATGGCCGCAGCAATACGCCCAGCAATACGCCGCTTCACTGTGAAGCGGCGTATTCATTGATACTGGGCGTTATGCTTGTACTTTCTGTGTGCTGGCGACGGTATCGCGCTCGCCGTCCTTCAGCGCTCGCCGCAGCACCTTGCCCACATTGGTTCGCGGCAGGTCCTCGCGAAACTCTACGTATTTGGGCACCTTGTAGCCAGTAAGCTTGCTGCGCAGGTATTCGATGAGCATCTGTTCGGTCAGGGCCGGGTCTTTGCGGATGACGAACAGCTTGACCACTTCGCCGGAGTGTTCATCGGGCACGCCGATGGCGGCCGCTTCTTTCACGCCGGGGTGCTCCGCCGCCACCGCTTCGATCTCATTCGGATAGACATTGAAGCCTGAAACTAGAATCATGTCTTTCTTGCGGTCTAGCAGGAAGACGTAGCCCTCTTCGCTCACACGGGCGATGTCGCCCGTGCGCAGGAAACCGTCTTTGTCGAAGACCTTTTCAGTTTCATCCGGCCGATTCCAGTACCCCGGGGTAACCTGCGGCCCGCGCACGCACAGCTCGCCGCTTTCGCCCACGGGCATATCGTTGCCGTCCGCGTCGCGGATGGCGATGCTGGTGGACGGCACAGGCAGCCCGATCGAGCCCGTAAAAGTTTTGAGGTCGAGCGGGTTGATGGTGACCGCCGGCGAGGTTTCCGTCAGGCCGTAAGCCTGCGCCAGCGGCACGCCCGTGGCTGCCAGCCAACGCTGTGCGATAACCTCCTGCACGGCCATGCCGCCCCCCAGGGTGATCCTGAGCGTGGAAAAATCAAGTTTATTGAAGTCTTTATTGAGCAGCAGTGCATTGAAGAGAGTATTGACACCGGTAATAGCGGTGAATGGATACTTGCCCAGTTCTTTGACGACTGCGGGGATGTCGCGCGGATTGATGATGAGTAGATTGCTGGCGCCCAACACAACAAATACCAGGCAATTGGCTGTCAGTGCGAAGATGTGATAAAGCGGCAGGGCGGTAACGATAAGCTGGCGAGCGCCGCCCAGGTAGGGCGTTACCCATGCATGCGCCTGGCACACATTGGACACCATGTTGCCATGCGTGAGCATGGCGCCCTTGGCAATGCCGGTCGTGCCACCGGTGTATTGCAGCAGCGCCAGATCCTGGTGTGACAGCGTGGGCGGGCTGTAAGTGGCGCGCTCACCCTTATGCAGGCAATCCTTCAGGCGCAGGGCACCCGGCAGGGCGTATGGTTTTACCATTTTCTTGACATGCCGGATCACGAAGTTGGTGGCCATGCCTTTGATACCGCCCAGCAAGTCGCCGATGCCTGTGACAACAATCGTTTTGACGGCGGTGCCGGGCAGCGCGTCCTGCAGTGTATGAGCGAAATTTTCCGCGATGACGATAACCGTGGCGCCTGAGTCGGCGAGCTGATGATTGAGCTCGGAGGGGGTGTAGAGCGGGTTGGTATTGACCACCACCCCGCCCGCGCGCAGCACGCCGAACAGGCAGACCGGGTACTGGAACACATTGGGCATCATCAGCGCAACGCGATCCCCTTTGTTCAGGCCTATCGATTGCAGCCAGGCCGCGAAATAGCGCGAATATTCTTCGAGCTCGGCATAGCGCATACTGGCGCCAAGGCTGTAGTAGGCAGTGCGGTCAGCGTGCGCTGTGCAGCTTTCCTCGAACAGGGCGACCAGCGAACCGTAGCGTGCGGCGGCCTCGGTGATATCTGCCGGTATGCCGGGCGGGTAATGGTCAAGCCAGACGGGTTCCATGCTGTCTATCCTCTTTTATTGCCGTTGGCGCGCCGCGCCAGCCCCGGAGCGCCAACGACTCTCATCGACGCGATCATCAGAAACGGTACGATACCTGTACACCAATGATATTGGCATTCGAGTTGTATGTCCCGCGCACGATACCCTTGGTGGGGTCCGTATCGTTGTTGATGTCCGCGTCCCGCACGAAGAGGTGGGCATAGCCGATATCGATCGTGCCGCGCTCGCTGAAGTGATATTGTGCGCCGATCGACGCCCAGATGCGGTTGTTGTCAGGCAGCGAGGTGAGGCGGTAGGTTTCGCTGCGGATCGGAGACTGATCCCATGCCACGCCTGCCTTGAGCGTCCATGCCTGGTTCATGCGGTAGCGTGCGCCCAGTGCCAAGCGCCATGTATCACGAAAACGCAGTGTGAGGTCATCGGAGGGCAGAGGCCGTGTGTTCTCGATGTTCAGTGACTGCAGGCTGCTCCAGCCCGTCCATGAAATATCTGCCAGCACCTGCCATTGGCTGTTGATGTCATGGGCCAGGCTGAGCACGGCGGTGTCCGGTAGTGTGACTGAGGTGCTGGCCGCGACGCGCGCCAGGCTCCTGCCGCCCGCGGTATCAAGCTTGGTGTGTCCGTCGGCATCAATCTTCACGCGTGAGCGGTACGACAGACCGACGCGGGTAGCGGGCGTTATGTCATAGAGCAGGCCTGCGTTCCACCCCCAGCCGTCGCCGCGCAGGTTGGCCTGCGCACCCAGGTCGGGCGTACCCAGCGGCAGGCGCATGGCTGCCGCCGGGACGGCACGGCGGTATTCAGCATCGAGGTACATCCAGTTCAGCCCCGCACCCAACGACAGGCGATCAGAAACCTTATACGCGACTGAAGGATTGATATTGACGCTCTGGATCTCGAACTTGCGTGAATGATAGCGCCCGATCCAGTTGTCGTCATATTCGGTCATCAGCCCAAAGGGGGCGCCCACGCCCAGGCCTGCAAACCATTGAGGCGACAACTGCCAGGAGCCATACAGGTTGGGCACCACGCCGGCCGATCCGGCATCGCCGCCGTTGTTGGCGCCGAGCGGCATCCCGCCCGGGCCGCGGCTGCCATTGTTGTCGAACTTGAAGGACGGGCGTATTACATTGAATCCGCCCGATACATTGACGCCTTCCAGTTTGGTCATGCCGGCGGGGTTGTAATAGATTGTGCTGGCGTCGTCGGCCACGGCAGCCGAGCCTGCGTAGGCATTGCCCAACCCGCTGGCGTTCTGTTCCAGGAGCTGGAAGCCCGCTGCGTGGGCGCCGCCTGCGAACAGGCCTGAAATCAATACCGATACGACGCGCAGCGTTGCGCTGGTTTTCAGATCTTTCATGTGTCACCTCCTGTCTGCTTGCTTGATGAAAATACACGCTGGCGTTCTGTCCGCACCTTTCGCGTGGCGATGTTGATAATGACGATGCCGCCTGCTGCTGGTTTCATGCCGTGCATCGCTTGCGGCAATTTGCGAATCGATACGGCGCCTTCAAGCGGCACCGTCGGATCGTGTGGTAGATACCTGCGGCGGTGCATGCAGTGGGCCGCCCCTGAAGGGTGCGAAACCGGTGCCGAAAATTACTCCCGCGTCGGCAAGGTCTGCGTCGGCCACCACACCCTTGGCCAATTGCTCGCGCGTCTTTTCGATGAGGGGCGTGATCAGGCGTACGGCCAGGCCGTCTGGTACGGTGGTGGGGGTGTGCTTCTCCGGTTTGCCATCTTTCCAGCCATAAAAGCCTCGACCGGTTTTGCGGCCCAATTCGTTTCGGTGCAGATGTAGTGCAAGGCAGGCCGGCATGGCTGCCGCGTCCGATAGTTGTGCCCCCGCATCACGGGTGATGTCCAGGCCGACGGTATCGATCAGTTCGATTGGCCCCATGGGCATGCCCCAAGCCACCATTGCCGCATCAATGCTTTCGGGCAGCACGCCTTCGTCGACGCAGCGCATGGCTTCTAGCATGTAGGGGGCGAGCACGGCGTTGACCAGAAAACCAGGCGTGCTGTGCACCGGCAGGGGCAGCTTACCGATACGCACCACAAATCCGCAGGCTGCTGCGCGCGTCGCGCCAGCAGTGTCTTCGGTGTGTACGACTTCGACCAGCGGCATGCGGGCGACCGGGTTGAAGAAGTGCAGGCCGATGAAGCGTTCTGGCGCCGACAGTTCAGCCCGCAGCGCTTCGAGTGCCAAGCTGGAGGTATTTGTGGCCAGCAGGGCGCTGGGCTTCATGCGCGGCTCGAGCTGGCGATAGAGCGCGCGCTTGGCCTCGGCGTTTTCGGTGATGGCCTCTATGACGAGATCGGCACGGGGCACGCCATCGCCGTGTGAATCGGGTATCAGCCGGTCGAATGCGGCGCGTGCTTCGCGCGGGTTTTTCAGCTTGTGGGCGAACAGCGCGCCGGCGCGGCCCAGCGCGGCGGCGATGCGGGCCGCGTCCTGGTCTTGCAGCGTAACAGCTATGCCCCGCAGTGCGCACCATGCAGCGATGTCGCCGCCCATGACGCCTGCACCGACTACATGGACATGGCCCACAGAATGCGGAGGAGCCTCCCCCCGCTGCGGCTTGCCGAAAGCTTTGAGCCGTTCTTGAAGATGAAACACGCGCACCAGGTTGCGGGCAGTGGCGGAGCGCACGATGGCATCGATGCACTCAGGTGCTTCGAGCGCATTGCCGTCGTGGCGGGCCCAGATATCGAGAATGGCGCGGGGTGCGGGGTAATGCCCGCCTGGGTCGCGCTGCTGTACCTTGCGCACGGCCTGGCGCGCCACCAGCGGGCGGATGAAAGACAGGTTCAGCAAAGCCCCCACGCCGCGCGCCGTGCGGGCCTGGCGCCCGCTCAGTACTGTCATGGCGGCGGCCCGGCGGGCTAGGCGCTGCGGCACAAGCGCATCGGCCAGCCCTATGCTGACCGCGCGTCGCGCATCGGCGGAACGCCCGGTCAGCATCATGTCAAGGGCGATTGGCGCACCAACGAGGCGGGGCAGGCGCTGCATGCCGCCCCAGCCGGGGAAGATGCCCAGCATGACCTCGGGCAACGCCAGCTTGGTTTCGGGTTGATCTATCACCAGGCGGTAGCGGCAAGCCATGGCCAACTCAAGCCCGCCGCCCAGGCAATGCCCGTGGATCAGGGCGAGTGTCGGGTATGGGGCCGCAGCCAGCGTGTTGGCGATCCGCCATCCGCGTTCAACCAGCGCAATGGCTTGTTCACGCGTATCCAGCCCCGCGAATTCGCCGATATCCGCGCCAGCGATGAAGCCAGCCTTTTTGCCTGATCGAAGCACCAACCCTGCTGGCGGGTTGTTGGCGAGCCATTGCAGCGCGGCCTCGAGCTCGCGCATGACACCGGCAGACAACTGGTTGACGGTGTTGCCCGCGCAGTCGAACGTAAGCCAGCCTACATGCTGCTCGTCGGTGTGATAGCGGAAATTGACTAGCCCGAGGGTATCGAACGATGTGGCCATGTCAGACCTCGCTGTCGCAGGCTTCGACCATCATCGCACCGCCCTGCCCGCCGCCTATGCACAGTGCTGCCATGCCGCGCTTGAGACCGCGCTGGCGCAACGCCTGCAGCAGGTGCAGCACGATGCGCGCGCCGGAGGCGCCTACCGGGTGGCCGATTGCAATGGCGCCGCCATTCACATTCAGGCAGCCAGTGTCCAGCTCGCCCAATGCGCCGCGCCCCAAGTGCGCCTGGCACCACGCGTCGTCGCGCCATGCCGCCAGGCAGGCCAGCACCTGGGCTGCGAAGGCCTCGTTGATTTCCCAGAGATCAAGATCGTTCAGGCCAAGATGGTGGCGCTGCAAAATGGGCGTGGCGGCAAAGACGGGCCCCAAGCCCATTTCGGCGGGGTCAAGCGCGGCCCATTGCACGTCCGTGATGCGACCGATGGGCTGCAGACCCCACCGCTGAACGGCTGCATGCGATGCCAGCACCAACAGCGCTGCGCCATCGGTGACCTGCGAACTATTACCCGCCGTGATACTGCCCCAGGGCGGGTCGAATACGGGCTTCAACCTGGCCAGCCGCTCGGGCGTCGAATCATCCCGCACGCCGTCGTCGCTGGCGTATAGCTTACCTTGGCTGTCTATTAGCGGGACGATTTCGTCGAAGGCTCCATTCTGGCGGCCCGCCAGGGCGCGGCGATGGCTCAGTGCCGCATAGCGGTCCATCTCGTCGCGCCCGATGCCGAACTGATGCGCCAGGTTTTCTGCTGTCTGCCCCATGGAAAGGCCGACAACCGGATCGGTTAGCCCCCTGAGCAAGCCGATGACGGGAGCCAGCAACCTCGGCCGTAATTGCCGCAGCGCCCGCAGCCTCGCAGCTGCGCCACGGGCCTCTCTCCACGTGGCCAGCCACTTCACCATTTCATCGCTAAATAGCACCGGTGAGCGGGATAATGCATCGGTGCCGCCGGCCAGCACCACGTCGGAACGCCCCGTCTGGATGGACATAATGGCGGCATCGAGCGCTTGCATGCCAGACGCGCAGTTACGCATGACTGTCCACCCTGGTACGGCATGGCCGCAGCCCAGCCGCAGCGCGATGACGCGGCCGATATTGGTTTCGTCGGGTGACGGGGCGGCGCAGCCGATGATGACCTCGCTTAGATCGGTGGCGTTGAAACGCTGGCGCAGCAGCAGCGCCCGGCCGGCCTGTAGGGCGAGGTCAGAGGCGGAAAACGGCCCCGGTGCATTGCGCGCCTTCAGGAAGGGGCTGCGGGCGCCATCGATGACATAGACCGGTTGGAAAGCCATTTTCGCGTCCTTGCTCGTTAGGCTACCTGGCAGTGTGGATGCGCAGCGGCGTCGGCACCCGGCAAGGGTGCGCGCAACCCGCCCAGAAGAAAGCTCATCAGGCGGCCCTGTAGGCGTTGGATTGGGTCGCCGGCCTCGGCGCCCGAGGCCTGCCAGCCAATTGCCGTCTGCAGCACCTCGGTGCCCGCCAGCGCGTAGGAACAGGCGCCCAGCATGAAATGAAAGCGCCAGATGATCTCGACCTCGGGCACGCCGGGCAGGGCATGCAGCAGTGCCTGTTTGAAGCGGATGAACACGCTGGAGTGCTCATCGATGAGTGTGGCGCGGATGAAGCCCCCAGGGTCGGACATGCTGCGTTCGAGCAGGGGAACGAAGGCGCGGCCGTCGGATGTGCCGCTGTATGCATGGCGGATGAGCGGCCCGAAGAAGGCATCGACGATCTGGGACGGTTTGAGGGGTTCGCCGCCGGTTTCGTGCTCGAGCGCATCGAGCAGCGTCAGGCGCTCTTTATTAAGCGCTGCCACACGGCGCTGAAAGACGGCCTTGATCAAGCCGTCCTTGCTGCCGAAATGGTAGTTCACGGCAGAAAGATTGACCTGCGCGGCGCCGGTGATTTGCCGCATAGAGGTATTGTCGTGCCCATGCTGGGCGAACAGTAGCTCGGCAGCGTCAAGAATACGGCTACGGGTTGAATGCGTAGTGTGTTGTGTCATGCCGGATGTCTCGCTGTTGTTCTTGATTATGTGTTGATGCGTGACGGGATCAAACGCGATAAATCAAACGCAATAAATCAAACGTTTGTTTGAATCCTTGGGGTGTACTCTACCTTTGTGCTAGTACGTTTGGGTAGAGGGGGTTTGTACCTACGCGTGCCGTGCACGGAGCGTCGATGCCCGAGCGGAGGGGTCATCTGCACCTGCCCGCAAAAAAAAGCTACGCCGAGGCGTAGCCGTATTGGTTGGCGCTATTGGTGACCGGGCGTAGCCCGGCCCCTGCGTCTAGATGTGGGTGACGAACTTGGTAACGAGGTAGCCGTCGAAGGTTTCAAGGCCGCCTTCGCTGCCGATACCGCTGTCTTTAACACCGCCGAACGGGGTTTCGGGCAGCGCGCTGCCAAAATGGTTGATGTTGACCATGCCGGATTCGAGGTTATTGGACACCTTGGTGGCGGTCTGCAGCGAGTTGGTGAATACGTAAGACGACAGGCCGAAGGGCAGGGAGTTGGCTCGCCGGATCACGTCGTCGGTATCGTTGAAGCGCGTTATCGGCGCGATAGGCCCAAAGGGTTCTTCTGTCATCAGCATGGCATCTTCCGGCAGGTCGGTGACCACCGTGGGCGAGAAGAAATGCCCCGGCAGGTCGGGCGCATCGCCGCCCAGTACCACTTTGCCCCCGCGCTCGAGCGCATTTTCGACAAACTTGGCCATCATGGGTACCCGGCGCTCATGTGCGAGCGGGCCCATTTGCGTGTCGGCCGCCATGCCATCGCCTACTTTGATACCCTTGAGCGTGTCGACGAAGGTAGCCAGGAAGCGGTCGTACGCCTTGTCGTGCACATAGAACCGGGTGGGCGACACGCACACCTGGCCGGCGTTGCGGATCTTGAACTTGGCCAGCATCTTGGCGGCGCGATCGATATCGGCGTCATCGAACACCAGCACCGGCGAGTGCCCGCCCAATTCCATGGTGACACGCTTCATGTGCGCGCCGGCCAGCGCGGCAAGCTGCTTGCCCACCGGCACCGAGCCCGTGAACGACACCTTGCGCACAATAGGCGAACGGACGAGGTAATCAGAGACTTCGGCGGGCACGCCCCAGACGATATTCAGCACCCCGGGCGGGAGGCCCGCATCGTGGAACAGCCGCGCGATGGCCATCACGGCGCTGGGGGCGTCTTCGGGGCCCTTGAGAATGATGGTGCAGCCGGCGCCGACCGCGGCGCAGATCTTGCGGATGGCCTGGTTGAACGGGAAATTCCATGGCGTGAAGGCCGCGCACACCCCTACTGGTTCGCGCAGCACCATCTGCCGCACATCGGGATTGCGCGGCGGAACGATGCGACCGTAAATGCGGCGGCATTCTTCGGCGTGCCAGTCGGCGTGCTCGGAGCAGGTGGCGATCTCACCCACCGCCTCGGCCAGAGGCTTGCCTTGGTCTAGCGTAAGATTGCGGCCGATCTCCTGGGCGCGCTCGCGGGCAAGCTGGCCGACCTTGCGCAGGATCTCGGCGCGGTGCACGGGCGAGCTGTGGCGCCAGGTCTCGAATGCCCGGGCTGCAGCGGCCAGAGCGCGGTCCAGGTCTGCGGTAGTGGCGTGCGGCAACTGGCCCAGCACCTCGAGCGTTGCCGGGTTGGTGACCGGCTGGGTCTTGCGCCCATCGCCCTGAATGAACTCGCCGTCTATATATAATGCCAATGTCTCGTACATGCTGGTTCCTGCTCCTGATATGGATCTGAAGGTATCGATATAGTAGATAGATACGGGTGCCATGCGTTTGCTGTCGGCGCTGGCACGCAGCAAGCCACCATGCTACCGCGTAACGCCAAAATGGCGAAGCAGACAAAACACCACAGGCAAGCGGGCGCTCACCCAAAACGCGCCTAACTACTTGCAAACCAACGAAAACTAGAATACCATAGAGAACTTGCTGGCAAAAACCCGTGGTGCTTCATGCAGCATGAGCGCCGGCAAAGACAAAACGCGAAGCAAAACGCGGCACAATCTACGTGTTTTGAGCGCGATTTTTTAGCAAGATTTCAACCCAGGGCGACGGGCATTGGCCAATAGCCTGACGGGACCAAAACTGGTTGCGGGGAAGCCAATAGCCCTGGCGTCTCATGCAACTAAGTTGGAACAGGAAAAATCATGATCCAAATGCAGACCACGCTGGACGTGGCCGACAACACAGGTGCACGTTCAATCATGTGCATCAAAGTGCTGGGCGGCTCCAAGCGCCGTTATGCCGCAATCGGTGACATCATCAAAGTCAGCGTCAAGGATGCGGCTCCCCGCGGGCGCGTCAAGAAAGGCGAAATCTACAATGCCGTGGTGGTTCGTACCGCCAAGGGCGTTCGCCGCAAGGACGGCTCGCTGATCAAGTTCGGTGGCAATGCCGCCGTTCTGCTCAATGCCAAGCTGGAACCCATCGGCACGCGTATCTTCGGACCTGTCACGCGCGAACTGCGTACAGAAAAGTTCATGAAGATCGTGTCCCTGGCTCCCGAAGTGCTGTAAGGAGCGCACATGGAAAAGATCCGTAAAGGCGACGAGGTCATCGTACTGACCGGTCGCGACAAAAAACGCCGCGGCACGGTGCTGCAGCGCATCGACGCCGACCACGTGCTGGTCGAAGGCATCAATGTTGTCAAGAAGCATGTCAAGGCCAACCCGATGGCCGGCACGCAAGGCGGCATTGTCGACAAGACCATGCCCATCCACATTTCCAACATTGCGCTGTACAACCCCGAGTCCGGCAAGGCCGACAAGGTTGGCATCAAGGTTGTGGACGGCAACAAGGTTCGTGTATTCCGTTCCAACGGCGCTGTCGTTGGCGCCAAGGCTTAAGGGGCGTAGAACATGGCTCGTTTACAAGAGTTTTATCGCAGCAAGGTCATGGCCGACCTGCAAGCCAAGTTCGGCTACAAGAGCATCATGGAAGTGCCGCGCATCACCAAGATCACCCTGAACATGGGTGTGTCTGAAGCGGTTGCCGACAAGAAAGTCATCGAGCACGCTGTGGGCGACCTCACCAAGATCTCTGGCCAGAAGCCCGTCATCACCAAGACGCGCAAAGCTATCGCTGGCTTCAAGATCCGTGAAAACTATCCCATCGGCTGCATGGTCACCCTGCGTGGCCAACGCATGTACGAATTCCTCGACCGCCTGGTCGCCGTCGCGCTGCCGCGCGTACGCGATTTCCGCGGCGTGTCGGGTCGCGCCTTCGACGGCCGCGGCAACTACAACATCGGGGTGAAAGAGCAGATCATTTTCCCCGAAATCGAATATGACAAAATCGACGCCGTGCGTGGTATGAACATCAGCATCACCACCACTGCCAAGACCGACGAGGAAGCCAAGGCACTGCTGTCCGCCTTCAGTTTCCCGTTCCGCAACTAAGGGGCGATGACGTGGCAAAACTTTCCCTCATCAATCGCGATATCAAGCGCGCCAAGCTGGCAGAAAAATACGCCGCCAAGCGTGCTGCCCTGAAGGCTGTCATCGACGACCAATCCAAGTCTGACGAAGAACGCTACCAGGCTCGCCTGCAACTGCAACAACTGCCTCGCAACGCCAACCCCACGCGCCAGCGCAACCGCTGCGTCGTCACGGGTCGCCCGCGTGGCGTGTTCGCCAAGTTCGGTCTCACCCGTCACAAGCTGCGCGAAATGGCGCTGCGTGGCGAGATTCCGGGCATGACCAAAGCAAGCTGGTAGGAGAAATACACATGAGCATGAGCGATCCCATCGCCGACATGTTGACCCGTGTGCGCAACGCGCAGCAGGTCAACAAGACGTCGGTCAGCATGCCCTCCTCGAAGCTGAAGGCAGCCATTGCTGCCGTGCTGAAGGACGAAGGCTACATCGACGGTTTCCAAGTCATCGGCGAGAAATCCAAGCCTGTGCTGGAAATCACCCTGAAATACTACGCAGGTCGTCCGGTTATCGAGCGCATCGATCGCGTCTCGCGCCCCGGGCTGCGCATCTACAAGGGCAGCAAGTCCATTCCTCAGGTTATGAACGGCCTGGGCGTGGCTATTGTGTCCACCCCGCGCGGCGTCATGACCGATCGCAAGGCACGCGCCACTGGCGTGGGCGGCGAAGTGCTGTGCTACGTGGCGTAAGGAGAATCACATGTCACGTATAGCCAAGTATCCCGTTCCGGTGCCGCAAGGCGTCGAAGCCACCATCAGCGCCGGGCAGATCACGGTCAAGGGCCCACTGGGCACCCTGACACAAGACCTCACCGGCGACGTAGTGGTTCGCCAGGAAGACGGTCAGCTTACTTTTACTGTCGCCAACGATTCCCGCCACGCCAATGCGATGTCGGGCACCGTGCGCGCCCTGGTCGCCAATATGGTGACAGGTGTTAGCAAGGGCTTCGAGCGCAAGCTCAACCTGGTCGGCGTGGGTTTCCGCGCGCAGGTTCAAGGTAACGCGCTCAAGCTTCAGCTTGGTTTTTCCCACGACATCCTCCATCAGATGCCTGAAGGCATCAAGATTGAGTGCCCCACCCAGACCGAAATTGTGGTCAAGGGCGCCAACAAGCAGGTGGTTGGTCAGGTGGCCGCTGAGATCCGTGCATATCGCGAACCCGAGCCCTACAAGGGCAAGGGTGTGCGTTACGCGGACGAGCGCGTCATCATCAAGGAAACCAAGAAGAAATAAGCGCGCGGACAAGGACGAATTATGGACAAGAAACTCTCCCGTTTGCGTCGTGCGGTTGCAACTCGCCGGAAAATCGCCGAGCTGCGCGTACACCGTTTGTCGGTGCATCGCTCCAACCAGCACATCTACGCAAACATCATTTCGCCGGAAGGCGACCGTGTGCTCGTCAGCGCATCCACGCTCGAGCCCGAAGTGCGCAAGGCGCTGGTCGACCAGAAAGTCAACGGTGGCAATGCCGCCGCGGCTACGCTGGTGGGCAAGCGTGTTGCCGAAAAGGCAAAGGCGGCCGGCATCGAGCAGGTTGCATTTGATCGTTCGGGCTTCCGTTATCATGGCCGCGTCAAGGCGCTGGCCGAGGCCGCGCGTGAAGCCGGTCTGAAGTTCTAAGCAGGGGATTGTCAAATGGCTAAAGCACAAGGCAAGCACGCCGCCGAGCAAGAGCGCGACGACGGCCTGCGGGAAAAAATGATTGCGGTCAACCGCGTCAGCAAGGTGGTAAAGGGTGGTCGCACCATGAGCTTCGCCGCGCTGACCGTGGTTGGCGACGGCGATGGCCGTATCGGCATGGGCAAGGGCAAGGCCCGCGAAGTGCCTGTTGCCGTCCAGAAGGCGATGGAACAGGCCCGCCGCGGCCTGCTCAAGGTTGCCCTCAAGAACGGCACGCTGCATCAC
The DNA here is from genome assembly GCF_021653995.1 of Paracandidimonas lactea. Classification (NCBI taxonomy): domain Bacteria; kingdom Pseudomonadati; phylum Pseudomonadota; class Betaproteobacteria; order Burkholderiales; family Alcaligenaceae; genus Paracandidimonas; species Paracandidimonas lactea. The sequence continues at coordinate 89,160 of NZ_JAJJOZ010000002.1, forward strand.
ACAGTGGTCGGCAAGCATGGCGCCTCCACGGTTCTGATCTCGCCCGCTGCCGAAGGTACCGGCGTGATCGCCGGCGGCCCGATGCGCGCGATTTTCGAAGTGATGGGCGTACGCAACGTCGTTGCCAAGAGCCTCGGCTCCAGCAACCCCTACAACATGGTCCGCGCTACGCTGAATGGCCTGCGCGCCTGCTCGACCCCCGCCGAAATTGCCGCCAAGCGTGGCAAAACGGTGGAAGATATCCTGGGGTAAACCATGGCACAGAAGCAAATTAAAGTTACGCTCGTGCGCTCTGTGATCGGCACCAAGCAATCCCACCGCGATACCGTTCGCGGCCTGGGTCTGCGTGGCCTGAACAGCAGCCGCGTGTTGGTCGATACACCCGAGGTGCGTGGGATGATCCGCAAAGTGGATTACCTCGTCACCGTCTCGGAAGTCTGAAAGGAATCGGGATGTCACACACTCAACTCAATACGCTGAAGCCGGCCGAGGGTGCCAAGCACGCTCGTCGTCGTGTCGGCCGCGGTATTGGCTCCGGTCTGGGCAAAACTGCCGGCCGTGGCCACAAGGGTCAGAAGTCCCGCGCCGGTGGTTTCCACAAGGTCGGCTTCGAGGGCGGTCAAATGCCGCTGCAGCGTCGCCTGCCCAAGCGTGGCTTCACGTCGCTTAACCAGCATCTTTCCGCTGAAGTCCGCCTGTCCGACCTGCAGCGCCTGCCTGTCGACGAGATCGATGTCCAGGTGCTGAAGCAGGCCGGTGTGGTCGGCCAGCAGGTGCGCTATGCCAAAGTCATCAAGTCGGGCGAGTTGTCCCGCAAGGTGACGCTCAAGGGCATTGCCGCAACGGCCGGCGCGCGCGCCGCGATCGAAGCTGCTGGCGGTTCGCTGGCGTAAGGGGCGACGGTGGCTAAAGCTCAGGCTCAGGGTAAATCGGGTTCTCGTTACGCCGATCTCAAGCGGCGTATCGTGTTCCTGATCCTCGCCCTTGTGGTCTACCGGCTGGGCACGCATATCCCGGTGCCGGGCATCAATCCCGATGCCCTGGCAGACATGTTCCGCCAGAACCAGGGCGGTATCCTGGGGCTGTTCAACATGTTTTCGGGCGGCGCGCTCGAACGCTTCTCGGTGTTCGCGCTGGGTATCATGCCGTACATCTCTGCCTCCATCATCATGCAGTTGATGGCGGTGGTGGTGCCCTCGCTCGAGGCCATCAAGAAAGAAGGCGAATCCGGCCGCCGCAAGATCACGCAGTACACCCGCTACGGCACGGTGTTTCTCGCGTTGTTCCAAGCGGTGGGCATTTCGGTGGCGCTCGAATCGCAACCAGGCCTGGTCATCGATCCCGGCATGATGTTCCGCTTCACCACCATGGTGACGCTGGTGACGGGTACGATGTTCCTGATGTGGATCGGCGAGCAGATCACCGAGCGCGGCATGGGCAACGGGATCTCGATCCTGATCTTCGCGGGTATTGTTGCGGGTCTGCCTAGCGCGCTTACGGGTATGCTGGACTTGGTCCGTACAGATTCCATGTCTGTGCTGTCGGCGCTGTTTATCTTCGCCCTGGTGATTGCGGTTACGTATTTCGTGGTGTTCGTCGAGCGCGGCCAGCGCCGTCTCACGGTTAACTACGCGAAACGCCAGGTCGGCAACAAGATCTACGGCGGCCAGAGCTCGCATCTGCCGCTCAAGCTGAATATGTCCGGGGTGATCCCGCCCATTTTCGCGTCGTCGATCATTCTGCTGCCGGCCACGATCACCAGCTGGTTCTCGAGCAACCCGAACATGCGTTGGCTGGGTGACTTGGCCGCGGCGCTTTCGCCCGGGCAGCCCCTGTACATCACGCTGTACGCAGCCATGATCATCTTCTTTTGTTTCTTTTACACGGCGCTGGTGTTCAACAGCCGCGAGACTGCGGACAATCTGAAGAAGAGCGGTGCATTCGTTCCGGGCATTCGTCCAGGCGAACAGACGTCGCGCTACATCGACAAGATTCTGATGCGTCTGACACTGGCCGGTGCTATCTACATCACGGTGGTCTGCCTGTTGCCCGAGCTCATGCAGGCGCGCTGGAACGTACCGTTCTATTTCGGCGGCACATCCTTGCTGATTATCGTCGTGGTTGCCATGGATTTCATGGCCCAGGCGCAGGCTCAGATGATGTCACACCAGTACGAGTCGTTGCTCAAGAAGGCCAACTTCAAGGGCAATAGCCTACCACTGCGGTAAAAGAGCATGGCAAAAGACGACGTCATACAAATGCAGGGCGAGGTTCTCGAGAACCTTCCCAACGCAACTTTTCGCGTCAAGCTGGAAAACGGCCATGTGGTGCTTGGCCATATCTCGGGCAAGATGCGTATGCATTACATCCGGATCCTGCCGGGAGACAAGGTCACAGTGGAGCTCACGCCCTATGACCTGTCGCGCGCCAGGATAGTCTTCCGCTCTAAATAAGCGGCCGGTCACAGGAAACTAGGAGTCAACCATGAAGGTAATGGCATCGGTAAAGCGGATCTGCCGCAACTGCAAGATCATTAAACGTCACGGCGTGGTGCGCGTCATCTGCACTGATCCACGTCACAAGCAGCGTCAGGGCTAAGGCCGGGCGCAACGGATTTAACAAGGAAAAGTCATGGCCCGTATTGCTGGCATCAATATTCCGCCGCATCAACACGCCGAAATCGGACTTACCGCTATTTTCGGCATCGGTCGTACCCGTGCTCGCAAAATCTGCGAAGCAGCTGGTATCGAAGTTACCAAAAAGGTCAAGGATCTGACCGACGCCGAACTCGAGCGTATCCGCGAGCATGTTGGTGTGTTCACGGTCGAAGGCGACCTGCGTCGTGAAGTGCAACTGTCGATCAAGCGTCTGATCGACCTGGGAACTTATCGCGGTCTGCGCCACAAACGCGGCCTGCCCGTGCGCGGCCAGCGCACCCGCACCAACGCGCGTACCCGCAAGGGCCCGCGTCGTGCGGCGGCTTCCCTGAAGAAATAATCGAGGACTAGAAGATGGCGAAAGCTACTAACAGCGGCGCCTCGCGCGTACGCAAGAAGGTCAAGAAGAGCGTGTCTGACGGCATTGCGCACGTTCACGCTTCTTTCAACAACACGATCATCACCATTACCGACCGTCAGGGCAACGCCCTGTCGTGGGCAACCTCTGGTGGTGCTGGCTTCAAGGGTTCGCGCAAGTCCACGCCGTTCGCGGCGCAGGTTGCGGCCGAATCCGCGGGTCGCGTGGCCATGGAATACGGTATCAAGACGCTCGAAGTGCGCATCAAGGGCCCCGGCCCCGGTCGCGAATCCTCGGTGCGCGCGCTGAACGCGCTGGGCATCAAGATTTCCAGCATTTCGGACATCACGCCCGTGCCGCATAACGGCTGCCGTCCGCCCAAGCGTCGTCGTATCTAAGGGGAAGCATCTTGGCACGTTATATTGGACCTAAATGCAAGCTCTCGCGCCGCGAGGGCACCGACCTGTTTCTGAAGAGCGCTCGCCGCTCGCTGGATTCCAAGTGCAAGCTTGAATCCAAGCCTGGTCAGCACGGCCGCACCTCGGGCGCTCGCACGTCCGACTTCGGTCTGCAACTGCGCGAGAAGCAGAAACTCAAGCGCATGTACGGCGTTCTTGAAAAGCAATTCCGCAAGTACTTTACTGAAGCTGAGCGTCGCCGTGGCAACACGGGCGAGACCCTGATTCAATTGCTGGAATCGCGCCTGGACAACGTCGTTTATCGCATGGGCTTCGGCTCCACCCGCGCCGAAGCGCGTCAGCTGGTGAACCACCGCGCCATCGAACTGAACGGCCGCACTGCCGACATCGCCTCCATCATCGTGAAGGCAGGCGACGTCATCTCGGTGCGTGAAAAGGCCAAGTCGCAAGGCCGTATCCGCGAATCGCTGGATCTGGCCACTGGCCAAGGCCTGCCCCAGTGGGTCGAGGTCGACACCAGCAAGCTGGCTGGTACGTTCAAGCAGGCGCCGGATCGCGCTGATGTTGCACGCGACATCAACGAATCCATGGTCGTCGAACTGTACTCGCGCTAATTGTTGTATCCCACCGCCGGTTTGCGTGTTTATGCGCACACCGGCGGTGGTGCATTTTTTGCAGTCTTACCCCGCCGGTGTTTCGCCGGTTTTCCATCAGCCTTATCGGTGTAACGAGCCGAGGGTATTGAAAAGGAATATTCATGTCTCAAGGTTTTCTCAAGCCCCGCTCCATTGATGTCGAATCCGTTGGCAAGAATCACGCCCGGGTCATCATGGAGCCTTTTGAGCGCGGCTACGGCCACACGCTGGGCAACGCCCTGCGCCGTATCTTGCTGTCGTCCATGACAGGTTATGCGCCCACCGAAGTCCAGATGACGGGTGTGGTGCACGAGTACTCCACAATCGCCGGTGTGCGTGAAGACGTGGTCGACATTCTCCTGAACCTGAAAGGGGTCGTATTCAAGCTGCACAACCGTGAAGAAGTCACCCTGACGCTGCGCAAGCAGGGTCCGGGCGTGGTGGTGGCGGGCGATATCGAGCTGCCCCACGACGTCGAGATCATCAACCCTGATCACGTCATTGCAACGCTCACCGATGCCGGCAAGCTTGAAATGCAGATCAAGGTGGACCAGGGCCGCGGCTATGTGCCAGGCAACGTGCGCGCACTCGCCGACGATCGTACGCATACCATCGGTCGTATCGTTCTGGATGCATCCTACAGCCCGGTTCGCCGCGTCAGCTATGCGGTCGAGAACGCGCGTGTGGAACAGCGCACCGACCTGGATAAGCTGGTGCTCGACATCGAGACCAACGGCGTGATTTCTCCCGAGGAAGCGGTGCGCCAGTCGGCCCGTATCCTGATGGACCAGATCTCGGTGTTTGCATCCATGGTGGGTGATAGCGACGAATCCGTCAGCATGCCCGTCAGCGGTCGCCAGCAACAGATTGATCCCGTGCTGTTGCGCCCGGTGGACGACCTCGAACTCACGGTGCGTTCGGCCAACTGCCTCAAAGCCGAGAACATCTACTACATCGGGGATCTCATCCAGCGCACCGAGAACGAACTGCTCAAAACGCCCAATCTGGGCCGCAAGTCGCTTAACGAAATCAAAGAAGTGTTGGCCGCGCGCGGCCTGACGCTGGGTATGAAGCTCGAAAACTGGCCCCCGCTGGGCCTCGAGCGCCCCTGATCCCGGTGGGGCCTGCCGGCCCTCTGGGTTGCATCAAGCGGTGCATGCACCGCCCTTGTTTTAATGCCGTCCGCAAGCCCCAGCGTGGGCGGCATGCCGTACTGGAGCCCACGCCACTTTGTGGTAAAGTTCCACCCCTCAACCGGTCCGCAGCGTGCTGATAGAAGAGCCGGTTAACCGCGGATTCTCCGCTACCTAGATTCAAAGGAAATCACCATGCGTCACCGCAACGGTCTGCGTAAGCTCAATCGCACCAGCAGCCATCGTCTCGCCATGTTCCGCAACATGGCCGTCTCCCTCCTTACGCACGAAGCCATCAAGACCACGCTGCCCAAGGCCAAAGAATTGCGCCGCGTTGTCGAGCCGCTGATCACGCTGGGCAAAGAGCCCACGCTGGCCAACAAGCGCCTGGCATTTGCCCGCCTGCGCGACCGCGCTGCCGTGGTCAAGCTGTTCGAGGAAATCGGCCCCCGCTACAAGGCGCGCAACGGTGGTTACACCCGTGTACTGAAGATGGGCTTCCGCCAGGGCGACAACGCTCCCATGGCTTTCATGGAGCTGGTCGACCGTCCTGAAGTCGAAGAACAAGCGGCCGAGTAAAATCGGCAGCAGGCGGGCTTGCCCGCCACAGCAACACCTGAAGCGGGCCGCCTGGCCCGCTTTTTTGTTGTTCGCCGCTTCACCACGTTGTGGCGTTCAGCGCTCGCGTACCAGGGTGGTAGAGAACTGGTATCGATCGGCGGGGTGGTAAGAGGTTGAAGCGGCGATGACATGCTGTGCCGCGTCGCGGTACTGTCGCACGATGAACAGGCCCGGGGATCCGCGCGGTGCGTCGAGCTTGTCCGCCACGGCATCGGGCAGGATGCAGGCGCTGATATCTTGCTTGACCGATGCGATGCGCAAGCCGTATTTCTCTTCGATCAGCGAAGAGATAAGCGCGTCAGGGTTTGACCTGACGCGCTGCTTGATGCTGCCGTAGCGGCTGTCTACATAAACGTCGGTCAACACCATAGGCGCCCCGTCCAGCCCCTGGCGGGTCGAACTAAAACACACCCACCGGGTGCCCGGATCTACTTTCAGGGTGCGGGCGGTGTCCAGATCCATCACAACATCGCGCGCGGATTTCAACTGGCGCGGCTGCGTTGCCGCCAGCATCACCAGGTCTTCGAGCGAGCCCAGCGATTGCGCAAAGCCCGTTGGCGCAGTGCGGGCCTCGACCATGGTGCCGCTTCCACGACGTCGGGAAACGAGGCGGGCGTCCTGCAGCTGTTGAAGCGCCGCCCGGACGGTGTGGCGGCTGGTATCGAATTCGTCCATCAGGGCCTTTTCGGTGGGCATGAAGGAACCTACCGCGTAAAGGCCTTCGCTGATGCGACGGGCGAGAATGGCTGCAATATCGGTAAAACGCATCTGAAATTCGGGCAAGTGGAGAACGTGCAATATATACCGTATACGCCAGCAAACGGGCGCAGGCGCCGGCCTGCCGGTGCGACGCCAGACAGTATGCAGGCACGGGCGACTTCCGTCACGCGACGGCGCAAAAAAATTGACATGGCGCCCCGGCGCTATCTAAAATGTCCGAACAACTTATAAAGAGCGGACAACTAAATGTCGATTTCAATTCTAGAATCAAGCATCTTCAAGGACATGTTCGGCACCCCCGCGATGCGTGCCGTCTTTGATGATCAGGCAATGGTCGCCCGGTATGTCGAGACCGAGGTCGCGCTGGCCAAGGTCCAGGGCGAGATGGGCATTATTCCCGCCAGTGCCGCCCAGGCGATTGCGGAGCGGGCGGATGCATCGAAGATCGATTTCGACGAACTTAAGCGCGAAACCGAGATCGTCGGCTATCCGATCTTGCCGCTCGTGCACCAGCTTTCCAGGATCTGCGGGCGGGAGGGTGAATACCTGCACTGGGGCGCCACGACACAGGACATCATGGACACGGCAACAGTGCTCCAGGTGCGCGATGCGCTCGAGCTCGTCGACGCCGACCTGGCGGAGGTGGACGCGCTGTTGTCAGGGCTTGCCGGGCGGTATCGTGATACGCCCATGGCGGGCCGCACGCACCTGCAGCATGCCTTGCCGGTGACGTTCGGCTACAAGGCCGCAGTCTGGCTGCTGGCAGTGCGCCGCAACCGCGAGCGCCTGGCCCAACTCAAGCCGCGCGTACTTGTCGGCCAGTTCGGCGGCGCCGCGGGAACGCTGGCGTCGCTGGGTGACCAAGGGTTGGCCGTTAACGAGGCGCTCATGCGCGAGCTGGGCTTGGGGGCGTCGCCGGTCACCTGGCATGTGGCGCGTGACGGTTTGGCCGAAACGGTGCAGTTCCTGGGGCTGGTGACATCCGCGCTGGGAAAGATCGCCGTGGATGTGATGCTGATGATGACAAATGAGCTTGGCGAAGCATTCGAGCCGTTTGTGAAGGGACGGGGCGCGTCGAGCACCATGCCGCAGAAGCGAAATCCGATTTCCTGTGAACTGATCTGGAGCGCGGCCAAGACGGTGCGCCAGCATGCCGGCCTGGCCCTGGACGGCATGATGCATGATTTCGAACGCGCCACCGGACCCTGGCATATTGAATGGACTGCTATTCCCGAATCGTTCGTGCTGACGGCCGGCGCACTGAACCAGGCCAGGTTCATGCTTGCCGGGCTCGAAATCGACACGGAGCGGATGCGCAGCAACCTGGCATTGTCCGGCGGCCTGATCGTGGCCGAGGCGGTGATGATGGGCCTGGCCCCTCACCTGGGCCGCCAAACTGCGCACGACATTGTCTACGATGCGTGCCGTACGTCGGCAACGTCTCGCCAGCCGCTCGCCCAGGTTCTCTACGGCTGCGCCGAGGTAGCCGGCAAACTCGACCGCTCCACGATTGACCGGCTTTGCGATCCGGCGAACTACTTGGGCAGCGCCCCGGCGATGGTTGACCGGATGCTCGCATGGGGCGGCACCGGCGCTCGCACATAAATAAATGGCCCGGCAATCGGGCCACACTTGTACACACAGGAGACATACATGAAGAACTGGACCCGATTCATGGCGATCGCTGCCGCAACGGCCGCTTTCGCCGCCACCGCGCCCTCGTACGCAGAAGACAAGTATCCATCGCGGCAGATAAGCTGGATTGTTCCCTTCTCAGCGGGAGGGCCGACAGACTCCATGGCCCGCAATATCGCAAACCAAGTATCCCAGCGCTTGGGGCAGTCGATTGTGGTCGAGAATGCACCGGGTGCGGGCGGCACCATCGGCGCCACCCGCGCGGCGCGCGAGAAGCCAGACGGTTACACCTTCCTGGTTGGCCATATCGGCTACATGGCCGCCGCTCCGTCGCTCTATGAGAACCTGCGCTACGATCCCGTCAAGGATTTCGATGCTGTGTTTCGTTTTCCGGACACACCGCTTGTGCTGCTGGTAGGAGCAAAGTCGAAGTTCAAGGCCATTGGCGAACTCGTCGATTTTGCCCGGGCGAATCCGAAGGCGCTGAACTTCAGCAATGCGGGGGTGGGATCAACCTCACACCTCGTTGCGGCGATGTTCGCCAGCAAGGCCGGGATCGAGATACAGCCTATTGCCTATAAAGGCGCGGGGCCTGCGTTGAACGACCTGATGGGCGGCCAGGTGGATGCGATGTTCGACCAGACCAACACAGCCTTGCCTCAGGTAAAGGGCGGGCACGTGCGTGCGCTGGGGCTGACCTCCACCGATCGCATGCCGCAGTTCCCCGGTGTGCCTGCCATGACGGAAGCTGCGGTGCCGGGCTTCACCGTTGCCACCTGGTATGGCCTGTACGCACCGAAGGGCACGCCCCGGGAAGTCATCGACACCATGTATGCGGCATACCGGGAGGTCATGCGTGACGAGGCATTCACCAAATCGATGGCAGACCAGGGTATCCGGCTGCTGCCCGACGCCGAGTATGCGCCCGCCGCATTCCAGGCCTTCACCGCCGAAGAAGGCAAGCGGTGGGCGGAAGTGATAAAACAGGCGGGCATCCGGCTGAACTGATCGCACAGCTATTGCAAGCAGGCCCCACTTGTGCGCAAAAGGAGGCAGGATAGCGGGCCGCGGCCGGCCCTCTTGCCCACGCTGTTTGCATGCACGAGCATCTGTACCGGAGATAAGGAACGCATCATGGCACGTGGAATTGTCGAGGCCGAGGACATTGTGACCAGCATTGCCGCGGCCCTGCAGCACATCAGCTATTACCATCCAGCTGATTTCGTCCAGGCGCTGAAGCGCGCCTACGAGGCGGAACGCAGCGGGCCCGCCCGCAACGCGTTGATGCAGCTGCTGGTCAACAGCAAGATGTCTGCACGTGGCCACCGGCCGGTGTGCCAGGACACGGGGGTCGTCCACGTCTATGCCCGTCTCGGCATGGATGCGCGCATCGTCGATCGTTCATCGTCGCGCACCCCCAGCCTGCAGGCCCTGGCGAATCGGGCAGTGGCCCAGGCATACCTTGATCGGGCCAATCCCCTCAGGGCATCCATGATCCGCGACCCCCTCGGGGCGCGCACCAATACGGGCGACAATACGCCGGCGGTGCTGCACGTCGAACTCGTGGAAGGCGACTCGCTCGGTCTTACCGTGGTCGCCAAGGGTGGGGGGGGCGACGTCAAGGCCCGGTACGCCATGCTCAATCCCAGCGATTCCGTTGCGGACTGGGTGGTTTCGCAGATTCCCGGCATGGGCGCGGGCTGGTGTCCGCCGGGCGTGCTGGGAGTAGGGGTAGGGGGCAGCCCCGAGCAGGCGATGATGATGGCCAAGCAATCTCTGTTCGTACCGATCGATATCGACGAACTGAGGCGCCGGGGGCCGCGCGATGCGGCCGAGGCGCTGCGCCTGACCCTGTTTGAACGCATCAACGCGCTGGGCATCGGCGCCCAGGGCCTGGGGGGCGACACGACGGTGCTTGATGTGAAAGTCTCGCATGCGCCGTCGCACGCGGCATTGCTTCCCGTTGCGATCCTGCCCAATTGCGCCGCGACGCGTTACCTGTCGTTTGTCCTGGATGGCGACGGGCCGGCGCCTATGCCGGTCCCGGACCCCGCAATCTGGGCGGATATCCCCGACGAGATGCCGCCGCAAGGCGGGGTGCCGGTCGACCTGGACGAATTATCGGCGGAGACAGTGGCGCAATGGAAGGCCGGCGATGTGCTGTTGTTGTCGGGCAGGCTGGTGACGGGCCGCGATGCTGCGCATAAAAGGATGGCGGACAGCCTGGCGCGGGGCGAGCCCTTGCCGGTCGATCTGCGTGGGCGGGCGCTTTACTATGTCGGGCCGGTTGATCCGATCGCCGGCGAAGCGGTAGGCCCCGCGGGGCCGACGACGGCCACCCGCATGGACAAGTTCATGCCCGCGTTGCTGGAGAACGCGGGCCTGCTCGTCACCATAGGGAAGGCAGAACGCGGCGCCGTGGCAATTGACGCCATCCGGAAGGCGGGTGGCGCATACTTGATGGCGGTTGGCGGCGCGGCCTACCTTGTTTCCCGGTCGGTCCGGTCGGCGCGCGTACTGGCCTACGAAGACCTCGGCATGGAAGCAGTCTACGAATTCACGGTCGAGAACATGCCTGTGGTCGTCGCGGTGGACGCCACGGGAAAGGCGATTCACCGCACCGTGCCGATTACCCCCGCATCTTGACCTGGCGCAGGCAGGCGCGGCTCGCATCTGGGTACAATGAGGTTTGCCGCATTCCCGGAACCAGGTTCGTGAGCCCTAGTCCTACTTCTCAGGCTGATCCAGCCGGCGTCCTTCAATCTTGCGACGATGTCGTGGTGTTGTTGACCAACGCGCCAGACATGCTGCTCGCTAAGCGTATCGCCCATGTGTTGGTCGAAGAGCGCTACGCCGCGTGTGTGAACCTTGGCGCGCCGGGCCTGTCCATGTACATGTGGCAGGGGGGGCTCGAAGGTATCGAAGAGGTGCCCATGGTTATCAAGACCCATGCTTCGCGTGCGGAGGCGGCGGCGCAGCGGCTTCGGTCGCTGCATCCGTACGATGTGCCCGAGATCCTGGTGTTGCCGGTCGCCGGCGGCAGTGCCGCGTACCTCGACTGGGTGCGCGCGCAAACCGGGTCGGCGCATCCGCCTGGGGGCGGCGGCGTGCAATGTTGATCGCCCCCACCCTGCCAATACAGGTCTCGGCCTTTGCTGCGTGCAGCAACTCGGTGCGGGCGGGGCCATGGCGTTTCCGGGTTTTCAGCGCCAAGAACTCATCGATACAGGGATAAGGTAAAGATGTTGAATCCGCAGCTTGCTGCTAGAGCGATGCGGTCCGCTGGGCTGGCATTTTCTACGCGCTCCGGTGTCCAGTACGGCGAGTACGCCGACGCGCGGGGCAGTGCCCCCAGGGCGCGTATGCCAGGCGCGGAACGCTGGCGGCGGATCTTCGCGCTGCTGTGTCTGCTGTTGGCGGGCTGGCTGCATGCGGGGGTGGCTCAGGCCGAAGAAGAGTATCTGGATCCCGATAAGGCGTTTGCGTATTCGGCGGCGACGCAGCAGCCGGGTGAGCTGGCGGTGCATTTTGACATTGCGCCGGGCTATTACATGTACCGCAAGCGCTTCGAGTTTGCGGTCGAACCCGCCGGCGCTGCGGGCGCCGTGGGTGCGCCGGTATACCCTGCCGGCATTGTCAAGTATGACCCCACGTTCGAAGAGAACATGGAGGTGTATTACGACCAGGTCACGGTGCTGCTGCCGCTTGCCGCGGGCAAGGCGGCTGCGCCGCTCACGCTTTCGATCACCAGCCAGGGTTGCGCTGACGCGGGCCTGTGCTATCCGCCCGATACGCGTACGGTGACGCTGACGCCGGTGGCGGGCGGATACGCAGCCTCGGGCGACGGTATCAAGGCCAGCGTGCCACCGCCTGCGCCTCAAACCGCCAAGGGCAAGGGCAAAGGTGACGCGGCAGCGCCGGGGCTGGCGGGTGCGCTGAACCTCGGCGACACCGGTATCGCTTCGTATCTTGCCAGCGCGAGCGTGGTGCAGATTGTGCTGCTGTGCCTGGTATTGGGGCTGTTGTTGTCGTTCACGCCGTGCGTGCTGCCCATGGTGCCTATTTTGCTGGCGATATTGGCCGGCACGGCGGGTACGGGGCATAAGATATCGCGCTGGCGCGGCCTGTCGCTGGCGGCGATATTCGTACTCGGGATGTCGCTGGTGTATACCGTGCTGGGTGTCGTGGCCGGCCTTGTGGGCGCCGGCCTGGCGGCCTGGTTCCAGACACCATGGGTGCTGGGCGTGTTCGCCGTGTTGTTGGCGATCTTTGCATTGGCTATGTTCGATGTCTTCACGCTGCAGGCGCCAGCGGGCATGCAAACAGCATTGAACGCCCGGCTGTCGCGTATGCCGGGGGGCCACTACAGCGGTGTGTTCCTGATGGGCATGGTCTCCGCGCTGATTGTGGGGCCCTGCGTCGCCGCGCCGCTGGCCGGTGTGCTGCTGTTCATTTCCCAGACTGGCGACGTAGTGCTGGGAGGCTCGGCGCTTTTTGCGCTGGCCTGGGGTGAGGGCCTATTGTTGCTGGCGGTGGGGGCCTCGTCGGGGGTGCTGCTGCCCAAGGCCGGCCCTTGGATGAATGGCATCAAGTACCTGTTTGGTGTACTCCTGCTGGCAACGGCGTGGTGGATGGTCAACTCCGTGTTGCCGGGCTGGCTGTATATGCTTGGCTGGGCAGTCTTGGCGCTATGGAGCGCAGCCATGATGGGCGCGTTCCAGGCGGGAGCCGGCGTGGCAGGCCCCTGGGTGCAATTGCGCAAGGCCTTGGGCCTGCTATTGGCGGCCTGGGCGGTGCTGCTGCTGGTGGGGCTAGCCGCCGGTGGCCGCGATATTCTCCAGCCCTTGGCGCCGCTGGGCGCACGCGGTGGCGCCACCATATTGTCGGGGCAGGCGCAAGCTCCTGTGGCGGGTGGGCCAGTTCAGTTCACGCGGGTCGCCAGCGTGGACGAACTGGACAATCTGCTCGCCAATACCGGCCGGCCGGTGATGCTCGATTTTTATGCCGATTGGTGCGTTTCATGTGTCGAGATGGAGCGCTTCACGTTCAGCGACCCACGCGTGGCGCAACTCATGTCGCAGATGGTGCTGGTGCAGGCCGATGTCACCAAAAACAATGCGCAGGATCGTGCATTGCTCAAGCGCTTCAAGCTGTTCGGCCCGCCCGGGATTATTTTCTTCGATGCACAGGGCCGAGAGCTCACCGACATCCGGGTGGTGGGCTTTATGAAGGCCGCCCCGTTCGCCGCCAAGCTTGAGCAGGTGTTGGCCACCGGGGCTACGCGGCCGACAGGGGCGGTGGTGCCTGGTGCCGGTGCGGCGTCCAGCGCGGCGGTGTCGCCCGGTGTGCCGACGGGGCGTGACGCGGCAGTGGATGTGCCTACTCGTGACGGTGCTCAAGCTGTACTGCAGTTGGTGCGTTGACACCTGGCACTGGTGGCTCGCGGTGCCGCTGCGGCACTATGAACCTGCATCGGTTGATCAGCCGCATGCTGCCCATCACCGCGTGGTGCATGGCGGCCTTTGGGGCCCAGTACGAAGTGCCCCCCTTCCTCGTTGCGGCTAACTGCAGCCTCGTTAGCGGGCCGCTGGCGCGATAGGCACGCGTTTACTGGCGTAAGCGTCGCGCATCAGCGCGATGTGGTTTTCGGTGATGCGGGACTGCCCCGACGTTGACCAGATTAAATTTGTTACAGATTTCTGTGTGTGCGTAAATGGCAGGAAGCGGATATCGGCAATGCCGCTGCGCGCGAGGCAGGCCGGCACCAGCGATACACCCATTTCTTGCGACACCAGTGATACCACGCTGAGCCAGTGGCGCGACTCATACTTCACATTGGGCAGAAAGCCGGCATCCAGGCACATGGCCATCAGCGTCTCATAATAAACTGGAGAAAACGCGCGCGAGAAAAAAATGAAGTCATCACGCGCGAGATCGGCGAGGTCGGCATGCTTGCTGCGCGCCAGCCGGTGGTCGCGGTGCACGCAGATGCAGAACGGTTCGGCCACGAGCTGCACACACGATACGGTATCGGGCACGGGGTTGGCATGAATGAAGCCGATATCAAGGCCGCCGCGCGCCACCAGGTCGATCTGCTCGGCCGAGTTCAGCTCGTACAGGGCGTGGTCTACATTGGGGTATTGTTGCTTGCATAGCGCCAGCGCTTGCGGCAAGCCGCGGTACAGCATAGACCCTACGAAACCGACGGTAATCTGGCCTTCCAGGCCTGCATCGATACGCGCAATAAGGCTGCGCAGATCGGTGTCGCGCCGCAACCGGAAGAGAGCTTCGTTGTATAGCGTACGGCCGGCGGGTGTGAGTTCGACTTGCCGGCTGGTTCGGGTGAACAAGCGTGCACCCAGTTCTTCTTCGAGTTGCCTGATGGCATAACTGAGCGGCGGCTGCGAAATATGCAGGCGTGCGGCAGCGCGACTGAAGCTGAGGTCTTCGGCCACGGCTACAAAGTAACGAAGCAGGCGGGAGTCAATATCCATGGGCGCATGTATATTTTACAAGTATAGATTTGAATAAATATAGTATTTGTTCGAATAAATGTGGAGTCTTACCATGGGCTGATCCATAACCCGAGAGGCCGCCATGAATCAACCCGCTCCCCATCACGCCGTGCAAGTGGTCGAACCGGCGTCTAACATTCCCGATTCCGCCGGCCGGAATCTGTTCGGTGCCGATCCATTTGGGGAGGCCATGCTGCAGGCTTATCTGCCGGCTGACCTGTATGCACACCTGTTGCCGCACTTTACGGAGCTGGGGCGCTTGGCGGGGTCGACACTGGATGAGCTGGCAGCCGTGGCAGATCGCAATCCTCCTACACTTTCGGTGCGCAATCGCCGTGGCGTGGATGAGTCGCGCATTGACAAGCACCCGTCCTATGTGGAGTTGGAGCGGTATGCATACAGCCATTTCGGGTTGGCGGCCTTGGCGCACCGCCCGGGTGTATTGGGCTGGAACGCGCCCATGCCGCCAGCGGCCAAATACGCATTGACGTACCTGTTCGTGCAGGCCGAGTTCGGCCTATGCTGCCCTGTAAGCATGACCGATTCGCTGGCGCGTACGCTACGTAAGTTTGGCGATCCGGCGCTGGTCGAGCAGGTGCTGCCCCAGGTGGCGGCGCTGGATTTCGATGAGTTGCGCCAAGGGGCGATGTTCATGACTGAGCAGGCAGCCGGCTCGGACGTGGGCGGTACGCAGGCGCAGGCTGAAGCCCAGCCGGATGGCGGGTGGCGGCTGTATGGCGATAAATGGTTTTGCTCGAACCCCGATGCTGGCTTTGCCATGGTGCTGGCGCGCAGTGAGCCGGTGGAAGGGCTGGCGGGCGTGTCCCTGTTTCTGCTGCCCCGTGACCTGCCCGACGGCACGCATAATCACTACCGCATTTTGCGCCTGAAAGACAAGCTGGGCACGCGGTCCATGGCTAGCGGTGAGATTCGCCTGGAGGGTGCGCACGCGTGGCTGGTGGGTGAGCGCGGGCGCGGTTTTCAGCAGATGGCGGATATGGTCAACAATTCACGCTTGTCCAACGGCATGCGTGCAGCGGGGCTGATGCGTCGCGCGGTAGCCGAGGCGATGTATGTTGCTCGCAACCGGCGCGCCTTTGGTAAGCTGCTTGTCGAGCTGCCTTTGATGAAGCGCCAGTTGGCCAAGATGATCGTCAGCGCCGAGCAGGCCCGTTCGGTGATGTTCCAGACAGCACTGGCGCTGGAGAAGGCGGATACAGGTGATGCGCAAGCCAAGTCGCTGGCGCGCATTCTCACACCGCTGATCAAGTTCCGCGCCTGCCGGGATGCGCGCAAAGTGACGGGCGACGCCATGGAAGTTCGCGGCGGTTGCGGCTATATCGAAGAGTGGATAGAGCCTCGGCTTATGCGCGATGCGCATCTAGGGTCGATCTGGGAAGGCACCAGCAATATCGTGGCGCTCGATGTCCTGCGAGCCGTGCGGCGCAATAACTGTCTGCCCGCCTTGCGCACACATGTGGAACGTTTGCTGGAAGAGGGTAAGCCTTGCAGCGAAGCGCTGGCCGCGTTGCAGCGCGACAGTATAGAAAAGGCCTTTGCGCTGGCCCTGCACGCGGCGCCGGATGCCAATTCGCCGCTCGCGCGGCAGGCGGCATCGGCGTTGTACAACGTGGTGTCGCTGGCTGCCATGCGCTGGGAGGCCACCCGGCCTGGTCTGGCCGCCCGCGGCAGGCTGGCCGATATGGTGCTGGTGCACAAGCTGGCACCCTATGACCCTTGCGCGGCGACGGAAGATACCGGCCTGGACGAACTGCTGCATGAGGCCGGTTGAAGGCGGGTGATACTCGCATCCCACACGGGGCAACGCACCCTGTGTACCCAAGGCGCGTGCCTGGGCGTATGGCGCTGGCCGTACGACCACCTGGGCCGTCCACGACAACATCAAGGAGACAAACATCATGTTCAAAAAACTGCTGACGGCTGTTGCCGTCGCGGCTGTGACGCTGGCAGCGGCCGTACCTGGCCACGCGGCCGAGGCTTATCCAGATCAACCCATCCGGCTGATCGTGCCATTTCCGCCTGGGGGGCCGACCGACGCAATGGCCCGCCGGCTTGCCGAAGGTTTGGTCAAGCCGTTGGGGCAGACAGTAATCGTGGAGAACAAGGCGGGCGCTGGTGGCAACATCGGTGCCGAATACGTAGCCAATGCCAAGCCCGACGGCTACACGCTGCTATTCGGTACCTCGGGTCCGTTGGCCATCAACATCAGCCTGTACAAGAAGCTGGGCTACGATCCGCGCACCAGCTTTGCACCGATCGTACGCATCGGCTACCTGCCTAATATTCTGGTGGTCAACCCCAAGGTGCCGGCCAAAGACCTGAAGGAGCTAGTGCTCTACGCCAAGGCGCATCCCGATACGCTGAGCTTTGCGTCCTCGGGCAACGGTGCGTCGTCGCATTTGGCCGGCGTGCTTTTCAATGAGCTGGCGGGCACGAAGATCCTGCATGTGCCCTACCGCGGCACGGGGCCGGCGCTCAATGATTTGCTGGGCGGCCAGGTGTCTATGGCCTTCACCGATATCCTGACCGCGCTGCCGCACATCAAGAGCGGCACGCTGCGCCCCATAGGTTTGGCCACCGCCCAGCGCTCGCCCGTGCTGCCGGATCTGCCCACCCTGGCCGAACAAGGGCTCAATGGCTACGACGTCAGCGTCTTTTTTGGCATCGTTGCCCCCAAGGATACGCCCGCGGCGGTGGTTCAGAAACTGAATGCTGCCTTCAACCAGGCCATGTCGGATCCCGAAATCCAGAAGACATTGTCCGCGCAGGGGATTGTGCGCGCCGACGATACGACGCCCGAAGGTCTGGCAACCTTCATTGCCCAGGAAGTGGATAAATGGAGCAAAACGATCAAGTCGGCACACATCGCCTTGAACTGACCGAAAGCCGCCGGGTTGGCATGGGCGATGGCCGATGATCGCCCGGTTGGCCGCATGATGAGTGAATCGACTGCAGTGCTGTGCATGCCTGTTGCCGTGCGGCACTGCTTATGTATTGAGCGGAGCGACTGATGAACCAAACGACCGAAACGCACGGTGCCCTGCATGGCTGCAAGGTCGTGGACCTTTCCCGCGTGCTGGGCGGCCCTTACTGCACACAGATCCTGGCTGACCATGGCGCGGAGGTGCTCAAGATAGAGCCACCGGCGGGCGATGAGACGCGCGGCTGGGGGCCGCCGTTTCTGAATGGTACGGCCTCTTACTTTCTGGGCGTCAACCGCAATAAATATGGCCTGTCGGTAGACTTATCGCAGCCGGATGGGCAGGCGTTCCTGAAGGCGCTGCTGACGGACGCCGATGTGCTTGTGGAAAACTTCAAGCCGGGCACGCTGGAAAAATGGGGTCTGGGCCCTGACGTGTTGCGCGAGGCATTCCCGCGCCTGGTGCATTGCCGCATCAGCGGCTTTGGCGCCGACGGCCCGCTGGGCGGCCTGCCAGGCTATGACGCCTGCGCCCAGGCCATGTGCGGGCTCATGAGCGTAAACGGCGAAGCGGATGGCCCGCCGACGCGGGTGGGCCTGCCAGTGGTGGATATGGTGACGGGCCTGAACGCGGCGGTGGCGATCCTGATGGCGATCAATGAGCGTCAGCGCAGCGGCCTGGGGCAGTTTCTGGACATCACCCTGTTTGACTGTGCGATCTCGCTGCTGCACCCTCACGCGGCCAATTACTTTTTGAGTGGCAAGGTGCCGGGCCGCACTGGCAACGCGCATCCCAACATCGCGCCGTATGAGTCGTTCGCCACGCGCGTGGGCGAGATATTCTTGGCCGTGGGCAACAATCGCCAGTTTGCCCTCCTGGCGCAGGTGCTGGGCCAACCCGGGCTGAGCCAGGACGTGCGCTTTCTGGACAATGCAGATCGTCTGGCCAACCGGCCCGCGCTGCGCGAGGCCCTGGGCGCCCTGCTGGCCGGCCATGACGCCGCCGAGCTTGCGCAGGCGCTGCTGCGCAAGGGCGTGCCCGCCGCGCCCATCTTGAATGTAGAGGAGTTGCTTCAACATCCGCATACACAGCATCGTGGGATGGTGCTTGAATCGGGCGAATATCGTGCGATTGGCTCGCCCATCAAGCTGTCTCGCACGCCCGCCACACTGCGCCACCTGCCACCGGCGCTGGGGGAGCACACAGAAGCCATCCGCGCACGCACAACCCTTAAAGCATCTGATAGATAGAAAGCTTGCGGGCACGCATTACGCGGCGGTGCGTGCAATGCATGCCTGTTGCAAAGCGCTTGCAGGCTGCGGTGTCGAGCGGCCAGTGGATGGGGGCAGCGCCCGCCAGCGGGCGCGCTGGCGGTTGGCGAACTGCACCGATCGGCGACGCCAGCTTACTGCGCCTTGAGCAGCTTGGCCGCCTCGATGGCGAAGTAGGTAAGGATGCCGTCGCCACCCGCCCGTTTGAATGCGAGCAGGGACTCCATCATCACCTTGTCGTGGTCGAGCCAGCCATTGTTGCTGGCGGCCTTGATCATGGCGTACTCGCCGCTGACCTGATAGGCATAGGTGGGCAAGCCAAAGGCGTTCTTGACCTCGCGCAGCACGTCCAGATAGGGCATGCCTGGCTTGACCATAACCATGTCGGCGCCTTCACGGATGTCGGCTGCGACCTCGCGCAGGGCCTCAAGGCGGTTGGCCGGATCCATCTGGTAGGTGAACTTGTTGGACTTGCCCAGATTGGCGGCCGAGCCCACGGCGTCGCGGAACGGGCCGTAGAAGGCGCTGGCGTACTTGGCCGAGTAGGCCATGATGCGTGTGTAGATATGGTTATCGGCCTCGAGCGCTTGGCGAATGGCGCCGACGCGCCCATCCATCATGTCGCTGGGGGCGACGATATCGACGCCGGCCTGGGCCTGCACCAGAGCCTGGCGGGTGAGGATCTGCACCGTGGGCTCGTTGAGGACATAGCCATTGGTGTCGATCACGCCATCTTGCCCGTGGCTGGTGTAAGGATCGAGCGCGACGTCGGTGAGCACGCCCAATTCGGGAAAGTGTTTTTTGAGTGATGCCACAACGCGTGGCATCAGGCCCTCGGGGTTGGTGGCCTCGATGCCGTCTGGCGTCTTGAGCGAGGCATCAATCACCGGGAAGAGTGCCAGTACGGGTATGCCCAACGCCATGCATTCTTCTGCCACCTTGAGCACTGTGTCGGGCGAATAACGCACGATGCCGGGCATGGACGGGACGGGCTCCAGCACGCCCTGGCCCTCGCGCACGAATACTGGATAGATCAGGTCACTGGTGGTGAGTACGTTCTCGCGAACCAGGCGGCGCGAGAACTCATCGCGGCGGTTGCGGCGCAGTCGGGTGACGGGAAAGTCGGTGTGGGGCAGGAAAGCGGTCATGGCACTACCTTGGGTGAAATCCAGTTTTCGATTTGTTGCGTTGCTTCTTCCAGGCCGATGCGTTCGGTGGCGGAAAATGGCAGGGCGTTCAGGGCACCAATATCGGCCAGCTCTTTGCGTACGCGCTGCACAGCCTTGATGCGCTGGCCATAGGGCAGTTTATCCGCTTTCGTGAGCAGGGCGAGTACGGGGCGGCCAGACGGCGCCACCCAGTCCGCCAAGCGGCGGTCCAGCGTCGTGACACCGCGTCGGATGTCGATCAGCATGACAATGCCGGCCAGAGAAGGCCGCGCGCGCAGGTATTCACCCAGCACGTCGGCCCATTCTTCACGCGCCTCGCGGGCGACGGATGCATAGCCATAGCCAGGCAGATCGACCAGAAAGCCCAGAAAGGCGCCGGGTTCGACGGGATCGGGGATGCCGAACATATTGATCAGGCGCGTGCGGCCCGGCGTTTTGCTGGAAAAGGCCAGCCGACGCTGATTGGTGAGCACGTTGATGGCAGATGATTTGCCCGCATTGGAGCGGCCCACGAAGCAGACTTCGGCCGTGGTGGGCGGAGGAAGCTGATCGAGTCGGGCAGCCGACGTGGTAAAAGTAGCGCGGTGCAGAATGGACACGTAGTAGATCCAGAGGCGGTTTGTTTCAACCGCTATTGTATAATCGCGCATTTGAAACTGTTGCGTCTTTTCCCCGGTTGCGCATTTTAGGCGTCTCTCGGTTGCGAAATGGCGTCGTTACCGTGGTGTCTTGGCACCTTGATCGTCCATCGATCGTCCGTCGATCGTCGAGGTATTCATGAAGCACATGCTTTCCAGTATTGTCATGGCCAGCGGCTTACTGCTGGGTTCTTCGCTCGTTGCCACGGCGTGGGCCGCTGGTGCGCAGGGCGCCCCCAAGCCCGATGCGGCCAAAGGCGAGCAGTTGTACACCAACGGTGACCCGGCGCGCGGTATCCTGGCCTGTGTATCCTGTCACGGCGCGGGCGGAAACAGCGTCATTCCGCTCAATCCCAACCTGGCTGCCATGCCGCATGAGTACATCACCAAGCAGTTGGTCGATTTTGCGCCCAAGGGTGACACCGCACCCGCGCGTGGCGGTGCAAACGGCGCGCCGTCTGTCATGACGCCTTTCGCGTCGGCCCTGAACGAGCAAGACAGGCAGAACATTGCGCTGTATCTGGCTCAGCAGCCGCTGGATCCCGCCACTGCGGCCACTGCCACTAAAGAGGCAACCATGGAACGCGGCCAGAAGATCTGGCGCGGCGGCCTGCCCGACCGCGGCGTACCTGCCTGCGCGGGCTGCCACTCAGCCAACGGCGCCGGCCTGCCGGCCAGCTATCCCCGCCTTTCCGGCCAGCATGTCGAGTACCTTGCCACCCAACTCAAGCTGTTCCGCAGCGGCGAACGCAAGAACAACGACGTCATGACTGCCATCGCCGACCGCATGTCTGATGCCGACATCGCGGCGGTGGCCGACTACGCAGCCGGCCTGCGCTAGGCACGCATCCGCGCCGTGGGCGCGCAGGCCCGGCCTGATGCCGGGCCAAAACGTACCAACCAAGGGGAGGCTGAAGCCGGCGCTCCCCTTTTTTCATGAAGCTTCGATCTGTGTCTCAATCTTCTCACACGCGGCGTATTGGCCCCGATCTGATCGAACTGCTGGGTTCCATGCGGTTTGCGGTCAGCCTGTTGGTGTTTATCTGCGTGGCCAGTCTGATCGGCACGGTATTGCAGCAGAATCAGCCCGCCAATACCTATATTGATCGCTTCGGGCCATTCTGGTTCGAGGTATTCGACAAGTTCTCGATTTGGCAGATTTACAACAGTTGGTGGTTTCTGCTGATCATGACGTTTCTGGTGGTGTCCACCACCATTTGCGTGTTGCGCAACGCGCCCAAAATGCTGCGCGATGCGCGCACTTTCCGCGAGTACGTGCGCGCCAGCAGCTTGCGCGCTTTTCATCATCGCGTCGAGGCCGACTCTGGCCTGGCGCCTGATGCCGTGCTGGAACGCGCGCAGGGGTGGCTGCGCGCCAATGGTTATCGCTACAAGGTGCGCCGCGACGAGGCAGGCATGATGCTGGCCGCCAAGAAGGGGGGCGCTAATCGTTTGGGCTACATTTTTGCGCATACTGCAATCGTGGTGATCTGCCTGGGCGGCCTGCTTGACAGCGAGCTACCCGTGCGCATCCAGGCATGGTTGGGCGGCAAATCGCCGATCACCCAGAATATGCTGATCTCCGAAGTGCCAGAAAGCGGCCGGCTGCCAGCCGCCAATCCGAGCTTTCGCGCCAATATGATGGTGCCCGAGGGTTCCCGCAGCAGCACAGCCATTGTCACCGTCGACAACGGCGTATTGGTGCAGCCGCTGCCGTTCACGCTGAAGTTGGACAAGTTCCTGGTGGACTACTATTCCACCGGGATGCCCAGCAGCTTCAAGAGTGAGGTGGAGGTCACCGACCCTCAATCCGGCGACAGCTTCCGCCGCACGATCGAAGTCAATGAGCCGCTGCGCTACAAGGGCGTGACAGTGTATCAATCGGGTTTTGACGACGGCGGCAGCAAGCTGCGGCTTACCGGATACCCGCTGGTGGGGCCCGGCAGCGCACCCTTTGATGTGAGCGGTATCGTGGGCGAGGGCGCCGAGATCACGCCCACCGGCCAAGCCAAGACCGGGCCATTGCAGGTGAAGTTTACAGGCTTGCGCGTCATCAACGTGGAAAACCTGGGGACAGGCGAGGCGCCTCAGGCCAAACCCATGATGGAGCATGTGGCGGCCGTAACAGGCAGCGCGGCGGGCAGCAAGAACGAGAACCTTATTAACGTGGGCCCCAGTGTGCAGTACAGCATCACGGGCGCAGACGGGCAGTCGCATGAGTTTACGTCGTATATGCTGCCGATGACGCTCGACGACTCGTTGGTGTTTCTGGTGGGGGTGCGCAGGTCCGCCGCCGAACCGTTCCGCTACGTGCGCATCCCCGCAGATGAAAAAGGCTCGATGCGAGAGTTCATGCAATTGCGCGCCGCGCTGGCCAACCCGGCGCTCGTGGATGCCGCTGCACGGGGTTTCGCCGCGCGCAATGCCAATGGCACTCTGCAGGCCCCATTGCTTGAAAAGGCGGCCAAGGGCGCCTTGGATGCCTTCCGTACCGAGGGCTTTGACGGCATTATCGCGCGCGTGCCCGAACAGGAGCGAGAGCGGGTGTTGGGTTTCGCGGTCCCCATGATTCAGTTGTCTTTGGCCCAATTGCGCGATATCGTAAGGGAGCAGAACGGGCTCCCGCCGATCGATACCGCAGGCGACGGGGCTATTGCGGCAGACCGCTGGGTGCAAAGCGCACTGCTGGCGCTGGCCAACCTGCCCGATTTCCCCGCACCGGTGCTCATGACACTGACGTCGTTCGAGCATGTTCAGGCCAGTGTCTTCCAGGTTGCGCGCAGTCCGGGCAAGAATACGGTGTATCTGGGCAGCCTTTTCCTGATCATCGGTATCTTTACTATGTTCTATGTGCGCGATCGGCGGATCTGGATCTGGATCCGTCGGCGTGACGAGGGCAGCGGGCTGCTGGCGGCGATGACCTCCCAGCGCCGCACGCTCGATTTCAATCACGAGTTCGAGCGCTTCCGCGAGGCTTTCAAGCGCATCGTTACCTGAGAGGTTTATATGTCCGAGTCTACATTGCAAGGTCACGCGCCCATGTGGGAATCCACCATGTCGGCCAGCGGCGACGCGCGGGGCCGGCGCGGCCGCCCCGACTGGACGGATGCGGTTTTCTTCCTGCTGCTTGCCGTTGGCGCTGGGTTTGCCCTGTCGCGCTTTGGCTATGCCATGGATTATTACGAGAAGCTTATCCTGGCAGGCGCGGTGGTGCTGTTGTCGTGGATGGCCTGGCTATGGCGGCCATTGCGCACGTTAATGGTGGCCAGCGGCCTGAGCGCGCTGTTCGCCATCTGGCTATACAGTGCGGGCGGCGCTTTGGATCAGGGCGATATTTCGCGCGCCGAAAACGTGTTCTTCCTCAAGTACCTGTTTTCATCGCAATCGGCCATCCTGTGGATGTGTGCGCTCTTCGTGCTGGCCACGGTCTGTTATTGGGTCGGGTTCTTTAGCACCACCGCTGCATGGCTGGGTTCGGTTCTCACCTGGGGCGCTGTTTATGCAGGCACCACCGGTCTGCTTGTGCGTTGGCGCGAAGGCCATCTGCTGGGGCCCGACATCGGCCATATACCGGTCAGTAACCTGTACGAAGTCTTTGTGCTGTTTGCCCTGATCACTGCTTTGTTCTACTTGTATTATGAACGCCGCTACGCTACCCGCGCACTGGGCGGTTTTGTGCTGATGGTCATCAGTTCGGCGGTGGTTTTTCTGCTGTGGTATTCATTCACGCGAGATGCTTTCCAGATCCAGCCCTTGGTGCCGGCGCTCAAGAGCTGGTGGATGAAGCTGCATGTGCCTGCCAATTTCATTGGCTACGGCACGTTCTCGCTGGCGGCCATGGTGGGCTTTGCCTATCTGGTCAAAGAGCATGGCCAGACGCGTTCACTAGCCAAACTGGTACCCCTGTTCGTGCTGGGCGCCGTACTGTGCGCCGAACCCATGGTTTTCGGCTCGCGCGAGCTGTCGCCTACGTGGATGCTTTATTTTGGCTTGGGCGCCATTATCGTCGGTGCCATCCTGGCGTTGCGCGGCCCGATTTCGGCACGCCTGCCTTCGCTCGAGATACTGGACGACATCATGTACCGCGCTATCGCGGTGGGTTTTGCCTTTTTTACCATTGCTACTGTGCTGGGGGCGCTGTGGGCAGCAGATGCCTGGGGCACGTACTGGCAATGGGATCCGAAGGAAACCTGGGCGCTGATCGTGTGGCTGAACTACGCCGCCTGGCTGCATATGCGCCTGATGAAAGGCCTGCGCGGCACCATGGCGGCCTATTGGGCGTTGGCGGGGCTGCTGGTCACCAGCTTCGCCTTCCTGGGCGTGAATATGTTCCTGTCGGGCCTGCATTCGTACGGCGAGCTGTAAGCAGGCTGGCCCGGGCAGCGTCGGGCCCTACACAGGCACGGCTGCGGCCCGTCGCCGGGCCCGGCAAGCCGTTTTGCCGAATCGGTGCCTGATGGATGCCGGTGGATTAGGCCGCGCTTTGGCGGCCCATCGCACCTCAGGGCAGCACGGATTCGTTCTCGAACAGGCTGTCGACCGTTTCACGCGGGCGTACCACGTGCGCCTGATAGCCATCTACCATGACTTCGGCCGCCCGCGGCCGCGTGTTGTACTGACTGGACATGGTGAATGCATAGGCGCCTGCCGACATGACCGCCAGCAGATCGCCCTGTTGCAGCGCAAGGCTGCGGTCGCGCGCCAGCCAGTCGCCACTTTCGCACACCGGCCCGACCACGTCGTAAACGGCGGGCTTGGTATCGATGCGCGGCTTGACGGCCTCGACATCGTGCCAGGCTTCGTACAGCGTGGGGCGGATAAGGTCTGTCATGGCAGCATCGACAATGGCGAAATTCTTGGCGTCGCTGTGCTTGAGGTATTCGACCCGGGTCAATAGCACGCCGGCGTTACCCACTAGCGAACGGCCAGGCTCCAGCACCAGTTCGAGATGGCCCAGGCTATGGCGGTCGAGCATGGCGAACACCTGCGTGAGCAGCGTCGTGGGCGAGAGCAGGGTTTCGTCGGTATAGCGGATGCCAATGCCGCCGCCCAGATCCAAGTGGCGGATATGAATGCCTTCGCCGGCAAGGGCCTGGATCAGGCGGATTAGTTTGTCGAGCGCATCAAGGTAGGGCGCTGCCTCGGTAATTTGCGAGCCGATGTGGCAGTCGAGCCCGACGACCTTCACATTGGACATGCCGGCTGCACGCCGGTAGACGCGCAGTGCCTCGTCGATGGCAATACCAAATTTGTTTTCTTTCAGGCCGGTGGAGATGTAGGGATGTGTCTGGGCATCGACATCGGGGTTGACGCGCAGCGACATGGGCGCCACCAGACCCATCTCGCGCGCAACGGCGTCAAGACGTTCGAGCTCGGCTTCGGATTCGACATTGAAGCACTTGACGCCCGCCTTGAGCGCCGCCTGCATTTCCCAGACTTGCTTGCCTACACCCGAAAACACCACGCGGGCAGGATCGCCGCCGACGGCCAGCACGCGCGCCAGCTCGCCGCCCGAGACAATATCGAAACCCGAGCCCAGATTCTTGAACTCGTTCAGCACGGCCAGGTTGGAATTGGCTTTCATACCGTAGCAGACAAGCACCTTGCGGCCTTGGGCGGCGTCTTGGTAGGCCTGCCAGGCATCGCGCAATGCCTGGCGCGAATATACATACAGCGGCGTGCCGAACTGGTGGGCAAGCTCTGTGAGGGGGACGTTTTCGGCGTGCAGGACGCCATTTTGATGCTGGAAGTGCGGAGCGACGGTCATTGGGTATAGCCGGATGGAGCGGGAGCGGGCTGGGCCGCGGGTTGTACGGGCGAGGTTTGGACAGAGGATTCAGGCACCACATCGGGCGGCGCGGTGAGTGTTGCGCTGGGCGGTGGTGGAGGCGGGGGCATATAAAGCGGGCCCTTGTAGCCACAGGCAGCCAGGCCGGCCAGCAAGCCGGCCGCGCCGACATAGCGTACCGTGATCGCGGCCGCGCGGCGGTGCAGGGTAAACATGATGGATACTCCGGATTAAAGGATGATTATGCACTGTACGGTGGTGCTTTGTCCTGTGGGGAGGGCCGCAATAAAAAAGGCCCGCATCGCGGGCCGGAAGCCGTGGCGCCGGATCGGCGTCAGAAGGGCACGTTTGGCGGCGGTGGAACGTTGCCGCGGCGGCCTAGTTGGTTGAGCAGGTCGCCAATGCCGTCGAGCACGCCACCACGACCACCGGTGCCGGGCACAGGGAAGGTATCGACGTCGGACGGCGCGGGCAGGCCGACGCGTGCCACAGCCTGCCCTGGCGGGAACTCCGAGAAGTAGTAATCGCCGTTGATCTTGCTGAGCCCTTCGGGCATGGGACCGGGCTCTGTGGGCGGCACACGCTTCAGGGCCTCGTGCATATAGCCTGCCCAAATCGGCAGTGCGGCACCGCCGCCGGTTTCACCCTGGCCCATGGAGCGCGGCTGATCGAAGCCCATCCAGGCAATGCCGACCAGCTTGGGCGTGAAGCCGGCAAACCAGGCATCGTTGGAATCGTTGGTAGTGCCGGTCTTGCCACCGATATCGGTGCGTTTGAACTCCCGGCCTACACGTGCGGCGGTGCCGTATTTGGTCACGCCACGCATCAGGTCGTTCATGACGTAAGCCGTACGCGGGTCGATGACCCGGGCGGCGGCATCGCCGGCAACAACCGGTTTGGCCTGCATGATGACTTTGCCACTGCTGTCGGTGACGTGATCGATGAGATAGGGCGGAACGCGATAGCCGCCATTGGCGAATACCGAGAAGGCGCCCGCCAACTGAAGCGGCGTGACACTGCCCGCACCCAGTGCCAGTGGCAGCACGGCAGGCTGGCGCTCGCGGTCGAAGCCAAAACGGGTGATGTAGTCTTGCACGTATTTGGGGCCGACCGCCTGCATGATGCGGATGGACACCATGTTTTTCGATTTGTAGAGCCCTTCGCGCAGCGTCAGCATGGGCTCGTACTTGTTGCCGTAGTTCTTGGGCGTCCAGGCCTTGGAGCCCGTTTGCGCGGCTGTGAGCATGAAGGGTTCGTCGGAAACCTGCGTTGCCGGCGTCAGGCCGCGTTCGAGCGCCGAGGCGTAGATGAAGGGCTTGAACGCAGAGCCGGGCTGGCGCCATGCTTGTGTTACGCGATTGAATTTACCCTCGGCGAAGTCGAAGCCGCCCACCATGGATTGGATGGCGCCGTCTTGCGGGCGCACTGAGACAAATGCCGCCTGGATGGTTGGCATGTTGATGACTTCCCAGTGGTCGCCGTTCTTGTGTACATACACCACCGAGCCGCGCGAAATGCGGTACTGCTCCTTGGCGTTCTTGCCCAGGCCGCGGGCGACAATTTTGAGCGCGTCTTTGTCAGTGATCTCGATGATCTCTTTGGCCGAGCGCGCCACGCGGATTTTGCTGGGGTTGGCCTCGAGCACCACGGCTGTCAACAGATCGTCGTCGTCGGGGTATTTTTCTTGCAGCCCGTCGATCAGCGCATTGAACTCTTCGGGCTTGTTTTCAATGCCCGCAGGCAGGTCGATGGTTTCTTCGGGCCCCGGGTACACGGCGCGCCGGGTGTAGTCGAGAATGCCATCACGCACCGACTGGTAGGCGGCTTCCTGGTCGGTGGACAGCACCGTGGTATAGACGTTGAAACCGCGTGAATAGATGTTGTCTTGGTATACCGAGTAGAGTAGTTGGCGTGCCAGCTCGGCGACGTAATCGCCGTGGATGGCATAGCCGCCCGCAGGCGTGCCGGGTGCCGACTTGAGGATGATTTCTTGGTTTTTGGCCTGCTCGTATTCGGCATCGTTCAGGTAGCCCAGGCTGTGCATGCGGCTGAGCACATAAAGCTGGCGATCACGCGCGCGCTGGAAGCTGGCGATGGGGTTGAGCCGCGACGGGGCCTTGGGGATGCCGGCCAGCATGGCGGCTTCGGCGGGGGTGATGTCGGCCAACTGCTTGCCGAAGTATGTGCGCGACGCCGCTGCGAACCCGTATGCACGATGACCCAGGTAAATCTGGTTCATGTACAGGTCGAGGATCTGGTCTTTGGTGAGCGTGGCTTCGATCTTGAAGGTAAGCAGCAGCTCGTAGAACTTGCGGGTGTAGGTTTTTTCGGATGACAGGTAGAAATTGCGCGCCACCTGCATGGTGATGGTGCTGGCGCCCTGTGTCTTGGACATGTGGGTAAGGTTGGCCAGCGCTGCGCGCGCCACGCCGGTCCAGTCGATGCCGCCGTGCTTGTAAAAACTGTCGTCCTCGGCTGCTAGAATGGCCGATTTCATGACATCGGGGATTTCATCGAAACGCAGCACGTTGCGTCGCTCTTCGCCGAATTCGCCTATAAGGACTTTGTCGGCCGTATAGATGCGCAGGGGCACCCGGGGACGGTAGTCGATCATGGCGCTCAGGTCGGGCAGATTGGGCCATGCGAGCGCCAGCGCAAGCGACAGCAGTAATGCGCCGCAGACGCCTAGCCCCACCACGAAGATGGCCGCCTTGAACACGAAGCGGCCGATCCATGAATGGGGCGTGCCGGTGCTGTCGTTTTGGGAATTTGTAGAAGAACTCATCAAGGGCGATTTTAAGTCTAACCGCGATCAGACTATGATTTGCACAACAGGTTTATGTAACCGAGTGATGCTGGAAGGCCGGGACGGGCGGATTGCAAGTGGGATAATACACAAATGACTCATTCTTTACCTGACGGCGAGGCGGGGCCACAGCGCCAGCCTGCCACACCGGCCGCTAGCTGCCCGATATTTCTGGTTGGCATGATGGGGGCGGGCAAAACCACCATCGGCCGCCAGCTTGCACGCTTGCTGCATCGCGAGTTCATCGACCTGGATCATGAACTAGAAGCGCGCTGCGGCGTACGGGTTACGCTGATCTTCGACATTGAAGGCGAAGAAGGGTTCCGCAAACGCGAATCCAGTGTCCTCGAAGAATGCACCCGGCGCCGCGATATCGTACTGGCCACCGGCGGCGGCGCCGTGCTGGCACCTGAAAACCGTCGTCATCTCAAAGAGCGCGGGCTGGTCGTGTACCTGCGCGCCAGCGCGGATGAGCTCTATCGTCGTGTGGCGCGCGATCGCAGCCGCCCCCTGCTCCAGACGGCAGACCCAAAAGCGCGCCTGCGCGAACTGCTGGCTCAGCGCGAGCCCCTTTATGAAAGCGTGGCCCACATTACGGTCGACACCGGCGACACCCCCGTGGCGCAGATCGCCCGCAACCTGCTTACCTTGCTGCAGCAACATGAGGTCGAAACATGATTACCGTGCCTGTTGACACGCCGGGCGGCGCATATCCCATTCATATCGGTGCAGGCCGGCTCGATGCCCTGGCCCAGAGCATCCCGGCCGATGCTACCGCGATCGCCATCGTCACCAACCCCACCATTGCTGCGCTGTACGGCACACGTGCCGAGCGTGCCCTGGCGGCCGCGGGCAAGCCGGTGATCCGCATCGAGCTGCCCGATGGCGAAGCCCACAAAGACTGGCAGACCCTGAACTTGATCTTCGATGCGCTGCTGCGACACAAGTTCGACCGCAAGGCGGTTCTGGTGGCGCTGGGTGGCGGCGTCATCGGCGACATGTGCGGCTTCGCGGCCGCCAGCTATATGCGCGGCATCCGCTTCGTCCAAGTGCCCACCACGCTGCTGGCGCAGGTGGACTCCTCGGTGGGCGGCAAAACAGCCATCAATCATCCTTTGGGCAAGAACATGATCGGCGCGTTTTATCAGCCGATCGCGGTCGAGATCGATACAGACGTGCTGGCCAGCCTGCCCGCGCGCGAAATCTCCGCCGGCCTGGCCGAGGTGGTGAAGTATGGCCTGATCATCGACCGCTCGTTTTTCGAGTGGTGCGAGGCAAATGCGGCGGGTATGCGGGCCCTGGAGCCCGAGGCAATCGCCTATGCCATTCGTCGCTCATGTGAACTCAAGGCTTACGTGGTGTCGCAGGACGAACGCGAATCCGGACTGCGGGCCATTCTCAATCTGGGCCATACCTTCGGCCATGCGATCGAATCCGGCCTGGGCTATGGCGTATGGCTGCATGGCGAAGCCGTGGGCTGTGGCATGGTTCAGGCTGCGGAACTTTCCGCGTTGGAGCTGGGTCTGCCGCAGGCCGATGTGCAGCGGGTGCGCGACATGGTGCAGGCCATAGGCTGCCCTGTCTCGCCGCCTGATCTCGGCCTGGCCCGCTGGCTTGACTTGATGCAGGTGGATAAAAAGGCAGAGGGCGGGCAAATACGGTTTGTGTTGCTGCCCGAGGTCGGTAAAGCCTGCGTACAGCCGGCCGCCGAAGCGGCGCTGCACGAAGTGCTGGCCCGAGCGGGCGCGCCGGCCTGACGCGCCGGAGGCAAGAATGATTATGCTGGCGCCCTATGCGTGTCATCCCGAAGCCTCCCGCGGCCGTCGCCATACCGAGCCGCCTCCCACCGGGCGCAACGCCTTTCAGCGCGACCGTGATCGCATCATTCACTGCAACGCATTTCGCCTGCTCGAGTACAAAACCCAGGTTTTCATCAACCACGAAGGGGATCTGTTCCGCACACGGCTCACGCACAGCATCGAGGTGGCGCAGATTGCGCGCTCGCTGGCGCGTAATCTGGCGGTGCACGAAGACCTTACCGAGGCTATTTCCCTGGCGCACGATCTGGGTCATACGCCATTTGGTCATGCGGGCCAGGATGAGCTCAATGCCTGCATGCGCGAGTTGGCGCCGGAAGCAGGCGGTTTCGAGCACAACCTGCAGAGCCTGCGTGTGGTCGACGAGCTCGAAGAACGGTATGCCGCCTTCAATGGGCTGAACCTTTGCTTCGAAACGCGTGAAGGCATACTCAAGCATTGTTCGGTGTCGCATGCGCGCCTGCTGGGCGATGTGGGCGAGCGCTTCCTGCAGCGCACGCAACCGTCGCTGGAAGCCCAGATCGCCAACCTGGCCGATGAGATTGCCTACAACAATCACGATATCGACGACGGCGTGCGTTCCGGGCTGATCACTGTGGATCAACTGCTGGTGCTGGAACTGTTCGCCACACACCATGCCCAGGTGCGGCGCAAGTACCCCAACATCGACGACCGCCGCCTCGTGGCTGAGGTTGTGCGAGCCATGATCAATACGCTGGTGATCGACCTGACCGATACGACGCTGGCAAACATACGCCGCCATGGCCCGGCCAGCGCCGACGACGTGCGCGCGGCGCCGCCGTTGGCCGCCTTCTCGCCTGCGATGCGGCGCCAGGCCGACGCGCTCAAGCGCTTCCTGATGGACAATCTGTACCGGCACTACCGCGTGATGCGCATGACAACCAAGGCGCGGCAGATCGTGCGCGAACTCTTCACCGCCTTCATCGATGACCCCCGGCTACTCTCGCAGCAGTACCGTCGCGATGACGAAGTGGCGCAGGCGCGCGCCATCGCCGACTATATCGCGGGCATGACAGACCGCTTTGCCATTCGCGAGCACACCCAGTTGTTCAGGATGGGTGGTGACTCTCACCTGTAGAGGTCGGCACCGGGCCTGGTGAGGGCGTGTCTTGGTGGCGCCGCAGCAGCGGTGCAAGATAGCGGCCGGTGTGGCTGCCGGCCGTGGCTGCGATATCGCGCGGCGTACCCTGTGCAATGATGCGCCCGCCTCCGTCGCCGCCTTCGGGGCCCATGTCCACCACCCAATCCGCCGCCTTGATCATGTCCAGGTTGTGCTCAATGACGACAACCGTATTGCCGCCTTCCACCAGCTTGCGCAGCACATCCAGCAGCAGGGCAATATCCTGGAAATGCAGGCCCGTGGTGGGTTCGTCGAGAATGTACAGGGTGCGCCCGGTGCTGCGCTTGGATAATTCCAGCGAAAGCTTCACGCGTTGCGCTTCACCGCCCGACAGCGTGGTGGCGCTTTGGCCCAGCCGCAGATAAGACAGGCCAACGTCCATCAGCGTTGTCAGCTTGCGCGCCACCGAAGGCACGGCGTCGAAATAATCCAGCGCCTGCGCGACGGTCAGGTCCAGCACCTGGTTGATGTTGCGGCCGCGGTAGCGGATATCCAGGGTTTCGCGGTTGTAGCGCTTGCCGCTGCATACGTCGCAGGGCACATACATGTCGGGCAGAAAGTGCATCTCCACTTTGACCACACCGTCGCCCTGGCACGCTTCGCATCGGCCGCCCTTGACGTTGAACGAGAACCGGCCCGGGTCGTAGCCGCGCGTGCGTGACTCGGGCACACCGGCAAAGAGTTCGCGGATGGGTGTGAACATGCCCGTATACGTGGCCGGATTGCTGCGTGGCGTGCGGCCGATGGGGCTCTGGTCTACGTTGATGATTTTGTCGAAATGCTCCAGGCCTTCCAGTGTGTCGTAGGGCGCTGGCTCGGTCTGGGCGCGGTGCAGCTTCTGTGCCACAGCGGTGGCCAACGTGTCATTGATCAGGGTGGATTTACCCGACCCTGAGACGCCCGTGATGCACACCAGGCGCCCGGCGGGGATGGCCAGGTCGACGTTCTTCAGGTTATTGCCGCGCGCGCCCTTGAGCACCAGCCAGTCCTGGTCTGGTGTAACGGGCCGGTGCGTGCCGATATTGATACGGCGCGCGCCGGTAAGGTATTGGCCGGTCAGTGAGTTGGGGTTGGCGGCGAGCTCGATGGGGCTGCCTTGCGCCACGATCTGCCCGCCATGCTCGCCTGCGCCAGGCCCCATGTCCAACACAAAATCGGCGGCCCGTATCATGTCTTCGTCGTGTTCCACCACGATCACGCTGTTACCCAGGTCGCGCAGGTCATGCAGGGTGTGGATCAGGCGATCGTTGTCCCGCTGGTGCAGGCCGATAGAGGGCTCGTCCAGTACGTACATCACGCCCGTCAGGCCCGAGCCGATCTGGCTGGCCAGGCGGATGCGCTGCGCTTCGCCACCCGAGATCGTGTCGGCACTGCGGTCGAGCGACAGGTAATTGAGCCCGACATTATTCAGAAACTGCAGCCGAGCTTCGATTTCGCGCACAATGCGTTGGGCGATTTCTTTCTTGGCGCCCGTTAGCGCCAGATTCTGGAACCACGGCAGGCAAGTCGCCAGCGACAGTGCCTCGATTTCGTAGATCGCGCGACCGCCGTCGCCGGGCCCGCCGCCCAACAGCACGTTGCGTGCTTCGGGCCGCAGACGCGAGCCGTGGCAATCGGGGCACACTTTGATTTGGCGGTATTTGCCCAGCTCTTCGCGCACTGCGCTGGAGTCAGTTTCGCGCCAGCGACGCTCCAGATTGGGCAAGACGCCTTCAAATGGGTGCTTCTTGACGGTGGTGCGGCCTTTCTCGTTGATGTACAGAAACGATATCTGCTCGTCGCCCGAGCCGTACAGCACCCGCTGGCGGATGTCTTCCGGCAGCGCCTCAAAGGGTGTGTCCAGGTCGAAGCCGTAATGCGCGGCCAGGCTGGCAAGCAGCGTATGCGTAAAGGCATTGCGCTTGTCCCAGCCGCTGATAGCACCGCTGGCCAGACTAAGCTCAGGGAAGGCGACCACCCGCCTGGGATCGAACACTTCAACGACGCCCAGACCGTCACAGGTGGGGCAGGCGCCGATGGGATTGTTGAAACTGAACAGCCGCGGCTCGAGCTCAGTGAGGCTGTAATGGCAGACGGGGCAGGCGTAGCGGCTGGAAAACGGTATTTCCTCACCGTTGTCCATGTTGAGCGCAATGGCGCGCCCATCAGCCAGCTTGATTGCAGTTTCAAAGCTTTCGGCCAGGCGCTGCTGGCTTTCGGGCCGTATGCGCAGACGGTCCACCACAACGTCCAGGTCGTGCTTTTCGGTTTTCTTGAGCGGCGGCTGCTCGTCGATGGACACCATTTCGCCGTCGATGCGCAGGCGCACAAAGCCCTGTGCCTGCAACCCAGCGCATTCTTCTTCGAAACTGCCCTTGCGCGCGCGGGCAATGGGCGCCAGGATGGCCACCCTGGTTTCGGGAGCCAGAGCCAGCACCTTGTCGACCATCTGGCTCACACTCTGCGCCTGCAGGGGTAAGGCGTGATCAGGGCAATAGGGGGTGCCCACACGGGCGTACAGAAGGCGCAGGTAATCGTGGATTTCTGTGATCGTGCCCACAGTGGATCGCGGGTTGTGGCCCGCGGACTTCTGTTCGATCGAAATGGCCGGCGACAGGCCCTCGATCAAGTCCACGTCAGGCTTGTCCATCAGTTGCAGAAACTGGCGCGCATAGGCCGACAGGCTTTCGACGTAGCGCCGCTGGCCCTCCGCGTACAGCGTGTCAAATGCCAGCGACGACTTGCCCGAACCCGACAGCCCCGTGACCACGACCAGCTTGCGCCGGGGCAGATCCACGGAGATGTTCTTGAGGTTGTGCGTCCGGGCGCCACGGATGCGTATCGATTCCATATGCTTGCTGTCTGGCTCTGTCTGGCTGGTTGCGTGCGGGGATTTCAAAAGGCCAACTTGTTACTATAACGCGCCGGGCCATCCATCGCCCGTGCCACCCTGGCCGGCACGCGCGCGGCGGGCCTTATGGTTTAATTGATCGTTCCCTTATGAGCACGCACAACTCCTCCTCCACGCAAAGGCCTCGCGCCAAACTGCGGCTTACGCCTACAGAGCGCCGGGCCAGTGTCATGCTGGCCATGCTGTTTGCCGCCCGTATGCTGGGCCTGTTTCTGCTGACGCCGGTGTTCGCCGTGGTGGCGCAGACGCTGCCGGGGGGCAACGATGCCGCACGTGTCGGCCTGGCACTTGGGGCATACGGCCTTACCCAGGCTGTGATGCAGATTCCGCTCGGCATGGCGTCCGACCGCTACGGCCGCCGTCCGGTCATCATCTTCGGGATGCTGTTGTTCATCATCGGCGGGGTCATCTGTGCGCTGGCCGAAAACATCAACTGGGTGCTTGCCGGGCGCATCATCCAGGGCCTGGGCGCCGTATCGGCGGCCATCACCGCCTGGGTGGCCGATGCCACCCGCCCCGAGGTGCGCACACGCGCCATGGCCATGGTGGGCGGCTCTATCGGCATATCCTTCGCCGTATCGCTTGTGCTCTCGCCCATGCTGGTGGGCGAATTCGGCCTCTCGGGCCTGTTCTGGGCCATTAGCCTGCTGGGCTTCGCCTGTCTGTTGATCGCCGCCTTCGCGGTGCCGTCCGTGCCCCAGGCTGGCACGCCCATCGTGCAGGCCAGCCCGCGCGATGTACTCGGGCACACCGACCTGCTGCGCCTGAATTTCGGTGTGTTCTGCCTGCACTTCATCTTGATGGCGCTGTTCATCGTGGCGCCCGGCCTGCTTGAAAAGCTGGGTGGGTATGCGTCGTCCAGCCTATGGGAAGTCTACCTGCCTGTCATTTTGCTGTCCTTCGTGCTGATGGTGCCTGCGGTGTTCTACACCGAAACACGGCACGCCCACAAAGTCGCCCTTGAGATCTCGGTGGCGGCGCTGGTCGTGGTGCTGGCGCTCATGCCGCTGGCCAGCCAGAGCTTCCTGGCCATTGTTGTGGCCCTCATCGGTTTTTTTATCGCTTTCAATATTCTCGAAGCGCTGCAGCCTTCCCTGGTGTCGCGCGTTGCGCCGCCTGAATACAAAGGCTTGGCGCTGGGCTTCTATAACACGGCCCAGTCCCTGGGGGTTTTCCTGGGGGGCGCCACTGGCGGGCTACTGGCCGCGAGCGGCCGCAGCTCGGCGGTATTCCTGCTGGCCTCCGGCCTGGCTTTCGTCTGGTTTCTCACCTCGCGCGGCTTCCGTCAACCCAACTGACCAGGCGGGGCTGTTTTGTCATGCGTGCTTGTACCAAGGCTGGTGGAAAGGCGCGGATTTATCGTCGATAATGATGCATTGGCCGGCCGTGGTTTTCGCCCGGTCTTCTTCAAATAGCCGTCGTGGTTATTGCGCGCGCCGGTTTTCCAGTTCTCATAGGTATTACTGTCATGGCCTCAGTCAACAAAGTCATTCTCGTCGGCAACCTCGGCCGCGACCCCGAAGTCCGCTACAGCCCCGACGGCGCGGCTATCTGCAATGTTTCGATCGCCACCACATCGACATGGAAAGACAAGGCCACCGGCGAACGCCGTGAAGAAACCGAGTGGCACCGCGTCGTGTTCTACAACCGCCTGGCCGAAATCGCCGGCGAATACCTGCGCAAGGGCCGTTCCGTCTACGTCGAAGGCCGCCTCAAAACCCGCAAGTGGCAAGACAAAGAAACGGGGCAAGATCGCTTCAGCACCGATATCGTTGCCGACCAAATGCAGATGCTCGGCGGCCGTGAAGGCGGCGAAATGGGCGGCGGCGGTGGTGGCGGCGATTTCAACCAGGCACCTCCCCAGCGCAGCCAGCGCCCGGCGCAGCAGCAGCAACGTGGCGCCGCACCCCAGTCCGCCCCCGCAAACCTGGCCGACATGGACGACGATATTCCGTTCTAAGGTAGCCCCGGGGCAGCGTCGCGAACCAACCACCGGCGCGCCTTGGGCTTATGGTCTACGCCCCAAAAATTGAACATGGCTTCAATTTTTGGGGCGTTTTGCATGCAAAATGCGATAAAACGCCGTGCTGGGTGTACTTGAGCTTCATGCTCAGGTCATCAACCACCCGCCCGCCACATCCAGTATCTGGCCCGTTACAAACCGCGCTTGGTCTGACGCAAAAAAAACGCAGGCGTCCGCAACCTCCTCAGGCGTGCCCAGGCGTTTCAGGGCTGTGACCTGTGCGACAGCATCGTTGGTTTCCTGGGATACCATTTTCAGCAAGGGCGTGCTGATGCGGCCGGGCGCCAGGCCATTGACGGTGATGTTGTATTCGCCCAGGTCAGCGGCCCAGTGCCGTGTCGCTCCGATCAGTGCCGCCTTGGTGGCGGCGTAATGGGCGGCGACGATATCGCAGTAGGCCTTGCCTGCCACGGACGACATATTGATGATGCGCCCTTCGCGCTTGCGCATCATGTCCGGCGCGGCGAGCCGGGTCATATAGAAGGCGCTGTTCAGGTTGACCGACACCACGGTATCCCATTCCTGCGGCGGCATCTCCCAGACCTTTAATGCCCTGCCGTTCTGTTTGGGCGAGATGCCTACGTTATTGACCAGGATATCGACGGCGCCAAGCTCTGCCTTGATGGCGGAAAAAGCCGCTTCGCATTCGGTAAATTCGCCAACGTTGGCGCTTACGTACAGCACTTTGTGGCCGGCCGCCTTCAGTTCCGTTTCCAGGGCCTTGCCTGCACCGGCATTGGTGTCGACCATGCCCACGCGGGCGCCTTCGGTGACTAGGGCTCTGACGATGGCGGAACCGATGCCGCCCGCGGCGCCTGTGACCAGTGCAGTCTTATTCTCGAATTTCATGCTTCATCCTTGATGTTCAGCGCGGTCCTGCCGATATGCCGGTTGCTCGCCGCCGCCGCCGCCGTCGCCGTCGCAAATGGTCATGATCGATGCTTGACTGGCTTCAGCATGTTTACTTCCCGCTTGCTCTTAGTGGCCCAGATAGGCCTTTTTGATATGTGCGCTGCCCAGAAGCTCTTCACCGGTGCCCGTCATGACGATGGCGCCGTTCTCGAGTACGTAGCCGCGATCGGCCAGGCGCAGCGTCTTGAACACGTTCTGCTCAACAAGCAGTACAGTCACGCCGTGGTTGGTGATGTCGCGCACAATATCGAACATCTGTTGCACCAGAATCGGTGAGAGCCCGAGCGAGGGCTCGTCGAACATGAGCAGCTTGGGATCGGCCATCATTCCGCGTGCGATGGCCACCATTTGCTGTTCGCCGCCCGACAGGGAGCCTGCCAACTGGTTCAGGCGCTCCTTGACCCTAGGAAAGAGTTGCAGCACCTCTTCCATTTTCTGGTTGACGATAGGCCGTGCCGAGCGTTTGAACGAACCCATGATGAGGTTGTCGCGCACGGTGAAGTTGGGAAACAGCTGCCGCCCTTCAGGAATCATGCTGATGCCGCTTTCCACGATGTCATGGGTGTTTTTGCCGGCCAGATTCTGGCCTTCGAACTCTATGGTGCCCGACATGGCGGGAATAACGCCGCATAATGTTTTCAGCGTCGTAGTCTTGCCCGCGCCATTAGCGCCGATCAAGGTGACGATCTCGCCTTTGTTGACTTCAAAATTCAGGCCGTTGAGTATCTGTGTCTTGCCATAGCCCGAATGCAGATTGGAAACCTTAAGCATCGGCGAACTCCTTGCCCAGATATGCTTCGATGACGGCCGGGTTCTCGACCACTTCCTTGGGTGGCCCACTGACCAGAACTTTGCCTTCATTGATGACGATGATCCGGTCGGACAAGGCCATGGTGGCCTGCATCATGTGCTCAATGAGCAAGATGGATACCCCCGAGTCGCGGATGCGGCGCAGCATCTTGACGGCTTTTTCCAGGTCCGCTGGGTTCAAACCTGCCATGACCTCGTCCAGAAGCAGGACCTTGGGGCGGATGGCAAGCGCGCGGGCGATCTCCAGGCGCTTCATGCCGCCCACGGTCAGATTGCGCGCTTCGGTCTGCAGATACCGGGTCAGGTCGGTTTGCTCGGCGATCCGCAGGGCGACCTGTTCCGCCTCATCGCGATTGGAGGTGTTGATGAAGGCGCCCAGCATAATGTTCTCGAGCACCGTGAGCCCTGTGAATGGCTTTGCTGTCTGAAAGGTGCGGCCCAGCCCTCTATGTGCGAACTCGTCCGGTGTCTTGCTATGCACCCAGTTGCCTTCACGGTCGAGCAGCGAGACCGTGCCTTTGTCTGGCCGCAGAAACCCCGACATCTGGTTGAAGACTGTAGTCTTGCCTGCCCCGTTTGGCCCGATGATCGCCAGGATCTCGTTCTGATACAGCTCCAGAGAGACATCATCGGTAGCCTTCAGGCCGCCAAAGCTCTTGAAGAGCCTGTCGGCTTTCAGCACCACTTGCCCACGGTTTATGACATGGCCACTGGCCATTTCTTCCTTGTGCTCAACCCGTGTGGGCCGGGT
Organism: Paracandidimonas lactea; assembly: GCF_021653995.1. NCBI lineage: Bacteria > Pseudomonadati > Pseudomonadota > Betaproteobacteria > Burkholderiales > Alcaligenaceae > Paracandidimonas > Paracandidimonas lactea. Next base: position 128,811 of record NZ_JAJJOZ010000002.1, read on the forward strand.
GCCCAGGTAGGGAAGCCTGTTCAGCATCCGTTCGATGCGGGGGCCAAACGCACCCGCCAACCCATGGGGAATGGTCAATACCACGACGACCAGGATGATGCCGTAGACCAGGCCATGCATACCGTTGCCCACGGCGCTCAGCCAGCCGCGCGCAAGTTCCGCGACGGGTACGACGAGGAACGCGCCGGCAATTGGCCCCGAGATGGTACCCAGCCCACCAATCAGCGCGAACATGGCGATCTGGATCGACAACTCCAGCGAGAAGGCAGAGGCAGGATCGACAAAAGTCAGGTAGGTAATGTGGAAGGTGCCGATGACACTGGTGAGCATGGCGGAAATCACAGCGGCCCGGATCTTCATCCTGGCCGTTGCGATGCCCACGGCCATGGCGGCGTCCTCGCGTTCGCGAATAGCAATAAGGTAGTGGCCCATGCGCGACTTGCGCACCATCCATGAGGCCCATACGACCATGACGAAAAGAAAGAACGCGATGTAGACGTAGTTCATCTTTTCGCGGAACACGATCCAGGCCCAACCGATGTTAAGGGGCAGGCTGATGCCGCTCGAACCGCCCGTCCAGCTTTCTTCGTGGATCACGAGCAGACGCACCACCTCAAGGATGGCGATGGTGGCCAGGGCAAAGAAAGGCCCTTTCAGGCGCAAGGTGGGGTAGCTGATGATGACGGCCACCGCGCCTGAGATGATGGCGCCGGCAAACATCCCCACCCAAGGCGTGATACCAAAGTTTTGGGTGAGCAGTGTGGCGGTGTACCCGCCTATGCCATAGAACACGGCGTGCCCGAGCGATAGCTGGCCGGCGTAGCCGCCCACGATATTCCACGCTACCGACAGGGCGGAGAAGACAAAAAGCAGGACAAATAGATTGGTCCAGAATGCGGTGCCCATGATCACAGGGATCAGGAGCATGATGGCCATCAGAATGACGCTGACATAGGCCTTGGGGCTGCGAAAGTCGGGAAACAAGGCTCGCTCCTATTATTCTGTGCCAAAGCCGAACAGACCGTTAGGCTTGACGACAAGTATCAAGAGGAAAATGCCGAAGTAGACGACCTCCTTCAGGTCGGGAGCGATGTAATAGCCAGCCAACGTGTCAACGATACCGATGATCATGGAGCCGGCGACGGCGCCGTACAGGCTGCCCATGCCGCCCAGCACCACGATGACAAATGCGGTCAGAACAAAATAGGTGCCCACCGTCGGAAAGACGGGATACTGCGGCGCCAGCAAGCCTGCGGCGATCCCGACGAAGGCGGTGCCCAGCCCAAACGCGATGATATAGACATGCTTGACGTTCACGCCCATTAGCATGGCGGCATAACGATGCTGGGCCACGGCGCGCAGCGCGCGGCCAAGATAGGTGCGGTGCATGAATATATGCAGCAGTACGGCCAAGCCTATGGCTACCAGAAAGGTGAGGATCTGGCCCGAGACCATGGTATAGCCGCCGACAGAAATTGGCGTGATCCCGGTTTCGACGGATGCCCGAAACACGTTTGCCCCAAACACAACCAGTGCCAGGTTGAGCAGCATGGTGGACAGGCCGACCGTGGCGAAGATCTGTATGCTCTCGTCGGCGTCGAGCAGCGGCTCGATGATGACTTTCTGCGTGAGCGCACCCAGCGCAAACAGAATGATCGCTATGGGGACCAGGCCTGCATAGGGGTGAATTCCGATATTGGCGGCAAGCAGGTAAACCATATACATGCCGATCATCAGAAACTCACCGTGGGCAAAATTGACGACCCGCACGACGCCAAAAATCAGCGTCAGGCCGAGGCTGATGATGGTGTAGGCGCCACCCAACAGCAGTCCGTTGATGAGCAGCTGGATGAAGATATCCATGGCACAACCTCAAGTAATCAGAAAAAACCAGGCATCCCGAAGGATGCCCATGTTTTTTAAAGCGCAGCGATCATCATTGCTTATTGAAAATAGGCTTGCCCAGAGCGAGATCGGGAGGTGCAATAGTGACCAGTTTGTTATCCTGCCATTGCATCAGGTAGAACGTGGAGGCGTTGTTCTGGCCGTCTTCGCCGAATGAGAAGGCCCAGCCGTTGGCCGTGGTGCCAGGTGCTTTCTTGTATGCGAGGACGGCTTGGCGGATCTTGTCCGGGTTGGTGGATTTTGCATTGGCCATGGCTTCCAGAAAGGCTTTTGCGCCGACATAGTTGGCCAGGCTGTGACCCGATTGGGGCTCGGCGTTGTAGGCGGCCTTATAGGCGCTCAGGAACTCCTTGAGGCCGGGCGCGCCTGCGGGGTTGATCGATGCCTGCGGGAAGTCGAGATCGAACACGCCGTTGATGCCGGGCCCAACCGCCTTGGCAGTGTCGGCCAACGAATAACCGCCACCGGCGCCGATGATGATCTTGGGCTCGAAACCTGCTGCCTTGGCCTGGCTGAAGAACAGGATAGCGTCGTTCTGATATGCCGTGTGAAGCACGACGTTCACATTGGCGCCCTTGAGCCGCAGTATCAGGGATGATAGGTCAACGGTTTTGGCCGAATAGGGCAACACTTCGGCAACCTTGTAGCCCAGCTCGGCCGCGCGAGCTTTTTCGGTGGCTGCGACGTCGGTGCCGTAGGGGCCATCTTCGTGGATGATGCCGATGACGATGTTGTCCTTGTTCATGCCCATGCCCGGGGCAATGGTTTCATGCAGCGCATTGACGACGGAAACGCCATACAGCCCGGTATTGGGGTTGCTGCGGAACAGATACTTATAGCCCCGCGTCGTGATCTTGTGTGCTGTGGCCCCGAGCTCGAAATAGGGAATGCCTGCCAGCTCGGTGACGGGCGTTGCGGCATACGAAATACCCGAGGCGTAGCTGCCGAACACCGCCGCTACCCCCTGCGAGGTAAGCCGCTTGGTTTCGGATACAGCTTGCGTAGGATCAACGGCGTCGGCCTTGATGATATCGATCTTCTCGCCATTGAGCCCGCCGGCTTTGTTGACTTCGTTGACGGCGATTTCCAGTCCGCGGAAGCTTTCCTGACCCAGCAAGGCAAGGGCGCCGCTGAATGGATATACCGCACCGATCTTGACATCGGCAGACGCCGCGGTCGTCACGAGGACGCCACAGGTTGCGAATGCCAGCGCAAAGCTCTTCAACTTGATCATCATCTGCAGGCTCCTTTGTTCGTATGTAAGGTCAGCGAATTGCATCCCTACGTTTGTCTCAGAATATATGATATATGTTTATCAAAGGCACACCACCTCTTTCTTCATTCTAGTTATGGAGACATACCCGCGAATCGGGAGTTTCCCCTAGCGTTTGCGAGGAGCCTTTTTTGCACGGGCGGCGCCCGCCGGGGTGTCTGCAAGTACCTGCTCGGCTTCCCGCTCGGCCAGCCAATCGACCATTATTTTTCCACCCCACACCAGGTCTGCCTGAATCGCTTTTCTGGCCGCTTCGGGATCGTGTGCTTTAAGCGCATCAAGCACAGCCTCGTGGCGGTGCTTTCTGCCTGAGTAATCCAGGCCCGAGGTCTTTACGTGGAATATTTTCAGTATGGGGCCGGTAATCACCCAGAATGTCTCAACCGTGCTGATCAGCGTCGGCATACGGCTCGCTTCCAGGATGGCGAAATGAAATTTGCGATTCAGGTAACTGGCACGACCGGGGTTGGTTGAAGTCAGACTGATGAACTCGGCCTGTAGGGCCGTTAGATCGTCGAGCTCTTTGGTGGTGATCTTGCGCGCGGCCTCGGCGGCACCCATGCCTTCAAGATGAAAGCGGATCTGCTGGATTTCGGCCAGGCGCGCCGAATTCACAAAGGGCACATAGACTGCGGTAGCCGCCTGCATTTCCAGCCCTTGCTCGCTGATCAGGCGGAAAATGGCTTCGCGCACCGGAGTGATGGAAACCCCCATCTCGCGTGCAAGCTCGCCAATGACGAGCCGTTCGCCCGGCTCGTACTTTCCGTTAATCAGGGCCTCGCGTATCTGCTTATAAACCCTTATGGAAAGGTTTTCTTTCTGTATAGGCTTGAGACTGGGCATACGAAATACATTGAAGAATTGATCAGATTTTATCCGTATTCAATTTGCAATACGAGAACACCGTTGTATATCATATATCTTCGTGGGGTTATGTGCCCAATCATGCTTGGGAGCACAATAATCAAATCTCAACAGGAGGCAAGTAATGATACAAATAACGGGCCAAACAAAGCTGTTTGGCATCTTGGCGCACCCCATCCACCACGTGAAAACCCCGCAGCGCATGAACGAGTATTTTTCGCGCATTGGATACGATGGCGTGCTGGTCCCTTTTCATGCGACGCCGGAAAATCTGGCGACTGTCCTTGAAGGCTTGCGGCGACTGGAAAACCTTGTGGGTGTTATCGTCACCGTGCCGCATAAAACAACAGTGCTGGAACTGTGTGATGATGCCTCGGATACCACCCGCAAGATTGGCGCCGCAAATGTGGTGCGCCGCGAACCCGACGGCCGGCTGACCGCCCATATGTTGGATGGCGAAGGCTTTGTACGCGGCCTGCAGTCCTGTGGGCACGATATAAGGGGCAAATCGGCTTATATGGCGGGGGCCGGCGGTGCGGCCAACGCCATTGCCTTTGCGCTGGTGCAGTATGGGGTCAGCCGCCTGACGATTGCAAACCGTACCGCCGCCAAGGCCGAAGATCTCAAGGCACGCATTCTTGATATGCATCCGCAAGCGCGCATTGATATCGGCACACCCGACCCATCCGGCCATGATTTGGTCATCAATGCCACGTCGCTGGGGTTGAAGGAGGGCGACGCGCTGCCCATGGACGTCAACAAGCTGGAAGCGCGTCAATTGGTCTGCGACGTGATTATGCAGCCGGAAGAAACCGCGCTGCTGCGCGCCGCTCGCGAGCGTGGCTGCCCTGTGCATTACGGGGCGCCGATGTTGGCCTGTCAGATTGAGCTGATGGCCGAGTTCCTTGGTGTCTCGGCTGCGAAATAAATTATGGCCGATTACGATTACGTCATTGCAGGTGGCGGCACCGCTGGCTGCATCCTCGCCAACCGCCTGACCGCGTGCGGCCGGTATCGGGTTTTGCTACTTGAGGCGGGGCGCGACGCCAGCTCCATGTGGGTGCATATACCGGCCGGCTTCAGCAAGCTCATGGTCGATTCCCGCTTCAACTGGGGCTTCCAGACCGAGCCCGAAGATAATGTGCATGGCCGCAGCATTGCCGTGCCGCGCGGCAAGGGCCTGGGAGGCTCCACGCTGATCAACGGCATGATTTATGTTCGAGGCCAGGAACAGGACTATGACGCCTGGCAGGCTGTGGGCGCGCGGGGATGGGCCTTTGGCGATGTAGAGCCGTATTTTCGCAAGCTCGAAAACTATGCGAGAGGTGGCGAAGCGCGAGGCCATGACGGCCCCATGCATCTGGAGCAGGTAGCTGAACGTTTTCCGATAGCCGATGCCTTCCTGAAGGCGGCCGATGAAGACGGCCAACCGCGCAACGATGACTACAACGTCGGTGACCAAGAGGGTTTTGGCTACTATCAGGTGGTGCAGCACCGCGGCAGGCGTTGGAGCGTTGTTGACGGCTACCTGAACCCTGCCCGCCACCGCAAGAACCTTGTGATCGAGTGCGATGCGCATATTCTGCGGCTGACGTTCGAAGGCAAGCGGTGCTCGGGCCTGGTTTATCGCAAAAACGGGAAAGACGTAAGCATCAAAGCGGGCCGCGAGACGCTGGTGTGCCTGGGGGCGGTCCAGACGCCGCAATTACTGGAGTTGTCGGGTGTGGGTGACCCCGATGTTCTCCAAGCCCACGGAATCCCGCTGCAGCATGCGTTGAAAGGGGTGGGAAACAACTATATCGAGCACTTTGCCACGCGCATGAACTGGCGTGTCCGCAATACAACGACGCTCAATGAAATGTCGCGAGGCTGGTCGCTGGGCGGCCAGGTCGCGCGCTACTACCTGCAGCGCAAAGGGATACTGACACTCGGTACCGGCCTGGTCCATGGCTTCGTCAAAACTTCGAAGCAGCTCGAGACACCGGACGTGCAATACTTTTTTGTGCATGCAAGCTATGCCAACGCGGCCAATCGCGTGCTCGATAAAGAACCGGGCATGACAATAGGGGTTGCGCAGCTGCGTCCCCAGTCGCGCGGAACCATACATATCAAGTCGCCCGATCCATTCGCCAGCCCGGCCATCCGGCCCAACGTCCTGGACGTTGCCGCCGACCAGGAATCTCTTGTCAAAGGCATGCAGATCGCACGCCGTATCGTGGGCCAGCCGGCGATGCAGCGTTATGTGGCATCTGAAATGAACCCGGGCAAGGCCGTCAATACCTTCGATGAGTGGCTGGAGTTTGCGCGGCAAACTGGGCAGACCATTTACCACCCCATCGGTACATGCCGGATGGGCGTGGATGATGGCGTGGTTACTGATCCGCGCCTGCGGGTCAAGGGCATGGAGGCCCTGCGGATTGTCGACGCTTCCGTCATGCCGCTAATGGTGTCAGGCAATACCCAGGCAGCCGTCATGATGGTAGCCGAGAAGGGCGCCGACATGATCCTGCAGGACGCAAGATCTTAGGCTTCGTCCCGCCCGGGAAGTTGCCGGCTGGCTTCTGCTGCGACAACTAGGCGGGCGGGAACGCCAGATACGTGTTCAGACGCTCCGCCGCCTTGCGCAAATGGGTTTCAGCCGCCTTGGCCGCAGCCTCGGGATCCCTGGCCTCGATGGCATCGACGATGGCTTGATGTTCCTTCTGCACTTCTTCCACGAGATCGTGGTGATACTGCGCTGTATTGCTTCGGGCACTGCGGATCAGATGCCGAACATGCCGCTCCAGGTATTCGTTGAGCGCAATGAAGTGGGGATTGCGTGCTGCATCGACAATAGCCTGATGGAATGCGTAGTCTTCGGTGTCGCCCAGTTGGTCATTGACGATGGCGTACTGCATGCACACCAGCGCCCGCTTGATGTTCTTCAGGTCGTCCGATGTGCGGCGCAAGGCCGCGAGCCGGGCGGCAGCCACTTCGATTGCGATCAGGAGCTCCAGCACATAGGCCACGTCTTCCTTGTCGTCCAGGCGAGTGGGATCCAGCCTGAATGTCTGTCTGGTGCCCCGCTCGTTCACAAACACGCCCCGCCCCTGCTGCGAGATCACCAACCCTTCGGACTTCAGTTGCGATACGGCTTCGCGAACAACTGAGCGGCTGACGGAAAACTGTTCGCCGAGTTGTTTTTCGCTGGGCAGCTTGTCGCCCGGTTTAAGACGTTGTTGTTCTATCTCTTGGATCAGCCATTCGACAATAGGCGTGGTAAGAGAGGGCGTCGATGTGGAAGTGCTGCGGTCGTCCATGGCGTGTTGTGTTGCTTCGTTCTTGCGGGAGGCTCCCGGTATTGGCAGACGATCAGACGATATAAAGCCCGCCGTTGACGTGTATGGTTTCCCCGTTCACGAAACTGGCCAGTTCGGAACACAAAAACAAAATGACGTTGGCGACTTCATCGGCGCTGCCGAAGCGCTTGAGTGGCGTCGCCTCAATGAGGGCCTTGCCTTTCTGCTGCATCAGGCTGGACGCCATAGGGGTATCGATGATCCCGGGCGAAACAATATTGACGCGGGTCTTCGGGGCCAGCTCCAGTGCCAGGCTTTTGCTCAGGCTGGTCACCGCGCCTTTGGATGCGGAATAGTGAGCGTGCGAATGGCTGCCGCGGTGCCCCGCCATGGAGGCCAGGTTAACGATGGAGCTGTTCTCGGCAAGGTAAGGGATGACGGCTTGGCACATATGGAAAGTGCCATTCAGATTAATGCTCATGAGACGACCCCAATCATCCTCCGTCATATCGGCGACCAGCTTCTCGGGGTAAATGCCGGCGCAGTGCACAAGGTGATCGATCTTGCCATAGCGTTGCGCAACGTTGGCGACGGTCTGCTTGCAGGATTGTGCGTCGGCTACGTCTGTGCGGTATGCATTGACCGAGCCGGTGGCCCCAATTTCTTTGCGCACTGCCTCGACGGCCTCCAGGTTCACGTCGCAGATAGCAAGCTCGGCCCCGAGCGCTGCCATCTTCTTGGCTACTGCGTGGCCAATTCCGCCGGCTGCGCCGGTGATGAGTACCGTTTTTCCGGTGAAAGAAATCATTTTTGATGATTAGGGGTTTATCCCTATCCTCTCTAACTTATTGTTCTGAAAGAAAAATCAGGGTTTTTGGCTGCGAATGCCGTGCTTTCCGCAATCTGAGCTTTGACATGGTTTTTTCGCATACGTAGAATTTCTCCGCAACTTGTCTGATAAGTGAAAAATGTTATCAGACAAATAGAAAAATCAGAAGGTCGTGCCCTATGCACTGCATTTTTTTTAGAAGAGAACAGGAGATAACAGCATGAACTTTACCAAATTGACCTTGCCGATTTCGATTTGCGGCATGATCGCAATGGCTTCGGCCCAGGCCGCACCCCTGAAGATTGCCCTGGTTGAAACGCTTTCGGGTCCGCAGGCGTCGACGGGCCTGATGTATCGCAGCGCAGCCACCTACGGCCTGCAGCAACTGAACGACACAGGCGGCTGGAACGGTGCACCCATCCAGATAGCCGAATATGACAACCAGGGCGGGCCGGCTGGCGCATCCGACAAGGTCAAGGCGGCCATTGCCGATGGCGCCCGCATTATCATCCAAGGCTCTTCTTCCGCTGTCTCAGGGCAAATCACCGAGGACGTGCGCAAATACAACCTGCGCAACCCTGGCAAAGAAGTGCTGTTCCTGAATATGGGTGGCGAGGCGCTCGAACTGACGGGCGACAAATGCCACTTCTATCACTTCCGCTTCACGACGAATGCGCCTATTCGTGTCAAGGCGCTCGTCAATGCCATGAAGAAGTCGGGCGACCTGGGCACCAAAGTCTATTCGATGAACCAGAATTATTCCTGGGGCAACGACATGCAGACCTCAATCCAGGAATTTGCCAAAGAAGGTGGCTACGAGGTCGTGGAAAGCACGCTGCACGACGTCAACCGCATACAGGACTTCTCGCCCTATGCCGCCAAAATCAAGGCCAGCGGCGCGCAGACTGTCATGACAGGAAACTGGTCCAACGACTTGCTGCTGTTGATGAAAGCAACGCGCGGCGCCGGCCTGAATGTGCGGTTCGGCACGGTGTTTCTGGATCAGCCTGGCAACTTGGCCAATGCGGGCGAAACGGCGCTGGGCCACTATATCGCCAATGCGTTCAATATGGCTGCCAGCCCCGAAACCGAGAAATTTGGTGAAGAATACAAAGCCAAGACGGGGCACTATCCCACCTATATCGAACCGCAAACCGTGTTTGGCATCGAGATGCTGGCCGAAGCCTTGAAAGCGACGGCGCCGAAGAATGGCGAACTCGATGTAACCCAGCTTGCCCTGAATCTCGAGAAGGTCAAGATCACCACCCCCATGGGGGAGACATCGATCCGCGCCGAGGATCACCAGGTGATTCTGCCGATCGTGGTGTCCAAAGTCACCAAGGATGCCAAGTACAAGGCTGACGACACTGCCATGGGCTTCGAGGTGGTGGCGAAGTTCGCCGGCCCTGACGCGGTAAACCCGCTGCAGAAAACCTGCAAGATGAAGCGTCCCGCCTGATGTCGGTTCCGGCACTGGCGCAAGCCAGTGCCGGCAAGGTGAAGCCAGCGGCAGAAAGGTGCAATTATGGAATTTTTTACGGTTTCCCTATTGAATGGCACCGTGTATGGCTTATTGCTGTTCATGGTGTCAGCGGGGTTGACCCTGATCTTCGGGATGATGGGCGTCCTGAACTTCGCTCATACGTCGTTTTATATGGTGGGTGCCTACCTGGCCTACAGTCTTGAAAAAGTACTGGGGTTCTGGCCCGCGATTATTATTTCGCCGCTGATTGTGGGCGTGCTGGGTGCCGTGGTCGAGCGCTATCTGCTGCGCCGCGTCCATCGCTACGGCCACGGCCATCAGTTGCTGCTTACCTTCGGCGTGTCATTCATCATTGCTGAAGTCATCAAGCTGTTCTACGGCAACTATCCCGTCAATTATCGTGTGCCCGAGTCGCTGTCGTTCTCGGCCTTTTCGGTGTTTGGTGCGGACTATCCTTTCTATCGCCTGCTCATCGGCGGTACGTCCATCCTGATGTTCGTGCTGATTTACCTGCTCTTGACCAAAACAAGAGTGGGTATTGTGGTGCGCTCAGCCATCTATAAACCGCGCATGGTGGAGGCATTGGGACATAACGTGCCCATGGTATTCATGGGCGTGTTTGCCATCGGCGCTGGCTTGGCTGGCCTGGCAGGCGCTGTCGCGGGCGCGTTTTATACGACCAACCCCAATATGGCGCTGGAGCTTGGTGTGCTGGTATTCGTGGTCGTCGTGGTCGGCGGCCTGGGGTCGCTAGCGGGCGCCATGGTCGCATCGCTGCTTATCGGGCTGATCACCTCATTCTCCGTGGGGATCGACCATAGCCTTGCCGACTTGCTCGCTTATGTTGGCGCGCGTGAGTGGGCCGAAAGCGTGGGCGGCGTACTGACGCTGAAGGTGTCGTCACTGTCGGCAACGATTCCGTTCTTCCTGATGCTCTTGATTCTGATGCTTCGCCCATCCGGGCTCATGGGCGACAGGGAGTAGACAGATGAAATTATCACGACTCATTATTCTGTTGATCCTGTCCGGTTTGCTGCTGGCCCTACCGTTTTACCTGTCTGCCTCATTGGTCAATGCGGCGATTCAGATGCTGATCGCGGCATTGTTTGCAACGGCGTTCAATGTGCTCGCCGGGCAGGGAGGGATGCTCTCGTTTGGGCATTCCGCCTATTTCGCCATTGGTACGTTCGCAACCATCCATGCGATGAATGCCCTGGAAGGGACGGGCTTGCTTCCCACCCCCTTCATGCCCTTGATGGGGGCGCTGGCCGGTTGCGGTCTGGGGCTTGTCGCGGGATGGTCTTCAACGCAGCGTAGCGGCGTGTATTTTTCGATGATCACGCTGGCGTTGGCGGAGCTGCTGCATACGCTGGCACCCCATTTGAAGGGGGTCTTCGGAGGCGAGGGCGGCGTATCGGCAATGCGCATGCCTGCCTGGGGCTTGACGTTCGGCACGTCGGTCGAGGTGTATTACCTGACCTTGGCGTGGGTGGCGCTGGGTATTGCGCTTCTGTACTACTTCACGCGGACGCCGCTCGGCAGGCTGTGTCTCGGCCTGCGCGAGAACAGCCACAGGCTGAAGTTCCTGGGCTACAACGTGCACAAGCTGCGCACGCTGGTCTTTACCATCTCGGCCACATTTTCGGGGCTGGCCGGGGCCTTGTTGGCCATGAACAATGAAGCGGCCAACTATGTTTTGTTTGACATGAACCTGTCGGCCCAGGTCGTGCTGAACGCTTATATCGGCGGTATAGGTGCTTTCTTTGGGCCGGGGCTTGGCGCCGCCGTCATGACCTTCTTTGGGTATGCGGTCTCTGACATGACGCGCACCTGGTTGCTGTACCAAGGGGTCATTTTCGTCCTGGTCATGATGTTCATGCCCGCCGGCCTGTTCAGCGTAGGAAAGTGGTGGGGCGACAATCGGCGCCGCTTCAGTACCGCGCGATTGGCCAGCGTGCTATCGGGCTGGGTCATTGGTTGCATTGTGGCGGCGGCAGGCTTTGTGTTCCTGGTTGAGTTCCTTGCCTTGATACTGGCGCTTGATTATCAATCCAAGTTGGCGCCTGGGGCTGCCTGGCCTGGGGTGATGCTGTTTGACCATCAGTGGTTGCCGGGCGCATTCATGACATGGCTCGTGCCTATTGTCTTGATGGTTGTGGGGATCGCAATCATCCTGTACGTGAACCGCGCATGGCGGTTGCTGTGCGAGGAGAACGCATAATGAACCCATCAGTGAATGACGCCGGCAATCAGCCGGTGCTGAGCTTGCGCAATGTGCACAAGTCGTTCGGTGACACACAGATCATTCGTGGTGTGGATCTAGCGCTGCGCCAGGGCGAGCGCCATGCCATCATTGGTCCCAACGGCGCCGGGAAATCCACATTGTTTCATCTGATCTCGGGGCAGCTCCGGCCGTCTTCAGGCGAGATCTTTCTGCATGGAAATCCCATACACGGCCTGGATGCGCGCGTGATCAATCGCCTGGGCATGGCGCGCTCCTTCCAGATCACCAATATTTTTCCCGGGTTGACCGTATTCGAGAACCTGCGGTTTGGCGTCATGCGCCGGTACGGCCTGGAATACAACTTCTGGCGGCGTATTTCGGGTGCACGCACAGTGACGCGGGAAACCGAGAAATTGCTTGAGCGGGTCCGCCTGACACGGTGCCGCGATACGCTGGGCGGCGAACTGTCGTATTCCGAGCAGCGCTCTCTGGAAATCGGCATGTCGCTGGCATCGGATCCGCAAGTGCTGTTGTTGGACGAACCCATGGCGGGCATGTCCCGCGAGGAAACCGAGTACACCGTGGGATTGATACGCGAACTATCAGAAGGGCGGTCGCTGATGCTGGTCGAGCACGACATGGAGGTTGTGTTTTCTTTGAGCGACCGGATCAGCGTGCTGGTGTATGGAAAGATTATCGCTACCGGTGCGCCGGATGAGATCCGCAACAACGCACAAGTCCAGGAAGCTTATCTGGGCACGGAGGTAACGGCATGAGCGGGACAGGCGCAATGCCTTTGCTGTCGGTGCAGGATTTGCATGTGCACTATGGCAAAAGCCATATTCTTCACGGCGTGAGTTTTGATGTTCAAAAAGGCGAGGTCATGAGCCTGCTGGGCCGTAACGGCTCGGGGCGCTCGACCACGATCAAGTCCATCATGGGTCTCGTGCCACCCACTTCAGGCCAGATCAGGTTTGATGGTCAGGACATAGCGGGTGCACCGCCATATACGGTGGCACGGGCCGGCATGGCCTATGTGCCGGAGGAGCGTGATGTATTTGCCAACCTGACGGTAGACGAGAATCTCGTCATGGGCATGCAGCGTGCGCGCGATGGTGTTCCGGCATGGACCATCGAAGAAATGTTCAATTACTTTCCGCGCCTGAAAGAGCGTCGCAATACGCGGGCGGGCAACCTGTCCGGGGGAGAGCAGCAGATGCTCACGATCTGCCGCTCCTTGCTGGGGAATCCGCGGCTGATCATGATCGATGAACCGACCGAGGGTCTGGCGCCCAAGATCGTGGCGGTTGTGGGTGAAGCGATTCAGGATATTCACAGGCAAGGCGTGTCAGTCATACTGGTTGAGCAGAAGCTCACTATTGCCATGAAGATCTCCACGGCCGTGTGTTTGCTTGGCCATGGCAAGATCGTTTTTCGTGGTGGGCCTGATGAGCTGGCTGGCAACCCGCAACTGCTGAAGGACTGGTTGGCCGTATGACTGAGCAAACTATCGCTGCGCAAGTACTTGCCCGCCTTGCACAAGGCAAGGCGTTCCATGATCTTGCCGACAAGGTGGTATTCATTACCGGTGCTGGCAGCGGCATCGGGCTGGCCATGGCACGGGCATTTGCCGCGTGTGGCGCGCGCCTGGCGCTGCTGGATATCGACGATGCCGCGTTGCAGGCCGCATGCGTGGCCCTGCGGTCGGAATTCCCAGGCGTGCAGGCGCAGGGCTGGGCCGCGGCTGTCAATGACGAGGCTGCGGTAAATGATGCAGTCCGCGCGGCCCATGAGGCCTTTGGCCGCATCGATGTGTTGCTGAACAACGCAGGCATATCCATGAACCAGCCAACACTCGAGCTATCCGGCGCACAGTGGCGCAGGGCCATGGATGTCAATGTGAACGGTGTCTTTTACTGTGCCCAGGCGGTGGGGCGCTACATGGTCGAGCAGGGTAGCGGCGTCATCGTGAATATGTCGTCTATGTATGGCGTGGTTGCCGCACCCGAGCGAGCAGCCTATTGCACCAGCAAGGCCGCAGTGGCCATGCTGACGAAGGTTCTGGCGATTGAATGGGCCAGGCACGGCGTCAGGGTGAACGCCATTGCACCGGGCTACGTCAAGACGGCCCTGGTTGATGAATTGGTGGCTGCGGGTCGGATGGACCTGGGCGCCCTGTCACGGCGCACACCCGTCGGCCGCCTGGGCGAACCACACGAAATCGCCATGCTGGCCGTGTTTCTGGCCTCGGAACATGCAGCATTCATCAATGGCCACGTTGCCGTGGCCGACGGCGGCTGGTCTGCCTACAGCTATACCTGAATTTGAAGTACTTCGTCCGGAGACGACACTCATGCCTAAGATAATTGAACTTTCCCCATCATCCAGATGGGTTGAGCTGCACACCCTCAAAGAAGACTGGAAAAAGGCCAACCCGAAGCTGCTGGGGACGTTGCTGGTCCATATGCACCTGATCAGGGCATTTGAAGAGACGGTGCTCGACCTGGCCATGCAAGGGTTGGTGCATGGCCCGGCCCACTCCAGTATTGGCCAAGAGGGCGGCGCGGCAGGCTCAATCGTATCGTTGACGGTTGCAGACCAGGTCAATGGCTCGCATCGCGGCCATCACCAGTTCCTGAGCAAGGCGCTCGCATTTCTTACGCCGGGCGGGATTGACCCCAGGCTGGAACTGTCCGCCGATATCGATATGCTGCTGCAGCGTACGTTGGCGGAGATTATGGGCCTGGCCCAAGGGTTCTGCCGGGGGCGCGGCGGCTCGATGCACCTGCGCTGGGACGAAGCAGGTGTGCTGGGTACCAATGCGATTGTGGGCGGCGGCGTCCCGCTTGCCGCTGGTGCGGCCTGGGCGCACAAGCATGCAGGCACGGATGCGGTGGCTGTAACGTATTTCGGGGATGGCGCCACCAATATTGGCGCCGTCCTGGAAACCATGAATCTGGCCGCGGCATGGAAGCTGCCGTTGTGTTTCTTCATTGAGAACAACCGCTATGCGGTTGCTACACACGTTGAGGAGGCTACGGCGGAGCCTCGCCTGTCGGCGCGCGGTCAGGCCTTCAATATCCCGAGTTGGAAGGTTGACGGGATGGATCCGCTGGCGGTGCATCTGGCCATGGAGCAGGCGCTGCTTCACATGCGCGCGGGCCACGGGCCCACCATCATTGAGGCGGATGTATACCGCTACTTCCATCAAAATGGCGGCTTCCCTGGCAGCGCGTTCGGATATCGGACCAAAGAAGAAGAGCAGGCGTGGCGCCAGCGAGATCCGCTGGATGCGCTCGGTAAGCAGATGCTTGCGCGCAAACTGATTACCACCGAGGAAATCGCCGCGCTGCGCCAGCGCATGCAAGTGTCAATGCAGAAGGCGGTGACGGCGTTGACCGAGGCCGATCCTGACGGCAAGCGTGGCAAGAAGCGCATACGTCCCGACCTGTGGCCCAGTGCGGATTTCCGTGACGTAGGCATACGCGGCGACTTGTCAGAACTCGATGGTGCGCGGACTGAAGAGCAGGCTTCCTATCAGGGCAAACTGGCAGAACGCAAGTTCATCGATGTGGTTGCCGACGTGATGGCGCGGCGCATGGAAACGGATGAGGGTGTTGTCGTGATGGGCGAGGATGTGCATCGCCTGAAGGGCGGCACCAATGGTGCAACGCGTGGCCTGAAAGAACGGTTTCCGGGTCGGGTGCTGGGTACGCCCATCAGCGAGAATGCGTTCGTGGGGCTGGGCGGTGGTATGGCGATGGACGGGCGTTTCAAGCCTGTGGTCGAATTTATGTATCCCGACTTCATGTGGGTGGCCGCCGATCAGGTATTCAACCAGATTGGCAAGGCGCGTCATATGTTCGGCGGCGACATAGAAATGCCGTTGGTGCTGCGCAGCAAAGTGGCCATGGGCACGGGCTATGGGTCGCAGCACTCGATGGACCCCGTCGGCGTTTTCGCGACCAGCCCAGGCTGGCGCATTGTGGCCCCTTCCACGCCTTTCGATTACATAGGCTTGCTGAATGCCGCACTGGCATTGAAAGACCCCGTTCTGGTGATCGAGCACGTCGATCTCTATGCATCCAGCGGCATGGCGCCCGTTGATGATCTGGACTACCAGATCCCCTTTGGCAAGGCGGCTGTACGCCGCAGCGGCAGCGACGTGACGATTCTGACGTATCTTTCCATGGTTGCGCACAGCCTGGAAGCCATCGAACAGACCGGTGTGGACGCCGAAGTCATTGACCTGCGCTGGCTGGACCGCGCCAGCATCGACTGGGACACCATAGGCGCCAGCATACAGAAAACCAACAATGTGCTCATTGTGGAGCAAGGTGCTCAAGGTACTTCGTATGGCGGCTGGCTGTCGGACGAAATCCAGCGCCGCTTTTTCGACTGGCTGGATCAGCCCGTGCAGCGCGTCACGGGTGGCGAGGCGTCCCCGAGCATCAGCAAAGTGCTTGAACGGGCAGCATGCGCCCGTACCGAAGAAGTCGTTGCAGCGCTGCAAGCGTGCATGCGGGCGCAGGGCGCCGGCAGTGACAGAGCCTGAGGAGACAACCATGACACTGGAAATGGCATCGCCGCTCGAAGTCGGCATAGCCTGCCGCGATCTAACCCGGATGCGCAGGTTCTACGAGCAGGTACTGGGTTTCAGCTTTATCAGTGAATATCATGTTGCGGCCGATAAGGCGGCGGAATCGGCGTTGTCGGCGGGAAGCTACACGGTAGTCCGGCTGCAAACATCGAACGGTGAACGCATCAAGCTGCTGGCGCCCGCCACGCCCGTGCCGGCGGAGGCGCCGGCGGCTTACATCCTTGATAAATCGAACGCGACCTATCTGACGTTCATCATTGAGGATATTCAGGCGGCTATTGCACGACTCTTGCAGGAAGGCATCGTGTTCATGACCGGAGACAAGCCAGTGGAAGTGCGCCCCGGCGTTTACCTGGCCTTTTGCAGGGACCCCGAAGGCAATGTGCTTGAACTGGTGCAGTACGAAGACATCTCCACCTACCGCACCGATCTGAAACAAAGGAACTTCTGACATGGCGATTCTCATACGTATGCCCGAAGTGGCTGCCAACACGGATTCCGCTGTGATTGTGTCCTGGGCCAAGCATGAAGGAGAGGCGGTCGCACCGGGTGATTGCCTGGCGGAAATCGAAACCGAGAAAGCTGTCATTGAGTTCAACGCGGAAGATTCGGGCGTGTTGGGGAAGATACTGGTCCCGGCTGGCCAGGCAGCCGACGTGGGCACGCCTATTGCCGTTTTGTTTGCGCCGACAGAGACGGATGTGGATATCGCCGCACTGTTGTCTGATGGTGCCGGCGTGGGCAACGCCCCAGAAGCCAGGGTGGCGACGCCTGATACGGGCGGCGGGCAGCCAAACGCGCAGTCACCAGCTCCCGTCGCCACGGCCAGCCAAACGCGCATCTTCGCCAGTCCGCTGGCCAGGCGCCTGGCGGGTGCCGCCGGGATAGCGTTGTCAGGCCTGCGCGGCAGCGGCCCGAAAGGACGCATCGTCAAGCGCGATGTGCTGGCGGCGCAGTCTGCCAGCCGGGCGACGGAGGCTGTCATTCCGCTTCCTCACGCGACAGGCGGAGCAGTGCAGTCTTATACCGATGTCCCGCACACAAGCATGCGCCGCACGATTGCGCGCCGCCTGAGCGAGAGCAAGCAGACTGTGCCGCACTTCTACCTGCGTGCCGATTGCCGCATGGATGCCTTGCTGGCCATGCGCGCCCAAATAAACCATTCGGTCTCTCGCAAGGTTTCCGTCAATGACATCATTGTGAAAGCAGTGAGCGTCGCTTTGCGCGACCTGCCCGGGATGAACGTAAGCTGGACCGAATCCGCCTTGCGTCAATACCAGGACATTGACATATCGGTGGCTGTCTCTACGCCGGGCGGGCTGATCACGCCGGTGGTGAAGGGGGTGGATACCAAGCCTTTATCGCGTGTCAGCCTCGAGATTGCCGACTTGGCGCACAGAGCGCGGGAAGGCAAGCTGGCGCCGCAGGAGTATCAGGGCGGCAGCTTTACGGTCAGTAATCTGGGCATGTATGGCGTTCAGGAGTTCGCGGCCATCATCAACCCGCCGCAGGCAGCCATTCTTGCGGTAGGCAGTTTCGAGCAGCGGCCAGTCGTGGCCGACGGGACGCTGGGCATTGCCTCAGTCATGACTGTCACTTTGTCAGTGGATCATCGCGCCATCGATGGCGCGCTGGCGGCGAAGTGGCTGGGCATCTTCAAGTCGATTATCGAGAATCCTGTGGCCGCACTTATCTGAGCAAGACGTATGAAACCAGAGAATTTTGATGTCGTTGTCGTGGGCGCAGGCCCGGGCGGCTATGTGGCTGCAATCCGCGCAGCCCAGCTTGGCATGCGCACCGCCATCGTCGAGAAGTCGGAGTTGGGCGGCATATGCCTGAATTGGGGCTGCATTCCAACGAAGGCAATGCTGCGTTCGGCCGATGTGCTGCGTCTCATGCGACAGGCCGGCGAGTTCGGCATCAAGGCTGGTGAACCCGCAGCCGATCTGCAAGCCATCGTGGCACGTTCCCGCAAGGTGGCGGCACAGCTTCAGCGAGGGGTCGGCCATCTAATGAAGAAGAATGGCATCACCGTGATAAAGGGCCAGGCCCGGCTGGCGGGCAAAGGGCGTTTGGCCGTCTCGGGCGACGGCACTGACGCACTGATTAGTGCTTCGCATATTGTGTTGGCGACGGGCGCGCGGGCGCGGGTCTTGCCGGCGCTGGACGCGAACGCCGATAGCGTGTGGTATTACCGCGAGGCATTGACGCCATCCCGCCTGCCCCGGAGCATGCTGGTGGTGGGCGCGGGCGCCATCGGCATTGAGTTTGCCAGCTTCTATCACGCCCTGGGTGTGCAGGTGCAGGTTGTCGAGATGGCCGATCGCGTACTGCCGGTGGAAGATGCCGAGGTGTCTGAGTACGTGGGCCAAGCCTTGCGTAAGCAAGGCTTGGCGCTGCATCTGGGCAGTGGCATTGCCGACACGCAAAAGCACAGCGGTGGCTGGAAAGTCAAACTTGATGGCCAAGGCGGCAAAACGCTCGACGTCGAGGTCATTCTCGTTGCCGCCGGTATCGTCGGTAACGTCGAAGGGCTGGGCTTGGAAGGCACGGCCATCAAGGTAGAAAAAAGCCATATCGTCACAGACAGCTACGGTGCCACCGACGAGCCAGGCGTGTATGCCATTGGCGATGTGGCGGGCGCCCCGTGGCTGGCCCACAAGGCCTCGCACGAAGCCATGGTCTGCATTGAAAAAATTGCGGGCCTGTCACCGCAAGCCATTGATGCAAGCCGGATCCCCGCCTGCACTTACAGCCATCCGCAGGTGGCTCATGTAGGCCTGACTGAGCAGCAGGCCCGCGACGCGGGGCATTCCATAAGGGTGGGCAAGTTTCCGTTCTCGGCAAATGGCAAGGCCATTGCGTTGGGGGCGACCGAAGGCTTCGTCAAAGTGGTGTTTGATGCCAGCAGCGGCGAACTGCTCGGCGCCCACATGGTGGGCGACGAGGTCACCGAGATGATTCAGGGATACGTGGTGGCTAAACAGCTCGAAACCACTGAAGCCGAACTGATGCATGCGATCTTTCCGCACCCGACGCAATCCGAGGCCATGCATGAGGCGGTGCTGTCGGCCTATGAACGTGGCCTGCACTTTTGAACGCCGTGTCCGCTCGCCATACGTCCGCTTGCTGGCCGGGCGTGCCACACGACATTGCAGCATTGGTCTGTCAAGCGTAGCTAGGCCGCCAACGGTGCAGTGATGTCTGGCATGGCGGCCGCCTCATGCTTCAGCACGCTCGCTCGCGCGTCGGTCAAGGTGTCGGGCCAGTCGCAGTTGCAATGCGCACCGCGGCTTTCGTGGCGGGTGATGGCGCTGCGCACGATCAGTGCGGCGACTTGCAGAAGGTTGCGAAGTTCCAGCAGTTCGCGGCTCACGCCTTCGTTCCGCCACTGCCTGGCTGTGATGGCTTCCCATTGTGCAATGTGTTGTTCCGCGCGGGTCAGCGAGGCGTTGCTGCGCACGATGCCCACGTCGTTGCTCATCAGGGCCCGCAGGGCCTGGCGGGTGTGGGCGATTGTCTCGTCGGGCCGCTTGTCGGCCCGCATGTGCCAGGCCGGGGCATCAATGTGCGGCGCGTCAGTCGCCGTGGGCTGCTTGTTAGCCGTCATGGGCTGCGCCCGGATGGCCTGTGCAGCGGCCCGCCCCATCACCACACACTCCAGCAGCGAATTGCTGGCCAGCCGGTTGGCACCGTGCAGGCCCGTGCAGGCGGATTCTCCGATCGCATACAGGCCAGGTATGTCGGTTCGGCCATCCGGGCCGGTGACAATCCCACCGCAGGTGTAGTGGGCGGCGGGCACGACGGGGATCGGATCGGTGGCCATGTCGATGCCCTGACTCAGGCAGTGTGCGTAGATGTTGGGAAAGTGTGCCAGCAAGAAGTCGCGCGGCCGGTGGCTGATGTCCAGGTATACGCAGTTCAGGCTGTGGCGCTTGATTTCCCGGTCGATGGCGCGAGCCACGATGTCGCGCGGCGCCAATTCCGCGCGCGTGTCGTAGGCGGGCATGAAGCGTGTCCCATCGGGCAGGCGCAGCAGGCCGCCCTCGCCGCGCACGGCCTCGGAAATCAAAAAGGCATCGTCTGCAGGCGGGTACAGGCTGGTGGGGTGGAACTGGATGAATTCCATGTTGCTGACGCGGCAGCCGGCGCGCCAGGCCATGGCAATGCCGTCACCCGTTGCGATGGCGGGCGTGGTGGTGTGCGCATATACCTGCCCCGCGCCGCCGGTGGCCAGCACCACGTGCGGCGCTGTCAGGGTCGCGATGCGGCCATGCAGCAAGTCCAGCACATGCAGGCCTGCGCAGCGCACGCCGTGCGCGCTCGCGAGGTCGATGGCGCAGTGGTGTTCCATCAGGGTGATGTTGGGGTGCCGCCGCGCCTGTGCGGCCAAGGCGGCGACGACGACTCGACCGGTGGCGTCGTCGGCGTGCACGATACGGCGGCGGCCGTGGCCGCCTTCGCGGGTCAGGTCCAGCGCATCGCGACTGGAATCATCGGTGGAGAAACCTGCACCCAGGCCTTGAAGCCAACGGATGGCATCAGGTGCGCCGGCGGCAATCAGCCGCGTGGCCTGCGTATCGCACAGGCCCGCGCCGGCAACCAGGGTGTCGCGCACGTGTTCGTCCACGCTGTCTTGCGGATCCAGCGCAGCAGCGATACCGCCTTGCGCGCGATTGCTTGCGCTGTCATCGAACGCGCCCTTGGCGATGAGGGCTACGCGTTGATGCGGCGCCAGCTCCAGCGCAGCAGTCAGGCCCGCCAGGCCGCTGCCGATGATGATTGCGTCGTAGCGCATGCTGTGGGGCTCCTTGCGTCAGGCGGGGCCGACGCTGTCGAACAGTGCCATGTCGCGGGCAAGGTCGCCGCTGGCTTGCACGCGCTGCTTGCGTTGCTCGGCAAACGCAAGCATGCGGTCGATAGGTAACTTGGCGCGCCGGCCGAGCGCCGGATCCAGGGTGACTTCACCACGGCCGTGTTCCAGTACGTCGGCCAGGCCTGCCAACTCGTTCATGGCCATCCAGGGGCAGTGCGCGCAGCTTTTGCAAGTGGCGCTGTTGCCGGCCGTGGGGGCGGCAATAAATGTCTTGCCGGGTGCGGCGGCGCGCATCTTGTGCAGAATGCCTTGGTCGGTTGCTACGATGAAGGTTGACGCATCGCGCTTGCAAGCGGCGTCGATCAATTGCGTGGTCGAGCCCACCACATCGGCCTGAGCCAGCACAGATTCTGGCGACTCGGGATGCACCAGCACCTCGGCCCCGGGGTGATGTGCACGCAGTACTTCCAGCTCGGTGCCTTTGAATTCGTCATGGACAATGCAGGCGCCCTGCCACGAAATCATGTCGGCGCCGGTCTGGCGCTGTACATAGCTGCCCAGGTGTCGGTCAGGCGCCCACAGAATGCGTTCGCCGCGCGCGTGCAGGTCGGCCACCACATCCAGCGCGATCGATGAGGTGACGACCCAGTCCGCCCGTGCTTTGACCGCCGCGCTGGTGTTGGCATAGACGACCACGGTGCGATCGGGGTAGGCGTCGCACCAAGCGGTGAAAGCGTCGTCGGGGCAGCCGAGGTCCAACGAACAGGTGGCCTGCAGGTCTGGCATCAGGATGCGCTTGTCGGGACTCAAGATCTTGGCGGTTTCGCCCATGAAGCGCACGCCGGCCACCACCAGAGTTTCGGCTGTATGATCGCGGCCAAAGCGCGCCATTTCCAGCGAATCGCCCACGCAGCCTCCGGTGGCTTCAGCCAGATCCTGAAGGTCTGCATCGACGTAGTAGTGCGCCACCAGCACGGCGCGCTCGCGCGCTAGCAGCGCACGAATGCGTTCAATCAGCGCGGCCTTTTGCGCTGCCGGCACAGGCTGTGGCACGCGGGCCCAGGCCAGGCCCACTGGCGTGGGGCAGCTCGCGCCCGCTTGGTCTACTACCGCGGGCAGGTCGAATTCAACGGGGCGGGTAGCTAGCGATTCCATAGAGCAACGTCTCCTGGGGTGGGCAGCCGATGCGACTGCCAACTTATGCTCAGTTAGAGTATTTATGCGACAAAAAAGAAGCGCGTTGATGCGCGAATAGTTATGCTACTTCTGAGCATAAATCAGTGTCAACCCATCTTGTCGTTATGAACAGGATGGTGTTGCGTGGCAGGCGGGCATATAATTAATTCAATAAACGTTGTATTATTGAACAATGAATGAAGCGCAAACCGTTCGTGCACTCAGCGCCCTGGCCCACACACAGCGGCTACGCGTGTTTCGCGCCCTCGTCGCTCAGGGGGGCGAGGGCCTTACACCCAGCGCGCTGGCAGACCAGTTGGGCGTGGCCCGCAATGCCTTGTCTTTTCACTTGAAAGAGCTTGCCAATGCTGGTCTCGTCACGGTCGAGCAACAAGGCCGCAACCTGATCTACCGTGCCGATTTCCCGCAAATGAACAACCTGCTCGGTTATCTCACAGCGTATTGCTGTCAGGGCGAGGCCTGCGAGGTATCGGATATCTACAACAGCCACCCAGTGTCGTAAACACCTACCATGTCACACACACCCTATAACGTTCTATTTCTCTGCACGGGCAATTCCGCCCGTTCCATTCTTGCCGAGGGCATTCTCAATGGCTTGGCGAGCGATCGCTTTCACGCCTATTCCGCCGGCAGCATGCCTAAGGGGCAGGTGCACCCCATGGCCATCGGCACACTGAATGACTTGAGGCTGCCTGCGGAGGGTTATCGCAGCAAGAGCTGGGATGAGTTCGCGGCGTCGGACGCACCGCGCATGGATTTCATCATTACAGTGTGCGATAACGCGGCGGGTGAAGTGTGCCCTGTCTGGCCGGGCCAACCTATCACCGCGCACTGGGGTGTGCCCGACCCTGCCGCCCACACGGGCACCGAGGCGGAGCGAATCCAGGCCTTTCATGATGCCGCGCGCATGCTCAAGCGCCGTATCGAGCTGCTTCTTAGCCTGCCCTTCGAACGCCTGGATGCCATGTCGCTCCAGGCCGAATTGCGCGGCATTGGTCAGACGCGAGGTTGAGCCATGCAAGCAGGAGCGCAGAATGTCGCAACACTGCCCCGTCCGCAGCCGGCCATGAGCGTCTTTGAACGCTATCTCACGCTGTGGGTATTCTTGTGTATCGTACTGGGCGTCACATTGGGCCAGTGGCAGCCGTCAGCCTTCCAGGCGCTCGGGCGCATGGAAGTCGCGCAGGTCAACCTGCCGGTCGGCATCCTGATCTGGGTGATGATCATACCCATGCTGCTGAAAGTGGATTTTGGCGCGCTGGGCCAGGTGCGTCAGCATTGGCGCGGCATTGGCGTGACTTTGTTCATCAATTGGGCGGTCAAGCCTTTCTCCATGGCCCTGCTGGGCTGGCTGTTCATCCGTCACGTGTTCGCCCCCTGGCTGCCTGCGGGCGAGCTGGATAGCTACATTGCCGGTCTCATTCTGTTGGCGGCCGCTCCGTGCACGGCCATGGTGTTTGTCTGGAGCCGCCTCACTGGCGGCGACCCGGTATTCACGCTGTCTCAGGTGGCGCTCAATGACACCATCATGGTGTTTGCCTTCGCGCCCATCGTCGGCCTGTTGCTGGGGCTGTCGTCCATCACCGTGCCTTGGGATACGCTGCTCGTGTCCGTAGGGCTGTACATAGTGGTGCCTGTCATGCTGGCGCAATGGTGGCGCCGTGCGCTGCTGCGCAAGGGGCAGGCAGCCTTCGACGCGGCACTGGCGCGCCTGGGGCCACTGTCTATCGGGGCGCTGCTGCTCACGTTGGTGTTGCTGTTCGCCTTCCAAGGCGAAGCCATCATCCGCCAGCCGCTGGTCATTGCCATGCTGGCGGTACCCATCCTGATCCAGGTGTTCTTTAATGCCGGTCTGGCATACTGGCTCAACCGACGCGCGGGCGAGCAGCACAGCGTGGCCTGCCCCTCCGCGTTGATTGGCGCCAGCAACTTCTTCGAGCTGGCCGTAGCGGCTGCGATCAGCCTGTTCGGCTTCCAATCCGGGGCCGCGTTGGCTACTGTTGTGGGTGTGCTGATCGAAGTACCGGTGATGCTGCTGGTAGTGCGCATCGTCAACCAGAGCAAGGGTTGGTACGAAGCGGGCGCACAATGCGGGCGCACGCAGGCAGGCAGCGGTACGCCGTAAGCGCTAACACAAGCGGTGGCAGAGTCATGGCCCCGCGCGCGGTGTGCGTCATGCAATACACAGCGCGCGGTATGCTATTGCAGGCGTGCAAGCGTGCGCCGCACAGAAGCGTTCACTTCCCTCATGCAAGGAGATCGCCGTGGCATTGCTCATCATTGGCTGTGTATTGTTTTTCGGCGTACATTCGCTGCAAATCGTCTGGCCCGGCATCCGCCCGGCCGCGATTGCAAGGTTTGGTGAAGTACCCTGGAAGCTGGCGTATACGCTAATCGCCATAGCAGGCCTGATCGCCATTATTGTTGGATACGGCCAGGCCCGGATGGCCAGCACGCCGCTATACGCACCCGTTGGCGTGGGTCGGCACATCGCCATGTTACTCATGTTGCCTGTGTTTCCGCTTTTGGTAGCCGCCTATATGCCCGGCCGGATACAGCGCGCCATGCACCACCCGATGCTGTGGGCGACCGTACTTTGGGCCGGGGCGCACCTGCTGGTTAATGGCACGGTGGCAGACGTGGTGCTCTTTGGCTGTTTCGGCGTTTGGGCGCTGGCCGACTTGCTGTCCTTCACGTGGCGTGTTGCCCGCCCCATCCAGCAGGCGCCCGCCTGGCGCGGCAACGATGTGGTGGCCGTCGTGGCGGGCCTGGTCATCTACGCCGCCTTTGTGCTTACGCTGCATGGTTGGCTGATCGGCGTGCCGCTTTTTGCACGATGACCTCGCACTGCCCGTCGCGGCAAGGGGCCGATCCGTAACAATCGCCCTTGGATGATTGTCATTTTGTAAGTCGGCCCATGCGCTGCGTGCAGCCAGATTCCCCTCTTGATTTGGGCCATTCATCGGGGGGAGTCTGGCCGATTGTGGCGTTTCTTTCAATTACATTACAGTGCATGTGAGTAACACATGTATTGCTATGATTTTTAAGCGAAAACCGCCTAGCTTTTGCGGTTCTGCGCTATACGCGTCAATAACCAATACTAACAGCGCATCCTCGTTCCGCTCGCTTCAAAAACCACGCGAGCAAAAGGCCGGTTTCGTACATCGACCCTCACATCGACGCAAGTATTCAGAGGCCAGCCTCTGACGATATGAGTATGGCCAAGGGATGCCCCTGGGCCGATGATCGTCAACCATAGCCATTCGAACGTATTCATTTCCATTCGCAGCGTGACGCTGCGCGCACATCGTCGCCGATTGCTTGCCGCACTCTGTGTGGCAGGCGGCATGCTCGCGCCGCAAGCGCTGCTCGCCGCAGAGCGATCCCCGGCCGATAACTATGCATCTGCTGCGACGCAAGTGGCTTACCTTGATCTACCCGACAGTGCAACGCTGCCCGAGCCTGACAAGGACGGGTTGGCGGAAGAGGCACTGCAGTCGCTGGCTGATGAGGCCAGCAAGCAGGCGCAAACAAAGTATCTGGCGGCAAAATGGCGCAAGTCGCCGAACACGGTGCGTAAGTATGTGAATCTCGCCTGGGCGGAAGCGGACAAGCGCGAGGGGCTGGAGCCAGAGCTGATCATTGCAATCCTTCAAAAGGAAAGCGCATTGCGGCCGAATGTTCAAAGCAGCTACGGCGCGCAAGGCTTGATGCAGGTGGTGCGCCGGTGGCATCGGGACAAGGTCCAGCCATCGGAGTCGCTGTTTGACCCGGCGGTGAATATTCGCGTGGGGGCGCATATTCTGGAGGAGTACCTCGACCAGGCGGACGGGAACCTTTCCAAGGCGCTTGCGAAATATTCGGGGAATGCGCGGGGGTATGCGACGACCGTCATGAAGGAATCGCGCAAGCTCGCCCGGGTGGCAGAGCATGCAGCGGCGACGGTGGCTGCGGCGCAGAGTGCGGCTGCTTCAGGGTAAAAGGCCTTGTGGTTCCTGTTTTGAGCCGAGACGCTGCGATAAGCAGGCCAGGCGCTTAAGCCGCTCGCCCCCCGCTGCGAAGTGCAGCGAGCCATCCGCCGCCAAAAAAATCAAGACGGTGCCTAAGCCCTTGCTTACTACGATGGCGATCCATTCGCGACGTGACATCGAATAGATGCCTACGAATGGGAGGTACGTATCGATGGTGCCTCCTTCATGAGTGGACTCTCATGCATCCAGCTTCGCCGACTGACGCGACACTGAAACGGCTCGCCGATTTAGTGGAAGGTAGCTTGCATACTGATATTGGCTTGGGTAACTGGCTGCCGAGGCGAGGTTGAGTCGGTTCTATTTCACCGGTGCGTTCCGGTGGTATCAGTTGAAACCCAACCTCAACAAAGGGGATCATGATGAAGCAGTTTCAAGGTTTGGATTTTGCGTCGGAGCTTGATAGCCTGCGCCCCGCGCTGCGGTTGGATCGCCGGGGTTTCATCGCTGGCACGCTGGCGAGCGGTTTCGCCCTGGCGGCGGGGCCGGTGTGCGCTGACACCGTGGTCAAGACGCCCGATACCGGGCTGGAGACGGGGATGGTGGACGTGCCCGCGAAAGACGGAAAGCTGCCCGCCTACTATGCCATGCCGGCAGGCAAGACGGGGTTGCCGCTGGTATTGGTGGTGCATGAGATTTTCGGCGTGCACGAGTACATCAAGGATGTCTGCCGCCGCCTGGCACACCAAGGTTATATGGCTGTTGCGCCGCAATTGTTCTTTCGCCAGGGCGACCCATCGCGATACACCGAGATTGCGCCCTTGTTTCAGGAAGTCGTAAGCAAAGTACCCGACGCACAAGTCATGGCCGATCTCGATGCGTCAGCCGCCTGGGCCGGTGTCAATGGCGCTGATACCAGCCGGGTGGCCATCACAGGTTTTTGCTGGGGCGGACGTATTGTGTGGCTTTATGCGGCGCACCGCCCGGGCCTGAAAGCGGGGGTGGCCTGGTATGGCCGCCTGGATGGCCGCTCCGACGACCTGCACCCCAAGCAACCCGTGGACGTGATCGGCGCGCTGAAAGCGCCTGTCCTGGGGCTATACGGTGGAAAAGATACGGGCATCCCCGTCATGTCTGTCGAGGTGATGGAGATGAAACTGATGGATGGCTCGGAGGCCGCCGCCGACAGCCGCTTTCATATTTACCCTGAGGCGGGCCACGCTTTTCACGCCGACTATCGGCCCACCTATCGCAAAGATGCGGCCGAGGACGGGTGGCGACGCACCCTGGCCTGGTTTGGCGAGTATCTGTAGAGCTTGCGGTAATCGTACGTATCAGCCCCAAGGCGGCCGAACCGGCCGGTGCACTGAGACGGCGTATCAGGCCGCACTGCGGCCTGGCATACGATGCATCAGGCTGTCCAGTATGGAGGCCTCGGCTTCGCGTGTGAAGGCGTCGGCTTCAATCATGGACCACAGTTCTTTGACTGATACCAGCCTTATATCGCTGACTTCTCCGTCTTGGTTGGCAGGGCGGATGCCGTCGGCCAGCACGCAGTCACTCACCAGCACGTCTTCGACCTGATAGCCTTCGGGCAGGCGGCGATGGATGCGCACAACCATGCGCAAGGCACCACGACGGCTGATGTCAGGGGCGTTCAGGCCCGCTTCTTCGTGGCTTTCGCGCAACAGCGAGGTGTCGAGATCTTCGGCGGCGCTGGCGAGGCCGCCCACCAGGGTATCCCACATGCCGGGATCGGTGCCCTTGGTAAGCGCGCGCCGCGCTACCCACAGCCGGCCATCGCTCGACCAGGCATTAAGATGCACGGCCTTGGTCAGCAGGCCGAGCGGGCGAACGGCGGCGCGTTCAATGACGCCCAGACGACGGCCTTCGCCATACACATCGAGCAATTCATTGCGCCATGCACGCAGGCAATCGTTATCGCGCAGTGTTGTGGCGACCCGCTCCAGTACTGCGTCCAGGCGCATACGCTCGTGGGGGGCGGCGTTGATACGTACGGCTTCGTGTTCGATGCGCACACCCGGCAGCCCACGCAGGCAATCTGTGGCTCGCGCGGTGATCCAGCCCGCAACACGGCCCGCCACGGTAAGCGGCCGGCAGCCGATGGGTGGCAATTGTTGTATGCGCGGAGCGAGCTTGCGCTGACGCACGGCCAAGCCGTCGAGCGCGCTAGCGGGAAGGGAATTCATGCCGTAATTGTAGTGTATGCATGGGTGTGCGGTGATGCCGAATCGGGCGGCAACCATACTGCCACCGATGCTAAAACCCCACAGCGAATGTGAGTTCGCTATAATTCCGGCGGTCTTTACGTAAATTCGAGCAGGTATTCCCAGCAATACTAATTTTAAGCCTGCCATCCAATAATTCAGTGTTCTCCCGGGTTGATTTCGTCAGCAACCTTTGACCAGAATCAACCTTTGGTGAAGACACGCCGTAATCGAGGTCAGCATGAAGAAGTGGAGAGGGTGGTCCGGGGCGAGTGCATTGCTGATGGCAGGCATGGCGCAGGCGCAAGTCCAGGATATGCCGGGAGGCCCAAGAGTCAACCAGCTCAACCTGCACGAAGGTGTCACGGAAATTTCCCGGGACATCATGTGGGTGCACTGGATGATGATGATCATCTGTGCGGTGATTTTCGTCGTTGTATTTGGGGTGATGGTTTATTCCATCATCTATCACCGCAAGTCGCGCGGCGCTGTGGCATCCAAGTTCCACGAGCACGTCGGCATCGAAATCGCCTGGACGGTCATCCCTTTCCTGATCGTCATCGGCATGGCGCTGCCAGCCACGCGCACGGTGGTGGCCATGAAAGACACCAGCAGCGCCGACCTCACCGTCAAAGTTACCGGCTATCAGTGGAAGTGGGGTTACGAATACCTCGATGGCTCGGCACAGGGGGTGAAGTTCCTGTCCAACCTGGCAACGCCGCGCGATCAAATCGAAGGCAAGGCGCCCAAGGGCAACCTCTACCTGATGGAAGTCGACCGCCCGCTGGTCGTGCCGGTCGACAAGAAAGTACGTATCGTGCTCACAGCCAACGACGTCATCCACTCCTGGATGGTGCCTGAGTTCGGCGTGAAGCAGGATGCCATCCCGGGCTTCTTGCGCGATACTTGGTTCCGCGCCGAAAAGATCGGCACCTATCGTGGCCAGTGCGCGGAACTCTGCGGCAAGGATCACGCCTTCATGCCCATCGTGGTCGACGTCGTATCCCAGGCAGACTATGATAAGTGGGCCGCCGAGCAGAAAAAGGCCATGTCCGCGGTGGCGGACGATCCCAATAAAGCGTGGACTAAGGACGAGCTGATGGCTCGTGGTGAGAAGATCTACGCTACCACCTGTGTCGCCTGCCACCAGGCAAACGGCAAAGGCCTGCCCAACACCTTCCCTGCGCTCGACGGCAGCAAGATCGTCATGGGCGCCAAGAAAGATCAGATCCACACCGTGCTCAACGGCGCCCCAGGTACTGCCATGGCAGCGTTCAAGGATCAACTGAATGACGTCGAGATCGCCGCCGTCATCACCTACACCCGCAATTCCTGGGGTAATGCGGGCAAGGGTACCGATCCGGTCGTGCAGCCCAAGGATGTCACCGCGCAGCGTTGATGCGGCGCAGGTAAATACGAATTTCAACGATTTTCTGAAGGGCGGCGCCATCCACAGCCCGCCTGGTGGAGCAGGAAGGAGTACACAATGAGCAGTGTTACCGCCGATCACGTCCCGGCGAGTCACGGGCACGAAGATCACCACGATCACAAGCCGCATGGTTGGCGGCGTTGGCTGTTTGCCACCAACCACAAAGACATCGGCACGATGTATCTGTTGTTTTCGTTTTGCATGCTGCTCGAGGGCGGTGTGCTGGCGTTGCTGATACGCACGGAGCTGTTTGCGCCGGGGCTGCAGTTCTTCCAGCCTGAGTTGTTCAACCAGTTCACCACCATGCATGGCCTGATCATGATCTTTGGTGCGATCATGCCGGCGTTCGTGGGCTTCGCCAACTGGATGATTCCGCTGCAAATCGGGGCGTCCGACATGGCGTTTGCGCGGATGAACAACTTCAGCTTCTGGTTGCTGCCGATCGGCGCCATTCTGATGACGGTGTCGTTCTTCGTGCCAGGGGGGGCCAATGCCGCCGGCTGGACGATGTATGCGCCGCTGACGCTGCAGATGGGGCCTGGCATGGATTTCACCATCTTTGCCGTGCACATCCTGGGTGCGTCGTCCATCATGGGGGCGATCAATATCATCGTTACAGTATTGAATATGCGCGCGCCCGGCATGACGCTCATGAAGATGCCGTTGTTCTGCTGGACCTGGCTGATCACGGCGTATCTGCTTATTGCCGTGATGCCCGTGCTGGCCGCCGCCGTTACGATGCTGCTGACGGATCGCCACTTTGGCACCTCGTTCTTCAATGCGGCAGGCGGGGGCGATCCTGTGCTGTACCAGCACGTGTTCTGGTTCTTCGGCCACCCCGAGGTCTACATCATGATCCTGCCGGCCTTCGGGATCGTGTCGGCCGTGATTCCGGCCTTCGCCCGCAAGCCGCTGTTCGGCTATGCCTCCATGGTGTATGCCACCGCCGCCATCGCCATCCTGTCCTTCCTGGTGTGGGCGCACCACATGTTCGCTACCGGCATGCCTGTCACCGGTCAGCTCTACTTCATGTATGCCACCATGCTGATCTCCATCCCCACCGGGGTGAAGGTGTTCAACTGGGTGGCCACTATGTGGCGCGGTTCGCTCACATTTGAAACGCCCATGCTGTTCGCGGTTGGCTTCATCTTCGTGTTCACCATCGGCGGCTTCACCGGCCTGATCCTGGCCGTGGCGCCCATCGATATCGCGGTGCACGACACTTACTACGTAATTGCGCACTTCCATTACGTGATGGTGGCGGGCTCGCTGTTCGCGATGTTCGCGGGCGCCTATTACTGGCTGCCTAAATGGACGGGCCGCATGTATGACGAGAAACTGGGCAAGGTCCACTTCTGGTCGAGCATGATCTCGTTCAACCTCACTTTCTTCCCCATGCACTTCCTGGGCTTGGCCGGCATGCCCCGTCGCTATGCGGACTACGCCGCCCAGTTCACCAACTTCAACGAAATCGCCTCGATCGGCGCGTTCTGGTTCGGCCTGTCGCAGCTGCTGCTGCTGTACATCGCCGTCAAAGCCTGGCGCGGCCATGGCGATCCGGCGCCCGCCAAACCCTGGGAAGGCGCTACGGGCCTGGAGTGGACGGTGCCCTCGCCCGCGCCCTTCCATACGTTTGTCGAACCACCCATCGTGAAATAAAGGAGCAGCCATGACGCCTGAACAACGCCGCAAGAATCGCAACACTGCACTTGTTTTGGTGCTGGTGGTGATCGCGGTAGTCGTCTGGGCGGTCTGGCGCGGCGTGGGCACCGGCGGTTGATTGGTATGACCGATGACATCAACCGCCTCGCGCGGCGCAAGCTTAATTTCTTCCAGACGATGAAGGCGGTAGCGTGGGGTTTTTTCGGGGTGCGCAAGGGCAAGGGCTACAACGAGGATATCTCCAGCCTGAACCCGGTGCACCTCATCATTGCGGGCGTCATTGCCGCAGTGGTGTTTGTGGTGGGGCTGGTCCTGATTGCACGCTGGCTGACGTCCAGTCTGGCCTGAAACATTAAATTATTCGAACATTCGCAGGAGAACACCATGAGTGCAAGTCACTCGGCTCAGGGGAAAGAGGCACCTTACTATTACGTGCCGGCCGATTCGAAACACCCGGTTCGTGCAAGTTTCTGCTTGCTGCTCACACTGTTGGGCGCGGCGATGTGGATCAACAGCTCACAGGTTGGCTTCTGGCTGTTCCTGGTCGGTATTCTGGGCCTGTTCACCGTGTTGTATGGCTGGTTCGGCGATGCGATTCGCGAATCCGAAGGCGGCCTGAACAGCGCGCGCGTCGATCACTCCTACCGTTGGAGCATGGCTTGGTTTATCTTTTCCGAGGTCATGTTCTTTGCCGCTTTCTTCGGTTCGCTGTGGTATGCGCGCGAAGTCACGACGCCCTGGCTCAGCGACCTGGATCACCAAACGCTGCTGTGGCCAAACTTCAGCGGCGCCTGGCCGAACTTCGGCCCGGCCGGTACGGTACCCGAATTCCAGACCGTAGGCCCGTTCTGGCTGCCCACCATCAACACCGCGCTGCTGCTGACGTCGGGGCTGACGCTTACGATTTCGCACCATGCGCTGCGTGCCAGCAACCGCGGCAAGGCGATCTTCTGGCTGGCGCTCACCGTCATTCTGGGCGCATCATTCGTGGCGTGCCAGGCGTATGAGTACCACCATGCCTACACCGACCTGAACCTGCGGTTCAATTCAGGTGCTTATGGGTCGCTGTTTTACATGCTGACGGGCTTCCATGGCTTCCACGTGATTCTGGGCGCCACCTTTCTTACTGTTATTCTCGTGCGCCTGATCAGGGGCCACTTCACAGCCGACCATCACTTCGGTTTCGAAGGCGCGGCCTGGTACTGGCACTTTGTCGACGTTGTGTGGCTGGGCCTGTATTTGTTCGTATACTGGTTCTGACGGGCAACCGGTTGCCGCCCTTGGGGCGGCGGGCATTTCACACGCTAAGGCCGGCGCCGCCGGCCTTTGTGCTGCGTAGCGTATACAGCCTAGCGGCCTGGGATGCCGGTGCTGTCGATCCAGCCCATATGGTGCGCGAACAGCACAAAAAGAAACAGCGCAATCGAGAGGCCGATGCGCACAGTCAGCGCATTGACGGTGCGGTTGGTACCGCCCTTGTCGCGCATCAGGTAAACCAGGGCGGAGCCCAGGCTCCCGATAATGCCCAGGAAAACCAAGATGACGATGATGCGCATTATTTGCCTCCGAGAAATTTGAATTATCACAGACATGGTACGCCCACACATACGTTCTCGCACACTGGCCGCGCTGATAGTGCTGGCCGTGATGGCAGCCGTGTTTGTGGCGCTGGGAAACTGGCAGTTGCGGCGCGCCGCCGAGCGCACCGCCTTGCGTGCAAGCATTGAAGCAGGCCGCGCCGCAGCGCCGTTGGTGCTGGACGCGGCCACGCCGCCTGCCGCGCTGCAGCCCTGGCGGCCGGCAAGCGTGCGCGGCACATGGCGGCCTGAGCTAACGGTGTTGCTGGAAAATCGCAATCATGAAGGGCGTCCCGGCTACTGGGTGGCAACACCACTGCTGCTGCACGCGCACGAAAGTACAGCCGTGTTGGTATTGCGCGGTTGGCTACCCCGCTTTGGCGGCCCTGGGCCAGTTGGGCAGGCCGGGCAGCCGTCGGTGCAGCAGCCTCAAGAGGCGTCGGCTGCTCAGCGCCCGGCTGCGCGGTCGAATGCCTTTGGGGCCGAGGCTGACGCGCTGCGCGCCGATGCCATTGCACCCGGTTCGGGCGAGCACACCATACAGGGCGAACTGCTGGCGCGCGTACCGCGCCTGTTCGAGTTGGCATCATGGGCCGGCGGCGGCGCAGGGCTGCCCGTGCGGCTGCCGCGCGACAATGGCACCCTGCCCGTGCTTCAGAATCTAGACTTAGCCGACTACCAAGCTGCTACGGGTTTAAAATTGTTGCCAGCCGTGCTGGCGCAGACTGCGCCGCAAGACAGCGCGGCTTCATCAACGAACCAACCTGTATTGGTTCGCGACTGGCCCCAGCCTTCACTGGACGCCGACCAGAACCGCGGCTATGCGCTGCAATGGTTTGGCTTTGCCGCCATTGCTGCCGGGGCGTGGCTCACCATCGCCTGGCGCGCCCTGCGCCGGGCGCGCAAACCCTGACTTTACAAGGATCCATTGTGTCCAGCACGAACTCCCAGCCTTCGCAAGGCGCGCCGCGACAGCGCTCGATGCTGCCGCTGTACCTGATCGTCTTGATCTGCCTTGCGCCCATTGCATTTGCCCTGTTGGCTTATTACGTGCCGGCCTTGGGCTTGCGCCCCGAGGGCCATACCAATTATGGCTCCTTGGTTGACCCACAGCGCCCGATGCCGGCTGCCACTGCACTGCCGCTCAAGACGCTGCAGGGTGAAGCCTTTGATCTGGCGAGCCTGAAGGGGCAGTGGGTGCTGGTAAGCGCCGACGCCGCAGCCTGCCCGGAATCGTGCGTGCGCAAACTGTTCATTCTGCGCAACTCGCACGCCAGCCAGGGCAAGGAGGTGGAGCGTTTATCGCGCGTATGGTTTGTGCTGGATGATGGCCAGGTTCCTGAGCAAGTGCTTGAGGCATACCAGGGTACGCACATGGTGCGTGTGCACCCAGACCGCCTGGCGGCCTTCCTGGCGCCTGATGCCACGCCTGCGGAGCGCGAGGCGGCTCTCAAGCAGCCAATGTGGATCATCGACCCGCTGGGCAACCTGATGATGCAATACCCAGCCGATGCGGAGCCGACCGCCGTACGCGACGACCTGCGCAAGTTGATCCGCAATTCACGCATAGGCTGATTCACGCATGTCCCGCATTTTGCAGCGCTATCGCAAGACGGTTTTCCTGACGTGGTTTCTGACGCTGGACCTGATCATGTTCGGGGCGTTCGTGCGCCTGACTGATTCCGGGTTGGGCTGCCCGGACTGGCCGGGTTGTTACGGCAATGTCACGCCGTTCGGCGCCAGCGAGCATATCGAGCAGGCGCTGGCGTCCATGCCCTATGGCGCGGTCAGCCATTCCAAAGCCTGGATCGAGATGATCCACCGCTACGCGGGGTCCATCCTGGGCATGCTCATCATTGCCATCGTGTACATGGCCTGGCGCTATCGCCGCGAGCTGGGGCATACGCCTCGGCTGGCGGCCTGGACGCTGGTGGCCGTGTGCGTGCAGGGCGCGTTTGGCGCCTGGACGGTCACACACCAGCTCATGCCGCTTGTGGTCACTACGCACCTGTTGGGCGGCATGCTGCTGCTGGGGCTGATGACCTGGCTGGCCGCCCGCGAGAAAACGCACGATTCGGTGCCGGCATTCGCGCTGCGTTGGCGCCCCTGGATTGCCGGCGCTCTGGTGCTGTTGTTTATACAGATCGCCCTGGGTGGCTGGGTCAGTACCAATTATGCGGCGCTGGCCTGCATGGATTTTCCCACCTGCCATGGGCAATGGGTGCCCGAGATGGATTTCCAGGGCGGCTATTCGCTGGTGCGCGGCCTGGGCGTGCTGCCATCGGGGGAGATGATCTCCCAGCAAGCGCTCACGGCTATTCATTGGGTGCATCGTAATTTCGCGTTTGTGGTGTTTGTGTATATGGCTGCGCTGGCACTGCGCCTGCAGGCCATACCCGGCCTGCGTGGGCCAGCCCGCCTGTTGCTCGCGCTGCTGTTTGTGCAGCTGCTCACAGGCCTGACCACAATCTTCTTTCAGTGGCCGCTGCTGATCGCGGTATTGCACAATGGTGGCGCGGCCGGGCTGACACTGGCCACCGTTACGTTGATGGTGCGGGTTTCACGGGCCGGGGAGGCTAAAATAGCGTCATGACTACCGCCACTCTTTCTCACCAGTCGCTGCTGCGGCAGTACTTGGTGCTCACCAAGCCGCGTGTTACGCAACTAGCTGTATTTTGCGCCGTGATCGGTATGTTTCTTGCCACGCCGGGCATGCCCGACCTATGGCGCGTGCTGGCTGGCACTGTGGGCATCTGGCTGCTCGCCGCTGCCGCGTTTGCTGTTAACTGCCTGATCGAACAAGAAATCGACGCTCGCATGCTGCGCACCGCGCGGCGTGCCACGGCCCGCGGCACGATCAGCAATGTTCAGGTGCTCATGTTTTCGGGCCTGTTGGGCGGCCTGGGCATGCTGGTGCTCTACACGTTGGTCAACCCGCTCACCATGTGGCTCACGTTTGCCACTTTCGTGGGTTATGCCATCATCTATACCGTCATTCTCAAGCCCCGCACCTCGCAAAACATTGTCATCGGCGGCTTGTCGGGCGCCATGCCGCCGGCGCTGGGCTGGGCTACGGTAGCTGACGCGGTGCCGGCCGAGGCATGGATACTCGTCCTGATCATCTTTATCTGGACGCCGCCGCATTTCTGGGCACTGGCCCTCTACCGCAACAACGATTATGCCAAGTCGGGGCTGCCAATGCTGCCTGTCACGCATGGCCAGTCATTCACGCGCCTGCACATCCTGCTCTACAGCCTGACACTCTTCGCCGCAACCATGCTGCCCTTTGTCGTGCGCATGAGCGGGCTGTTCTATCTTGCCTGCGCTGTTGTACTCAGCGGCACCTTTGTGGCGTACGCATGGCGCCTGTATCGCAATTATTCCGACGCGCTCTCGCGCACGCTGTTTCGTTTCTCTATCTTGTATCTGGCGCTCCTGTTCGCAGCCTTGCTGGCAGACCACTGGTTGGCGCTGGTATGACCCTCGTGCGCCCAAGGGCGCATCCCCGGTTTTTTGTAGTGGAAGGTTTCATGTCTCGGTTCAATAGCAGGTTTTCTCAGGGGCGCCGTCTTCTGGCCGCTGCCACCGTAGTGTTAGCCACCGGGCTGGCAGCCTGCGGTGAAAAACCGCCGGCGTTTCGCGGCACGGATATATCGGGCACGCATTTGGGCAAGGATATGGCCATGCAGGATACTGCCGGCCAGCTACGTACACTGGCCGACTATAAAGGCAAGGTAACAGTGGTTTTCTTTGGCTATACGCAGTGCCCCGATGTCTGCCCAACGTCAATGGTCACGCTGGGCCAGGCCGTGGAGACGCTGGGTAGCAATGCCGGCCAGGTACAGGTGCTGATGATCACGGTGGATCCGGACCGCGACACGCCTGAAATCCTCGATGCCTACGTCAAGGCATTCAATCCGGCTTTCGTGGGCCTGCGCGGCACGCCACAGCAGACTGCTGACACGGCAAGATCATTCAAGGCCTTTTACGCCAAAGCCAAGGGCGCTGCGCCCGACCAGTACGCCATGGACCACGCGGCGTCGTATTACGTGCTGGACAAGAAGGGCGAAGCGCGGGTGCTGATCAGCAACAATGCGTCGCCTGAAGACATCGCGCACGATCTCAAACAGCTGATGTAAGCGGTGGTTGCCGCCGTTTGTTGTTGAGGCTGTGGCGCGGCCAATGGCAGTGCCACGCCGCCTGGCGTCACAGCTTGTTTACGACGGCTTCATCGCTTGAAGACGGGTTCGCCGGCCAGCCAATGGCCGTCTCATCGCTCGCCGGCGATGCATTCCCGGGTGGCTCATTCAGTTCGGGCAGCGGCTCGTGCTGACGTTCGCCCGACTGGAACTCGCGCCATACCTCCAGCGCGCGCAGGCGCTGCTTCACGATGGTGTCGATGCGCTCTTTAAGCGCAGGGTTGCGCTCCAGCAGCGTGTTGAAATCTTTTTCGCGCAACATCAGCAGGCGGCTGTAGCCTAGCGAGGTTGCCTTCAGCTCAAACGTCGAACCAGTTGCCAGGCTGATTTCGCCAAAGATTTCACCCGTGCCGAGCTCGACGGTGGAGTGGTCGGGCAGGTGCAGTGTGACCGCGCCAGAGGCGACGATGTACATAGCCCGGTAGCGCCCGAACTGCATCGTAATTTCCTGGTCGGGCACTGCTAGCCTGGGCTTGAGCACTTTGCACAGCGCCTGGATCTTCTCCTGCGGCAGCCTGTCGAACATAGGCACGCGCTTGATCAAGTCCGCCGCGGTCATGGCGATGTCGAGGCTGGGGCGTTGTTGCACGTGCTCCCAGCGCGCTTCTGTTTGTTTGATCAAGTCTGCATACATTTCACCTGTGATCAGAAACTGCGACAGCATGTCGCGGTAGCGCAGGCGCTCCAGGGCCCGCGCCATGCGGCCCAGGTAGGCTTCCTGGAGCCACAGGGCGAACTTGGGATACTGCAGGCTCATGGCCTGCAGGGCATGGTCGATCTGGGCCAGGCGGAATCTGTGTACGTCGGTGATCATGACGGTGGCCTCATCGCCCAGCAGCGGGGTGACTTCTTTCTGTGCAAACTCCACGATGTGGCGTGCCACGGTGCGCTTGCTCATCAGGTTGGTGAAACGCTTGGCCAGTTCACTGGCCAGCCAACCCTGGAAACCGAACAGGTAATGCACGCGCAAGGCCATCCTGAAGGCTGGCGAATAGCGAAGGTCTGCCGCAACGGCCGAATGAAAACCTGCCAGCCCGCCTGCACGCACGGCGTCGCTCATGCGTTCCGCGCGCGCTAGCAGGGATTCGGCTGCGCGCCAGTCCACAACCTGCGCCTTGAGCGTGTCGTAGAACATTTCTTCTTCGCGAGCAGCCAGTATGCCCAGCCCGATCGCCACTTTCTGGTCCACCGTCAGGCGCACGAGCTCGCCGCCGTCAATGCTGGCTTGGGTAGCGTCGAACACCGCGTCCACACTGTTGCGCGCGTTATCGCCCAGGTGCTCTTGGCGTGCGATCTCGGCGGTGTGTTCGCGTATGTCCTCCAGCGCGACCACAACGGCTTGATTGCGCAGCACGCGCTCCAGCAGCGGTAGTTCGTTGAGCCGCAGTTTGCGGATGAGCGGCCGCAGGCTTGTGCCATTGACGAACAGGGTCAGCAGCACGAAACCAGTGGTGGCCACGGCGATGAACTGACGTGCTTCATAAGGCACGTTGTGCTGTTCCGTTACCGCTAACGCCAATGCCAACGATACAGCGCCGCGCAGCCCGCCCCACCACATCACGATGCGATACGAGCGGCTTACCTTGGTGCCGAAGCGCGTAAGGCCCAGCAGCGGCAGCATGCCAAATACCATGAAGCCGCGCGCCATCAGGGTGACCGCAAACAACAGCACGATCAACAATACCTGGGTCCAACTGATGTCGGCCATCATCCTGGGGATGAGCATGGCCGCGAACACAAAGATCAGCGAGTTAGCCCAGAAACCCAACTGTGCCCACGCGGCAGCCAACTGTTCGAAGGTGGCCGGCGACATGCGGGTGCGCCCTGTGGTGCCCACGACCAAGCCTGCAATCACGGTTGCCACCACGCCGGATACACCCAGATAGTGCTCGGAGATATAGAACGCGAGATAGGCCAGCGCGATGGTAAGGGTGATCTCGGCTGTAGGCCAACCCCGCAACGCAATGAACAGCCCGCTGGCCAGCCGACCCATGAGCAGGCCCGCCAACCCGCCGCCCAGGAAGCTGACGACAAAGCTGGAGAATATCTTGCCCGTGGAGATAGGCCCGCCGCTGAAAATGACCGACAGCAGCACTGTATAGAGCGCGATGGACGCGGCGTCGTTGAACAAGGATTCGCCTTCGACCAGCGTGGTCAAGCGCTTGGGCGCGCCAACATCGCGAAAAACGCCTACCACGGCGGCCGGATCGGTGGTGGCAACGATGGCGCCCAGCATCAGGCACACCACCAGTCCGTAATCCGACACCATGCTCAGCGACATGCCGACTGCGACGGTGCAGACCACGACGGCGACGATAGCCATCATAAGGATGGGCCCGATGTCGTCCAGCAGGCGGCGCACGTTGAGCGCCAGCGCAGTTTCGAACAACAGGATGGGCAGGAAGACGAACAGGAAAGTCTCGGAAGAAACTTCGAAGTTCTGCAGGGAGTCGAGGAAGTCGGACATGACGACCGGCGCCCAGCTGTGCACGTG
Organism: Paracandidimonas lactea; assembly: GCF_021653995.1. Taxonomy (NCBI): domain Bacteria; kingdom Pseudomonadati; phylum Pseudomonadota; class Betaproteobacteria; order Burkholderiales; family Alcaligenaceae; genus Paracandidimonas; species Paracandidimonas lactea. The sequence continues at coordinate 168,837 of NZ_JAJJOZ010000002.1, forward strand.
AATGATGAGGCCCAGCACAATGCCAACGATGGCAAGGAGTACGGAATAGGGCAAGCTGAGCCTGCCCGCGAGGGGCGGCATGAACGAAACCAGTGCGAGCAGGCCGGCGAGGCCAAATACCACGTGCCCGATATCCATGTGTAGCGGCGTTTAGTATGCGAGGAGTCTCAAGCATACTTTCTTTGCCAGTATGGTGGCGGTGCGGACGGGCATAAAAATGGGACACCCATGCAGGTGTCCCAAAAACATCCACTTCAATAGGGAGGGGAAGAGGAGAAGCCGAAGTGGATGGAGAACAATGGCTCGCGCATCGCAGCAGAAGCTTTGTTCACAGTGAATTAGGCTACGCGGGAATGGGGAAGTTCAATTTTTTGGGGCGAATGAGTAAGATATTGTTTCTCAATTCAATCCGTGGGCGACCCCGAAGGGGCAATACGCACGGGTGCGGGCGCTGCCGCAGCCTGCCCCGTCATGGCGCTCGGGTTAAGAAACGACATCTTCGGGCAATAAAAAAGGCCGCACTTGTTACCGAAGCGCGGCCGGGAAGCTGGGAAGAATCAGGCCGTGAGCGCAGTGCGCAGCTTTTTGAACGCGGCGGCTTCGATTTGGCGGATGCGTTCAGCGGAGACACCGAATTCGGCGGCGAGCTCATGCAGCGTGGCACCGCCCTCGTCTTGCAGCCAGCGTGCCTCAACAATGCGGCGCGAGCGGTCGTCCAATACACCCAACGCGTTGGCCAAGCCTTCGCCTTGCAATGTGTAGTAGGCATTGCGTTCAAGCACAGCGGAAGGCTCATGGTCGCCGTTGTCGGACAGGTACGAAATGGGCGCAAACGATGCGTCGTCGTCATCGCGGGTCTCGAGGGCCATTTCCTGGCCCATCATGCGCACCTCCATTTCGGAGACGTCCTGTGGGCGAACGTTGAGCTCGCGGGCGATCGCGTCTACTTGGTGCGAATCGAGGCTTTGGCCGCTGTCTTCGGGCCGCATGCGGCGCAGGTTGAAGAACAGCTTGCGCTGTGCCTTGGTGGTGGCTACTTTTACCAGCCGCCAGTTGCGCACGATGTATTCATGGATCTCTGCTTTGATCCAATGCACCGCGAAGGATACCAAGCGTACCCCGCGGTCAGGGTCGAAGCGCTTGACTGCCTTCATGAGGCCCACATTGCCTTCCTGGATCAGGTCGGCGTGCGCAAGGCCATAACCCAAGTACTGCCGGGCGATGGATACGACCAGGCGCAGGTGCGCGGTAATGAGTTGGCGTGCGGCATCGAGATCGGATTCGTCGCGCAAGCGCCGCCCCAGTTGCATTTCCTCGTCGTGGGTCAGCATGGGCAGGCGATTGACGGCACTGATATAGGCTTCGATCGTGCCGAGCGCACCAGGATTGGAAACGGCAACCGCCAACTGGGCGTTGGACAGGGCCAGCGAATGGGAGGATTGCGTCATCGTTATGGGTGTTCCTTACGGAAGTTCATAGCCAATATTAGCACTCTATGCGATCGAGTGCTAATGCCTGGAAAGAATTCAAAAAGATACCCATAAGAGCAGTTTTTTGATGAAAAAGTTCCGTTTTGAAGGGTATTTGTGTGCAGAATGCGCCCCAAACCAGCAACCCGTCGCAAGGGCTGCTATTAGCGAACCTGGGTAGTGATCCTTCGATGTTCCTTATGTCCGTATCGCCCACCAACTCGATCAGTTGGAACACCACACTGATGCGGTCGATTCTGCGAGTGCGGGGGCCGTACTTGAGGTATCTTTAGTGTTTCCCGGTTTCCTCATTATCTTGAAGGCATTCCCATCATGCGACTGAAGTTCCTGGCCTGCGCCACTGTACTGGCGGCCCTGGCGTCCGCTCCCGCGTTGGCGCAAGTAAAAATTGGTGTTATTACCTCGTCCACCGGGCCTACCGCTATGGTGGGCATCCCGCAAAAGAACGCAGTGGCCCTGCTGCCCAAGAAGTTCGGCGACCTGTCGGTTGAGTATATTTCTCTGGACGACGCGAGCGACACCACGCAGTCGGTCACCAGTTTCAAGAAGTTGATCACTGAAGAGAAAATCGATGCGCTGATCGGCCCCACGGGTTCGCCCAATATCATGAGCATGATCCAGTTCGCGGCCGAATCGGGTACGCCTGTGCTGGCGCCGGTAGGTACGGCTGCGGCGGTGCAGCCGATGACGCCCGAGAAAAAGTGGGTATTCAAGACCACGCAGAATGATGACATTATTGCCGAGGCCCTGGTTGGGCACATGGTGCGCAAGGGCGTAAAGACGCTGGCGTACATTGGTTTTAACGACGCCTATGGCGAAAACTGGCTGAAGGTAATCACAGGTCTGGCGCAAAAACATGGCATCAAGCTTGGGCCGGTTGAACGCTATCAACGCTCCGACAGTTCTGTCACCGGGCAATCGCTCAAGATCCTGGCGGCCAACCCCGATGCGGTGCTGGTGGGTGGCACGGGCACGGCAGCGGTGCTGCCGCAGGCCACCCTGGTCAAGCAAGGCTACAAAGGTCAGGTCTACCAAACCCACGGCGCGGCGCTGCCGGCCTTCCTGAAGATGGGCGGCAAGGACGTCGAGGGCACCATACTGGCGGCCAGCCCCATGCTGGTGTTGTCCGAGGTCGATGACAGCAATCTGTCCAAGAAGGTGGCCGAGGAGTTCGTCAAGCGCTACAAGGCGATCTATAACGAGCAGCCCGCAACCTTCGCTGCCAACGTATACGACGCTGGCTTGCTGCTTGAGCAGGCGGCGCCGCTGGCGGCCAAGGCGGGCAAGCCGGGCACGCCCGCATTCCGCAGTGCATTGCGCGATGCGTTGGAGCAAACCAAGGGTTTGGTGGCCACACAGGGCGTCTACAACATGACGCCGGAAGATCACAGCGGCTTCGACGAGCGCGGCCGTGTGCTCATTACGGTCAAGGACGGGCAGTGGCGTTTGCTGAAGGACTGAACGCCTGTAGAGGGGGCGGCGGGCGGTAAGGCCGCCGCCTGGTTCGTGGTCGGGGTTGATTAAGCGGGCCGGCCCGGCGCGTCAGTTGTGGCCCGAGCGACCGACGCATACCGTTCAGATGCCGCCGTCGTGGACACGGCGGGCGGCGTTGGTTATTTCGACGCTCAGGCCGGGTCAGAACTGGTGGAACAAACCGATCGCAACGCCGGACTGGTGGGTTTTGCCGCTGTCCAGTTTGTAGGCCGCGCCGCCGGTGTCGGAGGTGAAGCCCAGGTTGATGGGGCCGCTGCGGGCATGCACGGCCATCAAATAGACGTTGGTGCGCTTGCTGAAACGGTGCATGGCGCGCGCGGCAAACTGTTGCCAGGTGTCGTCCGTCAGGCCCAGGTACCCGGTGGGGGCGTTCTTGAAATGCTCGCGATAGTAGGCCAGCTCGATGCTATTGGCGGGCGTGAATTGATACATGGCGCCAAGCGAGAAAAAGTGGCTGACAATGTCCGCGGCTTGGCGTTGTTCAATTTCGCGATAGCGGTAGACGCCTGAAATCTTGTATGAGCCGAATTTTGCCTGCAGGCCCGCGAGATAATTGTCCGTGTCGCCGGTGCGTGTGGATGTCGGCGTTGCCTCCAGGTGGTCATAGCCAAGCATGGCGCGGATGGGGCCGAATTTATAGCTTGCCGCCGCGCCATAGGCGGACGTCTTGCCGGCATCGTAGCGCATCTGGTCTTCCTGGCTGCGGAAGCCGTAGTAGGCGCTGGCATCCAGTTTCTCGAAAGTACCGCGATACTTTACCGAGTTGTTGGAGCGCGAGGTCACATACCGTGAAATCGGGTCATACTGGCCAGACCATCCGAACGGTGTGAACGCGCCGGTGATGCTGAAGGCAGAGGTGTATTGCCGGCCGAGGGTGAGTTCGCCCCACTCGCCCTTCAGGCCGACCATGGATGTACGATTGAACAACCCGCTGCTGTCGCCCTTGCCGGTGCCGACGTTGAAGCCGCTCTCCAGGCGGAAAATGGTTTTCAGGCCATTGCCCAAGTCTTCGCTGCCATGCAGCCCCCAGCGTGTACCGCGCTGGCCGCTGGAGCGCATGCCTGTTTCCGTGCCGCCGGGCGCATTGTTGTAGCTTTCCACGCCGGCATCGACAATGCCATAGAGCGTTACCGAGCTGGCCTGGGCCATGCTGGCGGATGTCAGGCCGCACAAAGCCAGTGCGGCCACGGTGGCCGCGTTCGTGTACTTCATTGTGATGTCTCCCTGTGTTTATCGGAGGCGCCCGACGGAGAAGTCCGGATATGGGCGTTTGCGGGGAGGCCTTGCCTTTGCGTCAGGGCGTATCCCTTGAAGGGCCGCAATCTTGGCATCCGGAAAATAGCGTGGCAATCACAACCGCCCGCAATTCCGCACAGTGAAAATTTGAAGCTTCAGACACAGTAGAAACCCGTAGCCCCCGTAGCTTGCCCATGTGGTCTGCCGTAGCAGGTGACGAAACATGACGCCGTAGGACGCGAGACGCCACGGCTCCGGAAGTCGGACACAGGAAGATGCTAGTTGCTTAAATAATTTATAGGGAAAATACTGATATTTAAATATCAATAACTTAAAAGAGCTTCTTCCGCACAGCGGTATTTGATGGAAGAGTGTTTGGTGTTGTCGCAGTGCGCTGGCATTCTGACTCCACTTTCCGGTGGCGGGTTGCGTAGGCGCACAACAACCCCTTCCGTATAGTGAGATAAGACATGATCAAGCGCGCTGAGCACCAAGTCATTAATGCCGAAGAGTCCGAGCGTCGCAGTGAGCGCAAGTTTGTGACGGCGCTGGCCCGCGGGCTGCAGATTCTGGAATCATTTCATGCCGACCGTGAACTGGGTAACCATGACATCGCGCAACGCACAGGTCTGCCGCATACGACGGTGACACGATTGACCTACACCCTGACCGAACTGGGCTATTTGCGCCGGGCGGGGCACCACGGCAAGTACGTGGCGGGCGCGGGTTTTCTGGGCCTGAGCGCGTCGATCAACCGCAACCTCGGTGTGCAGCGTGTTGCCAGGCCTTATATGGAGCGGTTGTCGTCCAAGCTCGATTGCTCCGTCATCCTTGGCATGCGGGATCGGCTGTCGATGGTGTTTCTGGAAGTAGTGCGGCCCCAGCGCAGCCAATTGGTGGTCAACACGGATATCGGCTCTCGAGTGCCCATCACGACGACCGCGATTGGCTTGGCGTATTTGGTGGGCGCGCCCTTGGCGGATCGCACTCGGCTGCTCGCGCAGTTGCAGGCGGAGAGCAATGAGGACTGGGCGGAGGCGCGTGGCCGGATAGAGCGAGCCTATGCCAACTATGACCGCAGGCGCTTCGTGTTGCACGAGAAATCATGGTCGCGGGAAGTCAGTGCGGTTGCGACGCCGCTGGTGCATGGCGGAGACGGCAATGTGTATTCGTTCATGTGCGGTGGCCCCAGCAGCGCGATGACGCGCGCCAGGCTGATCAATGAAGTGGGGCCGTGCCTGGTCACGGCTGTCAATGAGATACGTGCGGCGCTGGCGCGTACCTCTATTCCGAAACTGCCCGCCGATACACATGTGGCATACGGGCGGCAGTAAACCGTTTGCAGGATTTTTACAATTTCGTTAGCAGGATTAGTACATCCATGAATCCCTATCGCTTTCCCGATTATCAGGTAACCGGCGACGCCGACACAACAGTGTTTCTGCTGCACGGCGCTTATGGTTCCAAAACATATTTCGAGCATGAGATCAACACCCTGGCGAGCAACGGCTACCGCGTTGTGGCCTGGGATGCACCGGGCTACGGTGTGAGCCCGCTGCCTGCGGACGGCTTGAGCATCGAGCGTCTTGCCGATACCGCAGCCACAATGGTGGAGCGCCTTGGCACCCGCCGTAATGTCGTGTTGGGCCACAGCATGGGCGGCATCATTGCCCCCGGCGTTGCGGTTCGCCTGCCCGGCAAGGTGCACGGGCTGGTGGTGTCGGCCACCGTCGCCAGCTTCAGCCGGAAAAGCGAGGAAGACAAGAAGACGTTTCTCGAAGAGCGCATCGCGCCGCTCAAGCAGGGCAAGTCTTTCCGCGAAACGGCGATGCCGGTGATCCTGTCCATGTTTGCGCCGGGCTCGTCGGGGCCGATGGTAGACCTGGTGCAGCGCATTGCCGCAGGCACCCACGCCGATACATTCTGCGCCGCAATCACAGCCATCACAAACTATGACGGGCTGGATACGCTCAAGCAGGTTGCTGTGCCGACATTGCTGTTGGCGGGGGCGCACGACAAGGTCGGCCGTCCAGATGGTATGGAGCAGCTTACCGAGCTGATCCCGCACGCCGAGTTCGTGTGTATTCCAGATGCGGCCCACTACGCTTTCGCCGAGCAGCATGATGCGTTCAACAGCCATGTGCTGCGGTTCTTGTCCGCGCTGAACTAAGCAGATTTTCCAGCCATTCTTCTGATTTATTGATGCGGCGAGATGCCGCACTGCTCAACCACCATGAAACTGTTCAATGTTAAGTTCGCCGCGGCGTTGGTCGCGGCGGTAGGGGGCTTTTGCGCCATCCAGCCCGCTTTTGCCGACGATGCCGCTACCTGGCCCACGCGCGATGTGCGCATGGTGGTGCCTTATCCTCCCGGCGGCCTGGCCGATTCAGTGACGCGTATTATTGCCGAGCAGATGGCCAAGGATACGGGGTACGGAGTCGTTGTCGAGAACAAGCCCGGCGCCAATGGCCAGATTGGCTTGAATGAAGTGATACGCGCGCCCAAGGATGGGCATACGCTTGGCCTGATCGTGCCCGCCACGATGATCACCCTGCCGTTGACGGACCCTAACTACAAAATCAAGCCGCTGTCGCAGCTCGAACCCCTGACCATCGCTGTCGATACGTACCTGACGTTGGTCGTCAACCCCGAAAGCGGGGCGAAGTCGATCAAGGAATTTGTCGAGTATGCCAAGTCCCAGAAGGAGCCGCTGATGTATGGCATCCCTGGCATCGGCTCGAGCTTTCACTTCAACAACGTGACCATGGCCCACAAGCTGGGCTACAAGGCGACCAGTGTGCCGTATACCGGCGAGTCGGCCATTTTGATCGACATCGCCGGCGGCCATATCGACTACGCCCTGGTGAGCAATGCCGGAAAGACGTATATCGAGGGCGGCAAAGTCACGCCGCTGGCTGTGACGTCCCGCAAGCGTGTTTCGGCGCTGCCGGATGTGCCGACCTTTAAAGAGCTCGGCTACGACTTTGTGTCTGACGGTTGGGTAGGGTACGCGGCGGCCGCCGGCACGCCGCAACCCGTGCTTGACAAGGTTAGCGCCGCGCTCGTCAAGGCACTGAAAGCGCCCCGCGTGCAGGAGCTGCTCGGCAACATGGGCTATACGGTGACCGCGAACTCGCGCCATGAGCTGACCGAGCTGATTATTGCACGCGGCCGCAGCTACTCCGACGTGATCAAGTCGGGCCAGATTGTACTGAAGGAAGAATAACGCCGGTCAGTATTCGGCGCATCGAGACAGCGACAACGTCGCCATTACTAAGCAAGGAAGAGACCATGTACGAAATAATCAACACGGTTGCCAGTTCATTGGATCCCAATACCGACCACCCGTTTCTGCGCGGCGCGTTTCAGCCCCAGTTCGACGAGGTAACGGCAAACACCGACACCATGAAAGTCATCGGCGAAATTCCAAAGGATCTTGCCGGCATCTACATCCGCAACACGCACAACCAGGTGCATGAGGCGCTGGATATTTATCACCCCTTCGATGGCGATGGCATGCTGCACGCCATGCATTTCCAGGATGGCAAGGCGACGTACCGCAACCGCTTTGTGCGCACCACCGGCTTTCTGGCGGAACAGGCCGCTGGCAAATCGCTGTGGCCCGGCATTCTGTCGCCGCAAAAATACACGCGCCGCGGCTGGGGCTCAATGGGGGCCATGAAGGACAACGCAGGCACGGACGTGATGGCGCACTGTGGCAAGCTGCTGGCGTCGATGTCGCAGGGCAGCGAGCCCTGGCGCCTGGATCCATTGTCGCTGGAAACGCTGGGTGTGGACGGCAACTGGGCTCAGCGCGTACCCGACGGCGTGGCGTCGCACTACAAAGTTGACCCTGCGACGGGCGAGATGATGTTCTTCAATTACCCTGAGCGCTGGCCGCACATGCACTACGGCGTGATCGACAAGAACAACCAACTGGTGCACTACGTGCCCATCGAGCTGCCCGGCGCGCGCTGGCCGCACGATATCGGTGTCACCAAGAACTACACCATTTTGCATGACCTGCCCTTCTTCTTCGATCCCGAACTGCTCAAGAAGGGCCAACGCAAGATTACGTTCTTCCCCGACGTCCCTGCCCGCTTCGGCATTCTGCCGCGCCATGGCGACAACTCGACCATCAAGTGGTTCGAGGGCACGCCCTGCCACATTCTTCACCTGGCGAACAGCTACGAGGACGGCGATGAAATAGTGATGGACGGTTGCATCATGCCCAATCCGCACAAGCCGGCCGTCGGCCAGACCGAAGGCGGGCGGCAGGGCGCCTACCAGCGCATCCGCGCGCACCTGGACAAGCACAACAACCCGACCCATATGTACCGCTGGCGCTTCAACCTGCGGACGGGACAGACGCGCGAAGAAATGATCGACGACGAGATCACCGAGTTCCCCGTGATCAGCAACGATTACGTTGGCCGGCCGTATCGCTACAGCTACAACGTGCTGTACGAAAAGGGCGAGTGGCTGTTCCGCGGCCTGAAGCGCTACGACATGCAGGATCGCAAGACGCAAACCTTCGAGTACGGCCCGGGCCGCTACGGTAGTGAGCCGCAAATTGCACGCCGCATCGGCGCCAAGGCGGAGGATGACGGCTATCTGCTGACCTTCCTGAACGATATGAACCTCAACCGTTCGGAGTGCCTGATCCTGGACGCCAGCAATATCTCGGCCGGCCCTGTCGCCCAGATCATTCTGCCGCACCGTATTTCGGCCGGGACGCACGCGTGTTGGGTGGAAGCCGATCGCATCAGCGGAGAAGGCCGCGATCCGGCTTACATTCCGGGCTAAGCCATGAAAACGCTCGTGTTGATTCCCGGCCTGAACAATACAGGCGCGGTATTTGATGGTGTGGCGGCGGCCATGCGTGAGTGTGCGGATGTTCGCACGCCCACGTGCGACGCGCTGCCGAGCGTTGAAGCCATTGCGGACGCGCTGGTGGTGGACTTGCCCGACCGTTTCTGGCTGGGCGGGTTTTCTTTCGGCGGCTACGTTGCCCTGGCGATGCTGGAGCGCTATCCGGAGCGCATCGAAGGCATCGCGTTGATCTGCACTGCGCCGTTCGCCGATGCACCGGCCCAGAAAACCCGACGCCAGCAGGCGATCGAACGGGCGCGGGCCGGTGGGTACAGCGAAATGATCGCGCAACAGGCTGCCAATGCGTTTCACCCGGACAGCCTGGCCGATGCATCACTGATGGCGGCGCGTTCGGCCATGGTTGCCGACTACGGTGCGGAGCGTTTCATCGCCCATACCGAAGCGGTCATGGCGCGGCCGGATCGGCAGTCGCTGCTGACGGGAGACATCCCGACGCTCGTGGTGGCGGCCAGCCATGACAAGGTATTTCCGCCTTCCAGCGTGACTGGCTTTGGGGCGGCGATACCGGGTGCCACCGTGGCCTGCATCGAGGGCGCAGGGCATCTGGCGCCGATGGAGCGGCCCCAAGCGCTGGCGGACACCTTGCGCGCCTGGATGAATGCCTGACCGCAAGACGCCACTTCGTCCCATTCACCGCGTCTGGTGGATGGGACACATTCAATGAAAAGTTAGGAGATAACGAGATGCAAAGGCGTGCCTTTTGCGTTGCCGCTGTCGTGGCGGCAGCTTCGATAACGTGGACGAGTGCGGCGCTTGCCGCATATCCTGATAAACCGATACGCGTTGTGGTGCCCTATCCGGCGGGCGGCGCCGCCGACACCATTGCACGGGTATTCGGCGAACGTCTGGCTGCCATTGCGGGCCAACCGGTCATTGTGGAGAACAAGGGCGGCGCATCGGGGATGATCGGCGCCGAGGCAGTTTTGCGAGCCGAGCCGGACGGATACACACTGTTGCTCACGCCGACCACGCAGTTGACCAACACAGGTTTCAATATCAAGCCGTCTTATGATGCCGTGGATGATTTCGCGCCTGTGGTCGGCCTCACGCGTGCGCCTATGGTGTTGGCGGCGGGCAAGCAGTCGGGCATCACGGATCTGGCCAGCTTGGCCGAAGCGGGCAAAAAGCGTCCGATCGCCTATGGCTCTTACGGCGCAGGCACCTCGACCCATATTGTGCTGGACGTGCTTAGCAAGCAACTAGGCCTGGACAGCACACATGTGCCGTACAAAGGCGAGGCGCCGATGCTCAACGACATGCTGGGTGGCCAGATCGACATTGGCCTGTATTCGGTCAGCGTTGCGCGCGCCCAGGCGCAGGCGGGCAAGCTGAACCTACTCGGGCTGCTGGGGATCGCGCGTAGCCAACTGCTGCCGCAGCTTGCCACTCTGCAAGAACTGGGGCTGCGGGACATGGACTGGCAGTATGGCGTGGGTGTGTATACGTCCTCCCGTGTTCCGGCGGCGCAGTTGACGAAGCTGCAGGCAATGTCGATGCAGGCTGTCCGCTCCGATGAGGTGGGTAAACGCTTTCAGGATCTTTCCCACGAGCGCTGGGCAGGCTCGCCCGAGGAGATGCAGGCATTGCTGATCAGTGACAGCAAGCGATGGGCCGCATTGATACAGCATGTTCAAGCAGGAGAACAGAAATGAGTGGAAACGGTGGCGAGGATCGTATGGGCGGCGGGCTGCCGCTGCCTGCAATGACACCGCAGGCTGGATATCGGCTGCTTGTGGTGGGGGGCTGCGGGGGGATGGGACGCCAGTTGGTTCGGGCCGGTGTGGGCCTTGGCCTGGACATCTGCGTGCTGGATCTGGAGGCTTCGTGCAGCCAGACGGAAAAGATTGCTGGCGTCGAGTATATCCCTTGCAATGTGTCCAGCGAGGCGGATGTGACCGCCGCATTTGCGCGGATCGGCGAGAAATGGGACGCCTTGGATGGATTGGTGAATCTGGTCGGCTATACCGGCGAGCGGGTTGCACTTGAAGACATGGAGACCGATGGCTGGCACGGCATCATTGATGCCAGCCTGCATGGCATGTTCTACGTGGCGCGGGCGGCTGCGCCACTGCTGCGGCGTGCACAAGAGCAGGGTCGACAGCCGGCTGCCGTGCTGGTTTCGTCGACGTTTGGCGTCCGCGTTGCGCACACGGGCTATGCCGCCTATGCGGTCGCCAAGGCGGGTGTGATGAATCTGGTACGCGCGTTAGCCAGCGAATGGTCGCCGGCGATTCGTGTCAACGGTATCGCGCCGGGCGTGATCGAGACAGCGTTCCTGAAAGGTGGAACTGGCCGCCCCGAGAAAAAGACACATCTGGATATTGATCGCTTTATGCATACCGTGCCAATGGAGCGGTTGGGCCAGCCAGAGGAGATCGTCTGGCCGACCCTGTTTTTGTTGGGAGCGGGCGCAGGCTATATCACTGGCCAGACGCTGCATGTGAACGGTGGAACATGGATGGCGGCATGATGCACAAACTTTCGATACCTGAGATTGTCACCAGCTATATCCAAGGTGGCTGGGAACCTGCGGGCAGCACGCGGCTGCCTGTGCTCAATCCTGCCACCGAAGAAACCATTGCCTGGGTGTCCGAAGCGGATGAAGCGCAGACCGCGCGTGCCGTCGAGGCCGCCCACGCCAGTTATCGTGCGGGGGTCTGGTCGCGGATGCCGGTCGCGCAGCGGCGTGCCGTATTCCGCCGCATTGCCGAGCTTACCGCGCAGCACTTTGACGAGCTGGCGGGCCTGGAGGTGATCAACACAGGCCTGCCCTTTGCATATGCGCGCAACCGGCAAATTCCGCGCATTGTGCGCAACTTTGAATTTTTTGCCGACTGGATGTCGCAGAACACAGAACGCAGCGGGATCCAGGACGATGCCTACCTGCGCTATGTGGTGCGTGTTCCGGCAGGCGTTGCGGCGCTCATATCGCCCTGGAATGCGCCGCTTGCGCTGGCGTCGACCAAGATTGCCGCCGCCCTGGCCTTCGGCAACAGTTGTGTGGTCAAAACGGCTGAGCAGACACCGCTTGCGGTGGCGCGTTTCATGGAGCTGCTGACTGAAGCGGGCGTGCCGCCGGGTGTGGTCAATATGGTCAACGGACGGGGCGATGTCACGGGCGATGCGCTGGTGCGTCATCCGCTGGTCAACGTCGTGTCGTTTACCGGCGGCACTCATACCGGCCGCATGATTGCTGCCGCCGCGTCGCCGCAGCTCAAGCGCGTGGATCTGGAACTCGGCGGCAAGTCTGCCAATATCATTACTGCGTCGGCTGATCTGGATGCGGCCCTGGACGGCGCCTTGAGCGCTATCTACACCAATAACGGCCAGCAATGCTTTGCGGGCTCGCGCATCCTGGTGCAGCGTGAGATTGCCGACGCCTTCATCGGTGCTTTTGTTGAGCGAGCACGCAGCATCCGGGTGGGCAGCCCCGACGACCCGGACACCGAATTGGGGCCTTTGGCGAACGCGCAGCACTATGCGCGTGTCATGTCGTTTGTCGAAACCGCCAAGGCCGAAGGTGCGCGGATTCTCACGGGCGGGCAGCGCCCCGCGCACTGCCCCAAGGGTTACTACATCGAGCCGACAGCGGTGCTTGTGGACTCGAATCAAAGTCGACTTTGCCAGGAAGAAATCTTCGGGCCATTTGCGGCAATTCAGATCTTCGACACATTTGACGAAGCAATCCGCATTGCCAACGACTCGGCGTTCGGCCTGGTTTCGTACCTGTGGTCCTCCGACCTGGAACAGTGTATGCGAGCCGGCAATGAGATCGAGGCGGGTGTGGTGCTGGTCAATACGCCGATGCTGCTTGACCTGCGCTTCCCTTTTGGTGGGTTCAAGGATTCGGGGTTGGGCCGCGAAGGCATAGAAGGCATGCGGCATTTCTATACCGAAGAGAAGACGGTCACGATTGCCCTGCGCAGGCCCGACATGGTCAGGTTTGGCGCATAAGGCTCGGGTGCCGGGCGCTGTGATCGCCCGGTGCCTGGCGCCTGGCATCGGGCGGGTGGGCAGCATGTACCGCGGCCCATCCGGCCTTGGTTTGCCAATCAGTATTCCGACGACTTGCCCGTCAGGGCCACGCCGATGCGCAGCATGAGGTAGGATAGGCCATCGATGAAGTGGCCGATTCTTCCGCGACGTTGTAGATCGGTGGGTGTGACGCGGCGTGCGTTGCGTGCGATTTCCTCTTCCAGTGTGCGTGCCAGTTGGGCGGCAAAGGCATCGTTGCGCACATATACATTGGCCTCGCGCGCGAGCAGCAGGCTGAACGGATCCAGGTTGGAGGATCCCACTAAAGCGCAATTATCGATGGCGGCTACTTTGGCGTGCAGATAACTGGCCGTGTATTCATACAGCTCAATCCGCGCGTCCAGCATTTTCCAGTACATGTATCGGGTGGCCCGATATTGCAGCAGGTATTCCGCATGCCCCTGCAGCAGCAGGCGCACGCGTACGCCGCGCGCCGCCGCATCAGCCAGGGCTTTGCGCAGCCGGCGGCCAGGCAAGAAATAGGCGTTGGCGATCAGCACGTTGTCTGTGGCGCTCGCCAGCGTGGCCAGATATACATGTTCTACAGTCTGGCGGTGCAGGATGTTGTCGCGCAGCAGCAGGGCCGCGCGCACGCCAGGCGTGAACACCGGCTGCTGCCGGCCCGCGCGCAACTGGCGCCCCTTGAGCCAGTTGCGGGTGCGCTGGTAGAACGCGGCCCAATCGTCCCGCCTGCGCCAGGCCATGCGCAGCCACAGCGCGCCCTGGGCGCGTATCAGGTCTTCCACAATGGGCCCCCGCAGGCACACGGCATAGTCGAAGCGCGGCTCAGGCCCACGGCCATTGTCGGGAAGGTCTGCGTAGTCGTCCAGGATGTTGATGCCGCCCACGAAGCCGGTCTGGCCGTCGATCACTGCTGTCTTGCGGTGCAGCCGCCGCAAGATGCGCATATTCAGCCGCACATGCCGCAGGCGTCGCGGCACCGGGCGGTAGACGCGGTATTGCGCCCCCATGGCTTCCAGGCGTGCGCAAACCTGTTCGACGTGGTCGCTGCTGCCGAAGCCGTCAATAACCACGCGCACCTTGACCCCGCGTTGGCATGCCCGCTCCAGGTGGTCAAGCACGGAACGTGCCGTGCGGTCGAACGAAAAAATATAGGTTTCCAGATGGACCAGGCTGTGCGCCCTGTCTATGGCGTCACACAGTGTAGGGAAGAACTGAACGCCGTTATGCAGCAGCGTAATCTCGTTGCCGTAGTGCCAGCCCAGGCGCAGATGTCGAGACGGCATCGTCTAGTCAATTGGCGCGCCCGCCAAGCCCCATGCTATGCAGGATGTGCCGGCTGATGGCTGACTCCACCTTCCGCAGTGCCATCAGCACATTAAAGTGGCTGGCGCCGGCCACTTCCAGCAGCGTCGCGGGGTAGCCAGCATCCAGCCATGCCTGGCCGTAGGCACGGCTCTGGCGCTTGAACTCATCCGTTTCATGTTCGCCCCAGGCCACCAGCAATGGGCGGCCGCGTTGCGGCAGGTGAAACTGCGGGCTCAGCGCAATGGCGGTGCGTTCATCCAACTGCGTCCATGCGTTGACATGCGTACCGATCAGCGGACGCAGGTCGAACAGCCCGCTGATCGGGCTGGCACTGTGCACGACGCTGTCGGGCAGGCCCAGGTCGGATTGCCAGCCGTCGGCCAGGAGCATGCCAGCCAATTGGCCGCCCGCTGAATGGCCGCTGACGTGTATGCGCGCCGGGTCGCCGCCGTAATGGGCGATGTTTTTCCATGTCCAGGCCAGTGCGCGACGGCACTGGTCAAGGATATGTGACAGCGTGACGGCGGGCGCGAGCGAATAATTGATCGTAACGACCATGGCGCCTGCCGACGTGAAAGCAGGTGCTATGAAGCTGGCATCGTCTTTTGACAGCGCTCGCCAGTAGCCGCCGTGGATAAAAAAGAAACAGGGTGCGGCGGCAGACCCGGGCGCGGGAAAGATGTCCAGGATTTCGTCAGGGTGGTCGCCATAGGGCACCGACTGCCAGCCGTCCACGCGCGACCAAGCCTGTGCGCTGAGGTCGGTGTACTCGCGCAATTGGTGCTCGCTATCGGGCACTGCGGCACGGGCATTGTATTGGCGGTCCATCTCTGCGGGCGAGTAGCCCATCGGATTGGCAGGCGGGAGGAGGCGGTTGGCGCCGGACGTTGGTGGGATGGACATCGGGCAGCGCTCCTGGTCAAGGGAGTTCAAGTTCCGCAAACAGCGGCGCGTGGTCGGAAATCTGTCGCCACGGCGCACCCTGCAGCACGCGCGCCTTGCGCACGGCAAACCCGCGTTGATAGATGCGATCGAGCCGCAGCCAGGGAAAGGCGGCGGGGAAAGTGCGGGGCGGTGGAGTAAGGCGGGCGGCGCCGTTTACACCGAGTTCGTGGATCGTTTTGGCGACTTGGGTGCGCTGCGGCATTTTGAGCAGCTTACTGACGGAATAGCGCAGTCGGCGCGGCGCGGTGTCATTGTGCGGGGCGATGGCGAAAACCTCGTACAGGCCTAACTGTTGGACGAACAGTGGCGCCAGGCGATTGTGCCAGTCGTTGAAGTCGCCCGCGATGAGCATGGGCTCGTCATCGGGCACCAGGCGGCGTATGCGTTCGACCAGCGCGGCCACCTGCCGTGACCGGCTGCCAGCAAACAGCCCCAGATGTACGACCAGGCAGTGTACGGGGGCGCCGTCCACGTCCACCACCGCATGTAGCAGGCCGCGCTGCTCCAGCCGATGGTCGGAGATATCCTGGTTTTCGTGCTTGAGGATGGCGAACCGCGACAACAGGGCGTTGCCGTGGTCAGTGCGGGTGCGTATGGCATTGCAGCCATAACAGGCGTTTAGCCCCAGGGCCGCGCCCAGCGATTCGTGCTGGGCGTTGAGGCTGAAGCGCTGCTCGTTGCGCCCCTGGATTTCTTGCAGGAAGAGCAAGTCGGGGCGCAGTGAATAAAGCCCAAGGCGCAAGTCGGCAAACGATTCGCGGGCACCGGTGGCGGAACGCCCTTTATGAATGTTGTAGCTGACGACCCGGATGACCGACACGGCGACCTCCTGAAGTGTTCTCCCTTACTTTACCTCTGTATTGCGCAGACGGATATGAAGCTCGCGCAATTGTTTTTCGTCTACCGCCGAGGGGGCCTGGGTAAGCAGGCACTGGGCGCGCTGCGTCTTGGGGAACGCAATGACGTCGCGGATAGACTCGGCGCCCGTCATCAGCGTGACCAGGCGATCGAGGCCGAATGCCACGCCGCCATGCGGCGGCGCACCGTACTGCAGCGCGTCGAGCAAGAAGCCGAACTTGACGCGTGCCTCTTCGGCGTCGATGTTAAGCGCGCTGAAGACTTTGCGCTGGATATCGGCGCGGTGGATACGTACCGAACCGCCGCCCAGTTCCCAGCCGTTGAGCACCATGTCGTAGGCCTTGGCCAGCGCTTTGCCGGGATCGGACTCGAGCAGGTTCTCGTGGCCGTCTTTGGGGCTGGTGAACGGATGGTGCGCGGCGAAATAGCGGCCTTCGTTCTCGTCGTATTCGAACATGGGGAAATCGATGACCCAGAGCGGCTGCCAGCCCGCTTCGAACAGGCCGCTTTCTTTGCCGAACTCGCTGTGGCCAATCTTGACGCGCAGCGCGCCAATGGCGTCGTTGACCACCTTGGCCTTGTCGGCACCGAAAAAGATCAGGTCGCCGCTCTGGGCGCCGGTGCGTTCGATGAGCTGGCGCAGCGCGTCGGTGTGGATGTTCTTGACGATGGGCGACTGCAAGCCTTCGGGAATGGCGGCGGCGTCGTTGACCTTGATGTAGGCCAGGCCCTTGGCGCCGTAGATGGCCACGAACTTGGTGTAGTTGTCGATCTCGCTGCGGGGCATGCTGGCACCGCCGGGCACGCGCAGGGCTACGACGCGGCTGGCCGGATCGTTGGCGGGGGCCGAGAACACCTTGAAGTCCACATCCGTCATCAGGTCGCCGACGTCGGTGAATTCGAGCTTGACGCGCAGGTCGGGTTTGTCGGAGCCATAGCGGCGCATGGCCTCGCCCCATGTCATGAGGGGGAAGGGGCTGGGCAGTTGGGTGTTTTGTGTGTTGGCGAAAACCTGGCGGATCATGCCTTCGAAGATCTCGCGGATCTGCTCTTCGTTCAGGAATGAGGTTTCGCAGTCGATCTGGGTGAATTCGGGCTGGCGGTCGGCGCGCAGGTCTTCATCGCGGAAGCACTTGGTGATCTGGTAATAGCGGTCGAAGCCCGACACCATGAGCATTTGCTTGAACAACTGCGGCGATTGCGGCAAGGCGTAGAATTCGCCAGCGTTGACGCGCGAGGGCACGAGGTAGTCGCGTGCGCCTTCAGGTGTGCTCTTGGTGAGCATGGGGGTTTCGATGTCGATGAAGCCCAGGGCGTCAAGGTATTTGCGCACTTCCATGGCTACGCGGTAGCGCAGCATCAGGTTGTTTTGCATATGCGGGCGGCGCAGGTCCAGCACGCGATGCGTCAATCGGGTAGTTTCAGACAGATTGTCGTCGTCGAGCTGGAACGGCGGCGTGACGGACGCGTTGAGCACTTCGATTTCGCGGCACAGGATCTCGACTTCGCCCGAGGCCAGATCAGTGTTGGTGGTGCCTGCCGGGCGCAGGCGCACCAGGCCAGTGACGCGCACGCAGAATTCGTTGCGGATGTTCTCGGCGGTGGAGAAGGCTTGGACGTTGTCGGGATCGACGACGATCTGGGCCATGCCAGCGCGGTCGCGCAGGTCGATGAAGATGACGCCCCCGTGATCGCGGCGGCGATGAACCCAGCCAAACAAGGTGACTGTCTGGTCAAGGTATTGTTTGTTGACCTCGCCGGTGTAGCAGGTACGCATCGAGGAATACTCCGTAGTGAAATTCTGGGTGGTGTTGGCGTGCGGGCGGCGGGGTGCTAGGCGGTAGTACCGGCGCTGCTGCTTGTGCTGGGGGCGGAGCTGGCTGAAGCATCGCTGGCGGTGCTGCCGGCCGATGCGCCGCCTTCGGTGGCCGACGAGGATGCGCTGGTGCCCTTGCTGCCGTTGTTGCGGAAGTCGGTTACATACCAGCCGGAGCCTTTGAGCTGGAAGCCGGCGGCGGTAACCTGTTTGGCATAAGTGCTTTGCCCGCATTCGGGGCAGACGGTGAGGACGGGGTCAGAGATTTTCTGCAGTACGTCTTGGGCGTGGCCACAGGCGGTGCATTTATAGGCGTAGATAGGCACGGTGGAAATCCCGAAAGATCCAGTAAGGCGCGCCTGTGACCGCCTACCGTGCTGAGAAAAACGGGCGAAACGCGGCTAGGCGCAAAAACATTGATTTTACCGTTTTTGAGGCAGGATCGCATGAACGCAGCAGCAGGACGAGTTTTGTGCCCCCGCAGGTTTCTTTGACCGGTCGCCGGCTTCGGTTTTCTTTCTTGACCCGTCGCTGTCGCCGCGCACGGGTTGGGGACCACTGCGGTGGCCTTTCAGGCTATCCGCGCAGGTGCCCTGAGCCGAGGCGCCCGGCAAACTCGGGCGATCAAGCGTCCCCCGGACACTCGAAAACGCCGCACTCAAACCGTACCGCGCTTGCACCCTCGTCCCAGGGCACCTAGGCGGCACCTACGTTAACCGCCCCGCCCCGCCACGGCGCCCTGGCTAAAGAACCCAGATCGCCGCAAGCACAAAACAAACCGCCCCGCTAAAGAACCCAAAAACCGGGTGGTATTCACGCACAATCCAGATTAAAATGTCTTTGGAATCATGAACATGCCGGCAGCGACCAGCGTGGGGACAATGGCCGCGCCCAGAAGCTTGATGGGAGAGATGGCACCGTCGGGGAACGTGCCCTTGAGGATGGCGAAGCCGGCCGGGTTGGGCGCGTTGGCAATCACCGTGAGGCCGCCGCCCGTGACCGCGCCGGCAACCAACATATAGCGCCAGATCTCATCAGTGCCCTCGACCAACGAACCCAGATAAGTGAGCGCCGCATTGTCAGTGACGGCCGTGAGCGCGGTAGCGCCCCAATACAGCACGATCGGTGACAGCCCGGCAAGCAAATCTTGCAGCCACCATTTTTGCAGGCCGCCGAGCAGCACCAGGCCCGCCAGAAAAAACCCGACCATCAGGCCTTCACGAATCAGCAGCGGGTTCTGGTAGCGGGCGTAAGCATGGGCGTAGCCGATAAAAAGCATCAACAGACCCAGGAAAATGACCGTATGGTGGGCGGCCAGCACAATGCCGACCAGGAATGCCGTATGAATGGCCATAACGATCACCGGCACAGGCGGACGCTCGCGGGTTTCGGGGCGCCGGCCAATTTCGCCGTCAAGCAGGTGCTTGCGGACGATGAGCGTGAGCAGCGCAGCGTTGATGATGACAGCCGCCGCAGCGCGCCAGCCGAAGTGGGAGAACATATAGGCGGTATCCCAGCCGAACGTACTGGCGACCATTAGCACGGGCGGCGCCGCATAGGCGGTGAGCACGCCGCCGATGGATACATTGACGAACAGCACGCCAAGGGTCAGGTACTTGAAGCCGGCCTGGCCGGAGCGGCCGAAGTAGGCATCGCGCAGCAGCAGGGCCGCCAGCGTCATGGCGGCCGGCTCGGTGATGAACGAACCCGCGAGCGGCACGAACGACATCGTGACGAAATACGTGGCCAACTCCTGCCGCACCGGCAGCACGCGCGAGAGCGCGCGCACGCCGATGTTCACCATTTCCAGGATCGGCCGGCTCGCCGCCACAACCATAATGGCAAACACAAATGCCGGTTCCGTGAAGTTGCGCGTGTCGACATACTCGACGGCCGTTCCCAAGCCCGACACCAGCGCCATGCAGGCCAGCATCACACAGGCCCAGACGCCGAACACGGCCTCAACCTCGGAAAGCATATGCCAGAGCCCCGAGTGAGGGCCATTGCGATTCGCCAGCCGGGCGAACACAGGGACGGAGAACGTATGGATAATGGCCAGTGCGAACAGTGCGGTGGCGAGATACTCGATAAACGTCGTCATGTCTGCCTTTTTGTTATGTCAGTGCTTGGATGCGCCACAGCCCCCGTGGATGCGATCGGGATGCCCTGGACGCACGGGTGGCGGCCGCGGCCGTCAAGGCGATGCTGCAAACGGTAACACGGTACCCGCCAGTGCGGCAGCCAGCAGCATGACGCCAACCGCCATATTGGACCGGAACAACATAAAGCTGCGATCTGGGCGAGACAGGCTGAACACACTCATCTGCCAGACGAAGTGGGCCGCGATCGCGCCGATAACCACGAAATAGGGCCAATGCATCCGCATCGCCCAGCCGCCATACGCCCACAGCACAATGGTGGCAATATAGAAGCCGCTGATCCAAACGCGGCCGTTGGTGCCAAAGCGCAGGGCGGTCGAGTGCAGGCCAAGCTTGATGTCGTCGCGGACGTCGACGTAAGCATAGATAGAGTCATAGCCCACCTGCCACAGCACCGCGCCCAGCCACATGGCCACCGCGGCGAGCGGCACCGTATTCTGCGTGTCGGACCATGCCATCAGCATGCCCCAATTGAAGGCAATGCCCAGCACAACCTGCGGCCAGTACGTGAAGCGTTTGCAAAGCGGGTAAATAATAGACAGCGGCACCACCGCAATCGCCAGCCATCGGCTGTATTCATTGATGGCGAACAGCAGCAGCGCGCACACGACCAACTGGCCCAACACAAACCACAGCGCGTTGCGCAGCGTCAGCTGGCCGCTGGTAAGGGGACGAAAGCGCGTACGCTCGACCTGATTGTCGAAATTGCGGTCGAAGATATCGTTGAAACTGCAGCCAATGCCCCGCATGAGCAGCGCGCCCAGCGAAAACACAATCACACGCAGCAGTGTGGGCCA
Source organism: Paracandidimonas lactea (assembly GCF_021653995.1). Taxonomy (NCBI): domain Bacteria; kingdom Pseudomonadati; phylum Pseudomonadota; class Betaproteobacteria; order Burkholderiales; family Alcaligenaceae; genus Paracandidimonas; species Paracandidimonas lactea. Next base: position 189,829 of record NZ_JAJJOZ010000002.1, read on the forward strand.
GCCCTCAGCGGCCTGAACCAGTGCGGCCAGGCAGGGTAGCAGCGTGAGCCATGTACCCACCGGGCGGTCGATGCGACACAGGCGGGCGTAGGGCCCCCAAGAGCGAGGCAGCCAGCGCTCGACCCAGTCGTCGGGGCGCATGTCGGAAAGATCCGGCACGCCGGGCGTCTTGGCAAAGTTGGAGTTTTTTGGGGATGCGTCGCGAACCGGAGTCATGGGTGCAGGCAAAACCCGGGGCGTGCGCCCCGGGGTGGGTTATCAGCTTTCCTTGATCAATTGGCCCAGGATGGCGATGCCTTCGCGGATGCGCGCCTCGGATACGGTAACGAAGCTCAGGCGCAGCGTGTTGGCCTGTGGCTCGACACCGGCGAAGAACGGGGCGCCGGGGACGAAGGCAACGTTGCGTTCGATGGCGCGCGACAGCAGCTCGGACGAATCGATGTGCGCCGGGAGCGTCACCCAAATGAACATGCCGCCTTCAGGCCGTGTCCAGGTAACCGTATCGGGGAAGTCGCGGTCCATGGCGTCGAGCATGTAGCCGCACTGGTCTTGGTAAAGCTTGCGCACGACGGGCAGGTGTTCTGCCAACAAGCCGTCCTTGATGGTTTCGTAGACGGCCATCTGCGTCAGCGTGGCGGTATGCAGGTCGGTTGCCTGCTTGATCTGCACCAGCTTGGAGATGATGGGGCGCGGCGCGACGATGTAGCCCAGGCGCAGGCCCGGGGCCAGAACCTTGGAGAAGGTGCCCAGGCGGATCACCGTGGCGCCCACGGCGCGGCCCAGGCCCAGCAGGCCGGGCTGTGGCTCGCCGGCGTAGCGCAACTCGCCATAGGGGTCGTCTTCGATAATGGGCAGTTGCAGCGCCGCGCCGCGTTCGACCAATGCCTTGCGGCGCTCAAGGCTGAGCGTGAGCCCCGTGGGGTTCTGGAAATTGGGCAGCGCATAGATAAAGCGTGCACCAGCGGTGTGTTCGGCCGTGAGGGCTTCGGGGATCATGCCCCCGCCATCAGTAGGCACCGACACGTATTCGGGTTCGAACAGCGAGAACGATTGCAGCGCGCCAAGGTAGCTGGGCGCTTCGACCAACACTTTGCTGCCTGGATCGATGAACAGCTTGCCAAGCATGTCGAGCGCCTGCTGGGAGCCGGACACGATCAACACCTCGCCAGGCGAGATGTTGTCGGCACCGACACGTTTGAGATCCTGGGCGACCCATTCGCGCAGCGGGGCGTATCCTTCGGTGGGGCCATACTGCAGGGCGGATTCGGCCGATGCGGACAGCACGCGGTCGTAGGCTTGCTTGATGGCGTCTACCGGAAAGCCTTTGGGCGAAGGCAGGCCACCCGCAAACGAAATGACTTCAGGGCGTTCGGTGACTTTCAGGATTTCTCGGATGGCCGAACTGGTAAGTTGCTGTGCGCGTTGCGAAAACGTGTAGGGAAGGGTGTAGGAATCCATGATCAAGGCCGAGAGCCGCAAAAGAGCAAGTTGAAACGTGTAGAGTACCGCAAGTCATCGCGACCTGCAGGGAAATGTCGGGGATTTTGGGCGCCAGTTCACGTGATTCGGGTGCTGCTTCGCGTATCGGCGGCGCTGTCGGCGTGTGCCTGGTGTGGCTGCGCCGGTGTGGGTTTGCTGGCGTTGCCTTGGCGCTCGCGGCGCAGGCTGCGCACCAGCCAGGTGAACAGCGTCAGCGAACAGACCAGCCCCAGCGCGAAAATGGCCAGCACGATCCATTGGCCTGTCGTGATTGTCGTCATGCCTTCGTGGGCGTGGAAACGCCAGTAACGTGGAAACACGGGAACCAAATACCCCCGCGCTGACATGCCGAGCTTGGCCTGCGCGGGCAAGGATGCCGCATCTCTATATCTCATGGCCCGCACGGGCGCCTGCTCAGTATGCAGCATCGTTATTATTGTACGGCACGCGTTCAGGGTCGCCCGCCCTTCGCGTGGCGCATGGACGAAGCGCGCGCTTCGGTTTACGCTACTCATGCCGCTTGCCGGCCTTGCGGGCGGCGCCACTGCGCGGGTGGCTCAATATTCCCGTCAGAAGGAACACTCATGACTGCTCCCAACCAGAATCCCTTTGTGCTCCCCGGCCTGGGCCAGGGTGGCGATACCGCCAGCAATCCCTTGCTGGCCAGCATGGAAATGATGCGCCAGGCTTGGCAGGCTATGGCAGGCCTGGGAAGCCGGCTCGAACCAGGGCTGGGCGTACCCATGTCCGTAGAAGACCTCGATCAGCGCATCAGCGACCTGCGCGCGGTCGAGAACTGGCTGCGGCTCAATCTTTCTATGCTCTCCAACACCATACAGGGCCTGGAGGTGCAGCGCGCCACGCTGGCCACCTTCAAATCATTTATGGGGAGCGCTATGTCTGGTGGCGATGCGGGCACACATGCCGGCACCGCCGCAGCCGGTGCGGGGCGCTCGGCAGAGCCGGGCACCGGCGGCACGGCGGAGGCAGGCGCACCGTCGGCCGCCTCAATATGGCCGAACTGGCCCGCAGGCGCGGGTGATGATGTGCCTGCCTGGGCGCCGCCTGCCAATGCGGGGCCGTCGTCGGGCGCTGAAACGCCTGCTGGGGCGCAGTCGGCGGGCACGGCAGCCGGCGCGGGGGCCGCCCAAGGCGCTCCGGGGGCGGCGCCAGCGGGTGCAGGCAGGCCGGCAGCCGGCGCCCAGGCGGGCGACGCATCCGCCATGGCCGGGCTGTCGCCCGCGCTGGCCGAGCAGGCCATGGCCGCCTCCAAAGGCTGGTGGGATATGCTGCACACCCAATTCGATCAGCTCGCCGCCGCTACGGCTGCGACGCTGCAGGGCGCAGAAGCCGCCAAGGCGGGCCCGGGTGGGGCGGCACCGGCAACGCCGAAGGGTAGTGCCGGCAAGGCAGCTGCTGCAACGCAAAAACGTGGCGCTGGTATGAAGGGTTCATCCACGCCAAACGGGGGCGCCGCCAGGACGGCGTCCGCAGGCAGTGCGCCGCCAGAGGCAGCCCCGCAAGCGGGGCCAGCGGCACGCTCACGCAAGCGGGCCGTAACAAAACGCACCGCGAGCAAGGCAACAGCATCGGGCGATGCCGTCGCGCCTGCAGCCACGGCGCGTCGGCGTCCGGTGCGCAAAACGGGGGCATAGCCCAGCCGGGCGCCGGGGCCGGCGAATCGTCTGCCTGCGCCGGGGGCGTTCCCCCTGTTTCCCGGCGGGGCGCTATCTTGGGGAGGATGTTGCCGAGCAGCGGCTGGCCGTTCATGCACCAGCGTAACGGTTCACCCGTCCCGGCCGTTGTCGCCATGGCCTCTGTGCATGGTTCTCCACCGCGTGCGGGGTGATATGCGTGTGCGAGCCGCGTATGGTTGGCCGGCGCTACGCGGTGCGCCGCCCCGAAACAAAACCTTGCGTTTGAAAGGTTCCTGCCCATGCAGGATGCGGCGGACGCTGTGTATCATCTAGGCTGTCTCACACCACTACACGGCCAAATCACTCAATGCTGAACATCGTTATCCTGGCTGCCGGTCTAGGCAAGCGCATGCAATCCGACCTGCCCAAGGTCCTGCACCCACTGGCGGGCAAGCCTATGCTCGCCCATGTGCTGGACAATGCCCGCGAACTGAACCCCGACCGCGTTATTGTGGTGGTTGGCCATGGCGCCGAGCAGGTGCGGCAGGCGTTCGAGGGCCGAGAGGGCGTGGTGTTTGCCCTGCAGCGTCCGCAGCATGGCACGGGCCACGCGGTGCAGCAAGCCGTGCCCAGCCTGCTCCAGGGCGCGGCTGACGACGTCACCCTGGTGCTGTACGGTGACGTGCCACTGGTGCAGCCCGCCACGCTCAAGGCGCTGCTTGCAGCGCGCGAAGGCGGCATGGCTGTACTTACTGAAATACTAAGCGACCCCACAGGATACGGGCGCATTGTGCGCAACGCGCGCGGCGAAGTCGAACGTATTGTCGAACACAAAGATGCCAGCGCCGACGAGCAGCGCATCACCGAGGTCAACACAGGCATCATGGCGGTGCCCACCGCGCAGTTGAAAGACTGGCTCACTCGCATCGACAACAACAACGCGCAGGGCGAATACTACTTGACCGACGTGGTCGCGCTGTCCGTGCGCGATGGCATGCCCGTGCACGCGTCGCATCCCGGCGCATCGTGGGAAACACTGGGCGTCAACAGCCGCATCCAGCAAGCCGAACTCGAGCGCCGCTGGCAGGCCGAGCAGGCCCGCCGCCTGCTCGAGCAGGGCGTCACCATCGCCGATCCGGCCCGGTTCGACCTGCGTGGCAGCCTCACTTGCGGCCGCGACGTCTATATAGATGTTGGCTGTGTCTTCGAGGGCAAGGTCGAATTACACGATGGCGCTCGTGTCGGCCCGCATTGCGTACTGCGCGACGTGGTGGTGGGCAAGGGTACGCAGATCGATGCGTTCAGCCACCTCCAGGAGGCCACCATTGGCACGGATGCGCGGATCGGCCCCTACGCACGCCTGCGCCCGGGCGCCGAAATCGGCAACAGCGCTCATGTTGGCAACTTCGTCGAAATCAAAAAGAGCTCGCTGGGCGAGGGCGCCAAAGCCAACCACCTTGCCTACGTTGGCGATGCCCGGGTGGGCGCGCGCGTCAATATTGGCGCGGGTACCATCACCTGCAATTACGATGGTGCCAATAAATACCTCACCGTTATTGAAGACGACGCCTTCATTGGTTCGGACACCCAGCTCGTCGCGCCCGTCACGGTTGGTCGCGGCGCAACACTCGGTGCGGGCACCACATTGACGAAAGACGCGCCCGCAGGCAAGCTCACGTTATCTAGAGCCTCCCAGAAAACGATCGAAGGCTGGAGTCGCCCGGTCAAAAAAGCCTGAAGTGATCAACACCGAGATCCACGCCGAACAGCCTTCTATTTCTACAGTCACTCGCGGCGGCGCCGGCGCGCAGCCGCATACGACCTTATCGTCGCCCCCTGAGGGCGGCCAGGCGTCTGCCCGGCGCCAGCAGGGTGCGCGGTTATCAGAGCACACCCTGCCCGACGGCTTGCCCAAGCCCCGGCGCTATTGGGCGGCGGCCATGCTGCTGCTGGCCATTGCCATCACAGTGCTTGATGCCACCATGGTCAATGTGGCGCTGCCGGAAATCAGCCGTTCGCTCGGCATCGATCCGGCGCTGGTCGTATGGATCGTCATTGCTTACAGCCTGGTCGTGGTAACCAGCCTGTTGCCACTGTCCGCAGTGGCCGAAAGGGTCGGCTTTCGCCGCATGTTCGTCTGGGGTCTGGTGCTGTACATGCTGTCGTCCGTCACCTCGGCAACGGCTGCCTCGTTCACGTGGCTTGTGTTGTCGCGCATGGCGCAGGGCCTCAGTTCCGCCATGCTCATGTGTCTGTTTGGCGGGCTGGTGCGCAATATCTATCCGCTGCGCGGGCTCGCAAAGGGCATAAGTCTGAATGCCATGACGGTGGGCGTCATGGCGGTGCTGGGCCCTACCCTTGGCGCTTTTATTCTTGCGGCCGCGTCATGGCACTGGATCTTTCTGGTCAACGTCCCCTTATGCATTGCCGCTTTATGGGGTGCGCGCCACCTGCCCGATGTGCCGCGCAACGCGGGCCGGTTCGACTGGTGGGCCTGCCTGCTTAGCGTGCCGGTATTCGGGCTGTCGATTGCCGGCCTCGATATCCTGGTCACGGCGCCGGCTACCGGTATGTTGTGCCTGATGGGCGCCACGCTGGCCGGCTGGCTGCTGGTGCGACGATCGCGGGGCCAGCCGGCTCCATTGATGCCGGTCGACCTGCTCAGCATTACCCCCATTGCCTATGCCGTGGGCGCGTCCGCGTTTTCGTTCGCGGCGCAAATGGCTGCCTTTGTCGCCCTGCCGTTCTACTTCCAGAAAACGCTGCAGTATTCCTACGCCGAAGTCGGCATCCTGCTGGGCGCCTGGTCAGTGGGGGTGGCTGTTATGGCGCCGGTTTCCGCCGCTCTGTCCGAGCGTTATTCGATCGCGTTGCTTTGCGGCATCGGCGCGGGCAGTATGGCGCTGGGGGTAGGTTGGCTGCTGCTGTTCGGACCCGGGGTGGCATTTACTTGGCCCATGGTGGCCATGCTGCTTGGCGGTGTCGGGTTCGGCTTTTTCCAAACGCCCAATAACCGCGCCCTGCTGGGTGGCGCGCCCCGGCATCGCAGCGGTGCTGCCGGCGCCATACAGGCCACCACCCGCGTATTCGGGCAAAGCCTGGGGACGGCGCTGGTCGGTGTCGCTTTCACGGTAGGGCAGGCCGACGGGCTGATGTTGGGCGTGCTGGTTTCAGTAATCTGCGCCCTGGTGGCGATGGCAATCAATATTGCGAGGATGCTCAGCCCTGTTCCTGATCAGGAACTGTAAGGTCATGAAGATTCTGCACCTGAACTTCGAGCGTGGCTGGCGCGGCGGCGAGCGGCAGACATTGCTGTGCCTGCACGAAATGCAGGCTGCGGGCCACGAGGTGGCGCTGCTCGCCCGCGAAGGGGCCGAGCTGGCCACCCAGGCTCGTGCGGCGGGCTTTACCGTGCATGCCTTTGCGGGTGTCGCGGGCGTGGCCTGGTATTTGTTGCGCCACGGGCGGCAGTACCAGATTCTGCATGCACAAACCGCCAATATGGTGAGCTGGCTAGCCCTGCTCAGGCCCTGGCTGGGCACATGCGTGTTTACGCGCCGCACCGCTTTTCCCGTTAAATCCGGGCGCGAGGCGCGCACCGCCTGGAAGTGGCGGCGCGTGGATGCGGTGGTGGCTATCAGCGAAGCAGCCGCCGCCGAGCCACGGCGCCTGGGCCTTGACGTACACGTGATACCCAGTGCCGTGCCGGTGCGTCAGTTGGACCCGGCCCGCGCACGCGCCTTCGCTGCGTCCTTGCCGCTGGAGGGGCGGCGCGTGCTGGCCACCGCCGCTGCACTCACCCGCGAAAAAGACCCCTGCACCTTGCTGCGCGCTGTGCACCGCCTGCGCCAGCAACGCGACGATTTCGTATTCCTGCACCTGGGGGCGGGTGGCGATGCCGAGGCGCAGGCGCGTGCCTTGCATCACGAGCTTGGTCTGCAAGGCAGCTATATTTTTGCTGGCTTTCAGCCCCAGGCCGAAGATCTATACCCACTCATGGATGTATTCGTGCTGTGTTCACGCCACGAGGCGCTGGGCACCAGTGTGCTCGATGCATTTTTATACGGCGTGCCTGTGGTGGCCACCCGTACCGGCGGCTTGGCTGAAACCTTGGATGGCGGGCGCGGGCTGCTGTGCGAGGTGGGCGATGACGCTGGCCTGGCGGCGGCAATCAACCAGGTGCTGGATGATGATCGCCTGCGCGCCGACATCATCGCGCGAGCGCGCGACTACGTGCGACGCGAACACGACCCGGCGGCCATGGCGGCCAAGTATCTTGACCTGTATGCGCGGCTTATACGGGGATAATGGCGCGCGTCTCGAACTTCACGCGGTTGATTGAGAAAAAGCTTCGCACATTACGCACATTGGCTTGCGACGTAAACACCTCATGCGCGAGCGTATGGTAGGCGGGCATATCCGCCACCTGGGCGATCACGATAAAGTCGGGCCCCGGTGATACACGGTAGCACTGCAGCACCTCGCGCACGGGGGCAATCGCAACCTCGAAGGCGTCGTAGGCTTCTGCCGTCTGCACATCCAGTGTGATTTCAATGATGGCCGTTAGGCTGCTGCCTATCCGTGCCGGGTTTACCAGGACTACCTGCTTTTCGATAACGCCTTCTTCTACCAGCCGCCGCACCCGCCGCAGGCAGGTGGGCGCCGAGGCGTGCACCCGTTGCGCCAGCTCCTGGTTCGTCAGGCCACTGTCGGTTTGCATTTGTTCCAGAATGCGTCGATCCAGATCATCCAGAATCGTGAAATTGTCTTTGTTTGACATAATAATTAAAAGCAATCTTTATTATGAAATAAAATTGCGTAGTTATATGATACAGAAATAAAATATCAGATTAATGCAAAATAAGAAATCAAATTTCTTATGATTGCCCGCACAATAGCCCCGTCCTTCATTACTTACGGAGCTGTCTCCATGTGTGGCATTGTTGGCGCCGTTGCGCAACGCGACATCACCCCCATCCTGCTCGAAGGCCTCAAGCGCCTCGAATACCGCGGTTATGACTCCTGCGGCGTGGCCGTACATGCAGATGGCAAGCTTAGCCGCGCGCGCAGCACCGAGCGTGTTGCCGAGTTGCAAGAACAGGTCGCCAAGGATCACATCCAGGGCTACACCGGCATCGCCCATACCCGCTGGGCCACCCACGGCGCACCCGCCACGCATAATGCCCACCCGCACTTCTCGGGCCACGGCAAGGCTGAGGCGCGCATCGCGCTGGTGCACAACGGCATCATCGAAAACCACGACGAACTGCGCGAAGAGCTGCAGGCCGCCGGCTACGAGTTCACCAGCCAGACAGACACCGAAGTCATCGCCCACCTGGTGGACCACCTGTACAGCGGCGACCTGTACGAAGCGGTGCGCCAGGCGGTGCGCCGCCTGGCCGGCGCCTACGCCATTGCTGTCTTCTGCCGTGACGAGCCGCACCGCGTCGTCGGCGCACGCCAGGGCTCGCCCCTGGTCGTGGGCTTGGGCGAAAGCGAAAACTTCCTGGCTTCCGACGCCCTGGCCCTGGCCGGCACCACCGACCAGATCATCTACCTGGAAGACGGCGACATCGTCGACCTGCAGCTGGCGCGCGTGTGGATCACCGACCACGACGGCCGCCGCGTGGAACGCACCGTGCATACTGTGCAGGCACACACCGGTGCGGCCGAGCTCGGCCCCTACCGGCACTACATGCAGAAAGAAATTTTCGAGCAACCGCGCGCTGTTGGCGACACACTGCAAAACATCGAAAGTGTCACGCCCGAGTTGTTTGGCGACGCTGCCTACAAAGTATTCCAGGAAATCGACAACGTACTTATCCTCGCCTGCGGCACGAGCTATTACGCCGGCCTCACCGCTCGCTATTGGATAGAATCCATCGCCAAGCTGCCTGTCAACGTCGAAATCGCCAGCGAATACCGCTACCGCGACAGCGTGCCCAACCCGCGCACTTTGGTCGTCACCATCTCGCAGTCGGGCGAAACCGCTGACACCTTGGCGGCGTTGAAGCACGCGCGCGGTCTGGGTATGCAGCACACCCTCACCATCTGTAACGTCGCCACCAGCGCTATGGTGCGCGAGTGCAAGCTTAATTACATTACCCGCGCCGGCGTTGAGATTGGCGTGGCCTCAACCAAGGCATTCACCACACAGCTGACCGGCCTGTTTCTGCTCACCATGGCCCTGGCCCAAGTCAAAGGCCAATTGGATGACGAACGCGAAGCCGATATGCTCAAGGCCCTGCGCCACCTGCCCGTCGCCATCAGCGCCGTGCTGGCCCTGGAACCCCAGATCATGGCCTGGGCCGATCGCTTCGCCAGCAAAGAAAACGCCCTCTTCCTGGGGCGCGGCATGCACTACCCCATTGCCCTCGAGGGTGCGCTCAAGCTCAAGGAAATCAGCTACATCCACGCCGAAGCCTACCCGGCCGGCGAACTCAAGCACGGCCCGCTGGCCCTGGTAACCGAAGCCATGCCCGTCGTTACCATCGCCCCGCGCGACGAGCTGCTGGAAAAGCTCAAGTCCAACATGCAGGAAGTGCGCGCCCGCGGCGGCGAGCTCTACGTCTTCGCCGACGCCGACACGCGCATCAACAGCAGCGAAGGCATGCACGTGATCCGCATGCCGGAGCACTACGGCAAGCTGTCGCCGATCCTGCACACGATTCCGTTGCAGTTGCTGGCCTATCACACGGCATGCGCGCGAGGTACGGATGTGGACAAGCCGCGGAATCTGGCGAAGAGTGTGACGGTGGAGTGAGGAGGTGCATAGCTTACGCAGGCGCTGCAGCCGAGCGCCGCCGCCAATGCAATACCAAGCCAATCAGGATCAGCGCAAAACCCGTCGCATTCGCGATAGACCCCGGATAGACCAGCGCAAATCCAGCCACGATCATCAGCAGACGCTCCAGCTTGGTGCTGCGCTGCAGCAGCCAGCCCTGAAACCCCACCGCCAGCGCGAAGATGCCAACTGCCGCTGTTGCAGTTACCTGCAGGATTTCCAGCCAGTTCGCTGCCGCCAGTGCCTTGGTGGACCCCATCAGCAACAGGCTTTGTCCGCTGGGGTCGAGCACAAAGATGAAGGGCACCAGGAAGGCGGGGATGGTGTATTTCCAGCATTGCATGGTGGTCTTGTAGGGATCGCCGCCGGTGATGGCTGAGGCTGCAAAGGGCGATAAGGCGGTGGGGGGCGACACCTCCGACAGCACGGCGTAATAAAAAATGAACATGTGGGCCGCAAAATCCGGCACGCCCAGTTTGATGAGCGCGGGAGCGGTGATAACAGCGCAAATGATGTACGACGCGGTGACCGGCACGGCCAAGCCGATGATCCAAACCACCAACGCGGTATAGATGGCTGTCAATAGCAGCGAGCCGCCGGCGTAGTCGATGACGATGCCGCTGAATTTCAGACCCAGCCCGGTCAGTGTTACAACGCCCACGATGATGCCTGCACCGGCGCAGGTGGCGCCCACGCTCAACATGCCGACCGATCCCGCTCGCAGCGCCTGGATTAGCGGCGATTGGAAGAAGGTTTCTGACATGCTTCCCTTGCCTCGGAAGAAGTCATACGAAATCATGGCGGTATCCGATCGCAGAAAACTGGTCACGCCTGAAACGATGGTGGCCCAGAACACCGACATCACCGGCGAAAAGCCCCACATCATGAAGCCGACGATGGAGATAAGCGACAGGAAATGAAACCAGTAGCGCCGAGTCAGGTTCCAGACGGTATCGGCTTTCTTGAAGACAATGGTGCCCATGCCGTACTTGCCGACATCGATTTGCACCATCAGAAAGAGTGCAAGGTAGAACAGCAGGGTCGGGATGACCGCCATGAGCAGCACATCAAGATACGAGATCTTCAGGAACTCGGCGATGATGAAGGCAGCGGCTCCCATGACGGGGGGCGAAATGATGGCGCCCAACCCGCCGGCCGCCAGCAGTCCGCCCGCCGCGTTGCGTTCGTAGCCGACCTTGGCCAGCATGGGCCAGGCCACGGTGCCCAGGGTAACTGTGGTGGCGACGCCCGAGCCAGATGGGCCGCCCAGCAGGAAAGAGGCCAGCACGACAGTGCGCCCGGCGCCTGCGGGCTTGCCGCCCATGGCAGAAAACGAAAAATCGATATAGAACTTGCCCGCGCCCGAAAACTGCAGAAAAGCGCCGAAGAGCGTGAACAGAATGATCAGCGATGAGGAGACGTCGACGGCCACGCCGTAAATGCCCTCGAGCGTCATGTACATGAAGCCGACGACGCGCCCGATGTCGTAGCCCTTGTGGGTCCAGGGTTGTGGCAGATAGGCCCCCAGGAATGCATACAAGAGGAAGCAGATCGATATGGCGGGAAGTATCCAGCCTATCGTGCGGCGCATGGCTTCAAGCACAAGCAGGATCAGCGCTGTGCCGAAAAAGATGTCCCAGGCATTGGGCAGCGTATTGCGATCGGTAAACTCATCGCCACCTGCGATCAGGTACACGACGATGGCAATGGCCATGAGCGCCACCAGCCAGTCCCACCACATGATGCGGTGGCGGAAGCGCTTGCTGACGGGGAACAATAAAAAAGACAAGAACAGCACGAAGCCAACATGCACCGGGCGCAGCGTCTGGGTGGGCACGATGGCGTAGGCCGCATACATATGAAACAGCGACATGATGACGGCGGCGGCCGAAAGGGATACACCCAGCCATCCGCCGATGCGGTTCGCCGCGCCTTCTTCCTCTTCGATGTACTGTTCCGCCTTGTGCAAGGCTTCTTCGCTGATTATGGTGTCCGCATCCGATTCGATCCGTTCGCTCATGCTTGGGGGCCTCGTTAAATCAGCCAAAAGAAAACCCCAACCGTGCGCGGGTTGGGGCCGTGGGCAGGGCGTTTAGTCGAGTTTGACGCCGCGTTCGGTGAAATACTTGATGGCGCCAGGATGGAATGGAACGGGCGTTGCGGATGTCTTCTGGTTTTCGAGCTTGAACTCTGCCGTATCCTTGTGAACGGCAATCAAGTCGTCGCGGCTTTCGAAGATTGTTTTAACGATGTTGTAGGCGGTCTGGTCGCTCATTTTCTCGCTGGCGACCAGTATGTTCATGACCGTGGCCTGCTTGTTGTCAGCGTCCATGCCACGATAAGTGGATTTGGGTATGGTGTCGGCGACATAAAGATTTCCGTATTTCTTGTTCATGGCAGGAACCAGGTCGGCGTGGTCCAGCATTTTGATCTTGGTTCCCGGTGTGTTGGCCAGGTCGGTGACGGCGGCTGTGGGCAGGCCGCCCACCCAGAAGAAGGCATCGATCTTGTTATCTTTTACGCCATTGACCGACTCGGCCACGCTGAGCCGTTCACGTTTGACGTCCTTGTCTTTGTCCAGGCCTGCGGCCTCCAGCACGCGAAAGGCCATCACTTCGGTCGCACTGCCTGGCGAACCGGTAGAGATATGCTTGCCTTTCAGGTCTGCCATGGTATTGATATCGCGCCCGTCGACCGTGACCACATGCATGCGGTTGGGATACAGGATCATCAGTGTGCGCAGCGGCACTTTATGACCTTTGAATTTGTTTTCTCCTTTGTAGGCGTCCTGGCTCGCATCGGCCATGGCCAGCCCGATGTACGAGGTGTCGCCGTCGATCAGCTTGAGATTATCGACCGAGCCGCCGGTGACTTCGGCTGTGGCTTGCATGCCGGGGACTTTCTTGGACAATACCGAGGCAATGCCACCGCCGATCGGATAGTAGACGCCGCCGGTGCCGCCGGTCGCAATGGAGATGTTCTCTGCCATCGAGGGCTGTAAGGCCGCCAGCGAAAAACACAACATAAAGGCGAACTGCTTTACTGAGGTCTTCATACTGTCTCCTGGAGCGCTGCGGTTGATGTTGCGTTGTGTTGCGCAACAATTCTTCTACGAGTTATTCGAGCAATCCGATGCAAACTGGAGTGAGGCGTTTTTGTGTGTAACCCGTAGGGTTTGCCGCGTCAATTAGCGTTTGTATGGTGCCGGGCCGTGGGCGGCGAAGTGGGCGCCGTATGGTGGCAAATACAAAAGTAAATCTGGGCATAATGACTTTGCGTCTGATACTGGCGTTTATCATTGTGTTTCCCCCCGCACCTGCTCGATCTGGTATTTCGCCAATACGGTGGGGCGCGCTCCACATGTAATATGCGAGGCCACACGCCGTTTTCGTTTCGGCTAATATTTGTTTTCTTAACCGCTAGCGCTAGAGGGCGGCATGAGGCTGCTCATCGGGAGTTACAGGAAGAGCTCTTGCCGTGTGCCTTCGTCCTAACTTACGCTATCGTATGTCGCCTTATTCCACCGCACACCATTCATGAAAGCCATAAACAAGTCGGGCAAGCTGGCTCACGTTCTCTATGACATCCGGGGTCCCATCATGGATCGCGCCAAACAGATGGAAGATGAGGGCCAGCAGCTTATCAAGCTGAACATCGGCAACCTTGCCGTGTTCGGTTTCGATGCGCCGGAAGAGATCCAGCAGGACATGATCCGCAATCTGCCCAACTCGGCAGGCTATTCGGACAGCAAGGGCATCTTTGCGGCACGCAAGGCAGTCATGCATTACACACAGGCGCAGGGCATCCAGGGCGTTACGCTCGAAGACATCTATTTGGGCAATGGTGCATCGGATTTGATCGCGATGGCGACCAACGCACTGCTCGACGACGGCGATGAGCTGCTGCTGCCGGCGCCCGACTACCCCCTGTGGACGGCGGTTGCAAGCTTGTCGGGCGGCACGCCCGTGCACTACCTTTGCGACGAAGCCAACGGCTGGATCCCTGACCTGGACGATATCCGCGCGAAGATCACGCCGCGCACGAAAGGCATCGTGGTCATCAACCCCAACAACCCCACCGGCGTGCTCTATCCCGATCATGTGCTTCAAGAAATCATCGCGATTGCACGTGAGCACGGGCTGGTCATTCTGGCGGATGAGGTCTACGACAAAGTGCTGTACGACGGCGTTCAGCACACGGCAATGGCCAGCCTGTCCACCGATGTGCTCACGCTTACCTTCAACTCGCTGTCCAAGAGCTACCGTGCCTGCGGCTACCGGGCGGGCTGGATGGTGGTCTCAGGCGACAAGCGCGTCGCCCGCGACTATATCGAAGGCCTGAACATGCTGGCCAACATGAAGTTGTGCGCGAATGTGCCTGGGCAGTGGGCGATCCAGACCGCGCTGGGTGGCTACCAAAGCATCAACGACCTCGTGCGCGAGGGTGGCCGCCTGCGGGAGCAGCGTGATTTGGCCTACGACTTGATCACCGCCATTCCGGGCGTCACCTGCGTCAAGCCCCAGGCCGCGCTCTATATGTTTCCCCGGCTCGACCCTGATGTCTATCCTATCGAAGACGACCGCCAGTTCTTTCTGCAACTGCTTGAAGCGACGCGCGTAATGCTGGTGCAGGGCACAGGGTTCAATTGGCACCGTCCCGATCACTTCCGCATCGTGTTTTTGCCGCACGGGCCTGATTTGCGCGAAGCCATTGGCCGCATCGCCAAGTTCCTTGAAGAGTATCGGCTGAAGCAGCGCAGGAAAGCGCCACTGGCAGTTGCTGAAAACGAACAGTAAAAGTAGTTGAGGCGCCGCGTTTCATCTGCGCCTCTCGGGGCAGGCTTAGTCCCTGGAAAATGGCTTGCCTGTGAAGTCGACCGTAACCAGATTACCGTCTAGTTGGCCCATGCCTGGTGCATTCAGGGGCATGCCAGGCGCCGCCACCCCTTTCACCGATGAGTCGGCCAGCAGCTTGTTGACAACACTGGCCGGTACATGCCCTTCTATGATTTGGCCGGTAGCCTGAACCACACCGGTATGGCACGAACCAAGCTGCGATGGCACGCCGAGTTTCTGCTTCACCGAAGCCATGTCCGCAGTCTTGATTGCGGTGACGTTAAAACCAGCGTCACGCATATGCTCGACCCAGCCGTGACAACAGCCGCAGTTAGGGTCTTGGTATACGGTGATGGCGGTGCCCGACGCATACGAGAAGGATGATGCGGCCATCAACGCAGCAGAAGCCAGCCATAATTTCATGGAAACGCGCTCCAGAGAGGATGTAAATGTCGAAGTGTTCATAGTAGCGCGAAGACTGCGTGCGAGCAGTTTAGTTCTGTCGCTGCAAGGTTATGTCCAACCCCAATTCCAGCTCTGACGGCCCAGTCGGCGCATAGTACAAACATTCTAAACCGTTAGGGGGAATCGGGCTCACGGCGGGGAAATGGAAAATCGAACAAAGGCACGGAAAGTTCACCCATGTCGCAACGATTGATGACACGCTGGGTAGCTATTACGGCGTTAGCGCCAATATTGGTGCGAAGAAGGCCGGATCAGCGCAAGCCTTGTCAAAAGGAAAGGTGTCGCTCGTACTAACGGGGAAAGGCAAAGGATTTGACCTTGGCGTGGCTGTCAGCAGTTTTACGCTCAGCAAGAAAAGTGCGGCGCAGTAAATATCCAGAAAAAGCGTCGCCCTGCGCATTACCCGTGCGCTGTCGTTTCAAGAGCGCTGCTATCACATGAATGAAGGCTATTCCGTGCTTCTTGCACTCGAATTGCGGCGCATGAGCGAACATACACACGCGTCGGGTCTATACTGCCCAAACGCCCGTAGAGGCGGGCCATGATCAGCGCTCATATTCATTGGTGCGGCAGATCCTCGGCGATTTTTACCCCGAAAGACAGATCAAGAACCTGGCCAGGCCGGAGCGGCTGAATATGACGCGCCTTGTGTTTGGCTAAGGCGTTGGGCCGATCCGCCGCAATGAAACAACCGCCTAGCTCAACTGTCGGGTGATATGCGTTGCAAGATCCATGAGGCGTGGGACCAGTTCGTCTTGTAGAAAACGTTGGGTAATGATGAATGACGGCCCGCTGATCGATATAACGATCAGGTCAGTTCCGCCTTTCCAGTAGATGGGTGTTGCCGCTGCATTGACGTCCGAATTCCATTCGCCAAGGGAAAGGCAATGGCCTTCCGTTTCGAATCGCAGGAATTCTCGTTTTAACGCTGCCTGGTCCCGCGCATCGGCCTCCGGGTCGCTCTTCTGCCGTAGCGCCGAAAGTAGATATTCGCGCTCTTTATCAGGCAAGGCTGCAAGAAATGCCCTGCCTATCGAGGTGGTGACGATGGGCATCCGCACGCCACGCCGCATCTTTAATGTCATCGTGGTGTCGCTCGAGCAGGCTTCGAGATAAAGCATCGAAAGGCGATCTCGCGTGGCAAGCGAAATAAGGGCGCCGGTCGCATCCGCAAGCGCCTGCATATGGGGTCGAGCGATATCAGCCACGCGCAGGTTTGCCAATGCCGAGTACCCCAAGGCCAAAACTGACGGTCCTACGAAGTACTGCCTGTTCTTGGCGTCATGTCTCAGGTAGCCTAACTCCACCAGCGTTTTCGTCAGGCGAGAGACTGTTGACTTTGGCAACCCGGTGTGCATCGCCAGCTCACTGTTTGACAGACTGGGTTCGCGTGCCGAAAAGCATCTGAGGATCTCCAGCCCACGGGCCAGCGCGACGACGTTGGATGGGGAGAATACCGAATTTTGTTCCGTCATACGGAATTAGTTCCTTATTATGACCGACGAATGGAACGAAATTATAGATATACTACAAGCGCAAAAGCTATCCATTACATGAATAATTAACCAGTTTTTGAAGGGGGCTAGGGAAATAAATAATCAGCCAACTCAATGGCATCATGCCAAAGATTGTTTTTTATAGATAATGGGGACAAAAGTGAGTATTCAAAAGAAGTTTCTGAAAGCAGGTGTATTGGTTGCAATATGTGCAACGGCATTTTCCATGCCAGCGGCTGCGCAGGTAAAAATAGGTGTCATTAATAGCCTTTCAGGCAATTTTGCTGCGTTTGGCCAGCGATACAATACAGGCATGCAGGTAGCGTTGGAGGAAATCAACGCAAACGGTGGTATCAATGGAAAGAAGCTTGAATTAATCGTGCAGGATGATCGATCCGAAGCACAAAGCGCATTGGCGGCAGTAGAATCGCTGAATAAGCAAAATGTGCCGCTGATCATTGGCTCGTATGCATCCGGCATTACT
Source organism: Paracandidimonas lactea (assembly GCF_021653995.1). Lineage (NCBI taxonomy): Bacteria > Pseudomonadati > Pseudomonadota > Betaproteobacteria > Burkholderiales > Alcaligenaceae > Paracandidimonas > Paracandidimonas lactea. The sequence goes on from NZ_JAJJOZ010000002.1 coordinate 207,009, forward strand.
GGCCCGGTATCGAAGCTGTCTACACGTCAGAAAATCCCGTTGATTGTGCTGGGTAGTGCCGATGATTCAATCACAAAGCCTGGCTCGGATTGGGTGTTTCGTGCCAAGCACAACTCTACGATCGTTGCGAACGTTTATTTTGATTATTTCGATAACCTGCGTAAAAACAATCCCGATCTGAAGAAGATTGCCGTTATGTATGGTAACGGCGCATGGCCTACATCCGTCAGCGAAGAGGGTATCCGCCAGGCAGAGAAACGTGGCTACAAAGTAGTTGGCAAGCAAGCATACGATCAAGGGACCACGGATTTCAGGCCCATCCTGAACAAGTTTCGCGCCGAGAGCCCCGATATTTTGCTGACGAGTTCTTACGCCGATGATGGCATTGCCATCGCCCGACAGATCAAGGAAGTAGGCCTTGATGCAAAAGTAGTGGCGATCGATACGGCCTCGTCAATGATCAGCTTTATCGAGCAAGTCGGCAAGCAATCGGAGAATATCGTTTCCGCGGTAAGCTGGAGCCCCGACGTCAAGTACGAAGGCACACCTGCGTTGTATAAGCGTTTGAAAGAAAAGGCGAAAGAGGAGCCGTCTTTCTATGAGGCTGAAGGATACCTGGCTTTAACCGTCGCCGCGGATGCACTGCGTAGGGCAAAATCCGAAGATCGCCAGAAGGTTCGAGACGCGCTCGCAAGCACCAACCTGAAGACCCCGGTCACCGATGTCAAGTTCGAAAACTATGACGGCTTCAAGGGACAAAATCCCATCAAGAGCGTGATCATTCAGATCCAGGATGGCAAGCACGTCACCGTTTATCCTGAAAACCTTGCATCTCAAAAGGCAAGGTTTTCCAGCCAGTAAAAATAAAAACTAAGCTCCGCATGCTGGCTTGCGCTGGCATGCGGCATCAGATCTACTGGCTGGCTTTTCGTCGCACTCATTTGTCCGGCTCATTCAGAACAGCCAAAGGACTTTCATGATCGATTATGTTTCTTTTTTTCAGAATCTCTCGAACGGGCTTCTGATCGGGGCTGTCTACGCGTTGATCGGCGTGGGGCTCACATTGGTTTTCGGTGTCATGCGAACCATTAATTTTGCCCACGGCGATTTTGTGGTGCTTGGCATGTACTTTGCCGTGGTGTTTAACGGAGTATTCGGTTGGGATCCGTATCTCAGCTTGGTTTTTGCAATTCCTCTTGGATTCCTGGTTGGCGCGCTTATACAAAGAGTTGTATTGGCACGGGTAATCGATGCAAAACCCGAAACGATGATGCTGGCAACACTGGGGATTTCCTTGGTGATCGGAAATTTCTTGTTGCTCGTCTTTGGTGGCGAGCCTAAGTCGGTGAATGTCGCTTATGCATCCAGCACACTGTCAGTGGGTGAAGTCAGGGTCTCCGTCGTGCTTCTGTTCGCTGGTTTGGCCACGCTTGCCGTTATTCTGGCACTGTACCTTCTATTGAACAGAACGGAAGTGGGGAGAGCCATCAAAGCGACGGCTGAAAATCGTCTAGGTGCAGAGCTCGTTGGGATTGATACTAAAAGAATTCAGGCCATCGTTTTCGGACTTGGAATGTCGTTGGCTGTTACCGCAGGGGTTTCTCTGATCCCGCTGCTGTTCGCATCACCTGTCACGACCGGAGCATTATTCACCCTGAAGGCCTTTGTCGTAACCGTACTGGGAGGTCTGGGGAATATTGGGGCGGCAATTATTGGAGGCCTGCTTCTGGGCGTTGTTGAGGTTATAGGCGCATCCTACCTGGATTCCGCTTACCGAGATGCATATGGGCTTTTGGTATTTATTATCGTGCTGTTGATCAAGCCGGAAGGCCTGTTTGGTAAATCGGTGAAGAGAGTATGAACAAAAATATACTGTTTCTTGCTGGGCTGGTTGTCCTTGCCGCCCTATATCCGATCACATCGTCAGCGTACATTACCGTTGGGATTTCGGTGCTGCTTTTCACGGGTTGGGCTGCTTCCTGGAATCTGTTGGGCGGTTGGGCAGGTCAGCTTAGCCTCGGCCACGCCAGTTTCGTAGGATTGGGGGCATACATCGTCGCGATCGGGGCTTCGCAATTTGGTTTGGCGCCTTGGTGGTCGATCTTGATCGCCCTAGCTGCCTCGGCGGTTATGGCCTACATATGGGGGAAACTGACATTCGGTTTGCGCGGCCCTTATTTTAGTCTGTCCACAATAGCGATTGCAGAAATCCTCAGGCTTGCTGCCATCAATGAAGGATGGCTCACTGGCGGTGCGTCGGGTGTTTTTATCGATACCTTACCCGAACCGTATGGGATTGATTTGTTTGACAAGACTACCCAGTATTACCTGGCTTTGATTTATGCAGCGATCACGATAGCCATCACGATATTTATATCAACGCGAAGATTTGGCTATCAGTTAAAAGCAGTGAGAGATAATGAAGAGGCCGCCATGGCGGCTGGGATAAATCCCAGCGCAGTGAAGCTGAAAGCCTTTGTTTTGTCGGGGATGTTGACGGCGTTGGGCGGTGGGGTCTATGGGATATTTCTCTCGTTCATAGAGCCTCATATCATATTCAATCTACTGTTTTCTATTCAAATTGCATTGACAGTGATTATTGGTGGGCGCGGAACCATCTGGGGGCCGGCGGTAGGGGCCGCCATACTGGTGATATCTGGTGAAGTTTTCAGAACTGTGTTTGCGCAAGCGAATATGCTGGTTTATGGAGTGCTGATATTGGTAGTTATCCTTGCGCTGCCACGCGGCATTGTCGGGGAGTATGCACATAAGCTAATCAGGAGAAAGTATGCCAACCGTGCTTAAGGCTGACAGTATAAAAGTTCAGTATGGCGGGTTGGTCGCCGTGAATAATGTATCTCTTTCGCTGGATCAAGGGCGCATACTCGGTTTGATTGGCCCTAATGGTGCTGGAAAGTCGACATTGTTTAACGCCATAACTGGGTTCGCGCCTATCAGCTCGGGCACGATCACGTTTCTTGATCAAGATGTCACGCGACTACCGGCGTACGTACGAACCAGAAACGGTATGGGGAGGACTTTTCAAACGGAGCGGCCCTATGAAGACCTGACTGTTCTGGAAAACGTTCTGGTGGCTGCTTTTTTGAAGAACCCCAAGCGCCAAGACGCAGAACGGGTGGCATTGTCTTCACTGGAAAAGGTTGGTTTGCTGGACAGGGCGAATCAGTTGTCGTCCGACCTGAATTTGGCGAGATTACGGCGACTGGAGCTGGCCAAAGCGTTAGCCCTCGAACCCCGGGTCTTGTTTCTGGACGAAATCATGGCAGGGCTAAACCCGCCGGCGCTGAAGGAGATGATTCAGTTTCTCCGCACGCTCACGGGGACGGGTATCTCAATCGTAATGGTCGAGCACATCATGGAGGCAATCATTCAACTTGCTGACCATGTCATTGTCCTCGCAAGTGGCAACAAGATCGCGGAAGGGACAGCCACTGATGTTATTAACGATGAAAGAGTTGTCGAGGCTTATCTGGGGACGGACTGACTCATATGAACAATGATAATGAAGTGGTATTGAAGATCGAAGGTGTTGATCTCGGATACGGTACCCTGCAGGTCGTCTTCGGTGTTTCTCTGGAGGTCCGGAAGAACGAGCTTGTCGGTTTGGTGGGCGGTAACGGCAGTGGTAAATCTACCATGTTGCGCGCTGTTTCCGGGATGATCCGGCCCTGGAAAGGGCGCATATTGTTCAAGGGTGAAGAGATCTCCAGGCTTGAGCCCCACCAGATGGCGGAAAGAGGCCTCGCGCACGTGCCAATGGGCCGCCAGCTATTTCCCAATCTTTCGGTCAGGGACAATATCCTGCTTGGCGGCTACCTCCCTCGATTGCGGGAGAACAGAAAAAGAAACCTCGACAAGGTGTTTTCGTTGTTCCCGGATATCCAGAAGTTCGCCAATACTGAAGCGGGGGCGCTGTCGGGCGGGCAGCAGCAGATGGTCGCCATTGGGCGTGCCTTGATGCTTGAGCCAGACTTGCTGATCATGGACGAACCAAGCCTTGGCCTCTCTCCTTTATATGTAAAGCAGGTCATGCACGCCATTCGCCAGATCGCAGATCTGGGTTTTCCTGTTCTATTGGTGGAGCAGAATATCAAGCAGGTGCTTCAGTTCAGCCATCGCACGTATGTTCTCGAAAATGGGAAGCTCGTTCTGGAAGGGCCGTCTGAAATGTTGCAAGGCCACCCCATGATTCGGAAAGCATACCTAGGTCTATAAATCCCTAGTCATTCTGTTTAATTTAATTACGGAGACGGAAGTAATGAACGATTTGCCGTTGGATCCATTCAGCGAGCGTGGTTTGGAGGGCTTTGCAGCAGACTTCCGTGCGGGGAAGGTGAGCTCGGAAGCAGTCACCAAAACCTATCTTGAGCGTATCCAGAAACTGGACGCAAAGCTGGGCGCGTTTGAATCGGTTGCACACGATAGTGCGCTGTCCACCGCCAGGGCGATGGATATATTGATCCGGTCAGGCACTGACCTGGGGCCGTTGATGGGCGTTCCCATCGCCATTAAAGATGTGTTTCGTATTGCAGGGATGCCGGCGCCTAAAGTCGGCTCCAATATGAAGCTTCCCGATATCCTCGGATCTAAAGAAGCGACGTTTATTCAAGCCCTTCGCAGAGCGGGCTGTGTGTTTCTGGGGCAGACCAAAGCGGTGGAGCTATGCCTGGGCATCACCGGCCACTCGTCACCGCGGGGCACGCCATGGAACGCATCTGATCTGGAAAATCATCGCGCGCCAGGCGGTTCGAGTTCTGGGTCTGCAGTCGCTATGGCCGCAGGGTTGTGCGCACTTGCCATAGGGTCGGATTCAGGCGGTTCCGTACGGGTCCCTGCAGCGTTCAACGGTGTGTTCGGCTTGAAAACAACCGCTGGTTTTTGGCCTGTGGACGGTGCATTCCCGCTGGATCCCCGGGTCGATACGATCGGGCTGCTGACACGGTCGGCAAAGGATGCGCTATTGGCGTTCAATACTGTTACCTCGATTCTGCGCGGATGCGCTTACCAGCCTCGCCCGTTAGGAGTCCGGCTGAATCGCCTGTGCCTCGGGGTGCCCAAGAATCATTTTGGCGAGAATGTTAACCCGCAAATCAGTGATGCGTTCCAGAACGCCAATCAGCAACTGCAAGACAAGGGTTGCATGCTGGAGGACGTGGTTGTACCCGAAGCGCCGGAACGTGCGGGATATTTTCCCGTTTCGATGCCGGCATCGTTGCTATCGGTGCTGGGCAAAGAGAACTTTCTTGCACAGAAGCATTTGATGGATCCGGTGATTGCAAAACGCGTGGAGTCGGGGCTCGAGGCGAAGGCATATGAGTTTCTTGCGCTGGAAGACAGGAGAACCAGAAGCAGGGAAGCCGTAGTTGATCGGTTTGTCGGATTCGACGCCTGGGTTAGCCCCACGGCTACGGATTTTCCGCCGTTGCTCACCGAGCTTGAGGAGCCTGAAAAAGGTATGCGTCTGGCCTTGGGCATGACACAGAATACGCAGCCAGCCAATTATCTCGGGTTGTGCGCGATATCCTTGCCATTGCCTGTGGACGGGCTGCCCATCGGTTATCAACTGATGGGCGCGCCGAACAACGATCAGAAATTGCTGGAAATCGCTGTTGAAATCGAGGCGTTGTTGGCCTCGCGTGTATGAGATGAGATATCACGGCGGGGCCGCGCGGCATATTCGGGCTGCGCGGTAGAGGGTGATGTTTCGCCAGGCCCGCCGCCAGCGCCGACCAATACCCGTTACCTCACCCGCCCCAAGCTCTCGCGCAGCAATACCCGGTGCGCCAGCGGCTGGGCGGGCGCTGGCTCGCGCCCTTCGATCAAGGCGACCATGCGGTGGGCGGCTTGTTCGCCGATTTCGCGGGCGGGCAGGCGTATGGTCGACAAGGCTGGCTGCATGAATTCGCCTTCCTCAATGCTGTCGAAGCCCAGTATCGATACCTCTTTTGGTACGTGCACGCCCATGCGGCGGGCTTCATACAAGGCGCCGATGGCTTGAAGGTCGGTGCCGAACAGGATGGCAGTGGGCCGCTGCGCTTGCGACCAGAGTTGGCGGAAGGCGTCGCGGCCGGCTTGGTAGGTGAGCGGTGTTTCCAGTATCCATGCGTCGGGCATGGCCAGGCCGTGTTCCGCCATGGCGGCCACGACGCCATTGCGGCGGCCGCGCGCTCGCTCGTTGTGGGCGGAGTATCCGCCGCAGACGGCGATGTGGCGGTGCCCGTGTTCCAGCACGACCTGGGTAAGGTCGTACATGGCCTGGAAGTTGGAGATGCCGACGCAGTGCGGGTAGTGCGATTCGTCGGTCGACCACGTAAGCACATAGGGCAGGTTGTGCTGGCGCAACAGTGTGTACACCTCTTCGCTATGGTCTGTACCCACAATAATCAGGCCATCTACACCGCGCTCCACAGTGGCGCGGATGACGGCCGGCTCGTCGTCAGTCTGGTATTCGTGGCTGGCGATGAGCAACTGATAGCCCAAACTCCACAATGTCTGCTGCATCGATTGCGTCGAGTGCGCGAAGATGGGGTTGTTCAGCGTGGGGTAGATCGCGGCAATGGTATGCGTGCGCCGGGACGCCAGCGCGCGTGCGGCGCCGTCGCGGATATAGCCCAGCTGCATCACGGCGCGTTCGACTTTTTCGCGGGTGGCGGGCTTGACCTGCTGCGGCATCGACAGCGCATGCGACGCGCTGCCCAGCGATACGCCGGCCAACCGGGCGACATCGGCCAAGGTGGGGCGGCGCTCGCGGGGCTTTTGCTTGGGCTTGGGTGGGTTCATGGTGTGGCTCGTTACAGGCGGCGCGTCAGTCGCCATCATACCGCCTCTTGAAGCGCTTCATTTTTGCTCTGCCCAACCAGTCTGCGCAATGGACGACATGCGAAGCCGTGCAGTACCCCCATCGCTATAAGGGTGGCCGCCGGCCCAAAAAGGTCGCGGGTGTTATGGTGATCGAATCAAGCAAAAACCACCATGCCGCCGGCCAACACCCAATCGGGCGTTTTGCCCGGCTGACGCCAACAGGAGCAATCATGCTGGTAAGTGCCATTTTGCCGATCGCGCGTAGAAGGCTGGCAACACTCGATGCGGCGGCGCCTGTCATCGAGGCGGCCAAGCTGCTCAGCCTGCCGGATATCCACCTCGTCGTGGCCTGCAGCCGAGAGGGGACCATGTCTGGCGTGTTGACCAAGGCGGATATTGTCCGACAGATCAGCCATTGCACCGGATGCGGCTGCACCGAGGGCGTGGCAGACATCATGACGCGTGCTGTCATCCATTGCATGCCTGAGGAAGACCTGCGTGCGGTATGGAATGTGATGAAAGACAACACCCTGAAGCAGATGCCGATCACCGATGCGCATGCGCGGCCGCTGGGCGTGCTGTATGCCAATGATGCATTGCAGGAACTGCTGAAGGAGGCGCAGCACGAAGAAGGCCTGTTGCGCGATTATGTGATGGGTGTTGGATATCGCTAGCGCGCACCGATACCTGTTGTGCCGAGGCGTTGGCAGTGGGCGGTTCCGCGAGGTGAACCCTTGGGCGAACGTTATTGGCCGGCCCGCTCCTCCATCAGTGTCCTGACGAACGCGCGCGCGTGCTCGGGCAGCGCGGCCATGGATCTGACCACAACCATCTGGTTGCGTTTTGCCCAGGGCTCGACCAACCGCACAATGCCGACCAGACCGCGGTCTGCCCAACTCTGGGCGAGAGAAAGCGGGACCATGCAGATCCCCGCCCCTTGTTGTACGCACCGCAACGCGGCTTCGAAGCTGGGCATGTGAACCCTTACCTTCAACCGCTTGCTCAGGTTTCCTGCAACCTGTTGAAGATACAGGAAGTTGCTGCTTTGTTTGCCCACGGACACCATTTCGTAATCAAGGGCCTTATCGATTGAGACACGTTTCCGGTGCGCGAGGGGGTGATCGAGCGCTGTCACCAACACGAGTTCATCCTGCGCGTACTGGAACGCTTCAAGGCGACTCAAGTGAGTGACGCTCGCGACCAGTCCGATATCGGCGATCCCCTCGTGCACGGCGCGTACGCTGACTTCGCTCAAGTGCTCTTCGAGTTCGATGTTGATGGTTGGGAACTTTGCCAGAAAGCGGCTCAGCGGGATGGGTAGGGCGTTCAGCGTGCTGCTGTTGGCGAAGATCTTTATATGCCCCGTGACGTCGGAATGGTACTTTGCCATCTCTGTTTGCAGCCCGTCTGCCTGGGCAAGCATGGCTTCGCCGTAGCGGTAAACGGCCTCACCGGCTGACGTCAGCGACATGCCTCTTGCTGTTCTCTCGAACAGCGAGACACCCAGGGAATGTTCGAGATTTTTTAATCTATAACTAGCGGACGGGGCGGCCATATGCATCGATACGGCGCCCGTCGTCAAGCTGCCGGCGTCCGCGATCGCCATGAATACGCGAATATCGGTTAGTTCGTATCGCATGTCAGCCTTCTGTTCCTCCTCTGGGAAAACCAGGGTAAAGGCATATGGTATTCGAATTTATCTAACGGGTAGCAGGATATTTCAACTGGACTGAGCTTGCAGTGCATCGATATATTGGTGGCGAACGTCTACGGGTCAGCGCACCAGCATAGATTCGACAACACCATACCAATACGAGGGGAACATGAAAGGCTTCATCAAGAAATTCTTGCCGGCGATTGCGCTGGCTTCGTTTGCACTGCCGGTGGCGGCGGCTTATCCCGACAAGCCGATCAAGCTTGTCGTTCCGTATGCGGCGGGCGGCCCGACTGACACATTCGCGCGTGTACTGGCCGATGTATGGGGCCAAAAGATCGGCGGGACATTCATCGTCGAGAACAAGGCGGGTGCGGGTACGGTTATCGGGACGGATTATGTCGCCCAGGCGCCGAACGATGGCTACACGGTGCTGATGTCGACCGTGGCGCATGCCGTGAGCCCAAGCCTGCATAAGAAGCTCAACTTTGATCCCGTGAAAGACTTCTCGTCAGTGGGCCTGGCTGCGAAGGCGCCGCTCGTGCTGGTCGTCAATAAAGACCTGCCGGTACAGAATCTGAAAGAGTTCATGGCGTACATTAAAGCGAACGCCGAAAAAACCGATTATGGTTCGGCTGGCATAGGCAGCGCGCCCCACCTCGGCGGCGCACTGCTGAATCATATGGGTAAATTCAAGGTGCGCCATATTCCCTACAAAGGAAGCGCACCCGCCATGGCGGATTTGATCGGCGGGCATGTGCAGTTCATGATGGACAGTGCGCCGACCGGGTTGGCGCAGGCCAACGCCGGTACCGTTCGCCTGATTGCCACCAGCATGCAAGAGCGCTTGCCGCAGACACCCGATACGCCGGCCATCGCGGAATTGCTGCCGGGTTACGAAGCATATACCTGGAATGCCATGCTGGTTCGGGCCGGTACGGATGCGAAAGTGATAAACACGCTGCGCGCAAGCCTGGAGCAAGCGCTGCACGACAAAGGCCTGAAGGCCAAGGCCGATCAAATGGGCCTGATGCTGGAACAGAAGCCGGATCCGAAGGCATTGGATATGTTTATTGCCGAGGAAATCAAGAAGTGGAGTACGGTGGTCGGCGCATCCGATATGCGTTCGAACTGATTGGCCAACGCGCAAGCCCCGACAACAACCAGAGAAAGGAAAAATACTCGTGAAGTCCCATTCGTTATGTGAGCAGCGCTACTTTGAAGATTTCAGGATAGGCGAGCGTTTCAACATCCCCTCACGGACGATGACCGACGCGCTGTTCGCGGCCTTTCAGATGGCCAGCGGCGATAACCACCCGGTGCATTACGACGTAGAGTACTGCCGCGCGCACGGCATGCCGCATATGCTGGCGCATGGTTTTCAGGTGCTGATTCAGTCCGCGGCGGGTGCCGGGCTTTTCCCGCACGCTGTTGAAGAGTCTCTGAAAGCCTTCATTGAGCAGAGCAGCAGGTTTCTCGCGCCAGTGTTTGTGGGCGATACGTTGTACCCCTCGCTGGAGGTTGTCGAGCTTGCTCCCAACCGTACGACGGGTGTGCTGGTGATGCGCTCCACCATCTATAACCAAAAGGATGTACTGGTCATGGAAGGCACACAGAAGTACCTGCTGCGCAAGCGCAACCCCGCCACACAAGCTTAGGCGTGTCCGGCAAGCAGCATTAAGGCAAGAATCGTCGGACGAGAGGCGGAAGTCATGTATCCATTGAAAGGAATACGCGTTCTGGACCTGAGCAAGGTGCTTGCGGGCCCTTTGTGCGCTCAGTACCTGGGTGACTTGGGGGCGGATGTCATCAAGGTCGAGCCACCCGGCGCGGGCGATGAAACCCGCAGCTGGACGCCCCAGCGCGATGGCGAAGCCGCGGCATTCATGGCGGTCAATCAGAACAAGCGCGGCATCGCGGTTGATATGAAGGTGCCGGAAGGGCTGGAGATCGTCAGGAAGCTTGTGCGCGAATCCGACGTCGTGATCCAGGGGTTTGCATCGGGCACTGCGCGCAAGCTGGGCGTGGATTACGAGTCGCTCAAGCAGGTGAACCCGCGTATCGTCTATTGCGAGATATCAGGCTATGGGCGCGAAGGGCCGATGGGCAATGAGCCCGGCTACGATGTCATGCTGCAGGCGTTCAGCGGGATGATCAGTACGATGGGGCAGCGCAATGGCGCGCCGGCCCGCGTGAGCTTTTCGCCGGTTGACCTGGGAACCGGTATGCACGCAACATCGGGCATCCTTGCGGGGCTCATGAACCGTGGCAATACCGGTGAAGGCTGCTATGTCGAAGTGTCTCTGCTGGATACCGCTATGGGGTACATGGGGTATATGGCAAGCAACTATTGGTTCTCCAATCGGGTTCCATCGCGCATGGGCACTGCGCATCCTTCGCTCTGCCCATATCAGGTTTTCCAGACTCGCGACGGTGAATTCATGCTGGGCGTTGGAAATGACCGGATGTGGAGAAAATTCTGCGCCGAGGCCGGCCTTGGCGCGTATGTGGAAGACGCGCGCTTCAGCACAAATGCGCAGCGCGTGGCGAACTTCGATGCGACATGCGAGATCGTACAGGCCAAGCTGCTGGAAGATACGACTGATGCGTGGATAAGCCGTTTGCGCGCCGCCGGCGTGCCAGTCGCGCCGCTGCATACGCTGGATCAGGCGCTTGCCCATGAGCAGGTCAGGGCGCGCAATCTTGTCGTTGAAAGCGAGCACCCGCGGCTTGGCACCCTCAAGCACGTGGCCTATCCGGTAACGTTCAACGGCGATAGTCGTAAGGTTCAACGCACGCCGCCCATGCTTGGTGAGCACACGCGCGAGGTGCTGCGCGAGTTGGGTTATTCGCAGGAGGCCGTCGATGCGATGGCCGGGGCGAGGGTCATTGCTTGCCAAGCCCATGCCGCCAAGCAATTCGACACGGCTTCTTGATCCCCGGATCTTGCCTGCCTGCGGACTGGCGCAAGGCAGGCGGTGTGACTGCGCGATCGCATGCTGCTGTCGCTGAGGCATCGGCGCGGGGCTGCGCCGCCCGCCGCCTGATGTGCATAGCGCCGCGTCAGTTGGGGTGGCTGCTCCTTACATGATGCCTCACCGCATCCGCGGAAACCCCCAGCTTCTCACCCGCGCTGAGTATTTCCTCCCAGGTGGTTTCATCCACGGGGATGCCGTCGGCATTGCGCTGGGCCAATGACTGGCGTTCGGGTTCGCCCGCGATGAGAACCCGTTCTACACCTGCTTGCGGCGGCGAGGCAGTGACCCACGCCAGGCAGGCTTCGGTTTGCTGCGCAAAGATTTCCGGATCCGCAATCTTGTCCGGATCGATCAGCACAGTGAGCATACCGTTCAGGATGCGCCGCTTGCCATCGGCCGGCCCGGTGGCCGCAAGGCCGGCCGCCAGCGCGCCGCCCAGAATCTCGCAGGCCAGCGACAAGCCAAAGCCTTTGTGCTCGCCGAAGGGGAGCAGGGCGCCCAAAGGGGGGACTACGCCATAGACGGGGTTGGTCGTTGGGCGGCCTTCGTTGTCCAGCATTTGGCCGGGCGCAAGCCCTACCCCTTTGTTGTAGGCGACGCGGGTTTTACCCTGGGCGATGATGCTGGTGGCAAGGTCGAGCACAATGGGTGCGGCGCCCGTGCGCGGGATACCGATCGCAAACGGATTGGTACCCAGCCGTGCGTCGGTGCCGCCCCACGGCGCCACAATCGGCCGTGAGATCACATTGACGAAATGAACGGACACCAAGCCTTCGGCAACGGCCATTTCCGCCCATTCGCCGATGCGGCCGAGGTGGTGTGTGTTGCCGAGCGCCATGATGCAGGTGCCCATTTCCTTCGCGCGGCTGATGCCCAGCCTCATCGCTTCGCTGCCGATGGCTTGCCCGAAGCCGGCCTGCCCGTCGAGCGCGATCATTGTCCCGTGATCGATGCAGGTTTTGATACGGGCATTGGGCTGCAGGTTGCCTTCCCGGTAGGCGTCGACATACCTGGGCAGCATCCCGACCCCATGTGAGTCATGGCCCATCAGGTTGGCGCGAACCAGATTATCGCTGACGAGATCAATTTCGCCGGGCTCGCTGCCGAACCCGCGCATGACTTCCTTGACTGCGCTTCGCAGCTGCGTTGGTTTGAATAGATGGACATTCGCCATATGTAATCCTCTTCGGTATCGATGACTGCGCACGATGTGGAAGCGTACATCAGCCAAGGTTGGTGTGTGGTGGGGCGGCCGCTACCCGCGCAATATCGTCACCCGCAATCCTGGCCCGAAATCGCTGGCTGCCTCGCGCATGCTGAACTGCACGATCAAGCCATGGTTCTGAGCGATCCGGCGGGCAATAGAGACGCCCAGGCCACTGCCGGACTCTTCATTGCCGGCGGCGCGCAGGAAGCGGTCTCCGAGCCTGGGTAGTACATCCGCCGCAACGCCTGTGCCTTCGTCGTCCACAAAGATGCGTGTTGCCGAGAACGTCAGGCGGACGCGACCGTGTTTCGGGCCGTATCGGATGGCGTTATCCAGCAGATTCTTGAGCATGATGGCCAAGGCGTCGGCATCGCCCGTGATCGGTAGCGGCATCTCGCCGGAGGTCGGCCACTCTAGTGCGATGTCGACATCGCGGCGATCAGCGATCCATAGGCAATCGCTGACGGCCTGCTCGGCCACAGCCCGCCAGTCGACCGGGCTGCCGAAACCCGTCATATTGGCGTTATCCAGCCGAGCCATGGTCAGTAGCTGAGAAACCAGCCTGTCCAGCCGCTCGATACCGCGCGTCACGCTTGCCTGCGCCTGGCGGCGCGCATCTGGATCGTGGGTTCTTTGGGCGACATCCCACTGCGCGCGCAGGGCGGCCAGTGGCGTGCGTAGTTCATGGGCCGCATCCGCGGTCAGGCGTCGTTCTTGGTTGATGAGTGTTGCGACGCGCGCCAGGAGGCCGTTCATTGCCTCCACCAGCACCTTAAGTTCGGCCGGCGTTTTCTCGGTGGGCAGCGGGCGCCCGTCATCGGGGCTGCGGTGCTCAAGCTGCGCGGACAGGTCGCGAACGGGCTTGAGTGCCTGCCGCACAGCCAGGATCATCAACGCGATCAACACCGGTAATACCAGAAGCCAGGGCAGGATCTGGCTGGCGATATATACCATCATCAACTCATGGCGTTCGCCAATGCGCTGGCCAACCGCCACACGAATCAGGCTGGAGTCATCGCCCAGGTAGTACAGCCGCCAGGGTACGCCATCGACGGTTTCGTTGAGAAAACCTGTGCTTGGCGCGTTGCGGGGAAGCTGGATCTCGCCGGGATTGGGCTGCAGGAGGGCATCGGGCCCGCGCCAGATGGCCACGGAGAAGTCGCCCAGGCCTGCTTCGCCCGAGTCCGCAGGCAAGTGTGCGGCAGGCCCTGGCGGGCGGGGCGGGGTTGACGGGGGGAGCAGCGCAGCTACTGCGAGCGTCTGCTGTGCGAGCCGGAGCATGTCGGTGTCGTAGAGTTCGTCGATCTCGTGCGATGCCCGCCAGTATGTCCCCGCCATGGCGAGCAGCCACGCCAGCGGCGCAGCCACCAACACCGCGATGATGAGCCTGCGCTGAAGCGTCATGAGTCGGCGTCCACGTGGCCAAGCGCGTATCCCGATCCGCGCACGGTGCGCACAATCTTGGGATGAATCTTCTTGCGCAGGTGATGCACGAAGACTTCCAGTGCGTTGCTTTCGAGCTCTGTGTCCCAGTCGTACAGCTTGTCGCGGATGAAATCGCGCGTTAGGACGCGGTGCGGATGCGTGAGGAACAGTTCCATCAGCAAGGCTTCGCGAGTCGTCAGGTCAACCCGCCGGCCTTTCCAGTGCACTTCGTGCGTAGCCGGATGGTAGTCAAGCTCGCCGTGTCGCCAGACGGGTTCAGGTTTTCCGGCGCCGCGTCGCGTCACCGCACGCAGACGCGCGGCGAGTTCGTCGAGGGAAATCGGCTTGATAAGGTAATCATCCGCGCCAGCGTCCAGGCCTGCAATGCGGCTTTCAACGGCGTCGCGGGCCGTCAGAATGACGACGGGTACGGTTTTGTTGGCGTGGCGCCAGCGGGTAAGGAGCGAAACGCCATCTTCGCCGGGCAGCCCGAGGTCGAGCACTACGGCATCGTAGTGCACGACGCGCAAGGCATTGTCGCCCTCCTCGCCGCTGGCAAAGCAGTCGACGGCATAGCCGAGCAGACGCAGGCCGTTCGTCAGGCCGTCGCCGATAAGCGGATCATCTTCAATGATGAGAATTCTCATTTGCTTTCTCTTGCCCCGCTGAGGTGCTGGGCAGCGCCGACGCACGTCGTTAATGTCCGATTAAGGTTGCTCGTCTACGCTGCGGTACATCATAAAGGGAAATGAATGACGCTCCTACCGCAAGCCCGCATGACGCAGTCCCGGCTTACCTCGCACCCCGCATGGCAGGCATCCGCCGTGCGGCGCCCGTCCCAGCCGTGCGCGCTGCATATCCATCAACCCGATGATCCGCTTCGCCCGCTTGTCGAATCATATATCCGCCAACGTTATCACCAACGGTTTGGTGCTTGCCTGAAGGAATGGATGCCAACCCTGGTCAGTGTGCAGGCCAATGGCGAAATTCTTGCCGCAGCCGGCTATCGTGGCGGCAGCGATCCGCTGTTTCTCGAGCGTTATCTTTCGGCACCCATTGAGCACTATCTGCGCGACAGCGGTACGCCCGTGGCGCGCCACCTGATCGTAGAGGCAGGGCAGTTCGCCGCGGTGCAGCCCGGCGCGGGGCGCCTGCTCGTGCCGTTGTTGGCGCAGCATCTGCGACAGCAAGGCTTTGACTGGGCCGTCAGTACCCTGACGAGTGAGCTCCACCATCTTTTCTTGCGCATGGGGTTGGCGCATCAACCGCTGTCGGCAGCCACGATGGAGCGTTTGGGCGAACACGAACGCGGAGATTGGGGAACTTACTACGCGCATGCGCCCCAGGTTTTCGCAGGACGACTGAGCGCCATTTTGGCGCGTTTTCCGGGGAACCGGGCATGAATACCATTGATTTCCTGGCATTGCTGGATAGCCCTGCCCGCAGTGGCCTTTCTGCGATACAAACAACATCGGAAACCATCAGCTACGGCGCATTGAGCGAGCGTGTACGGGGCCATGCCGATCGGCTCGTAGCGCATGGCACACGCGTTGCGGCGTCATTGCTGGACAATGGCCCTGGCTGGATCATCCATGATCTTGCCTGCCTGCGTGCCAGTGTTGTCCATGTGCCGCTGCCCTTGTTCTTTACCCCCGAGCAGTGGGGCGCCACGCTGAACGCTGCGGGTGTCGATACGGTCATCGCATCCGGGCCGCTCGGTGCCGTGCTTGCCGCGTTCGGGTTTGAAAGGGCAGGCGCGCTGCCGGCCGGTCAGTTTCTGTTCCGGCGTACGGCCGACGCATCGCTGCCTGCCGGTACCGCAAAGATCACGTTCACTTCGGGGTCGACAGGCAGCCCCAAAGGCGTGTGCCTGGCGGCGAGCGACATGCTCGCCGTGGCCGCAGGCGTGGCACAGGCGACGAAGCCGCTTGCCGTCCGGCGCCACCTGACGGCCCTGCCCTTGGCGATATTGCTGGAGAACATTGCTGGCGTCTATGCGCCCTTGATGGAAGGTGCCGCTGTCGTTGTGCGGCCGTTGGGCGAGGTGGGTTTACAGGGATCCTCGCACTTTGACCCGGGCCTGTTCCACGAGGCGCTCAACGGTTGCGGCGCTCACAGCGTCATTGTGATGCCGCAAATGTTGCGCGCATATGCCGGCTGGCTGCAGGCGGCGCGTGCCGCCGCGCCGGGAGCGTTGCGGCTGATGGCGGTCGGTGGTGCAGCAGTGGGCGCGCAGGTGCTGGGTGCGGCGCGCAGCCAGGGCATTCCGGCTTTCGAAGGCTATGGCCTGTCGGAAGCGTGCTCGGTACAGACCTTGAACCTGCCCGACGCCGACTGCTCGGGCTCTGCCGGTCGCCCTTTGCCGCATACGCGCGTGCGCATCGCCGACGATGGTGAAATAGAAGTCGCGGGCTGTCAGGCGCTCGGCTACCTGGGGCAGCCTTTTGCGCGTCGTGAGTGGCTGGCGACCGGCGACCTTGGTTTCCTGGATGATGCGGGCTTTCTGCATATTCGCGGCCGCAAGAAGAATGTGCTGGTGACCGGCTTCGGGCGGAATGTGTCGCCTGAATGGATAGAAGCCCAATTGGCCAGTCAGCCCGCCGTTGCCCAGGCAGTTGTACTGGGGGATGGCCAGCCGGCGTTGGGTGCCGTCCTTTGGCCGCTTGGTGATGCGAGCGATGACGTGCTCCGTGCCTGCATCGACCGTGTGAACCAGGACTTGCCCGACTATGCGCGCATCGGCCCATGGATGCGCGCGCATGCCGATTTTTCTACGGCCAGCGGGCTGGCAACCGCCAACGGCCGGCCGCGCCGCGATGCCGTGGCAGCGATGCACGCCGAACTTTTCCCGCGGGTTTCCGCTTAATACATGGCCTGAATCACTATGTCTTTCTATCAAACATTGCTCAAGAGGACCGAGGACAGCCGAGCGTCGCTGGTTGGTACGCCGATCATCCAGGACTGCCTGCATGGCGAGGTTGCGCTGCCGTCCTACATCGCGTTCCTGCGCGAGGCATATCACCATGTGAGCCAGACTGTGCCACTGATGCATGCCTGCCGCGCGCGTATTCCGCAGCGCCTGGGATGGCTGCACGCCGCGCTGGATGAGTACGCTGATGAGGAGATCGGGCACGATGAGTGGATACTGAACGATCTGCGCGCGCTGGGCCAGGATGCCGACGCGGTGCGTCGTGCGGGGCCGGGCCCCGACACCGAAATCATGGTGTCGTACGCGTACGACACGATCGCTCGCAAGAACCCGATGGGCTTCTTTGGTATGGTGCATGTGCTGGAGGGCACCAGCGTGGCGCTGGCGCTGAACGCCGCGGACCAGATACAGCGTTCACTCAATCTGCCGGCTAATGCCTTCAGCTATCTGCGATCGCATGGAGCGCTCGACGTTGGTCATACCGCGCATTTCGCCGAGTTGATGAACCGGCTGGACGACCAGGGGGATCGCGATGCGGTGATTCATGGCGCGCACATGTTCTATCGGCTGTACGGCGCCATTTTTCGTTCACTGCCGCGCGCCGTGGCGAACGAGGCATCAGCATGAAGGCCGCCGACGCATCAGTTGTCCTGACGGGCGCCTCGGGCGGCCTGGGCAGCGCCATTGCGCGCCAGCTTGTTGGTGAAGGCGCAAGCATGCTGCTGGTAGGGCGCAGCGCCGGCCCGCTACTTGAACTGGCCCAATCACTTGATGTGGGCGCGCACCGTCGTTCCCGCGTCGATGTGTTGATCGTGGACGTGACGACTGAGCACGGACGCGCCGCCATTATCGACGCGGCGGCGGCGCGGCGGGCCAATGTGCTGATTAACAATGCTGCCGTCGCCGCCTTTGGGCCCGCCCACGACCTGCAGGCCGATCATGCCAGGCAGATAGTCGATACCAACATTCTTGCGCCCATGCTGCTGGTTGCCGGCATGCTGCCCATGCTGCGGTCCAGGCCGCGGGCACAGATACTCAATATCGGTTCCACGCTGGGAAGCCTGGGCGTGCCGGGGTTCTCCGCCTACGGCGCAAGCAAGGCGGCGCTGCGGATCTACACGGAAGCGCTGCGGCGCGAACTGGCGGGCTCCGCGATTCGCGTCCAGTACTACGCGCCTCGAACCATTGATACGCGTTTCAACACGCCGCAGGTGATGGCTTTCAACAAGGCCACCGGCTCAACCAGCGACTCTCCGCAAGCCGTTGCGCGGCAAGTTGCGCGCATGCTGCGCACGGAATCGCGGCAGCGTTTTGCGGGCGGCATTGAGCCGCTGATTGCCCGCTTGAATGGCTTGTTTCCAGAATGGCTGGATGGCGTATTTGCCCGGCATCGGAAAGCGCTGGAATCCTTGCATCTACCTCCTGGAGCATCCTTATGATCCGAGATTTTCTTTTGCGCGGAATAGCCGCGACCCTGTTGGCGGGGGCATCCCTTTCATACCCGGCACACGCCCAAACTTCCGCCAGCGGCCTCGACGACGGTATCCGCACCCTTCAACAGGAATGGGCTGTCATTCAGTACAAGGTTCCGGAAGGGCAACGGACGGCCCGCTTCGAGGCACTGTCGCAGCAGGCACACGGGCTGACCAGCCGCTACGCCACCCGCGCCGAGCCGCATATCTGGGAGGGCATCATCCTGAGTTCGTGGGCTGGCGCCAAAGGCGGTACAGGCGCACTGGGCTTGGCCAAGCGCGCCAAGACAGAGTACGAAACCGCCATCCAGATCGACAGCAAGGCGCTGGATGGATCCGCCCTCAACAGCCTGGGCGTGCTCTATTACAAGGTGCCGGGATGGCCTATCGGCTTCGGCGACAACAAGAAAGCGGAAGTATTGCTCAAGCAGGCACTTGCCGTGAACCCCGACGGCATCGATCCCAATTACTTTTATGCCGACTACCTTGTCTACCGCAACCGTAAGGTTGAGGCGATCCCCTACCTTGAGAAGGCGCTGAAAGCGCCGCCCCGGCCAGGCCGGAAAGTGGCCGATGAGGGGCGGCGGGAGGAGGTGCGGGCGTTGCTCAAGAAAGTGCGCGGTTGAAGCGGAGCTGGGTGCCGCGGCCCTGAGGATATAGATTTATTGTTATTTTCGCAGCGGCAGCACCCTCTCGCTACAGCGTTTCTTCCGTACCCAACACCGCCGTGGACTGGCTGGATAGCGTACCGCCATTGCCGTTGACGACGGCCAGTTTCGCGTCTTTGACTTGGCGTTCGCCGCAGTCTCCCCGCAACTGGCGCACGGCTTCGATCAGAATGAAGATGCCGTACATGCCGGGGTGCACGCACGATAGGCCGCCCCCATTGGTGTTGACGGGCAGGCGTCCGCCCGGCGCGATGGCACCGTTGCTGACGAATTCACCACCTTCGCCCTTCTTGCAGAAGCCCAGGTCTTCCAGGAACAGAATGGTATTGATGGTGAATGCGTCGTACAGTTCCACGACATCGATGTCGGACGGCTTGACGCCTGCCATTTCGAAGGCGACGCGGCCGGACTGCTGTGCCGCGGTGACGGTAAGGTCATGCATGGACGAGATCTGGCGATTCCACACGGCGGTGGCGTTGCCCAGAACATAGACCGGCTTCTGCTTGAGCGAGCGGGCGCGGTCGGCGCGCACCAGCACATAGGCTCCGGCGCCATCAGTAACCAGACAGCAATCGCGCACAGTGAGCGGATCGGAAACCATGCGGGCGGACATGACGTCTTCAATGCTGAGCGGCCCGCGATCTTGCGCTTCGGGGTTGAGTTGCGCCCACTTGCGGGCAGCCACGGCGACTTCGGCAAGCTGCTCGCGGGTGGTGCCGTACTGGTGCATGTGGCGGCGTGCCGCCAGCGCATAGGAACTGAGCGGGTTCAGCGGGTTGTAGGGCTGCTCGTAGGGTTGTGGGTCGAGCTTGCGGCGTGCGGCCCCGATCTCGGCGCGGTTCAGCGTGGAGGTGCGCTGCGTGCTGCCGTAGCACACCAGTACGGCATTGCACTGGCCCGATTCCAGCGCCTGGATGGCCGGCATCAAATGCGCCACAAAGCTGGAGCCGCCCAGCATGGTGCTTTCGATGAAAGTGGGCCGGATGCCCAGGTGTTCGATCACCGGCATCGCCCACATGGTGGATGCGACGCTGGCGGTACAGATGCCGTCGATGTCCTGCATGGTGAGCCCGGCATCGGTGACGGCGCGATGCGCGGCCTGCACCAGGATTTCCATTTCGGTGTAGCCGTTGGCCTGGCCCAGCCCCGCGTGGCCAACGCCAACAACCGCGGCGGCGCCCCTGAGTCGTTCATTGATCATTATTTATCCCCCGCCACCGTGAACACGACCATCTTTCCGTCGCCGCCATCGACAACGCCCGCCTTGACCGGCATGCCGATCTGCACCGCGTCAGGTGCGATCCCGTCGACACGGCTCATCATGCGCACGCCTTCTTTAAGATCGATCAGTGCGACGTTGTAGTCGCCGCCGTGCTCGGGCTTGCGCCGCACGATCGTGGTCGAGTAGACCTCGCCTTCGCCCGAAGGTGTGTACCAAGTGAGATTGTCGCTGCCGCAGTGGGGGCAGAGCATGCGCGGATAGAAAACGCTGCGCTCACAGGACGCGCAGCGTTGGATCTGAAAGCTGCCCTGATCCAGTTGTGTGCGGTAGTACAGGTCGGCGCCGATATCTGACTGCGCATGCGAGGGCGATGCGTCTTGTTTGCTGGACATGGTGATTGGCTCGTTGAGAGGTGTTGTCATCGAATTGGTCGAGTTTTACTGCAATAGGCCGGTATGGCAATTTTGTTTTGCTTAGGCGGGGGTTTTGGCCTAGTTAACGAGTACAGGGCTGAGTACAGCGTCGCGAGTGGCCGCCTCGCTGCACTTAAGCCATACTTAACGGAGAGTTTTTGAAAGCCGAGTTCAGCCGGCGCTGGTTTTACCCTATGCTGGAACGCGGCCTGCGACAACGTCCGCCCTGTTATATGGCGTCGGGGCATATTTTGAACTGTATACACCAAGGAGATGGACATGAGTGGTTTGGTAGACGGTAAGGTGGCAGTCGTCACCGGCGCCGGGGGCGGAATCGGCCGGGGCATCGCGCTGGGCCTGGCTGCGGCGGGTGCGCGCGTGGTGGTCAATGACATCGGCGCCGAACCCGCCCAGCGCGTGGTCGATGAAATCAAGGCTGCCGGCGGTGAGGCGATCGCCAACACCGACAGCGTGGCAGGTCGCGAGAGCGCCCATCATATCGTCCAGGCTGCGGTGGATACCTTCGGCAAAATCGACATCATTGTGAACAATGCCGGTAATCTGCGCGACCGCTTGTTCCACAAGATGTCGGATGAAGAGTGGTCGCAGGTGCTGGACGTGCACCTGAACGGTTCTTTTTATGTCAGCCGCGCCGCGGCGCCGTTCTTCCGCGAGCAGGAGTCGGGCGCATATGTGCACATGACTTCCACTTCTGGCTTGATCGGCAATTTTGGCCAGGCGAATTATTCCGCCGCCAAGATGGGCATTGTGGGCTTGTCCAAGTCCATCGCTCTGGATATGTCGCGCTTCAACGTGCGCTCGAACTGCATCGCGCCGTTTGCCTGGACAGCCATGACCAGCTCCATTCCAGCCGAGACGCCCGAAGAAAAACTGCGTGTGCAGAAGCTGCAGAAGATGGAGGCCGGCAAGATTGCGCCGCTGGTCGTGTACTTGGGCAGCGATGCTGCCCGCGAAGTCACCGCCCAGATCTTCTCTGTGCGCGCCAACGAGATCATGCTGTTCAGCCAGCCCCGCCCGGTGCGGTCGGTGCATATGTCCGAAGGTTGGACGCCCGAGGGGATTGCCGAGATTGCCATCCCGGCCATGAAGAACAGCTTTTACAAACTGGAGCGCTCGCCCGAGGTGATCGGCTGGGATCCCATCTAAGGAGTACGCCATGCCGCTCGACTATGACCTGATCAAGAACTGGCATTTCCCCGAACTTCGTCATACGTACACTGAAAAGGATGTGATCCTTTACGCGCTGGGCATCGGCCTGGGGCATGATCCCATCGACCGCGACCAGCTTAAGTATGTCTACGAGGAGAACCTTGAGGTGTTCCCGTCCATGGCCGCGGTCTTGGGCTACCCGGGCTTCTGGATGAAAGATCCCAAGGCCGGCATATCGTGGATGAAGCTGGTGCATGGCGAGCAGCGCATGCATTTTCACGCGCCGTTCCCGGCCACCGGCACAGTCGTGGGCCGCAGCCACATCTCGCGCGTGATCGACAAAGGCGCCGATAAGGGTGCGCTGGTGGTTACCGAGCGCAAGGTGCACGACGCCGTCACCGATGCCCTGCTGGCCACTGTGGAGCATGTTACCTTCTGCCGCGCCGATGGCGGTTTTGGCGCGGGAGACGAGCCGACGGAAGCGCTGCCCAAGGTGCCAGACCGCGCCCCCGATGCGGTCTGCAAGCTGCCTACGCTTGCCCAGGCTGCGCTCCTGTACCGCCTGAGCGGTGACTACAACCCCCTGCATGCCGACCCGTCCGTGGCCGAGAAGGGAGGCTTTGCGCGTCCGATTCTTCATGGGCTGTGCACATACGGTGTGGCCGCGCACGCGCTCGTCAAAACGGTTTGCGGTTACGATAGCAAGCGCCTGGCCTACATGCACACGCGCTTTTCTTCTCCGGTCTATCCGGGCGAAACCCTGGCTGTCGAGATCTGGAATTCTGACGGCGGTGCGGTGCATTTCCAGGCGAGGGCGCTGGAGCGCGACGTTATCGTATTAAGCAATGGAATAGCAGGAGTCAGGTAATGGATGGCCGCAAGGCACCGCTGGACGGTGTGAAGATTCTGGATTTGTCTCGGGTGCTCGCGGGGCCGTGGTGCACGCAGAACCTGGCGGACTTGGGGGCCGACGTCATCAAGGTGGAGCGCCCGGGCGGCGGCGACGATACGCGCAGCTGGGGGCCGCCCTATCTGAAGGACGAGCAGGGCGCCGACACGACCGAGGCGGCGTACTATCTGAGCACGAATCGCAACAAGCGTTCGATCACGATCGATATCGCCACCCCCGAAGGCGCAGAGCTGGTGCGCAAAATGGCCGCCAAGTGCGATGTGCTGGTCGAGAACTTCAAGGTGGGTGGGCTCAAGAAGTACGGGCTCGATTATGAAAGCATCAAGGCGATTAACCCCTCGCTGGTGTACTGCTCGATCACTGGCTTCGGCCAGTCCGGGCCCATGGCCTCGCTGCCGGGCTACGATTTCATGATCCAGGGCATGGGGGGGCTGATGAGCATCACCGGCGAACGGGACGACCTGCCCGGCGGCGGCCCACAAAAGGCCGGCGTTGCAGTGACAGACATCATCACTGGCATGTATGCCACCGTTGCCGTGCTGGGTGCGTTGCACGAGCGGCATCGCAGCGGCCTGGGTCAGCATATCGATCTGGCCCTGCTGGACTGCCACGTGTCGATGCTTGCCAACCAGAACCTTAACTTCATGACCACCGGCGTCGCGCCCAAGCGTGCAGGCAATGCCCACCAGAACGTGGTGCCATACCAGGTGTTCGCGTCCAGCGACGGCCACCTTATCGTGGCAACGGGCAACGATTCGCAGTATCGGGCCTATTGCGGCGTCATCGGGCGGCCCGACCTCGCTACCCACCCCGACTACGTCACCAACAGCCAGCGGCTCAAGAACCGTGTGGCGCTGATTGCCGAGCTCGAGGCCATCATGGCCACGCGCAAGCGCGATGAATGGATTGCCGAACTGCAGAAGGTGGGGGTGCCCTGCGGCCCGATCAACAATATTGCGCAGGTGTTCGACAACGAGCAGGTCAAGCATCGCGGCATCTGGAAAACGCTGCCGCATCCGTTGGCGGGCACCGCGCCCACAACGGCAAGCCCCATGCGGTTTTCGGAGACGCCGGTGGAATACCGCATGGCGCCGCCGCTGCTCGGGCAACACACCGACGATATCCTTCGTGAGCTGGGCCTGCAAGGAAGTGCGGGCGCGAGCGCACCGGCCTGATGGGGCCGGTTTCCGGGCCGCAGTCGCGGGCCAGGCTTGCCGGCGCCCTCGCGCCGGATGGGCCGGCCTGATGCGGTGAGCCCCGGAAACCGCCACCGGCTCGAAGTAGGGGTACGGCAAACAATTCTAATCACCAGGGGAGACAACATCATGAATCGCATCAATCGGCGTCAGGCGTTGGCAGGCTTGGGGCTAGGCATGCTGGGCGCCGCCCTGCCCGGCGCCCGGGTCTGGGCCGCACAGGAAAAATGGCCCGGCAAACCCGTCAATTTCATCATTCCGTTCCCGGCGGGCGGCCCCGTCGACACCAGTGCGCGCTTTGTGGCCAAACCGCTCGGCGAAATGTGGGGACAGGCCGCAGTCATCGACAACAAGGCGGGCGCAGGCGGGATTGTGGCCGCGCGTCTGGCGGCCCGCGCCGCGCCGGATGGCTATAACTTCTTCTTCCCGGCAATTCACCATGCCGTCCATCCCAGCCTGCGCAATGATCTGGGCTACGACATCCAGGCCGACTTCGATCCCGTCGGCAAGGTTGCCCGCTTCCCCATTATTTTGTGCGCCCATCCATCGCTGGGCGTCAAGACAGTGCAAGACCTGGTGGAGAAAGCGAAGGCCAAGCCGGGCGACATTACCTTCAGTTCGTCGGGCACCGGTGGCGGCACACACCTGGCGGGTGAATTGTTCAACAGCCTGGCTGGTGTGAAGCTGCAGCACGTGCCTTATCGCGGCAGCGCGCCGGCCATGCAGGACTTGGTGGGCGGGCAGGTGGACCTGATGTTTGCCGATGCGCCGTCCGCCCTGCCGTTCATCGAAGGTGGCCGCATTATTCCGCTCGGCGTCGGCAACCCTGAGCCATCGGTGCTGGCGCCGAATGTGCCGCCCATCGCGAAAGCGGGCGTTGATGGCTACGAAGCGTATTCGTGGACGGCGCTGTGTGCACCCAAGGGTACGCCCAAGGAAATAATCGCGCAGCTCAGCGGCCAGCTTCAGTCGATACTCAAGGACCCAAAAATCGGGCCTGCCATGGCCGCGGCAGGCGCCGAGCCCATGCTGGGCACGCCTGAAGACTACGCGGTCTTCCTGGACGGGGAAATCAAGAAGTGGGCGAAGGTCATCAAAGAAGCCAATATCAAGATTGAGGGCTAAGGGCTAAGGGCTAAGGGCTAAGGGCTGAGGGCTAAGGGCTGAGGGCTAAGGGTTGAGGGCTAAGGGCTGAGGGCTGAGGCGCCCACCTCTTTATCTCTGGTACAAGGCTATACGCCCCACGTTCCGGACTTCGGTCCGGTGCGTGGCGGCGCTTTTCATGGGAAGGCGGGCATTGGCCAACCATGCGCCGCTGCAGTCAGCCAGCAGGCCGGCTTATCGCCAACAGATGCTCGTGGGCGCTTTGCATGCAGCCTCCAAACGTTAATCGACGCGGATGCCGGCCTTCTTGATCACATCGGCCCACAATGCATATTCTTTTTTGGCCCGCTCATGCAGGGCCGCGCCGCTGTATACATCGATCGTATAGCCGCCCTGCTTCATATTCTTCACGAATTCAGGATTCTTCGTGATGGTCTTCATCGCCGATTCGAGCCGCGCGCGCACATGCTCGGGCAGTTGTTTGGGCCCGATGAGTCCATACCAACCGGTTACGGCATAGTCTTTGACGCCGGCCTCGATCATCGTCGGCACATCGGGCAGGCCCTCGTTGCGTTCGCGCGATGTCACCGCCAGCGCCCGCACTCGGCCGCTGTCGATGTAGGTCTTCGCGGTGCTGATGATGTCGAACATGAAGGTGATCTTGCCACCGATCACATCCATCATGGCGGGCGAGTTGCCGCGATAGGGCACATGCAGCATGTTTGCATCGGTCTTCTGCTTGAGCAGTTCGGCCGACAGGTGATTGGATGCCCCCACGCCGGCCGATCCGAATGACACCGTATCGGGATTCTTTTTCGAGTGCGTGACCAGTTCCTGCACATTCTTGATCGGCAGGTCTTTGTTGATTACCAGAACATTGGTGTAGTCCACCATGGTGCCGATATAGGAGAAGTCATTGTCCAGATCCAGGCGGGCGCCTTTCTGGATGAGCGGCGTGATGGTCAGCGTCGGGCTGGCGACGAAATTGATGGTATAGCCGTCTGCAGGCGCGCGGGCGGTGGATTGTGCGGCGATCATGCCACTGGCGCCGGTGCGGTTCTCGACCACAACAGTCTGGCCGAGCTCTTCGCTCAGATACTTCGCAAAGGTGCGTGCCGTCGTGTCGACCGGGCCGCCGGGCGAATAGCCGACAACCAGCGTGAGGGGTTGGGTGGGCCAGTTGTCCGCGGCCTGCGTACCGCCTATCGCTATGGCGCCGGCACAGGCCAGCATCATGCATTTCCAGTTCATGAGTGTCTCCTTTCTACTTTCTAGTGAGGCTGAATCTATTCTTCTGGCTTGCCCGCGCGGCGATATTCCATACAGGCTGCCGCATGGGTAGGGTCTTGGTAAACCGGCCGCCTTCTTAGGTTGCGCACGTTGTGTGCAGCTGTTGCAGTGTGGAACGCTGGCCGGCGCTTGGCAATTCGGCTTTGATGAAGTGAGGTTCTTCTCCTGCCGATTTCCGTGATTACCCTGCTTTCACGCCTTGCGCCGGTTCGCTGCGCAATTCCCCGATGATGCGTTGCGACGGCGGAACGCCTGATTCTGGAAAGAGACGTTATTCGTACCCTTGCATCTTGCCAAAGGCACTATCGCCTTGGATATGGGGCGCGGCCGGTCGTTGCCAGTTGATTTCGTGTTCGTGTATCTGTGCGCTGATGTGGTCCATCAGGGCGCGGGTGGCGAGCGTGGGATAGCGATTGGGCGCAGTCAGTAGATACAGGCTGTCGCCGACGCCCTCTGGCTCATATTGGGGAAGGACTTCCCGCAGCGTGCCGGCTTGCAGTTGCCGCCATACGGCGTAGCGCGGCAGCAGTGCGATGCCCAGCCCGGCCAATGTGGCTTCCAGCAAATAGGGGTAATCGCCTGATTGCAGGCGTGGCGCCACGCGCAGCAACACGGGCGTATCGTCCATGTCCAGCTTGAGATCGAAGCTGCGGCCCATGGACGCGGGGGCAATCAGTGTGCGACGTGTGAGGTCTTGCAGCGTGACCACCGGCCCTGTCTGCGCCAGGAACGCGGGTGTGGCGCACAGGCACCAGGCAACGTCGCACAACTTGCGTGCCACGTGGTCGTCGGGCGGTGTGGACGAAATCTTGAGGGCGAGATCCACTTCGGCACCAATGAGATCGCCAATGTAGTCATTGATATGCACCCGCAGGCTTACATCGGGGTAGGCGTGTGCAAACTGCAGAAGCACCGACGCCAGGTAAAGGTGGCCCAGGCCGGTGGGCAGGCGGATGCGCACATCGCCGCGTACGGACTGCCCCAGGCTGTCGATCGACGTTTGGGCGGTATGGGCCTCTTCCAGAATACGCAAGCCATGCCCATACAGGATGCGGCCGGCCTCTGTAACCTCGGTATGGCGAGTGGTGCGCCTGAGCAGTTGGGCGCCAGTGGCGACTTCCAGCGCTTTGAGCTGGCGCGATGCGTTTGATCGCGTCATGCCGCAGCGCCGTGCGGCGGCGCTGAGTGTTTGGGTTTGCACCACGGCCACGAAGAGGCGTATCAGGTTCAAGTCGAGATCATTGTCCATTTTTTCTCAACACTCATGCCAGTTTATTTGGAATTGTAGACGGAGAGTGCCGATGCTAGGATGGTTTTACACCGTTATCACCCCGTTTATTCGTACGCATGCAAGCTGATCTGCCTTTCACCGGCCTCCGTATTCTCGATCTCAGCCAGGGCATCGCCGGGCCTTATTGCACCCAGATGCTCTGGCAGCAGGGGGCGGACGTCGTCAAGGTTGAACCCCCCCAGGGCGATTGGGGGCGGCATGTGGGCGTGACGGCCGCCGGGCACAGCGCCTTGTCGGTCAGCTATAACGCCGGCAAGCGCAGCCTGTGCGTCGATGCGCGTGTCGATTCAGGTCGTGCGCTGCTGCGCCGTCTGGCGTCGGGCGCGGATATCGTAGTGCAGAATTTTCGCCCAGGTGTTGCTGAACGCATGGGGATGGGATACGACGTGTTGGCTGCGGATGTGCCGGGTTTGATCTACGTGTCTATCAGCGGATACGGTGAAGACGGGCCTTGTGCCCAGGCGCCCGCGTCGGATTCAGTGATGCAGGCGGATTCGGGCCTGATGTTTGCCAACCAGGATGAGCACGGCATGCCGCGCCGGGTTGGCATCCTGCTGGCCGATATTGCCACCGCGCTTTATGCAGCCCAACAGACATCGGCGGCGTTGTACCGGCGCGCCCTCACCGGCCAGGGCGCGCATGTGCGCCTGAGCTTGTTCGAGGCATGCGCCGCGCTGCAGATCAATGATATTGCGGCCTACGCCCACACAGGCAGTCGGCGAGCCGAAGCAGTCAGTGCGCCGAACGGGGTCTTTGATACGGCTGATGGCCGGATCTCCGTGCTTGCGCTCAACGACGACCAGTTCGGCCGGCTCTGTCGGGCGTTGGGGCGCGAAGCCTGGCTCGATGATCCCCGCTTCGCAGGCAACGCGCTGCGCATGGCGCAACGCGACGTACTGCACGGCGAGATTGCGGCGCAGTTGAGTACGGCATCCACCGCGTCCTGGGTTGCACGCTTTGCGCAGCATGACGTGCTACATGCGCCGGTGCGAGATTACGCGCAACTCGCAGACCATCCGCAGGCCGGGCATCTGGGCGTGTTTCAGGACTTCGCCCAGCCGGGTTGGGGCATGGTGTCGTTGCCGGGCCTGCCCGGGACCGAATTGCGCCGGCCAATGCAGTGCGCCCCCGCCGTTGGCGAGCATACGCTGCAGATTTTGCAGGAAGCTGGCCTCGCGCGACATGAGATCGATGAACTGCTCGGCAGCGCGGTCGTGCGCCAGGCCGAGCCCGCCATACAAGAGGAATGACGGCATGTTGGCATTGCAGTGTGACGCGTTTGGCCCGGTGCAGGGCGTGCAACTGCGCGAATGCGCGGACCCCGGCGCGCCCGGCGCAGATGAGGTGGTCATTGATGTCTCCTATGCCAGCGTGAGCCATGCGACTGGCCTTATGGTTGAAGGCCGCTACCAGACCAAGCCGCCGCTGCCCTTCATTCCTGGTACGGAAGCAGTCGGCACCGTCGTGAGCGCAGGCGCGCGGGTCAGTCACGTAAAACCGGGCGATGCGGTGGTGGCCATTGCACGGTGGGGCTGTTACGCGCAGCGGCTGCTGCTGCCGGCCTACACGGTGTATCCCTTGCCCCAAGGGTTGCCACCATTGGCGGCGCTGCCTGTGCCTATTTCTTATGGCACTGCCTACACCGGCTTGATGTGGCGTTGTGGCTTGCAGCCGGAGGAAACCGTATTGGTGCTGGGCGCGGGCGCCGGCGTGGGCTTGGCTGCCGTCGAGATTGCGGCCCAGGTGGGCGCGGACGTTATTGCGTGTGCAAGCACACAGGCCAAGCGTGAGGCGGCGATGGCCCGCGGGGCGCGCGCGGCACTTGAGCCCGGGCCCGAGTTGGCGACGCAGGTGAAAACGCTGACCGCTGGCCGGGGTGCGGATGTCATCGTCGATCCGGTTGGCGGCGAGCTATTTGGCTATGCCGTGCGGGCCGCCGCACATAATGCGCAACTGCTCAGCATCGGTTTCGCCAGCGGCAGCATGCCAGCGGTGCAGCCCAATCTGCTGTTGGTCAAGAATTTGACGCTCCATGGTTTCTTCTATGGGCGTTATATCGGCTGGACACCGGCCGATGAGCGTGCCGTGCATGCGCCTGCACTGCAGCGCGCCATGCGAACGCTGCTGAGTTGGGCACGTAATGGGCGCATACGGCCCGAAGTAAGCAAGGTGTATCCAATGAACGGATTGCCCGATGCGCTGGCGGCGCTTCATGGCCGTCATGTCATCGGCAAGCTTGCACTTTCTATAAAACAGGAGACGACAACATGACTATTTTTCCCGTACAGACACTCAAGCGATGGCTCGGTGGATGCGCCGTGGCGGCACTGAGTCTGGCCGCCGCGCCGGCGCTGGCGCAGGGCGCCGACGCCTTTCCGGACAAGCCGGTCAGGATGGTGGTGCCGTATCCGCCCGGTGGGCCCACCGATCTGATGTCGCGTGCGGCGGCCCATGCCATGGGCAAGCAGATGAACCAGTCTGTGGTGGTGGAGAACAAGGCCGGTGCCAGCGGCATGATAGGCGCCGAGCAGGTGTCGCGTTCCGCGCCCGACGGCTACACCATTCTGGCCAATGCTTCACTGCATGTGATCAATCCACACGTCTACAAGAAGATGCCCTACGACTCCTTCAAGGATTTCGTGCCGGTAACGCAGCTAGCCGCGGTGCCGCTGGTGCTGGTGGTGCCGGCCACATCGCCGATCAAGTCGGTGTCTGATCTGGTGGCAAAGGCGCGGGCCAGTGATGCAGGGCTGAACTTCGGTTCGGCAGGCAGCGCCTCCGCGCAGCATTTGTCGGGCGAGTTGTTCAAGCACCTGGCCAAGCTCAAGATGCAGCATGTGCCCTACAAGGGCAGCTCGCCCGCATTGACAGACCTGGTGGGCGGCCAGCT
This sequence comes from Paracandidimonas lactea, assembly GCF_021653995.1. Taxonomy (NCBI): domain Bacteria; kingdom Pseudomonadati; phylum Pseudomonadota; class Betaproteobacteria; order Burkholderiales; family Alcaligenaceae; genus Paracandidimonas; species Paracandidimonas lactea. Next base: position 237,650 of record NZ_JAJJOZ010000002.1, read on the forward strand.
CGACCTGATGTTCGACTCGATGCCCTCGGCCATGTCGTTCATCAAGTCCGGCAAGCTGCGTGCCATTGCAGTCACCACGCCCAAGCGCGTAGGGGTGCTGCCTGATGTTCCCACTATGGCCGAATCGGGTTTTCCTACCTTTGATACCAGCACCTGGTACGGCATCTGGGCGCCTGCGGGCACACCCGACGCTGTGGTGCGCAAGCTTGCGGATTACGCCCGCGCAGGCCTGAAAGACCCCGATCTGATCAAGCAATACGAAAGCCTGGGTGCCCAACCCGTGGGCAGCACACCGCAGGAGTTCTCCGCCTATAACAAGTCAGAGGAAAAGAAATGGGCTGAACTCATCAAGCTGGCTGGCGTACAGCCCCAGTAAGCAAGGAGCCCAGTGTCCGCCCTGCGTTCTGGTATTTGCCCTAATATTTGCCCGGGCGAAACAGCGGCGCGGCGGGGATGGGCTGTGTAGTCTCTGGTTGCAGCCGAAACTTTCGCAGATAATGTCCAAACTCGCGCGTAATGACGCGGGCACTATTCAAAGAACGAGACAGGAGACCGGGATGACTCCCATTGCACGCACGCTTTCGATCGGGCTTGTTGTTGCCGCTGCCATATGGGGGCAGGTGGCGCATGCCAAAGATGTCGCCATTGGCGCACTGTTTCCCATGAGCGGCCCCAATGCCACCTACGGCGATATCTTCGGCTCGGGCGTCAACCTGGCCGTGGAGCACATCAATGCGGACAAGCTGCTCGACGGCACGCTGTCCGTCAAATACGAGGACAGCCAAGCCTTGCCGCAGCAGGGCGTCATTGGGATGAACAAGCTGGTCAACGTCGAAGGCGTTCCTTATGTGCTTTCCGCCTTCACGGGCGTGTCCAAGGCGATTTCCACCACTGCCACTCGCACCAAGACGGTTGCCGTCAATGGCGGCGGCGTGGGGCCTGATCTGGCCAAGCTCGGGCCGTACTTCTGGAACGTGATCCCGCTGGCCAACGACGAAGTGCGGGCCATGCTGCCCTACCTGGTCAAAGAGCGCAAGCTTAAGCGCTTCGTGCTGGTGTATGTGGACGACCCGCTGGGCGCGGCGGTACGTGAGGATATCGGCACCGTGCTGCCCAAGGTGGGCGGCGAGCTGGCCGAAGCCTTGTCGGTGCCTACCACGGCGCAGCAGTTCAGCGGCATTGCCGCGCGGGTGCGCGCCGCCAATCCTGATGTGGTCTACATCGCATCGTATGGCGCCCAGCAGGCCCAGATCGTCAAGCAGTTTCGCGACAACGGCATCACGCAGCCGCTGGTCAGCTACAGCGCGTTTTCTATCCCGCAGATGATGACGCTGCCCGAAGCCAAGGGCGCCCTCTACACCACGCAAAGTGTGGATTGGAAGTCGTCTGATCCGGTCACCCAGCGTTTCGTGAAAGACTACGAGGCCAAGTACAAGAAATCGCCCACCGCGTACATCGCCAACTACTACAACGCTACGCGTCTGTTTGGCCTGCTTGGGCAGGCGCTGCAGAAAAAGGGCGAAGCCATCACCGGCGAAAACCTGCTCAAGCAGCGCAAGGAAACGCCTACGTTCGACATGGTGGGCGGCAAGCTCACGTTCCAGGATAACGGCACGGTGATCAGCCCCATGCAGATCAATGAAATCGTGGGCGGGGCTGAAGGCAGCAAGATCGTGACCGTCGTATCCGAAGCGCAGTAGACGGTTCATCATGCTGCTGCTTCAGTTGCTGGTCAATGGCGTCCAGGCGGGCGCCATGTATGCGCTCATTGCGGTCGGGTTCTCGCTGATCTTCGGCTCGACCCGGGTTTTCCACTTTGCGCACGGGGCCACATTCACCATTGCCGCCTATCTTTTCTATCACTTTTATTCGGTCGCTCAACTGCATTGGGTATTGGCGGTGCTGATCGCGGCTGCCGGCGCGGTGGCCTTCGGGGCGGCGATGGACCGCTGGGTGTATGCGCCCATACAGCGCCATGAGGGTTCCTTTTTCACGGTGTTCGTCGCTTCGCTGGGGGCAGGCATCGTTGTTCAGAACGTGATCGGTATGGTGTTCGGGCGGGGCTTCGTGTCCGTTTCCACACCGCTGTCCATGAGTATCGAGATCATACCGGGCCTGTTTGTGTCGCCGCTGTCCGGCATTGCCATACTTTGCGCGTTGGTGTTCTTCGCCGCGCTGCATGTGTTCCTGATGCGTACGCACATGGGGATGGGTTTGCGCGCGCTGTCTGAGAACCCTGATCTGGTGCGCATCTACGGTTTGAGCCCCAGGCGTCTTTCCACGATTGTTTTTGCACTGGGCTCGCTGTTGGTGGTGCCGGCCGCCATCCTGGGCGCGGCCAGCACCGGGCTTAATCCAGCCATCGGCCATCACATCGTGCTGGTCAGCCTGGCCGCTACGATTGTCGGCGGTGTCGGCAGCCTGCGCGGCGCCGCCTGTGCGGGCCTGCTGCTGGGTTTGAGCGAAAACCTGGCGCTGATCTACCTGGGGTCGCAATGGAGTGAGGCCGTTACTTTTGTCGTCCTGTTCCTGTTCATCCTGTTCCGCCCCGCTGGCTTCTTTGGCCGCGCCACCGTGTCCTGAGGAAATGCCATGCTCGCCTACATCCTCAACCTCGTTACCCTGATCAGCATCAATGCGGTACTCGCCATCACGCTGAATTTCATTATGGGCTACGCCGGCATTTTCTCGATGGCGCATGCAATCTTCTTTGGCGTGGGTGCATACACGGCGGCGTTCATGGCGCTGCATTACACGGCTTCACTCTTCCTGGCCGTACCTGCCGCCATGGTGGTCGCCGCGCTGCTTTCATTGGTGCTGGCGCTGCCTGCGCTGCGGGTGCGCGGCGAATACTTTGTTGCCGCCTCGCTGGGCCTGCAAGTACTCGGCGTTACCATCTTTGCCGAATGGAAGTCTTTCACGGGCGGCCTGGGCGGCATCATCGGCATCCCTCCAGTGGATATCTTTGGGTATGCCTTGGCGGATCCGAAGCAGTTCACGCTGCTCGCTGTTGCCTCGCTCGTCGTGGTCATCCTTATCACCAACGTCTTGCTGCGCTCCAGTTTTGGCCGCAATTTGAAGGCAATACGCGACAGTGAATCCGCCGCCCACGCATTTGGCAAGAATGTGGCCATCATCAAGACGCTGTCCGTGATGATCTCGTCGGCGCTCGCGGCCATTGCGGGCGCACTGTATGCGTTCTACCTGGGCTTCATCAATGTAGAGAGCTTCACGCTGGATACTTCGGTGCTGCTCATGGCCATGGTCATCATTGGCGGTACGGGAACGTTATTCGGTCCAGTGGTCGGTACGCTGATACTGGCGCTGCTGCCCAGCGTGTTCAGCTATATGTGGTTTCTGCCTTCCACTGAGGTCGGCGCAATTCAGCAGATCGCCTATGGCACCGCCATGGTGCTGCTCATGATCTTTCGCCCCGGCGGCCTGGTTGGCTCGTCCCGCCACAAGGAGGCGTCATGAGCGCGGATGACCGCGAGGTGCTGCTGCGCATCAGCAATCTGCGCAAGAATTTTGGCGGACTACAAGTGACCAATAATGTGAGCCTGGACATGCGGGCTGGCATCATCACGACGCTGGTGGGCCCCAATGGCGCAGGCAAGACCACGCTGTTCAACCTGATCACCGGCTATCTGCAGCCGACCGGCGGCGATATCCTCTGGCGAGGGCAGTCCATTGTTGGCCAGTCGAACTGGCAGATCGCCCGCAAGGGCATTGTGCGCACCTTCCAGGACCTGCGCCTGTTCGACCACATGACGGTGCAGGAAAACGTGCTGACGGTGATGGAGCCTGTATCGTGGCTGTGGCAGCCGGGCGGTCGCGCCGGGCGCAAAATGCGTGAAGAAAAAGTGGCCGACATCCTGGCGCGTGTGGGCCTGGCCGGCAAGGCCCGTTCTCGCGCCATTGATCTGGCCTATGCCGAGCGCAAGTTCCTGAGTATGGCGCGCATCATGGCCTCCGATGCCCGCATGTGGCTGCTGGACGAGCCCGCGTCGGGTCTGGATCGTGGCTCTTACGAACGCTTTCTGCGACTGTTGCGTACGGAGGTCGAGCAGGGCGTCACCGTATGCATCATCGAACACAATCTTGATATCGTCGTGAGCGTGTCTGACCGCATCGCCTTCCTGGACCAAGGGACGCTGCTGGCGGACGGCGATCCGGAGGCTGTGCTCAAGGATCCGCACCTGGCGGCTATTTATTTCGGAGAGCAGGCATGACGGCGCCGGTACTGCAAACCCGTGGGCTGGTGGTCGGCTACGGCGGCCGTCCGGTATTGGACGGCTTTGATGTCGAGCTTCGTGCGGGCGAAGTGCTGTGCCTGATCGGCCACAATGGCGCGGGTAAATCCACGCTGCTCAAGGCGCTGTTCGGCCTGGTGCCGCGCCAGGGCGGCGATATTCTTCTGGATGGCACGCCGCTCGGCAATATTCAGCCGCGCCAGCTCACCGCTGCCGGCTTGTCGCTGGTTCCGGAAGGCCGGGGAGTCTTCCCGGGCCTCACCGTTGCCGAGACGATGAGCATGGCCATGTGGGCCGCCGGCATCCCCAAGGATCAGCGCGCCGAAAGGCTGGATTGGGTAATGTCAGTGCTGCCGGCGATGGGGCAGTTCTATAGGCAGCGGGCGGGCACGCTATCGGGCGGGCAGCAGCAGATTGTGTCGCTTGGCCGCTCGCTGCTCAGCCGGCCGCGCTGTCTGCTCATGGACGAGCCGTCGATCGGCTTGGCGCCCAAGCTGTTCCAGGACTTGCTGCAACCCATACGCGAACTGCAGCAGCAGACCGGCATGTCTATTTTGCTGGTGGAGCAGAATGTGAAAGAAGCGCTCAAGATTTCGGATCGTGTCATCGTCATGAAGTCGGGCCGCATCATTACCGAGGCCTTGCCACAGGATCTGAGCGACAACGCAAAACTCATGGAGCTGTACTGAGTACGGCGTTCTATTGCACCCCGGGGGTAGTGCCTGAATGGCTTTGTTGACGAGTTTGCCTGAGCTGCTTGCACGCCAGGCTGCGCAGCGGCCCGACGCCGTTGCCTTTATCGAGGATGGCCGCGAGATCAGCTTCGGGCAGTTTGCGGCGATGTGCCGGCGTACCGCAGTGTGGCTGGCGCAGCATGGCATCGGACGGGACGACAGGGTCGCCGTGTGGATGGTGAACCGTGTGGAGTGGCTTGCACTGTACTTCGCGCTCAGCCACCTGGGCGCGGTGCTGGTCACCGTCAACACGCGCTACCGGGCGCACGAACTGGCTTTCATCCTTCAGTGCTCGCGCGCCCGCATGCTGGTGCTGGAGCCGGGTTTCCGCAAAATCGATTTTCCCACCGTGCTGTCGGGGGTGGATCCATCGGCTGCACGCCTGCTGGAATGTATTGCTGTGGTGCGGGCGCAAGGGGATGCCGGCCTTGCGCAGGCGGCGGCCGTACTGGGCCGCCCGGTGGTTGGATTCGATCTGGACAGCCTTCCCGATGGCGAGCCGCCATGCGCCGGCCATAGCCAGGCGTTCAATATTCTCTTTACCACCTCGGGTACGACAAGTGGCCCCAAGCTGGTGGTTCACCGCCAGTACAGCATCGCTGTGCACAGCCAGCATGTGGCCCATGCCTTTGGTCTGGGCCAGTCGGGCAGTGTGCTGCTGTCTACCCTGCCGCTATGCGGCGTGTTTGGCTTCAATGGTGTATTGGGCGCGTTTGCGGGTGGCAGGCCGACGGTGATCGCCAGCACTTTCGATGCCAATGAGGCCGCGCGGCTGGTGGTACAACACCAGGTCACCCATCTGTTCGGCAGCGATGAAATGTTTCATCGGCTCGTGGAGGCGGCGCCCGGCGTACGTCCTTTCCCTTCGTTGCGGGTGTGCGCATTCGCGTCCTTCCACCCCGGTGCGCAAGCGCTGGGCAATGAAGCTTGGGCACGGGGGATCCCGCTTACCGGCCTATACGGCTCCAGCGAGGTGCAGGCCCTGTTTTCATACAACCGGCAGGATCTGCCCATGGAAGAACGGCTCAAGGGGGGCGGGACGCCCAGCAATCCCGGCGCGCGCCTACGCATCCGTGACGCCGATACCGGCGCTTTGCTTGCACCCGGAAAAAGCGGCCTGATCGAAATCAAAGCCGACACCAACTTTGCGGAATACCTGGACAATCCGCAGGCCACGCGGGCCGCTATTGACGACGACGGTTATTTTCATACCGGCGATATCGGCTATCTGCGCGATGACGGCAGTTTTGTCTACCAGACTCGCCATGGCGACGCCATACGGCTGGCGGGTTTTTTGGTCGATCCGACCGAAATCGAGGAAGTCATCAAGCACCAGGCCGGTGTGGCCGACGCGCAGGTTGTCGCGGTCGAGACGCCCGGTGGGCAGCGGCGCTGCGCCGCTTTTGTCATTGCCAAAGCGGGTATTGCGCTGGATACCGCCGCATTGCAGGCGGCGCTTGCAGGCCTGCTGGCCGCATTCAAGGTGCCTGCATACATCTGGCAGGTGCAGGAATTTCCATCCACTCAAAGCTCCAACGGGGTGAAGATACAGCGTGCAAAGCTGCGCGACATGGCGCAGGCACGCATCGAGGACATGTGATGAGCACACACTATTTTGAAGACTTTTCACCGGGGCAGGTATTTGAGAGTGGCGGACGCACCCTGACGGAGACCGACCTTACTTTCTTTTCGATGCTGTCGGGCGATTGGAACCCTATCCATGCCGACGCTGAATATGCACGCGGCACCCGCTATGGCCAACGCGTTGTGCATGGTGCGCTGGGTATTGCCGTGAGTACCGGCATGCTGCACGAACTAGGGATTTTTCATGGCTCTGTGATCGCCATGCTGGGCTTTCGCAACTGGAATTTTCTTGCACCATTGCTGGTCAATGACACGATCCATCTGCGTCTGACCATTCTCGACGCGACGCTGGGGAAAAGCGGCCGCAGCGGTAAAGTGGGGCGGCGCTTCGAACTCATCAACCAGCGCGGCGAGGTTGCCCAGGAGGGTGAAAGCGACGTGCTGGTGCATACCCGCCACGGGGCTCAGGAAGCACGCACTTGATGCGCGGTGCCGCCCTGAAGGGTGGTGGCAACGTATTAATGCGGTCTACGAATGTGATCCACACACCTTGCTCAGGCGCGGCCGCAGCCAATGTGCGATGTTAGGCCGCACCTCGCTTGGTGCGGCGTGCCAGCGCCAGCACTGACTGCAGGAAGGGCGCATTGTCGTTGCGGCGCCAGCTGAGCATGATGGGTGAGGTGAAATCCGCATCGCGCACCGGCACGTAGCGGACGTCTTCGCGGTGCAGGGCGCGCACGCCGTCGGGGACGATGGCCACGCCCATGCCGGCGGCGACAAAGCCGATGGCGGTCTGCAGCTCGTTTACTTCTTGGGCGATATGCGGCTTGCACCCGTGTTTCTGGAACAGGGCCAGGATGTGGTCTGCGTAGCTGGGGCGGGGGCGCGCGGGGTACAGGATCAAGGGTTCGCTCTGGATTTCGCCCGCAGACACGTGCTTGCGGCGCACCCAGCGGTGGGTGGCGGGTATGGCCAGCGCAAGCGGCTCTTCCCACAGCACGAGGCGTTCGATTTCGTCGTCTTCGAGCAGCATGCGGCCGATGCCAATATCGATGCGTCCGGTTTTGAGCGCATTGAACTGCTCAAGCGTGATCATTTCGACAAAGCTGATTTCGGCATCGGGATCCAAGCTGCGCAGCTCGCGAATGAATGCGGGCATATAGCCATACAGGGTTGAGGGCACGAAGCCTACCCCAAGTCGCGGCCGTTGGTGGCGGCCGATGCGCTGGGTGGCCTGCACGGTTTCTTCGAGCTTTTGCGTGATGAGCTCGGTTTGGTCGCGGAAGTAGCGGCCCGCTTCGGTCAGCCGGATGCCGCGGCCGACGCGTTCGAACAGGTCTACGCCCAGGGTTTCTTCGAGCATTTTGATCTGCCGGCTGAGCGGGGGTTGCGCCATGTGCAGCACCTGAGCCGCCCGCGTGAAGCTGAGCTCGTCGGCAACGCACTGAAAGTATCGTATCTGCCTGAGGTCCATAATCCATACCCGATAGGTATCAATGATAACCAATATAGTCTTAGACATCGCCCGGACGCATGCGGATAATCCGCAACACATCTGCAACGTATTTATATGGGGCGAGTACGTACTGCCGGTCGTCGCAGAACCAGGGCAGCGATGTTGCGCTCCATCATATGCGCACCACGAAAGGAGAGAGTTGTGAGCATTATTCGTTCTCAGGAGACGGTGAAAACCATTATCGGCAAGGCGCGTCGCCACCTGTCGCTGTTTGCCTTGGCGGCTGCGATGGCCGCGCTGGCACAACCGTCTGCGTATGCCGCCGACGCGGCAAACTATCCTGACCACACCATTTCGTGGATTGTGCCCTTTCCGCCGGGTGGCGCCATGGACGCTATCGCGCGCGTGATCGGCGAAACGATGAGCAAGGAACTCGGCCAGAGTGTGGTGGTTGAAAACAAGCCGGGCGCCGGTGGCAATATCGGCGCCAGCTACGTCGCCAAAGCAGCGCCCGATGGCTATACCATCATGATCGCCGCCAATGGCATGGCGGTGAACTCCTCACTCTATAAAGCATTGAACTACGACCCGATCAAGGATTTCGAGCCCATTTCGCTGCTGGCGGCAGTCCCCAATATTCTCGTTACCCAAGCAAGCCGCGCGGATGTGAACGCGCTGCAGGACGTGATGCAGCAGGCGAAGGCAAAGCCGGGGCAGTACACCTATGCATCGGCGGGTGTGGGTACGTCCATTCACCTGGCGGGCGCCCTGTTCACTTACATGAGCAAGCTGGACATGCTGCACGTGCCCTACAAGGGTAGCGGCCCCGCTGTTTCCGATCTGGTGGGAGGCCAGGTGGATTACATGTTCGACAGCATCACCTCATCCAAGCCCTATATTGAATCGGGCCGCCTGAAGGCGTTGGCCATCACCACGGCCAAGCGGTCATCGGCCCTGCCCGATGTGCCCACCATGGCCGAAAGCGGTTTGCCGGGCTACGAGCTCACGCCCTGGTTCGCCGCCTTCGCGCCAGCGGGTACGCCGCCGCAGGTCATCGAGAAGCTCAACCAGGCCATGCTTAAAGCCATGGACAACGAGCGCGTAAAAAAGGTGTTTGCTACCATTGGTGCGGAACGCATCGGCAGTACGCCCGCCGAGCTGAAGACCTATCTGGCTGACGAAACCGGCAAGTGGCAGAAGATCATCAAGGAAACGGGGATTTCCATCAATTGATGGAAGCGCGGCGCGTGCTGTGCTTCAATGAAGCGGCACGCCCGCGGGCATGCCCGCAACCCCAACCCGCAACCCGTAACCCTCCGCAACCCGTAACGCGTAACCCATAAGGCAGACAGAAAATGTTGTTCATGGTTGAAATGACGGTCAATCTTCCCGCCGATATGCCGGCGTCCCAGGCAGACGACATCAAGGCGCGGGAAAAGGCGTATTCGCAGGATCTGCAGCGCGCCGGAAAATGGCCGCACATCTGGCGTATTGTGGGCGAGTACAAGAACGTCAGCATTTTCGACGTCGACAGCAATGACGAGTTGCATGCCCTGCTGAGCGGCCTGCCGCTCTTTCCCTACATGGATATCAAAGTAACAGCGCTGTGCCGCCACCCCTCCGCGATATGATGCGGCCGGCCTTTACTCCGGAGCTTGTCGCATGACTTCAGCCATGATCAACGGCGCGCAGTGCGCCTATACGCTGCGGGGGCCGGCTGGCGCGCCCGTTCTGGTGTTCTCAAATTCGCTGGGTGCCGACCAGTCCATGTGGGCGTCACAGGCTGTCTTGCAGGACGAGTTCCAACTGCTCACCTACGATACGCGGGGGCACGGCCAGTCCGGTGCGCCGGCTGGGCCGTACTCGCTCGAGCTTCTGGGGCGCGATGTGCTGGGGCTGCTTGATCATCTTGGCATTGGTCAGGCGGCCTTTTGCGGGATATCTATGGGCGGCTTGATTGGCCAGTGGCTTGGCATCTACGCGCCTGATCGGTTGTCGAGGCTGGTGGTGGCCAATACCGCCGCACGCGTCGGCAATGAGCAGGGCTGGCGTGATCGTGCCGCGCTTGTTCGCGCACAGGGTATCGGCCCTGTGGCCGACAACACGCTGCCTCGCTGGTTCACCCCCGGGTTCGTGGCGACGCAGTCCCCTGTCATTGCCGGCATGCTGGCTGTTCTGCGCGGCGTGTCGCCCGAGGGCTATGCTGCATGTTGCGATGCGCTCGCCGTCGCCGATCTGCGCGCGGATATCGCACGCATTTCCGTGCCAACACTGGTTATCGCGGGCGCCTTGGATCCGGTCACCACGCCTGCCGATGCGGACTTCATCGCGCAGCAGGTGACGGGTGCAAAGCGGGTAGACATGCCGGCATCGCATCTCTCGAATGTAGAAGCGCCTGAGCCGTTCAACCAGTCCTTGCGTTCGTTCCTTCAGGGCTGATCGGGCGCTTATATGCGCGACCGAACCCGAACGGTGTCCGGTTCCGCACAGTGCGTTGAAGCGAAAGGAGCGCCTTCTTCATGCTGAAGAAGGCGTTTTTTTATTTGGAGGATAGGAGGCGCCTGTGCAGGCGCCTGCGGGATCAGCCGCGCAGGTAGTGCTTTACCTTGTCTTCGTCCAGTGCGATGCCCAAGCCGGGGTTTCGCGGCAGCGTAAGCGTGAACTCGCTGTAGTCCAGCGGTTCGGTGAGGATGCTGTCTTTCATGAGCAGCGGCCCGAAGAGTTCTGTGCCCCATTCGAAGCTGTTCACTGTAGCAAATACGTGCGCGGAGGCGATGGTGGAAATCGGCCCTTCGAGCATGGTGCCCCCATACAGCGTGATGCCCGCCGCCTGCGCAATGCCAATCAGCTTCTGTGCGGCGCGCAAACCGCCGGCCTGTTCGATCTTGATGGCATAGACATTGGCGCACTCGCCTGTGGCCAGCGTCAAGCCGTCTTCGGGGCCCTTCAAGGCCTCGTCGGCCATGATGGGCAGTATCCCCAGCGCCGTCAGGCGCCGCATGCCGTTGAGGTTTTTTTCAGCAATCGGTTGCTCGATGAGGTCGATGCCTGCGTTGGCCATTGACCGCAGTGCCTGTTGGGCCTGCGTTTCGGTCCATCCCTGGTTCACATCGACACGGACACTGACATCGTCACCCAACGCAGCCTTGATGGCGGCGCAATGCTCGATATCCTCACGCAGCGGCCGCAGGCCGATCTTCAACTTGAAGATCGTATGGCGTCGGCGCTCAAGTAACTGCCGGGCTTCGGCAATGTCCCGCTGCGTGTCGCCGCTGGCCAGCGTCCAGGCCACGTCGAGTTTTTCATGGACGGCACCGCCCAGCAAGGTGCTGACGGGCACGCCCAGCCGCTTGCCGAGCAGGTCATAGAGTGCAGTTTCCACAGCGCTCTTGGCAAAGTGGTTGGCCTTGACCACCTTGTCGAGCCGGTTGCGCAGGGCGGCCGGGTTGTAGGACGGGCTCCCCACCAGCACAGGGGCGAAGTAGGTATCGATGTTCGCCTTGATGCTTTCAGGGCTTTCCGCACCATAGTTCAGCCCGCCTATTGTCGTGGCCTCGCCGATGCCTTCCAGGCCGTCGGAGTTTTTGATGCGCACGAGCACCATGCTTTGGTGCTCCATCGTTGCAACCGAGAGTTTGTGCGGCCTGATGGTGGGGATGTCGAGTATATGTGTGCTGACGCTGATGATGGTGGCTTTCATAATGCTTCTGTGCGGGATGCTGCGCGGGCTCCGGTATATGTCTGTTGTAGAGTCGGAGTATAGGTACGACGTCGCACAGGGTCTAATATGGATTTGGTCACGAACCATACTTTTAAGGTATGGGATTGGGCAGACAGATCCTCATTCCACACTTGGCTTGCAATCCGCGCTGCTTGTTCCCATCATGTCGCTGTGCCGAGAGCCCAAACCATGCGCACAAGGCGATTCAATACCGGGCGCGGCTATGCCCTTGGCATACACCACGGCAAACTCAAGGAGGAGCGCAATGTCGATGGCGTTCAACGAGGCGGCGGGAGAGCCGCGCGCGGGCATGAAGCGCCGTTCGTTTCTGAAGGCAGCCACCGGCGCCGCGGCGCTGGCCATGCCCATGATCTCGGGCGCGCGTACAGCGGCACAGCCGCATGTTGTGGTTGTGGGCGGCGGTTTCGGCGGTGCCACGGCCGCGAAATACCTGCGCTTGCTCAGCAAGGGCAAGCTGCGGGTAACACTGGTCGAGCCGGCCGCAGCGTTCGTTTCCTGCCCGATGTCCAATCTGGTGCTTGAAGGCCGCCTGGCAATGGCGGATATCTCGCGCGGCTATGATGGCCTGGCCCGACACGACGTCAGGCACGTGCGTGACCGCGCTGTGGGTGTCGATGCCGACAGACGCCGCTTGTTGCTGGCGCAGGGCGACGCCATGCAATGGGACAGGCTGATACTGGCCCCCGGCATCGGTTTCATGTTGGAAGACATACCCGGCCTTGCGTCCGACGCGGCCCGCCGCGCCATGCCGCACGCTTGGCAGGCAGGGCCGCAGACGCAGCTGCTGCGCGATCAGCTCGAGGCGATGCCCGACGGCGGCCGCTTCATCATTGCCATCCCAGAGGCCCCTTACCGTTGCCCACCCGCCCCGTATGAGCGCGCATGCCTCGTGGCGTCCTATTTCAAGCAGCACAAGCCGCGCGCCAAAGTCCATATATTCGATGCGAACGCAGACCTCACCGCCGAGGCCGCGCAGTTCCGGGCGGCATGGGATGATCGCTATGCAGGCATGATTGAATACTTTCCCGCCTTCAAGGCTGTGGACGTGGATGCGAACACGCGTACAGTGATCTTTGAATTGGGCGAAGAAGAGCAAGGCGATGTGGTCAATGTGCTGCCGCCTATGCGTGCGGGCGACATCGCTGTGCAGGCGGGGTTGGCCACCGCCAATGAGCGCTGGTGCGAGGTGGATTTCCTGACGTTTTCATCCATCGTCGAGCCGCGCATTCATGTGCTGGGCGATGCCATACAGATCGCGCCGGTCATGCCCAAGGCCGGCCATATGGCTTGGCAACATGGCAAGACGTGCGCGGCCGCCGTCGCCGCCCTGCTGCTGGGCGGCAAGGTCAATGACGATCCCGGCTATGACAGCACTTGCTACAGCTTCGTGGATGCGCGGCAGGCCATGCATGTCGCGAGTATGCACCGCTACAGCGCCGAACAGCGCACCATGCTGCCCGTGCCGGGCGCGGGCAGCGTTTCGCCGGCGCCTTCGGCTCGGGAAGGTGAGCAAGCCTTCGATTGGGCGCATGCCATCTGGGACGACATGCTGACATAAGTGCGTCCGCAGCCTTCCCGCAAACCGGGGGCGGCCTGCGCGCCGCCGGGGCGATGCGACGTCGTCCGCTTCGGCGGCGCAGCCTTGGATGACTCCCCAAGTCACTTAATGCCTACTTAATCTTTAATGCATAAACTTTATAGGCATTGGAAATTTGATACTGCAAAAGTTTCCATGCCGGATATGCAGGGATATCCCTTGTTTATATCTAAAAGTTATGTGCATATATTAATAAAGCAGTTGACAACTCATCCGGGAGCATCGAGTGAATCGGAGAGGAGACAAGCGGCCAGTTCCTATTGGCCGCCTCAGAAAGGCGCCGGAGAATTTCGTTCCCGACAGCCTGGCTACTGAAATCAACGCCAAAGGTGTGGACGATGTTCGCCGAGATTTTCTACGGCGCAGCTTTCTTGCGGCCGCCGCGGCCGCGACGACACCCGCGCTTGCGCAAGCTGCGGGTGCTGCGGCCGGCGATCCCATGATTCTGGAGCCGCGCCCCTGGAGTACCAAGCTTGGCAACCCAGTGGCCTTCCACCCCTACGGCCGGCCTTCGCCCTTTGAGGCCAACCTGCAGCGCAGGCAATCGCCGGGGCTTACCCAGACGCCCCAGGCATCGGTGGCATTTGCGCCGCTGCAGGGTTTCTTTGGCATCATCACGCCCTCGGGCCTGCACTTCGAGCGCCATCATCAGGGCTGGGTGGATGTGGACCCTGAGCAGCACAGGTTAATGGTCAACGGCATGGTGAAACAGGCCAAGGTCTATACCATGGACGATCTGATGCGCCTGCCGTCGGTATCGCGCATCCACTTCATCGAATGCGGCGCCAATACCGGCATGGAATGGGGCAATGCCGCAGTGCCCACGGTGCAGTACACGCACGGCATGCTGTCCTGTTGCGAGTACACAGGCGTGCCACTCAAGGTGCTGCTTGACGATTGCGGCGCTGACCTGAAGAACGCACGATTTGTGCTTGCCGAGGGCAACGACGGCTCCAGCATGACACGCACCATTTCGATGGACGCCGCGCTGGATGACGCCATGGTGGCGTGGGGCATGAATGGCGAGATGCTGCGGCCCGAAAACGGTTATCCGCTGCGCCTCGTCGTGCCTGGCGTGCAGGGCGTCTCATGGGTCAAGTGGCTGCGCCGCATCGAAGTCGGCGACAAGCCCTGGAATACCAAGGATGAGACCTCGCATTACGCTGATCTGATGCCCGACGGCATGCATAGGCAATACACCTCCATACAGGAGTGCAAGTCTGTCATCACGTCTCCGTCGGGCGGCCAGGCACTCATGGGCAAGGGCTACTACAACGTCAGCGGGCTGGCCTGGTCTGGGCGGGGCAAGATCAAGCAGGTGGATGTTTCCTTCGACGGTGGCAAGACATGGAAAACTGCGCGCCTTGAGACGCCTGTCCTGGATAAATGCCTGACACGCTTCAATATTGATTGGGTATGGGATGGCGGGCCAGCCATCCTGCAAAGCCGGGCCATTGACAGCACGGGCTTTGTCCAGCCGCGCTACCGGCAGTTGCGCGAGGTGCGGGGAACGCGCTCCACGTATCACAACAATGCGATCCAGTCGTGGCAAGTCGCGCAGAGCGGGGAGGTCTTCAATGTTCAGATGGACTAATCGCGCGTTGCTTACCTGCGTGCTGGGCTCGGCGCTCGGCGTTCCTGCGTCGCTTGCGCATGCCGCAAATGCGGGCGTCCCCGATGCAGGCACCCCTAATGCGGACGCCGCGGTCACTGCAGCGTTCAATATCGGCCGGCCCGCCACCGAGGCGGAAATCAAGGCCTGGGACATTGACGTGCGCCCTGACTTCAAAGGTCTGCCGCGTGGCAGCGGTACGGTCGATCAGGGGGCCGATATCTGGGATGCGTCCTGCGCGGCCTGCCATGGCTCTTTCGGTGAAAGCAATTCCGTGTTCACCCCACTGGTGGGTGGCACTACGCCCCAGGACATCGAGACCGGCAATGTGGCAGCGCTGAAGGGTGGCGGCCACCCTTCGCGCACCACGTTCATGAAAGTGTCGACCGTCTCCACGCTGTGGGATTACATCCATCGGGCCATGCCCTGGGACAACCCCAAGTCGCTCAAGCCGGACGAGGTCTATGCCGTGCTGGCCTATCTACTCAACCTGGCCGAGATCGTGCCGTCAGATTTCACGCTGAGCGACCAGAACATGGCCAAGGTGCAGGAAAGCATGCCCAACCGTAATGGCATGCAGTTCTGGGAAGGCCTGTGGACAGCTGATGGCAAGCCTGACACTGCGAATACGGCCTGTATGAAAGATTGCGCTGCGAGCACGGTGCCATCTTCGACGCTGCCTGATGTTGCGCGCGACGCACACGGCAACCTGGCGGCCCAGATGCGTATCGTGGGCCCGGTTCGCGGTGTGAACACTCTCGCGCCCGCACTGGCGGGTACGTCGGACCAGAATGTGGAGCAGGTGCGTGAACATGCGCGCGGCACGCTGGCTGCGGCGCAGCCGCCGACGTCCGCCGGCGCGAAAGACGCTCAGCCTGGTGATGCCGCGGGCGGCGACTTGGCTCTGTTGACGGAGAATGGCTGTATGGCCTGCCACGCCAAGGACAAGAAGATTCTGGGGCCGTCTTTTGCCGATATCGCCGGCAAGTACAAGGGCCAGGACGACGCCGCGCCGAAGCTGGCTGAAAAAGTGTTGAAGGGCGGTTCGGGAGTATGGGGTGCCGTGCCTATGCCCCCGCATCCGACGCTGCCGGCCGACAAGGCCAGAGAGATGGTCGACTGGATACTCGCCGCACCGGCGCAATAAGAACAGGCATGTGCGACTGGCGCACGGGAAAACCGCGGGCCGTCGCGCCCGATATTGAATCTATACAGCATGTGAAGGATCAGAGGAGACACCGCATGAATAAGCAGCGTAGAAACATACTCAAGCTGGGCACCGTTCTGGGCCTGGCGGTGACCGCCGGCATATTGCGCCCCGAACAGGCCTGGGCCGTACAGCAAGAGTGGAACAAGGATGCCTTTGCCGCCACCAAGGTGGACGACGTGGTGAAGGCGTTCGGAGGCGGGCAGGCGGGCGAAAGCGACAAGATCAAGCTTGTGGCCCCCGATATCGCCGAGAACGGTGCGGTGGTGCCGGTGAGCGTGGTCAGCGACCTGCCAGGCACCTCCCAGATATCAATCCTGGTGCCCAAAAACCCGAACGCGCTCAGCGCACATTTTGAGCTTGCCGCGGACACGATGCCCGAGGTGGCGACACGCATCAAGATGGGCGGCACGTCCGACATCTATGCGCTGGTCAAGGCTGACGGCAAGTTTTATACCGTGCACAAGGAAGTCAAGGTAACGCTGGGCGGCTGCGGCGGCTGAGCGGCGCACCAAAGGCATCTATATATATACAGAGGATAGGGGAGCAATCATGGCAACCAGACCCATGCGCATACGCGCGGTAGAAAAAGACGGCGTCACGGAAGTGAAAGCATTGATGAGCCACATCATGGAAACGGGGCAGCGCAAGGATAGCGAAGGCAATCTCGTGCCCGCCCACTTCATCGACTTGGTCGAAGCAAAGTGCAATGACAAGACCGTGCTGTCGGCGCAGTGGGGGCCAGCGGTCTCGCGCGACCCTTTTCTGTCGTTCAAGTTCAAGGGTGGCAAAAAGGGCGACAAGGTGGCGATCTCCTGGCGCGACAACAAGGGCGAGAGCCGTACAGACTCGACAGAGATCCGCTAGCTGAACCTGCCCGCGTAGACAACAAACAAAAGCAGCTGCGCAATGGGGCATAAACCAGGGAGTAGGAGACATGCGCATGAAACTGAGCAACGCCGCATTGATGGCGTTGGCCGCGGGTGTGGGGCTTGCCGCTCCCGCCGCCGCCGCGCCGCAGAGCACCGCTGATGGTATTGCGGAATACCGTGAAATGCTGGGCGAAGGCGGCAACCCCGCCGAACTCATCGAGATGACGGGCGAGGAACTGTGGGCCGAGAAGCGCGGGCCCAAGAAAGTGTCGCTCGAACAATGTGACTTGGGGATGGGGCCGGGCGTGATCAAGGATGCCTATGCCCATCTTCCGCGTTATTTCGATGATGCGGGGCGTGTCATGGATCTCGAAACGCGGCTGGTGCATTGCATGACCACGCTGCAGGGCATGAACGAGAAGGATCTCATCAAGAAGCCATTCTCGGGCCGTGGCGATTATGCGACCGACCTCGAGGCGCTGGTAGGTTATGTGGTCGGGCAGTCGCGGGGTACGCCGCTCGCCGTGCCGCAGGACCATCCGCAAGAGAAAGCGGCCTACGAACGCGGCAAGCAGATTTTCTATTTCCGGGGCGGGCCGTATGACTTCTCTTGCGCGTCTTGCCACAGCGTGGATGGCCAGCGCATTCGCCTGCAGGAACTGCCCAACCTGACCAAAGCGGAACCGGCGCGCGAGGCGTATACATCATGGCCCGCGTACAGAGTCTCCCAGGGTGCGCTGCGCTCTATGCAGTGGCGCCTGAATGACTGTGTGCGCCAGCAGCGCATGCCGTTTCTAAAGTACGGTTCGCAGGCGTCCATCGACCTGTCGATGTTTCTGGCGGTTAATGCCAACGGGGGCGATATGGATGCGCCCGGTCTGAAACGTTAAGCGGGGGCACTCATGAATAAATTCAACATCATGCCGTGTGCCGCGTTGGCCGCGACGCTGTGCTTGGCACCCGCCGCGCATGCCGATGAGCCGGTGACGGGAACCTCGCGCGAAGATGTGCTGGCCGTACTCAAAGCATCGTTTGAGCCCAAGGGCATTGCTGGCATGGACAGGCTCGATCAGTCGGCCATGCAGCAAGCCTGCTCGAAGGCGGAGATGACACGCACTGCGCTGTCAAAGGAAGAGGCTGCGAAGATTACGAAAGAAGCGCTCGCGTCTGTGAAACAGCCTGCCGATGGCCAGTATATGGGCGATTGGAAGGCCGGCGAGAAGGTTGCGCAGAACGGGCGCGGGCTGCAGTTCAGCGACAAACCGGGCGGCGTCAATGGCGGCAACTGCTACGCCTGCCATCAAATGACCAAGGCCGAAATATCTTTCGGCAACATTGGCCCCTCGCTGCTGCACTATGGCAAGCTGCGCGGATCTTCCAAGGAAATCGTGCAGTACACCTGGAACAAGATCTACAACTCGCATTCTTATGCGGCCTGTTCGACGATGCCGCGTTTTGGCGCCGCGGGGATCCTCACCGAGGCGCAGATCAAGGATGTCATGGCCTTGCTGTTCGACCCGGCTTCACCCGTAAACAAGGATGGCGGCACGCAATAGCCAGACACGCGGACACGATATGAGCATGTGGAAATCAGGTTGGTCGGCGAGCGTTCCTGCGCTGGTGCTGGCGCTGGGTGTGAGCCTGGTGACGGCCCCGGCGTGGGCCGCCGTCACGGTTGGTGACCAGGTCACGCTGCCGGAAATCAGGCTGATAGATGGCACGGTGCTGCCGACAGGGCATTTCAAGGGCAAGCCAGTCATCGTCGAGTACTGGGCGTCATGGTGCCCGTATTGCGCGCGCCAGAACCCATACATGCAGAAGCTCTGGCAGGCCGCGCAGGGTTCGGGGCTGGAGATCCTGACCGTAAGCATAGACCGCGTCGACAAAGACGCGGCGGACTACATGGGCAAGCATGCCTATACCTTTCCAGTCGCCATGGAAACGCCGGCATTGCGCGCGGTGCTGGGCAAGGTGAAAGTCATTCCCAATATTTATGTCATCGAGGCGGACGGCCGGGTGGCTGAGGTGATTCCCGGCGAGATGTTCGAGGAAGACGTGCTGGGCCTCATCAAGTATGCACCGCGCACGGCCAGCAAGCCCTGAGCGTTGCACGACAGCCCGGTCGGCGCCGCCGGCCTTCTTCGACCTTATTCAATACACAGGAAGTCGTTGTTATGATCAGCCGTCGTGAGTTTCTGCAAGTGCTTGGTATTGCCGCCGCGGGCGGGATGAGCTTTTCTCATTCCGCACGCGCGGCCGAGGCGGCTGCCGCCAGGTTTTATGATCTGCCACGCTTTGGCAATGTGCATTTTCTGCACTTTACGGACTGCCACGCGCAGCTGCGCCCCATCTACTTTCGCGAGCCTGGGGTCAATATCGGTTTGGGGGCCGCACTGAATCGGCCGCCGCATTTGGTGGGTGATCATTTCCTGGCGCACTACGGTGTGAAGCCAGGCAGCGCACAAGCCTATGCCTTTACGTGCGCGGATTTCAGCAATGCCGCCCGCCAGTACGGCAAGGTAGGCGGATTCGCGCACCTTGCCACGCTGGTCAAGCGGCTCAAGGCCGACAGGCCGGGCGCGCTGCTGCTGGACGGCGGCGATACCTGGCAAGGGTCGGCCACCGCGCTATGGACCGACGGCCAGGATATGGTGGATGCCTGCCTGGCGCTGGGTGTGGACATCATGACCGCGCACTGGGAGTTCACGCTAGGCGCCGAGCGCGTCGAGGAAATCATCGACAAAGACTTCAAGGGCAAGGTCGAATTCATTGCACAGAACGTCCAGACGGCGGATTTCGGCGATCCGGTATTCCCTTCGTATTCGCTGCGTGAGATGAATGGCGTGCCGGTGGCGATCATCGGGCAGGCATTTCCGTACACGCCGATCGCCAATCCCGGCTATATGGTGCCGGATTGGACCTTCGGCATCCGGGAGAGCGAACTGCAAGAGGTCATCGACGAAGTGCGCGGCAAGGGTGCACAGGCGGTGGTGCTGCTGTCTCACAACGGGATGGACGTGGACCTGAAGCTGGCATCCAGGGTGCGCGGCCTGGACGCCATTCTGGGCGGGCATACGCACGATGGCGTGCCCGAGCCGGTCATTGTGCAAAATACAGGCGGCAAGACGCTGGTCACCAATGCCGGGAGCAATGGCAAGTTCTTGGGTGTGCTGGATTTTGACGTGAAAGATGGCAAGGTCGCCGATTTCCGCTACAAGCTCCTGCCGGTGTTCGCGAACTTTCTGGATGCGGATCCTGAGATGGACGCGCTGATCGGCAGGATGCGTGCGCCGTTTGCAGACAAGCTGGCGGAAAAACTGGCCGTCACCGACGACCTCCTGTATAGGCGCGGCAATTTCAATGGCACCTTCGATCAACTGATTCTCGATGCGCTGATCGCACAGAAGGACGCGCAGATTGCGTTCTCGCCCGGTTTTCGCTGGGGTACCAGTCTGCTCCCTGGATCGGACATCACCATGGAACACCTCATGGACCAGACTGCGATCACCTACCCCCACACGACGCTCACCGAGATGCCGGGCAGTCAGATCAAAGTGGTGCTGGAAGACGTTGCGGACAATCTCTTCAACCCGGATCCCTATTATCAGCAGGGCGGGGATATGGTGCGGGTCGGCGGGTTGCAGTATGCGATTGATCCGCATCAGAAGGCGGGCCAGCGCATCAGCGATATGCGGCTGGATGGCAAGCCGATAGAGGCCGACAAAACCTACAAGGTGGCTGGCTGGGCGCCGGTGGCGGAGGGTGTCCAGGGCGAGCCCATCTGGGATGTCGTGGCCCGCCATCTGCGCGACAAAAAGACCATCTCGGCCGTCGCGCTGAACGAACCCTTGATCAAGGGCGTGGAGAACAATCAAGGCATTGCATGATGCAATGCTGCTTTTACAGGAGTAAGCCCTGATATGAACAAGATCGCTTCTTTTGCATTTGCGCTGGGCCTGGCGCTCTCGGGCGCACCCATGTTTGCGTCGGCGGCGCCGGGGGCGGGCGCCGCCGGCCAAGCCAAGGTCATCTATCACATCAACGATGCGGAAAGCCAGGCGCTGTCCGCCTTGCGCAATATGCGCAATCAACTCGATACCGCACCGGACACAAAGATCGTGGCGGTGACGCATGCGGACGGCATCGAGTTTCTGGAGACCGAGTACAAGGATGCCGCCACCGTCGGTCCGCTCATCGCGGGGCTGGCCGCGCGTGGTGTGACATTCGAAGTGTGCGAAATCACAATGAAGCGCAAGAACCTGAACAAGGATGACTTCGTGATGGAGGCGGAGTTCGTGCCCTCGGGCGTTGTGCGCATCACAGAATTGCAGGGCAAGGAGGGCTACGCGTACATCAAGCCCTGACGGGCATGATTTGGTAATCAAATTGCCATGAAATGATACAAAGTCGTTTCAAAGCCGTGCGCTGGTGTCAGGCTTTTTTCAGTGCGCTACAAACCCGCTGAAATCGCTTGTGGCGGATTGCCACAAGGCCTACGCTTCAGGCCGATGCCATTTGAACAGGAGCACGGCATGAATATTCGACAAAATCTGGGGCGTGTCACCATATTGAGCGTGATCGCGATTGCCCTGGCTGGCTGCGCCCCATACCATCAGCAGAGCCGCAAGACCAGCAATACGGTAATTGGCGCGGGCCTGGGCGGCGCCGCAGGTGCGGTGCTGTCTGGAGGCGACCCACTGACGACGGTGGGCGGCGCGGCGGCCGGCGGCCTGCTTGGCAACATCCTGACTGACGATGATCGCCGTTATGAGCGCCGCCGCTACTATGACGATGATTATGATGATGATCGCCGCTATCGCCGCCATCGCCGGCATTACCATGACGATTGATTGCCAAGGCCGCGCGCCAGGCGGGTGATGTCGGTGGCTTTTTCGGTGCTCAGGCCGGCCGCCGCATCCTCGCGGCGCATACGGCGTATAGGCTGGCTTCGGATGTAAGCGCCGATCTGCGCCCGCACCTTATCAACAAGCGCCTGATTCGAATTGCGGCTGGTCGTATCCATGCCGACAAGTTCGTCCAATCACTGACGGGCAGCCAATGCTTTTTCAACCTTGATTGAGCCCTTGATGCAACAAGAACGGCGACGGTGAAATGCCCTGCTTCGCCGGAATCTGGATTAAACTTATCATCGCCTGGGCTGAGGTGATTTTTTCTTCTAGTATTACAGGAGTACGGGCGGAAATATATTCCGCACTGCCTCGGCAGTAACAAGGTCTGGCGTTTTATTCCTCGTGCGTGCCACCAGGGTTCAACGCCATATCTTCATCACCCTCGATACAGAAACGTGGCAGTCATGGTCCTGTGCAATCAGATCGAACGCATTCTCAATCCTCGTTCGGTGGCGGTGATCGGCGCGTCTGGCGACTCTACAAAATGGGGCGACAGTGTGCTGGCCCTGATACGTGACGATGCCATGCTCAAGGGCCATATTGCGCTGATCAGCCAGAGCGAGGCACTGACAGGCGCCATGCTGGCGCACGCCTACGATATCGGCGCAGGCTTCAGTTTCTGCGTGTCGCTGGGCGATCAGGCTGACCTGGAAACCTGCGATTTTCTCGAATACGCCATTGCGGACGCCAACACCAAGGTGATGGCGCTGTATATCGAAGGCCTGAAGAACCCCGCACGGTTCAAGGCGCTGCTCGAGGCCGCCAGGCGGGCAGGCAAGCCGGTGCTGATCACCAAGGCCGGGCGCACGTCGTCAGGCGCCCGCGCCGTGCATTCGCACACCGCCAGCATGGCGGGCGCCTATCAGTCCTTTCGCGCCATGGTCGAGGGCCAGGCCGCCACCATCATCGACGACCCGCTGCAACTAGTGGCCGAGGCGGCCGTGTGGGATGCGCACCGGCCCATGCGAGGCGCCCGCGTTGCGGTGTTCTCCAGCTCGGGCGACGGCGGAGTGCTGGCTGTGGATGCGCTTGAGGACGCTGGCCTGATGGCAGCGACACTGTCTGACACCGGCGCACTGGCCCTTGGTCGGCTCGCTTCGTTGGCGACGGCCAGGCTGCCCCTCGATATTGGCGCAGTGCAAAGCAGCTTGCAGAAGACGGTGCACAGCGATAGTTGGCTCCAGGACGTGCTGGCCACCGTTATGGACGATGCACAGGTGGATGCTGGCCTGTACCTGATGACCACGCAGCCCGACATGGAGGGCGTCGCCAACGCCTTCGTACAGGCGCAGCACGCCAGCGCCAAGCCGCTGGTGTTTATCAACGCAGCGAGCAGTTGTGGCATCGAGGCCGTGGCGCGGATCAAAGCGAGCGGGCTGGCCCACTTCGCCAGCCTGCCGCAGGCCGCGCAGCATTTGCGCCATCGCTACCGCTACGCCAGCCACTGTGCCGACTTGGCCAACCCGGGGTCGTTGCCGCGGCTCGATGCGCAGGCACTTGAAAAGACGGTGGCGAAGCTGCCCGCTGGCATTGTGTCCGAGCCGCAGACCAAGGCGCTGTTGCATGCGGCGGGTGTGCCTGTCGCCCTGGGCCGGGTCGCCACGTCGGCGCCGGATGCCGTGGCGGCGGCGGAAAGCCTGGGCTACCCGGTGGTGATGAAGGTGGTGTCGCCGCAGATCACCCACAAAAGCGATATCGGTGGCGTGCTGGTGGGTGTGCGCACTGCCCAGGCCGTGCAAGAAGGCTTCGAGCGTATCCGCGGGGCGGCGGCTCGCGTTCCGGGTGCTCGGTTCGATGGCTGCCTGGTGCAGCGGATGGCTACGTCCGAAGCGGAACTGTTGGTGGGTACACACTGGGATGCGCAGCTGGGCGCGTTTCTTACCTTCGGGTTTGGCGGCACGCTGGTCGAACTGCACCGCGATACTTGCCTGCTGCCTGCCGACGCCGGCCCCGCGCAGGTGCGGCGTGCCTTGCCATCGCTGCGGCTGCATCCCACTCTCACCGGTTATCGCGGCCGGCAGCCGGCCGACCTGGAGGGCCTGGTCGACGTTATCTGCCGCATGGGCCGGCTTGCCGTTTATTTTGGTGAACGGCTGCAGGAATGCGAAGTCAATCCTTTGATGATCAACGGCGCGACGATCGTGGCCGCTGATGCCCGTGCTGTCTGGAAACCATGTCGATGACCCTGATCTCTTGCAAAGTCCGCAGCAACATCGCCCGCATCTGCCTGTATCGCCCCGAGCGGCACAATGCCATAAATACGCCTATGCAGCGCAGGCTGGCCTGCCCCACATAGGCAAGTTGAAGCGTCTGATGACGAGGCTGGGTGCCATAGATGGCTTCGTCGCTTATACATTTCATCGAGGATACTGTGGTTGAAATCGACAAAACCGACCGTGCGATACTGAAGATACTCCAGGAAGACGCCACGATTTCCATTGCGTCGTTGTCCGAGCGCGTAAATCTGTCGAGCACGCCATGCTGGCGGCGCATCCAGCGCTTGGAAAAAGAAGGCGTGATCAAAAAACGCGTGACGCTGCTGGACGCTGAGAAGATCAACGTTGGGGTCACCGTATTCGTTGCAATCAGGACGCAACAGCACAACGACAAGTGGCTGAAGAAGTTCAATGACGTTGTCACCGCCATGCCCGAGGTCGTCGAGTTGTACCGCATGAGCGGCGAGAACGATTACCTGCTGCGTGTGGTGGTGCCTGATATCAAGGCCTACGATGGCGTGTACAAGCGGTTGATCCGGGATATGGACTACCTGGACATTAACTCCAGCTTTGCGATGGAACAAATCAAGTTCACCACCGCGCTGCCGCTCGATTACACCGCGTGACCGAGCAAGGCATACGCCGCGGCTTCGCATCGAGGCGCGCCCGTATGGCGCGCATCACCGTCGCGGCGTGATGGCGCTTTGACGAGTTTCTGCGCGCGAAGCAATGGACAGAAAAGATCGCGCGCTGGATGTGATTTCTCGTGTTTCCGTGCGCCTGAAGCAATGGTTGAATGATTTTTTTTATATCGTTCCAATCGCGGAATAATTTTCTTCGAACGGCGTTCAGGCAAGTGTATTTTGACAAAAATCACCCAGGCCGCACATCTATACTGAACTTGTACTTTTCGCCGGGCCGGCATGGTGCCGTCCCGCGGCCCACACCATACAGGTTCTGCCATGAAAGAATGCACGCGGCTCGTGAATGCCGGTCGGGATCCCCAACGGTTTGAAGGCGTCGTCAATACGCCTGTTGTGCGCGGCTCGACGCTGCTCAGCCCCACGATGGCACATTGGCTCGACAAGCAGCACCGGCAGGCCGATGACGAGTTCGGCGTCAGCATTTATGGCCGTTTCGGAACTGCCACGCATCATGCCCTGCAATCGGCGATTTCGGAACTCAGCGGCGGCTACCGCTCCTTGCTTTATCCGTCGGGGCTGGCCGCTGTTGCGCACGTGCTCACCGCGCTGGTGTCGTCAGGCGATCATGTGCTGCTGACCGACAGCGTATATTCGGCCACTACGCAGTTTCTGGCGCGTACGCTGCAGCGCTTCGGTGTTAGCGTGACACGCTACGATCCGCGCATAGCGGGAGGTGTTGCCGCGCTCATCCAGCCTAACACCCGCGTCGTGTTTGTCGAATCGCCCGGCTCCGAAACCTTCGAGATGCAGGACATACCCGCCATTGCGCAGGCTGCGCACGCGTGTGGCGCCTATGTGGTGATGGACAACACTTGGGCGACGCCGCTGTTCTTCAAGGCATTCGAGCATGGCGTCGATGTGGCCATCCAGGCTGCCACAAAATATATCGTGGGTCATTCCGATGCCATGCTCGGTGTGGCAACCTGCAATCGCGCCACCTGGGACTTGGTGCGTGCAAGCTCGCAAGACTATGGTCAAACGTGCAGCCCCGATGACGCGTTTCTGGCGCTGCGCGGGCTGCGTACCATGGGCGTGCGGCTGCGCCAGCACTGGGCGTCGGGGGTTGAGGTGGCGCAATGGCTTGAGAGCCGGCCCGAAGTGGAGCGCGTACTGCATCCTGCCCTGCCCAGCCATCCTGGCCACGCGCTGTGGAAACGTGATTACACCGGCGCGCCTGGCCTGTTTGCCATGGCGCTCAAGCCTGTGCCAGAGCCGGCCCTGCACGCATTCATCGACAACCTGGCTTTGTTCGGCCTGGGGGTGTCATGGGGCGGCTATGAAAGCCTGGCGCTGCCATTCTCGCCCGTTGGCCGCACCACCACCCAATGGCCCTACTCAGGCCCAGGCGTGCGCCTGCATATCGGCCTTGAAGACCCGGCTGACCTGATCGCCGATCTCACGCGCGGGTTTGAGGCAATGGCCGAGGCTGCGTACGGGCACCGCAATCTTGATGTTCTGGCAGCAAGTGCATGAACCTGCTTGCTTAATT
The DNA here is from genome assembly GCF_021653995.1 of Paracandidimonas lactea. Classification (NCBI taxonomy): domain Bacteria; kingdom Pseudomonadati; phylum Pseudomonadota; class Betaproteobacteria; order Burkholderiales; family Alcaligenaceae; genus Paracandidimonas; species Paracandidimonas lactea. Next base: position 264,026 of record NZ_JAJJOZ010000002.1, read on the forward strand.
GCGTGACATGAGGCTGGCGCGCCGGAGATCAATGCCATTGACACGCCTTGTAGGCCAGCTTACTCTGCCGACAAATATTCCAGAACAATGGCCCGCCACACGGGCCCGGAGGAGATCACAATGCAAGTAGGCCATTGGTTGAAATCGTTGGCGCTCGCGGCGGTATTGTGCACAGGCGCAGCGCACGCACAGGTTAGCGTCATGCTGCCCGCCAATCCTGGTGGCGGCTGGGACAGCACCGGGCGGCAGGCCTTCCAGGCCATGAATAAAGCAGGCATTTATACCGGCACGGTAAATTTCACTAATAAGGGCGGCGCGGGCGGTACCATCGGCTTGGCCGATTTCCAGCGCTCGCAGCAAGGCAAGCCCGATGCCTTGGCCGTGTTTGGCGCTATTACAGTGGGGTCCATCACGCTGAACAAGTCGCCGGTCGATCTCAGCAAATTCAAGCCTGTTGCGCGTCTGACCGCAGAATATCTGGTGCTGGCGGTCAAGGCCGACGCGCCCTACAAAACGCTGGGCGAGTTCGTGTCGGCGCTCAAGCAAAATCCCGGCGCTACCGCGGTGGGCGGCGGGTCGGCAGGGGGCGTTGACCATATCGCCCTGGCCTTGCTGGCCAAGAGTGCGGGCGTTCCTGTGCCATCGCTGAACTACATTCCGCAGGCCGGGGGCGCGGATACCGTCATTGGCATCGTCAACGGAACACTCAAGGCGGGTATTTCAGGCGTTTCCGAGTTCCAGCAATTCGCCAAGGATGGCCGTATACGCATCCTCGGCATTACCACGGCCGAGCGCATGAAGGCGCTGGCCGACGTGCCCACATTCAAGGAAGCAGGGTACGACGTTGAAATCGCCAACTGGCGCGGCATTCTGGGGTCGGTGGACATGCCCGAAGCCAACTACAAAGAGTGGGTAGCGCGCTTTACCAAACTGAATGACAGCGACGCCTGGAAGTCAGTGCTGAAGACGCAAGGTTGGGAGGCCTATTTCCTGGCGGGAGAACCTTTCGGCGCATTCATCCAAAGCGAAAGTGCCCGCATTAACGCAATCCTGAAAGATGCAGGCCTGAGCAAGTAAGCCGCCGGCATGGGCACAGGCATGTCGATCGCATTGCTGCGCAAGGGGCCGTGGTGGTTGGGGCTGGCCGTGATGCTCATGGGGGCGGTGTGCCTTTATGCGTCATCCGAGCTGGCCGCCACCGCGCAATACGCGGCCATCGGCCCTGGCATGTTTGTCACCGGGGTGGGTGCCGGCCTGATCGGTTTGGGTGTATTGCTGTTGCTCCAGATCGCACGCGGTGAAGTATTCGAGCCCGAAGATGCGGAGCACGCCATACCCGGTCAGCCCATGGACAAGCGTGCATTCTGTACGGCATTGCTGGCGGCCATTGTGCCCGCGCTGACGATTCAAACCTTGGGTCTGCCGATCACCGCCATGCTGTCGTTCATGCTGGTGGCGCGTGCATTTGGCTCCAAACGCCTTGCCTCTGATCTTGTCGTCGGTCTGGTGCTGGGCATTGCAAGCTGGTTTCTGTTTGGTCGCCTGGGCCTGCAACTGGGCGGCTTCTTCCCACTGGCGGGTGTGTAATGGATACGCTGGCGCTGCTGATGCAGGGATTCGAGGTGGCGCTGACGCCCGCCAACCTGCTGTGGGCGCTGGTAGGTTCACTGTTGGGCACCGCTATCGGCATTTTGCCGGGCATCGGGCCTGCGCTGACGATTGCCTTGCTATTGCCAGTTACCGTATCGGTAGGGCCGGTATCGGCCTTCATCATGTTTGCGGGAGTGCTGTACGGCGCCATGTACGGCGGGTCGACCACCTCGATTCTGATCAACACGCCCGGCGAGGCGGGGTCAATGATGACGGCGCTCGAAGGCAACAAGATGGCGCGAGCGGGGCGGGGTGCCGCGGCGCTGGCGACGGCGGCCATTGGCTCTTTCGTTGCGGGCACTATCGCGACCATTGCCCTGACGTTTGCGGCGCCTGTTGTGGCGGAGTTGGCGTTTTTGCTCAAGCCCGCCGATTATTTCGCGCTTACTGTTCTTGCATTCACATCGGTGGCTGTGGTGATGGGGGCGTCACGGGTGCGTGGGTTCGTGTCACTGTTTATCGGCCTGGCCCTGGGCGTGATCGGCATTGATGCCATGACCGGGCAGCCGCGCATGACATTCGGCCTGCCAGCGCTGCTCGATGGCGTCGAACTCACGGTGGTGCTGGTGTCGCTGTTTGCCGTGGGAGAAATCCTGTACGTTGCCAGCCGCTACGTCCAAGGGCAGGACGAAATCATACCCATCAAGGGTAAGGCGTTCATGACACGCGACGACTGGCGACGCTCCTGGAAGCCATGGCTTCGGGGTACTGCCATAGGCTTCCCCATTGGCACAATCCCGGGTGGCGGCTCGGAAATTCCGACCATGCTGTCCTATACGCTGGAAAAGAAGCTGTGCCGAAACCCCGATGAGTTCGGCAAAGGGGCGATCGAAGGGGTAGCCGGGCCCGAGGCGGCCAACAACGCCTCGGCGGCCGGCGTCCTGGTCCCGCTGCTGACGCTGGGCCTGCCTACCTCGGCCACGGCGGCTATCCTGCTGGCGGCATTTCAGAATTATGGCTTGCAGCCTGGGCCATTTTTGTTCAGCAGCAAACCGGAGCTGGTCTGGGGCTTGATTGCTTCTCTGTACATTGGCAACGTTATGCTGCTGGTGCTGAATCTGCCCTTGGTGGGCATGTGGGTGAAGCTCTTGCAGATTCCACGGCCGCAACTGTACGCGGGTATTCTGGTGTTCGCCGTTATTGGTATCTGGGGGGTATCGGGCTCCGTGTTTGAGCTGGGGCTGATGGCGGGCCTGGGTGTGCTCGGCTATGTGATGCGAGTGTATGGCTTTCCGATCCCCCCCTTGCTGATTGGCCTGATCCTGGTGCCGCTGGCCGAAACCCAACTGCGTACTGCGCTGGCTGCGGGCCAGGGCAAGGTGTCGGTGTTGTTCGAAACCCCTGTTTCCGTGTCGCTCCTTCTGCTGGCTTTTCTTTTCCTGTTCGTACCTGCGCTGCTCAGCCGCCTGAAGGCGACAGCGTAGCGATTTAATGTCGATACGTTTGACTTGAAACAAGATACCCTACAGTGCGTACGGTATTCTAGCGACAGGCTTTTCTCCAGGATTGACCGCTATGTCAAGCATTCCCCTGCCCAGCCGTACAGACCAGCAACGCGCCCTGGTGCTCAGTACAGTAGCTTTCACAGTTTGCTTCGCCGTATGGACACTTTTTTCCATTATCGGCCTGTCGATCAAGGACGAGCTGGCGCTTTCCGAGTTCGAATACGGCGTTCTCATCGCTACGCCAGTGCTGACGGGGTCGCTGTCTCGCCTGATTCTGGGTGTGTGGACTGAACGCTATGGCGGGCGGCTGGTGTTTGCGATCCAGATGGTGCTGGCCGGCGCCGCCACTTTCGCACTGACCTGGGCCGACAGCTACCCTACCTTCCTGTTGGCCGCGCTCGGGGTTGGCCTGGCGGGCGGCGCCTTCATTATCGGCGTCACCTACGTCACAAAATGGTATCCACAATCCCAGCAAGGCACTGCGCTTGGCGTATTCGGCATGGGCAATATCGGCGCGGCAGTGACGACATTCCTCGCGCCCTTTGTGCTGATCTCCTGGGGCTGGCAAGGGGTGGCGCAAATCTGGGCGGTCGCGGTCGCCGTCACCGGCATCCTCTTTTTTCTGTTGGCCAGAGACGATCCTGATTTTGCGGCGCGGCGCGCTCAAGGCATCGCGGCTCCCAGCCTTGCGGAACAGTTCGCCCCCTTGAAAAAACTGCAGGTCTGGCGCTTTTCGCTTTATTACTTTTTTGTTTTCGGGGGCTTCGTTGCCCTGGCGCTGTGGCTTCCCTACTACATGGTGCAAGTCTATGGCGTAGACGTGCGCACGGCGGGTGTTGCCGCGTCGCTCTTCAGCCTCGCGGCCAGCCTGTTTCGCGCCTATGGCGGCGTCCTCTCTGACCGCTTCGGCGCCCGCGCCGTCATGTATTGGACGTTCGGATTTTCCCTGCTATTTCTGTTCATGCTGTCTTATCCGCCGACCGACTACGTCATCCGCGGAAAAGACGGCCCCATTGCGTTCTCGACAGAGGTCGGCCTGTGGCCTTTCGTCGCCGGGCTTTTCGGCCTCGGCTTCTTCATGAGCCTGGGCAAGGCAGCGGTGTTCCGGCACATCCCCGTCTATTATCCGAAACATGTCGGTTCGGTCGGCGGCTTGGTAGGCATGATAGGCGGGCTGGGTGGCTTCGTCCTGCCTATCATTTTCGGTGTGCTGCTTGATGTCACAGGCATCTGGACCTCGTCATTCCTGCTTCTGTTCCTGATAGTGCTGGTGTCGGTGAGCTGGATGCATCTGTCGATCCGGGCCATGGAGCGGCGGGCGCAAGGCCGTGCCCTGGACCGACTGCCGAACTTCCCCGAACTCGCGGATGTGCACGATCCGGAACGCACCGTCATGCCGCATGTGGTGCAGGACTGGCGGCCTGAAGATCCTGCATTCTGGAACGAAAAGGGCCGGCGTATCGCCAAGCGCAACCTGTGGATATCGATCCCGGCGCTGCTGCTTGCCTTCGCGGTATGGATGGTCTGGTCGGTGGTGGTTTCGAAACTGCCTTCCATCGGCTTCAAGTTCACACAAGACCAGCTATTCTGGCTGGCAGCCCTGCCGGCGCTGTCCGGGGCAACGCTGCGCATCTTCTATAGCTTCATGGTGCCGATCTTCGGCGGCCGGTTGTGGACCACACTCTCCACCGCGTCGCTGCTGCTTCCCGCGATGGGCATAGGGTATGCGGTGCAGGATCCCACCACGCCTTACTTGATCTTCGTGGTGCTGGCGCTGCTCTGTGGCTTCGGCGGCGGCAATTTCGCCTCATCCATGGCCAATATCAGCTTCTTCTTCCCACGCGCGGAAAAGGGCCACGCCATGGGCTTGAACGCGGGGCTGGGCAACCTCGGGGTCTCGGTCATGCAGTTCCTGGTGCCGCTGGTCATCACCGCTGGTGTATTCGGGGCGGTCGGCGGCGCGCCGCAAACGATGTCGGACGGCGGGCGCATCTGGATGCAGAATGCCGGCTTCATCTGGGTGCCCTTTATTCTCGCCTCCACCGTGGCCGCGTGGCTGGGCATGAACGACCTGGCCGACGCGCGCGCCAGCTTCCGAGAGCAGTCGATCATCTTCGGCCGCACCCAGACCTGGGTGATGTGCCTGCTGTATATCGGCACGTTCGGCAGTTTCATCGGCTATTCCGCAGGCTTCCCGCTGTTGTCCGGCCTGGTCTTCCCGCACGTTGACGCCTTGCAGTTTGTGTTTCTGGGGCCCTTGATCGGTGCGCTCAGCCGCGCCGGCAGTGGCTGGCTGGCAGACCGCATCGGCGGCGGTCGCGTCACTTTCTGGGTCTTTGTTGGCATGATCGTCTCCGTCCTGGTGGTGATCTGGGGGCTGCAGAACGCTTCCTTCAGCACTTTCTTCGCGGGCTTCATGGCGCTGTTCTTCTTCACCGGGATCGGCAACTCGTCCACCTTCCAGATGATCCCGGTCATTATGCGCAAGGAAATCGCCCGCCTGTATCCCGAGCAGAACGCCGACGCACAGCGCCGCCAGTCCGATCGCGAAGCAGCGGCCATTGTCGCCTTCACGAGCGCCATCGGCGGCTATGGCGGCTTCTTCATCCCCAAGGCCTATGGCACATCCATCGGCCTGACTGGCGCGCCGCTGGCAGCCTTGTGGAGCTTCTTCGCCTTTTACGTCCTCTGTCTATTCGTCACATGGGCCGTCTATACACGCCGCGGCGGCCTGTTGCATGACATCGAGCACCGCCGGCCCCTTCCCGTCGCGGTTTCCGCATAAATACACATCAATCCAGGAGAAAGCCATGAACCCAAGGAGACAGCCATGAGCCACTTGTTGGACCGACTGAACTTCCTGACTTCACTGCGCAAGGATACCTTCGCAGGCGGCCACGGCCAGACCACGATCGAGAACCGCGACTGGGAGGACGCCTATCGCCGCCGCTGGCAGCATGACAAGATCGTGCGTTCCACGCACGGCGTGAATTGCACGGGTTCCTGCTCCTGGAAAATCTACGTCAAATCGGGGATCGTCACCTGGGAGACGCAGCAGACCGACTATCCACGCACTCGGCCGGACCTGCCCAATCACGAGCCGCGCGGCTGTGCGCGCGGCGCCTCGTACAGCTGGTATCTGTACAGCGCCAACCGGATCAAGACCCCCCTGATTCGCGGTCGGTTAATGCGGCTGTGGCGCGAGAAGCGCAAGACCATGAGCCCCATCGAGGCCTGGGCCGCAATCCAGAACGATGCGGCCGCCCGCGCAAGCTATACGCGCACCCGCGGCAAGGGTGGTTTCGTGCGTGCAAGCTGGGACGAGGCGACTGAAATCGTCGCGGCCGCCAACGCTTACACCACACGCAAGTACGGCCCCGACCGCGTGTTCGGCTTTTCACCGATCCCGGCAATGTCCATGGTGTCCTATGCGGCGGGCACGCGCTACCTGTCCCTGCTGGGCGGCACCTGCATGTCGTTTTACGACTGGTACTGCGACCTGCCGCCCGCCAGCCCCCAGACCTGGGGCGAGCAGACCGACGTGCCCGAATCCGCCGACTGGTACAACGCGGGCTTCCTGCTGCTGTGGGGTTCGAACGTGCCGCAGACGCGCACGCCCGATGCCCACTTCTACACCGAGGTGCGCTACAAGGGCACCAAGAGCGCCGTGGTCTGCCCCGACTATTCCGAGGCCGCCAAGTTCTCGGACATTTGGCTCAACGCGAAGCAGGGCACGGATGCCGCGCTGGGCATGGCATTCGGCCATGTCATCCTGCGCGAGTTTCACCTTGACCGGCAAGTTCCTTACTTCGAGGAATACTGCCGCAAGTACTCCGACATGCCGATGCTGGTGTGCCTGGACCGCCAGGGCGGCCGGCTGGTTCCCGGAAGGCAGTTGCGGGCTGCCGACTTCGCCGATGATCTCGGTGAAGCCAACAATCCCGACTGGAAGACGGTGGGCCTGGATGAGCAATCCGGCAAGGTCGTGGTGCCAAACGGCTCCATCGGCTTTCGATGGGGCGAAACGGGCAAGTGGAATCTGGAGCAGAAGGCCGCGGGCGACGACGTTCGCCTCAAGCTCAGCCTGATTCTGGATGCAGACCATGACGAGATCGCGCCTGTCGACTTTCCGTTCTTCGGCGGCGCTGCCGCCAACGGCTTCGAAGTGGATGCGCGTGGCACGGTACTGACCCGCAATGTGCCGGCGAAGCGCCTCACGCTGGCCGATGGCAAAGAAGTGCTGGTTGCCACTGTCTTCGACTTGCTTTGCGCCAACTACAGCCTGGATCGCGATCTGGGCGGCGAGCATGTCGCGCGCGACTACGACGCCGATGAGCCGTTCACGCCAGCCTGGGCTGAGCGCATTACAGGGGTGCGCCGCGACAAGATCATCCAGGTTGCGCGCGAGTTCGCCGCCAATGCCGAAAAAACCAATGGCCGCTCCATGGTCATCATCGGCGCGGGTATGAACCACTGGTTCCACATGGACATGAATTACCGCGCTGTCATCAATATGCTGGTGATGTGCGGCTGTGTGGGCCAGTCGGGCGGCGGCTGGGCGCACTATGTGGGCCAGGAAAAGCTGCGCCCGCAAACAGGTTGGACGCCGCTGGCCTTTGCCCTGGACTGGGCGCGTCCCCCGCGCCACATGAATGCCACCAGCGCCTGGTACGCCCATACAGATCAATGGCGTTACGAAACCGTCAGCGCCGCCGAAATCCTGTCGCCCACGGCGCCTGCTGGCGATTGGAACAAGCTCAGCCTGATCGACTACAACATCCGTGCCGAGCGCATGGGTTGGCTGCCATCGGCGCCGCAATTGAAAACCAACCCGCTGGAAGTTGGCCGCGCCGCCAAGGCTGCGGGCGTCGATGTGAAAGACTACGTCGCTGAGCGACTGAAAACCGGCGCGCTGCAGATGTCCTGTGAGGACCCGGACGCGCCCGAGAACTGGCCACGCAACCTGTTCGTCTGGCGCTCCAACCTGTTGGGCTCCTCGGGCAAGGGCCATGAGTATTTCCTGAAGCATCTGCTCGGTACCGCGCACGGGGTGCAGGGCAAAGACCTGGGCGCCCAAGGCGGCGTGAAGCCCGTCGAAGCGGCCTGGCACGAAAATGCGCCCGAAGGAAAACTCGACCTGCTGGTGACCATTGATTTCCGCATGTCGACCACGGCCGTGTATGCCGACATCGTGCTGCCCACCGCAAGCTGGTACGAGAAGGACGATATGAACACGTCCGACATGCACCCCTTCATCCACCCGCTGCAGGCGGCCGTCGACCCGGCGTATGAGTCCAAGTCAGACTGGGAGATCTTCAAGGAGATCGCCAAAAAATTCTCTGAAGTCGCGCCCGACATCCTGGGCGTGGAAAATGACGTGGTGCAACTGCCTTTGCAGCACGACAGCCCGGGTGAATTGGCGCAGGGTGTGGTGCGCGACTGGAAACAGGGCCAATGCGAGCTGATCCCCGGCAAGACCGCGCCCGCCTACATCGCTGTTGAACGCGACTATCCCAACCTTTACAAGCGCTACACGGCGATCGGCCCCTTGATGGAGAAGATCGGCAATGGCGGCAAGGGTATCGCCTGGAACACAGAGACAGAGGTCCATCATCTCAAGGCCTTGAATGGCACCGTTACCGAGGAAGGTGCAACCAAGGGCATGGCGCGTCTGGACACGGCCATCGACGCCGCCGAGATGATCCTGATGCTGGCCCCCGAAACCAACGGCGAAGTGGCCGTCAAGGCGTGGGATGCGCTGGGCAAGGCAACCGGGCTGGATCATCGTCACTTGGCGGCCGTCAAGCAGGACGAGAAAATACGTTTCCGTGACATCGCCGCGCAGCCGCGCAAGATCATCTCCTCGCCCACGTGGTCGGGGATAGAAAGCGAAGAGGTCTGCTACAACGCCGGCTGGACCAACGTCCACGAACTCATCCCCTGGCGCACTGTCAGCGGACGCCAGCAGCTTTATCAAGATCATGAATGGATGCGTGCGTTCGGCGAAAGCTTTGTCACCTGGCGCCCGCCCGTAGACCTGAAAACTGTGGGCACGGCGGCAACGCGTTCACTGGCGAAAGACGAGCCGCACGTCGTCCTGAACTTCATTACGCCGCACCAGAAATGGGGCATACACTCCACCTACACCGACAACCTGTTGATGTTGACGCTGAACCGTGGCGGGCCCGTGGTATGGATCTCTGAAGTCGATGCCAGAAAGGCTGGTGTGGTCGACAACGACTGGGTCGAGGTGTTCAACACCAATGGTGCCATCACCGCACGCGCAGTCGTCAGCCAGCGGATGAAGGAAGGCTCACTGTTCATGTATCACGCCCAGGAGAAAATCGTGAACACCCCGGGCAGCCAGATCACCGGCCAGCGCGGCGGCATACATAACTCCGTGACCAGGATCGTACTCAAACCCACGCACATGATCGGCGGTTATGCCCAGCTCGCCTATGGCTTCAACTATTACGGCACGGTCGGCTCCAACCGCGATGAGTTCATCATTCTGCGCAAGCTGCCCAAAGTGGACTGGATGGACCAGCCCGTAACCGACATCGCGGAGGCAAGACAATGAAAATACGCGCCCAGATCGGAATGGTGCTCAACCTCGACAAATGCATTGGTTGCCACACCTGCTCTGTTACCTGCAAGAACGTCTGGACGAGCCGCGAAGGGGTCGAATACGCCTGGTTCAACAACGTCGAAACCAAGCCCGGCATCGGCTACCCCAAAGACTGGGAGAACCAGAAGCGCTGGAATGGTGGTTGGACCCGCACCAAGTCGGGTGCGCTGCACCCTCGGCAAGGCGGCAAGTGGCGCATTCTGGCCAACATTTTCGCCAACCCCGATCTTCCCGAAATCGACGATTTCTACGAGCCGTTCGACTTTGATTACGATCACCTGAAGTCCGCCCCCGAAATGCAGGCTTTCCCCACGGCAAGGCCGCGGTCGAAGATATCGGGCGAGCGCATGGAGAAAATCGAATGGGGCCCGAACTGGGAAGAAATCCTGGGCGGTGAGTTCGAGAAGCGCTCCAAGGACTACAACTTCGAGGGCATCCAAAAGGAAATCTACGGCCAGTACGAAAACACCTTCATGATGTACCTGCCCAGGCTGTGCGAGCATTGCCTCAATCCGGCCTGCGTCGCGTCCTGTCCATCTGGCGCAATCTACAAGCGCGAAGACGATGGCGTGGTCCTGATCGACCAGGAAAAATGCCGCGGCTGGCGCATGTGTGTCTCGGGCTGCCCCTACAAGAAGATCTACTACAACTGGTCTACAGGCAAATCCGAGAAGTGCACGCTGTGCTATCCCCGCCTGGAAAGCGGCCAGCCCACGGTGTGCTCTGAAACATGCGTGGGGCGCATCCGCTACCTTGGCGTCATGCTCTATGACGCCGACAAGATCGCCGAAGCCGCAAGCGTAGAAAACGAGAAAGACCTCTACGATGCCCAGCTCGGCGTCTTCCTTGACCCGCACGATCCTGAAGTGATTGCCCAAGCGCGCGCGGCAGGCATACCCGAGGACTGGATCAAGGGCGCGCAGAACTCGCCCATCTGGAAGATGGCGATGGAATGGAAGATCGCCTTCCCGCTGCACCCCGAGTATCGCACCCTGCCCATGGTCTGGTACGTGCCGCCGCTGTCGCCCATCCAGAACGCTGCCGAGGCGGGCAAGATTTCCGCACAGGATGACATGCCCGATGTCGGCTCGCTGCGCATCCCCGTGCGCTATCTTGCCAACATGCTGACAGCCGGGGATGAGGCGCCGGTCGTTTCCGCCCTGGAGCGAATGCTGGCCATGCGCGCCTACATGCGCGCCAAAACCATTGATGGCGTCATCAACCTGGGCGTGGCCCAGCGCGTCGGACTGAGCCCTCATCAGATCGACGAGATGTACCAGTTGCTGGCCATCGCCAACTATGAAGACCGTTTCGTCATCCCGACCACGCACCGTGAATTGGTCGAGGATGCCTACGACCTCAAGAGCGGATGTGGCTTCACTGACGGCAACGGCTGCTCGTCCGGCAGTTCGGGCACCTCAATGTTCGGCGGCAAGAAGAAGTTCCGCAGCCCGCAGGAGTTCATCGCATGAAGACGTTCAAAGCCCTGTCTTTGCTGCTCAGCTATCCCTCTACCGACCTTCAGCAGGCCATGCCCGCGATCCGCGAGCTGCTGGCTGCGGAAGGCATACTGGCACCCGCGGCCGTCGAGGCGCTAAACCCGCTGCTCCTGTCCCTGGAAACCGGCGATCTCTATGACATCCAGGAACGCTACGTCCTGCTGTTTGATCGTTCGCGCACCCTGTCGCTCAATCTATTCGAGCATATCCACGGCGAGAGCCGCGACAGGGGCGGCGCCATGGTCGACCTGCTCGCGACCTATCGCGCGGCCGGCTTCGACCTTGCCGCGTCAGAGCTGCCCGATCACCTGCCTGTGCTGCTGGAGTTTCTGTCCACCCGCTCGCTGGATGAGGCACGCGACATCCTGGCCGACGCGGGGCACATCCTCGTGGCCCTTGCCGAGCGCCTGGTACGGCGCGAAAGCATCTATGCCCCTGTGCTGCAGGCGCTGACGGCACTGTCCGCCGCTGATCCTGCAACCGAAGAGGCGCAAGCCCTGTTGACCCAACGGGACGACAACCCCGAAGACCTGGCTGCCCTGGATGCCGTGTGGGAGGAGGCCCAGGTTACCTTCGGCCCCGACCGGAGCGCAGGCTGCCCGAGCGACACCCAACCCATTAGCATCGTCCGCAAGAACCCCGCACCGGCTCCCGCCGTGCGCTGAACGGGAGGCTGGCATGAATAACTTCGTCTTTGGCATCTATCCCTATATCGCCCTTACCGTCATGGTGGTGGTCAGCATCGTCCGCTATGATCGCGATCCCTTTACCTGGAAATCAAAATCCAGTCAGCTTTTGCGCAAACGCCAGTTCGTCATTGGGTCGGTCCTGTTCCACGTTGGCGTGTTGATTATCTTCTTCGGCCATCTGGTCGGGCTGCTGACGCCGATCCAGCTCTTCGACATGCTTGGCATTGCCCACGGGGCCAAGCAAATCATGGCCATCGTCGTCGGCGGTGTGGCAGGCATTATGGCATTGGCGGGCGGCTGGCTGCTGCTGCACAGGCGCCTGTCCGACCCACGCATACGCGCCCACTCCACCTTCGCCGATACCGGCATCCTGGTGCTGCTGATGATTCAATTGGTGCTGGGGCTGGCGACCATCATCGTTTCACTGGGCCATCTCGACGGCAATGAAATGATCAAGCTGATGAACTGGGCCCAGGCAATCATCTATCTGCGTCCGGGCGCAGCCGCATACATGGCTGACGCGCACTGGCTGTTCAAGCTGCATATCATGATCGGCCTGACCATCTTCCTGCTGTTTCCCTTCACCCGGCTTGTCCATATTTTTTCCGCGCCTGTGCGCTACCTGTGGCGGCCCGGTTACCAGATCGTGCGCTCGCGCCGCGGCGCAAAGCCCGCGGCCAGCGGCCTGACGCCGCTGCCGCGCTCAGAAATGGGGCAAGGCAAATGAAAGTCGTCAACCATGCGCGCCAGCGGACTGGCGCTCCGGCCGGAGGCGTTGCTGTCGAGGGTGTTCCTGCAACGAGCGGCCCCGTCGGGGCAGAGTACATCCCCGCACAGCAGAGCCCTGCGGATGACACCATCGTGGGTGGCGTCGTCATCCCTGCCAAGCCGACTGTCATCCACCACGGCCATCCACCGGCCGGTGCCGCCGGCGGTGGGAATCACACTGCTGCGGCGCACCGAGCCATCCATCCCATCCCCGCACAGGCCGACATCACGGTCAATGATGTGACCATCGCCGCCGAAGCGATTGCTTCCGAGGCCCAGAACCACCCCGCGCCGCGCGGCAACCCCGGCTGGGCCCTGCAGGCGGCCGCCAAGGCGCTCGTGATGCGAGAACTCTTGCTGCAGGAGGCGGCGGCTTGCGGCATCGTGCCCGATCCCATCGAGCTCGAAGCCGGAAAACTGGAAACAAACGAGGAAGCGCTGATCCGCCAGTTGCTCGACCAGGCCATTGCGCCGGCAACCATAGACGATGCGCAGCTGCGCGCCGTCTATGACGCGGCGCCAGAACGCTTTCATGGCCCCTCGTTGTTCGAAGCCGCGCATATTCTGTTCCCCGCTCCCGCAGACGACCCTGCCGCGCGAGCGGCTGCACGCGAGCGCGCCACCGCTGTGCTGGACATACTGCGGCAGAAGCCTGACAGCTTTGCGTCGCTTGCCGCCGAACACAGCGCGTGTCCCTCGCGGGCCAATGGCGGCATGCTCGGCCAACTGGCATCGGGTGATACCGTGCCTGAATTCGAAGTCGTCCTCGGTACGATGGAAGAAGGAAGCATCGCTGATACGCCTGTGGAAACCCGTTACGGTGTTCACCTGATCCGGCTTGATGCCCGGATACGCGGCACACTATTGCCCTTTGATACCGTGCTGCCGCAATTGCGCGCCGCGCACGAGAAAGCCAACTGGGTGCGTGCCAGCCGCGCATACATCGAATCTCTGGCGGCTCGTGCCAAGATCACCGGGATAGACTTGGCGCAAACGCCCCAGGAAAAGGCGACCGCGCCGGCATGATCGCCGCGCGGCGCTTCTTCGGGATGTGAGTATCGCGATGAAACTTGGATACGTCTCCGTGCACGGCCGTGGCCGGATCGATCGTCTGCTCGCGGACGTTGTCGCCGAACTGGAAGCACAGGACGTCGCCCTGGCCGGAACCGTGCAGACCAATATCCATCGTGATGATCGTCCCGCATGCGATATGGACCTGCGCCTGCTGCCCGATGGGCCCGTGGTGCGCATCAGCGTCGACCTTGGACCCCATGCGCGCGGCTGTCGCCTGGACGCCGGCGCCCTGGAACAATCGGTGCTCTGGGTATCGGGCGCATTGGATGGCGCCGAGCTTGTGGTGATCAACAAATTCGGCAAGCGCGAAGCGGAGGGCAAAGGGCTGATCAACGTCATTGCCGACGCCCTGGAACGCGGCCTCCCCGTGCTGGTCGGTGTCAATCAACTGAACCTGCCCGCTTTCCTGGCCTTTTCCGCAGGCGCGGCCGTGGAACTGGCCCCCGAGGTCTCGCCCGTGACTGCATGGTGTCTGGCGGCGGCGGATCCAGGCCGGTCGTGATGACCTCGGTGGCTCTGGCGGGTACCTTGTTCGCGGCGCCTTCGAGGGCGCCGCGCTTTTCTGTGGAGAGGCCAGCCTAGTTGGTGGACGCGCCGGATTGCTTGACGGCCTTGCCCCATTTGGCGATTTCGCTGTCGATGAATTGGCGGCCCTGGGCCAGGTCGTACACCAGTGGTTGTGCGCCGCGGTCTTTCAAAGCCTTGTCGACGGCGGCCGATTTCAGGATGCCATTGATCTTGCCATTCAGATACGCAGTGATATCGGCCGGCGTTGATGCGGGTGCGAAGACGGCTGCCCAGCCTACTGCTTCGAAGCCCGGATAGCCTGACTCGGCCACGGTGGGGATATCTGGGATCTGGGCCACGCGCTCGCCTGTGGTAACGGCCAGTGCGCGTGCAGCGCCCGACTGGATATGCGGCAGTGCCGCCGTCACAGAATCCACCATGAGCGGCACGTGGTTGCCCAGGAAATCGGCCTGAGCGGGGCCGCTGCCCTTGTAGGGGATGTGGCGCATATCGATGCCGGCGTCGGCTTTGAACATTTCGGCGGACAGGTGCTGCGTACCACCTACGCCGGCGCTGGCGTAGGCGAGGTCGCCGGGTTTTGCCTTGGCACGTTCAACCAGTTGCGTCAGCGAGGAAATCCCGCTTTGAGGATTGGCCAGAAATACCAGCGGCACGGTAAAGATGCCGCCCACAGGCACGAAATCATTTTTCAGTGAATAGCCCGGATTGCTGTACAGCGTTTGGTTGACCGCGGCAGCGCTGCCACCGACCACCAGCGTGTAGCCATCGGGTTTGGCGCGCGCCACGAATTGCATACCGATATTGCTGCCCGCGCCCGCCTTGTTTTCGACAATGACAGACTGGCCTGTTTCGGTGGCCAAGTGTTCGGCGACAATGCGGGCGAAGATGTCGGTGGCTTGCCCCGGCGGGAACGGCACGATCATGGTGATGGGCCGATCGGGATAGGCGGCATGCGCCATCGTGGCGGATGCCGCCAACGCACAGGCCAGCAGTGTGCGGGTAAGGTTTTTGGATGTGGACATAAGCCAAGTCTCTCGTTGATGTTGTGATGTGTGATGCAGGGCGATTATAGGGAAGGCTGCATGTCGGGTCGGCGGGTGCGGCTCAGTGGTTCGGTTGGACAGCGTCTTCCCAGTCTACCCACGGCACATCATGGCTGGCCAGGTAGCCGCTGACGGCCTGGCCTAGGGTGGGGAAGAATCGCCTTTCGCCGAAGCGCTCGAACAGGCCGAAGCGTTTGAGTTTGTCCTTGACCGGGTCTTTCATTTCCGCGAAAACCAGCGTGATGCCGCGCGCCGCCAGGGCTTCGTCCAGCTCGGCCAGCATATCGGCCGAGGTGACGTCTACGCTGGTCACCGGCTCCGCGGCGACAACCAGCCACTTGATCGGCGTAGGGGCGCTGTTCACTGCGCCTTCCACCAGCCGGTGAAACCACTCTGCATTGGCGAAGAACAGCGGCGCGTCCCAACGGAACAGCAGCAGCCCCGGTACTTGCCTGGCATCCGGATGGCGCGTGATGTCGTGGTAGCCCTTCAGGGCGTGTACACGGCCAAGCACAGCAACATGCGGCCGCCAGCCGTCCCACAAGAACTCGATGATGGCGGCAACAATTGCGAGGCCGATGCCGGGGACGGGGCCAAGCAATACAACCCCTGCGGCGCAGCCTATCGACAACCAGAACTCCCAGCGCTGAATGCGGTAAATGCGTTTGAGGTCGGTAACCTCGAAGAGGGCAGCGGCCGAGAAGATGACGACGGCGGCCAGCGTGCTGGCGGGCAGGTGGCGCAGCAGGCCGGGTGCGAACATCAGCAAAGCCGACACAGCCAGTGCGCCCACGACGCAGGCCAACTGCGTCCTGGCACCCGTCGCTTCGGCAACGGGTGTGCGCGAGGCGCTGCTGCTGACCGGAAAGCCTTGGAACAGCCCCGCCGCCAGATTGGCCGCCCCCAGGCCGATCGCCTCTTCATTGGGTTCGACGCTCTCCTTGAGCTTTGCCCCATAGCTGCGCGACAGAATGCTGGTTTCAGCGAAGGACAGGACCGCTGCGGCTACACCACCCATGACGACAGGCCCAATATCTGCGGCAGCAATCAAAGGAAGGACGGGTGCGGGCAAGCCCTGCGGCAGCGTGCCCAACACGGCGACCCCATGCGCGCCCAGATCCATGAATTGCGCCAGCGCGGTTGTGCCGGCTACAGCCACCAGCGTGGCTGGGATGTACTTGCGTTTGCGCAGTGCTGCCATGATGGTAATGCTGATCAGGCCTATACCTACCGCCCATGCATTGGCGCTGCCATTCCAGATGCCCGACAGCGCACCCCAAAACCTTTCGGGAACACCTGGGGCGTTGACATCAAACCCGAACAGGGCGGGCAGTTGGCTGACCACCACCGTCAGGGCGATACCGTTCATGTATCCATAGCGGATGGGCTTGGAAAGCAGCTCTGTGACAAAGCCCAGCCGGGCAATGCCGGCCAGAACGCAGGTAATGCCGGACACGATGGCCATAGCCCCCGCCAGCGCGGCGGCGCGCGCTGGGTCGCCGCCGGAAAGCGGCAGGACGACGACCAGGATGATGGCGGCGAGTGCGGAATCGGGGCCGACGACCAGGATGCGGCTGGGCCCGAACAATGCATAGGCGAGAAGCGGAACGATGGTTGCGTAGAGCCCGTGGATGCCCGGCAGGCCGGCCGCGATGGCGTAGGCAATGCCCACGGGCACGAGCACAGCAGCGAGCGCAAGCCCCGATGCGATATCGTGGCGGAGCCAGCCTGCCTGGTACTGCTGCAAGACCCGCAGCCCGGGCATCCAGTCGCGCCAGCCCTTGCCCATCCCCGCTCCTTGTTCGTGCATCGTTATCGCATTGCAGACAGGGAGCGTAGCGCAAGACGGCGGTTGCCGCCACCGAGGATTCATCTATGACGAGGCAGGTGAAGCAGTGCCGGCCACAGTGTTGGCCAAGATGGGGCAGTAGCGGTGTAGCCGTCCGCCCGGCATGAAGATTGAATGGCGTGAGAGCCTTCTTCAGCCGCGGGCCCGGAAGCTGCTTTATACGGCGCCGCGCCGCAGGCGGCGCACGTTTTCCAGTGCTTCGGTCAGCGCCCGCTCCAGGTCTGCCAGTGCCCCGCCTGCGCCCATCCCCTCGCCGGTTGCGGCTGGCGTCGCCGACAATGCGGTTTGGGTAGCCGCCGGTGTGGTCGAGAGGCCCCGGGCGCGCCCAGCCATGGGTGCATGCTCTGGCAGGGCAAGCTGGATCTGTTCACCCCCTGGGTCCACATCCACATCGAACACCAGTTGCTCGGCCCGATGCCAGGTCGTAAACCACTCCAGCGGTTGCTCATGCTGATCCAGCCCCTGGCCCTCCAGCATCAGCAGGGGGCTGCCTTCCGTTACCCGCAGCACATGTGCCAACTCGGCGTCCGCGCCCACCGCACGGATTTGATTGCGTCCGCGCCCTGGCAGCAGCCCGTAGCGCTGGGTGATCGTGCGATGCAAAGAGGCATTGTGCAGTTCGTCGGCGCCCAGGCCGGGTACCCGCTGGCGTGGCAGCCAGGTGCGTACAAAGGCCAGCGGGCCGTCCCCCAGGCCGCGCACGCGCTCCAGCACCAGCGTGTCGTCGGTGCCGAAGAACGCGGCGACAGGCGGTGGTGGGTTTGCGGGTTCAAGCCGCAGCACTTGGGTGCGCAAAGCGGTGCCGGTGCTGGCGAATTGTTCGAACAGCCCGGTGGAGCGCTGCACAATGCGCCGATGCTCGACCGGTGCGGCCACAATCGGCGCGCGGCCCGCCTCGCGATGGATCAGGCCGCTGGCCGCCAGCTGGGCGAGCGCCTGCCGCACAACGCTGCGCGCCACGCCGAACTGCCGGCACAAGGTAGCCTCACTTGGCAAGGCGGCGCCAGGCGCCAGGCGCTTGGCGTCGATATCGTGGCGCAGGGCCAGCGCGATCTGCGCGTACAAGGGCTGTGCGCTGGAGCGATCCAGCGCAATGCCTGCCTGCGAGGCCTTATCCATGGCCTCAGCCGCCCGTGGTGTTGCGGGCGGTTTCCCACACATGCGACCAGCCCGGCGCCAGTGTTGCGGCACGTTCGGCTGCGAGGATCAGGCTGTCTTCACGCGCAATGCCTTTGCCGGCGATGTCGAACGCCGTGCCGTGGTCCACGGACACGCGTACAACGGGCAGGCCAACCGTGATGTTGACGCCATCGTCGCCATAGACCGACTTGAACGGGGCGTGGCCCTGGTCGTGATAGCAGGCGATGACGAATTTCCACTTACCGCGCACGGCCTGTGGAAACAGTGCGTCAGCGGGGATGGGGCCTGCGGCCAGAATGCCGGCCGTATTGGCTTCGGCAACGGCGGGCGCGAGGATCTCCGCATCTTCGGTCCCGAAGATGCCGTTCTCGCCAGCGTGCGGGTTCAGTCCGGCGACGGCAACCGGCTCATCCGCGCGCCCCAACGCTTGGGCGAACGAGCCGGCCAGGCGCAGTACGGCGCGCATGCGCTGTGGATTGACGTCTTCGATCGCCTGCCGCAGCGACACATGCGTGGTGGCATGAAAGATATACAGATCGCCGGCCGACAGTACCAGCGAGTAGGTTTTGACGCCGAACTCGTGCGCGAGCAGCTCGGTATGGCCGGGCCATTTGTGGCCGGCCAGGTGCATGGCTGCCTTGTTCAGCGGCGGCGTCACGATGCCATCGATGCGGCCTTCGCGCGCCAGGGCGCAGGCGGTAGTGACGAAACGCACCGAGCCGTCGCCGGCATCGGCACTCAGTTCGCCATAGGGCACGTGGGCCAGCGAAGGGCCCGCCTGCAGCACTTCGATGAGGCCCGGCGTGTTCTG
This sequence comes from Paracandidimonas lactea, assembly GCF_021653995.1. Classification (NCBI taxonomy): domain Bacteria; kingdom Pseudomonadati; phylum Pseudomonadota; class Betaproteobacteria; order Burkholderiales; family Alcaligenaceae; genus Paracandidimonas; species Paracandidimonas lactea. The sequence continues at coordinate 283,150 of NZ_JAJJOZ010000002.1, forward strand.
TACCTGCTCGGGGCTGTCGACCACATGCACACGGCTTTCGTCCTGGCCCAGCAGCGCCACAGCCTTGCGCAGCGCGCCGGCATCGCCCACCACGAACAAGCGTGCGCGCTGGCGCAGATCGTCATGGCCCAGCAGCATCTTGGCGGTGATCTCGGGGCCGATGCCAGCGGCATCGCCCATGGTGACAGCCAGCAGAGGCAGGTGGCCGATAGTGTTTGTGCTCATCAGGTAAATCTCCGTTCCCGGACCGCGCGTGCGGCCCGGATCAATACATCATCCGCGCCAAAGCCACCGGCCTTGGTCACGATGGGCAGGCCGGCCGCCGGCCCGCCCGTCAGGGTGCCGACGGGTACGCCACCGGTCACTTCATCCGCCAGTGCAATGCCGCCGGCCTGCAGTGCATCGAGCACGGCGCTGGCGCCATCGCCGCCCGTGGCAACCACGCCCGCGGCGGAAAACGCCTGGATCATCCACCCGGCGAGAGCGCCCAGATGCGCGGCCACGGTATCCGCATCCACCTCGGGATGGCGTCCTTCGGGCGCCAGCAGCACCCATGGCGTCTGTACCGACGCCGCGACGGCCTCGTCGCACACCGTCGTGCGCCAGTCTTGCCAAGCCTGTTCGTCGGCGAGCTGCTGCAAGGTGGGCGACCAGACTTTTGCGCCCGCATCGGCCAGCGCCGCGGCCTGGCGGCGCGAGGCGCTGTGTTGCGATGTAATCACCACCAGCACAGGGCCTTGCGAGTCGGCTGCGGCCCACACACGCGCCAGCGGCGTTGCCAACCCGCCCGAACCCACCGGTAGGGCGCGCTCGCCGATCAGGCCGATGGCTTGCGCCAGTCTTTCCATGTCATCGGGGGTGACGGCGTCGACCGCTACCACGTTACCGACCTGTTCGATGCGCGCCGCCAGGGCATGGTGCGATTCGCCCGGGATGAGTGCCAAGTGCGCGGCGGCCAGCAGCGTGGGGATATGGCTTTCGGTGACTGGCGTTACCGGATCCGTTGCCGCGGACGTCTGGCTGACGGGTACGCCATCAACATACAGGATACCGTCTTTGACGGTACGGCCGGTGGCCGGGAAGGCCGGGCACACCACCGCGATAGCGTCGTCGCGCCAGGCCTGGCGCGCGGCGTCGATCTCGGCCTTGAAGGCGCCCCGCAGCGTGGAGTCCACTTTCTTGTACAGGCGGCGAACACCTGCGGCCCGCAGGGCGGCCAGGTCTTCACCCACCACCTGCGCGGCCTGCGCGGCCGGCAGTGCACGGCTGTGTGTGGTGACGGCCAGAACCTCGGCGCTGGCGGCACCCGGGTCGGCCAGCGCCTGCGCCGCGCGCCCCACCGACAGCTGAGTTTTCCAGCCGGCGCGCACGAACTGGACGGCGGTATCGCCCGAGCCGGTCAGGTCATCGGCCACCACCGCAATGAACGGGGTCGCCACAATCAGACCTTCGCGTCGGCCAGTTCGGTGGCATTGAAGTCGGCCGCCACGTCATCGGCCGGCTTCAGTTCACCCGCGCGCTTCAGGAAGTAAGAGGCGAGCACAGGGGCCAGGATAGAGCTGATCAGCACACATGCGGCCACCTGCGCAGTCGCGGTAGAGACATACTGCTGGAAGTTGGGGTCGGCCGCCGCGACCACGGCTGGCGTGGCGATCGCGTTGCCGGCTGTGGTGCCGGCCGCGAAGCCGATGCCGCTCTTGCCGCCGCGACGCAGAATGAAGCGATAGCCGAAGTAGACCAGCGCGCCAGTGATGGGGCTGATCAGCAGGCCCAGAATCAGGCCGGTTGTGCCGCCCGAAATGACCGCGCCCAGATTGATGCCGGTGCCCAGCGCGAAGGCGAAGAAGGGAATAACAATATTGGGGACGGGCTTGAGCGCATCGCGCCATTGCACATCCAGGTTGCCGACGACAACGCCCAGCAGGAAAGGCACCAGCGCGGCGACCAGTGCCACGACAGGGATGTCGGCCAGGCCCGATGCACCCAGGAACAGCAGGCTGAAGAAGGGGCCATCGTTGACTGCGCTGGCGACATAGGCGCCGCGGTCACGCTGGTCGCCATACTGGCCGGTATAGGCCAGCCACAGGCCGCCGTTACTGTTGTCGAACGCGGCCAGCATGGCAAGGATCGACACGCCGGCAATGCCGTTCAGGCCCACAAAGCTGCCCAGGATCACAATCAGCGTGGCGGGGATCAGCGTCTTGCAGAGCAGAATGGTGCCGGCGGTGGCCAGGATGGGGCCGCCCGTGCGCATGTTCACTTGGGTGCCGGTCGCGAAAATCAACAACGCGATCAGAGGCAGGGCGCTGTTCTTGAACAGGGCGGTGGTAAAGCCGCCGATGCCCAGGGCGTCGGGGAAAAACGTACCAATGATGGAACCAAGGATGAGCGGGATCAGCATGAGGCCGCCCGGCACCTTCATCATGGTGGAGTACATGGGGATACGTGAAACTTCGGTCGTCATCGGATGCTCCGGAAGCGACAGGACCTGGGAAGAGGCCTGGGAGGATAAAGGAAAGAAGCTTGAAAAATGGCGCAATTCTACACCTGTACGTACAACGTGTCCGTACAAAACTGCAGATTTGTGTCTAAAAATCACAACGCTGTCAACGCGAAGATATGCCAGGGGGACGATACGCGCCTTCCTAGCATTCATGGCATCATCGGGACGAACTACGCGTTCAACGACAAACGGGATGCGGGCGTGAGAGACATGGCCTATTCAACGTTTTTGCTGCGTCTGAATATGAATAATATGGTTGGCCACTTTTGCATTGAGCGCGGTGCCACCTGCTTCGGCGGCCTCCGGTTGTACGGCGCGCCGCACCGCCATTCTGAATGCGAACGCGCGGTTCAGATCCACCAACCAGGGTTGCCACTATGATGCACACGATTCCCGACGTCCTGTCCGCCGACCAGGTCGCGCAGTGTCGCACGGCGCTCGAACAGGCGCAGTGGGCAGATGGCCGCGTCACGGCCGGCCACGTGGCCATAAAGGCCAAGCACAATCTCCAGCTGCCGCTCGACCACCCGGTGGCGCGGCAACTGGGGCAGTTGATCATGGCGCAATTGGCCGGCAATACCGCATTCATTTCGGCGGCACTGCCGCTGCGCATACTGCCGCCGCGCTTCAATCGGTACGAAGGCGGGGGCAATTACGGCAACCATATCGACAATGCTATTTTCGGCGTGCCAGGCTCTGGCGAGCGCGTGCGCAGCGATGTTTCGAGCACGCTGTTCCTGTCCGACCCTGACGAGTACGACGGCGGTGAGCTGATCGTGGGCGACACCTTTGGCGAGCACCGCGTGAAGCTGCCGGCCGGCCATATGGTGGTGTATCCCGGCTCCAGCCTGCATCGCGTCACGCCGGTAACGCGCGGCACGCGCCTGGCGGCGTTCTTCTGGACGCAAAGCCTGGTGCGCGAAGACCACCGCCGCGCCCTGTTGTGGCAACTGGACGATGCCATACAGCAGCTCACAGCGAGCGCGCCGGACCACGGCAGCATCCCCGCACTGACGGGTGTGTATCACAACCTTGTACGCGAATGGTCGGAAACATGAGCGCGCCCGAACAGGCCGCGCCGCTGCCGCCGCTGGTGCGCATACCGTCCGACATCGCGGCCGTCACTGATTACGAACCCTACGCCCGTGACCGCATGACTGCATCCGCATGGGCGTACGTAAATGGCGGCGCGGCTGACGAGCTCACGCTCAACGATAACCAGGCTGCTTACCGGCGCATACGGCTGCGCCAGCGGGTGCTCAGGGACCTCGCTGGCGCGAGCACTGCGCTTACGCTGCTGGGCCGGGCCTTTGACAGCCCGATCATGCTTGCGCCTGTGGCCTGGCACAAACTGGCGCATCCCGAAGGCGAAGCGGCCACCGCACTGGGGGCGGCGGCGATGCGCGCCGGCATGGTAGTCAGCACTCAGGCCAGCCTCAGCCTTGAAGACGTGGCGCGCTTGGCCCAGGGGCCGCTCTGGTTTCAACTGTACGTGCAGACCGACCGTGCGTTCACCTTGTCGCTGGTGCGCCGAGCCGAAGCGGCGGGTTATGAGGCGCTGGTTCTAACCGTGGATGCGCCGGTCAGTGGCCTGCGCAACCGCGAGCAAAGGGCATGTTTCACGCTGCCTGCCGGTGTCGAAGCCGTCAACCTGCGCGGTATGAAAGCGCCCGCCCACACGGCGCAGGAAGGCGGCGGGGCGTTGTTCGGCAGCCCCCTGCTGGCGCATGCGCCTACCTGGAATGACCTGCACTGGCTGGCGCGGGCAACGCACTTGCCGGTGGTCGTCAAGGGTATTGTTCATCCCGACGACGCCCTGCGGGCACTTGACCACGGTGCCGCGGCCGTGGTGGTATCCAACCACGGTGGCCGCACACTAGATACGCTGCCCGCCACTATCGAACTGCTGCCCGGCGTCGTCCAGGCCCTCAACGGCCGTGCGCCAGTACTGGTCGATGGCGGCATCCGCCGGGGCAGCGATGTGTTCAAGGCGCTGGCGCTGGGCGCCAGCGCAGTGCTGGTGGGCCGCCCCTACATCCACGGGCTGGCTGCGGCCGGCGCGGCAGGCGTGGCCCATGTGCTGCATATGCTGCGCACCGAGCTGGAAGTCACTATGGCACTCGCGGGCACGCCCACCCTTGCCGATATCGATGCCTGCGCCATCCACCCGCGGGATCTCGCCGCGGTCGGCTATTCGTGGTCGTAGCAGGCGGCCTTTGGCAGAGAAGCCACGACGTGTCGTCTACCCGAGGCCATCGTAGTGCCTGCTGTCTTGTACAAGCACCTTCCCGCAGCGTTGCCGATAGACGAGCCGCGCGCGCCTGCCTGCGGGCGCTGGGCCGCGCCAAGACGCCGCCGGCCAAGTCACTATAGAATCACTCTCATACGATTACCCAGCAACTTACCGGCAACAACCACAGAAATGACGACGCAAACTTTCCTGGACAGCCTGGTCCAGCTTCTTGGCAAGGATATTGTTCTCACCAACCAGGCGGATATCGAACCCTGGCTGTCCGACTGGCGCGGGGTATACAAGGGGCAGGCGCAGGCGGTGGTGCGGCCGGTGAATACGCAGCAGGTGGCCGACTGTCTGCGTCTGTGCAACGAACACAAAGTGCCAGTGGTGCCGCGCGGCGGCAACACCGGGCTGTGCGGTGCGGCGACGCCGGATGCGTCTCCGGCCAATGTGATCCTGTCGCTGGACCGCATGAACGCAATTCGCTCGATCGATACGATTGCGAACACGCTGGTGGCCGATGCCGGCTGCATTCTCGGCAACCTGCGCCGCGCTGCAAACGAGGCGGATCGCCTGCTGCCACTGAGTCTGGCAGCCGAAGACTCCTCGCAGATCGGCGGTAATGTGGCCACCAACGCGGGCGGCGTCAATGTGGTGCGCTACGGCATGGCGCGCGAGTTGGTGCTGGGCATTGAGGCGGTGCTGCCCGATGGCCAGGTGTTCAATGGTCTGCAGACGCTGCGCAAAGACAATACTGGCTACGACCTGAAGCAGCTCTTCATCGGCTCCGAAGGCACGCTGGGCGTTATCACCGGTGTGGCGCTCAAGCTGCATGCGCCCACACACGTGCGGTCGGTGGTGCTGGTGGCGGTCGAATCCGCGCAGCAGGCTCTCGAGCTGTTTCGCCTGGTGTTTGGCGCCTGCGGTCCGCGTCTGCAGGCTTTTGAGTTTTTCACCGATGCCTGCCTCGATCTCGTGCTCACGCATGTCGATGGGCTTCAGCAGCCTTTTGCGGATCGCCATGGCGCCTATGTACTGATCGAGTTGGCCGATACGGCCAACGAAGAGGCGCTGCAGACACTGCTCGAAGAGGTGATTGGCCAGGCGCTGGAGCAAGGGCTGTGCCAGGATGCCGTCGTGTCGGCGTCGCTGCTCCAGCTGCAGACGCTGTGGCGGCTGCGCGAAGAAATCTCCGAGGCGCAGCGCGCCGACGGGCCGCACCTGAAACACGATATTTCGCTGCCGATCGAGCGCATCCCCGCATTTCTCGAAACGGCCGAACAGCGCCTGCGCGAGGTGGCGAGCGATTGCCGGCTGTTCATCTTCGGCCACTTCGGCGACGGCAACCTGCATTACAACGTGTCGCGCCCGCTGGGTGCGGACAAGTCCTGGGCGCACGATTGGGAAGAACGCATCGCTGACGTCGTGTTCGGTGAGGTGGCAGCCTATGCGGGCAGCATCAGCGCCGAGCACGGCATCGGCCAGCTCAAGCGCCGTTCTTTCCACCAGCATAAAGATCCGCTGCAAATAAGCCTGATGGAGCAGATCAAAAAGGTACTGGATCCGAACGGCATCATGAACCCGGGCAAGGTGCTTTGAAGGCCTGTTGCCCTGCTGTGCGCAGCCGTTGCCCGGCCCCGTGCAGCGGGGCTGCCGCATAATGTTTGGATGAGTGAATTGAACACAAAGCCGGGAGACTCTGCATGCGTGCAACGGTAGGGATGGTGGGCGTTGGCCTGATGGGCCACGGCATCGCAAAGAACATCGTCAGCAAGGGCTGGCCTTTGCAGTTCCTGGAACACCCGGGCAATCAGCCCGTGCAGGACCTGATAGCCAAAGGCGCCACATCCTGTGCGCACGTGGCCGAACTTGCGCAGGCCAGCAGTATCATCGTGCTGTGTGTGACGGGCACGCCCCAGGTAGAGGCAGTGCTGCTGGGTGAAAACGGCGCACTGGCCGCCATCCGGCCTGGCACCATCATCATCGATTGCTCCACCGCCATTCCCGCGTCCACCGAGGCCATCGCCAAGGCTGTGGCCCGTGCGGGCGGCCGCTTTATCGATGCCGCAATGACTCGCACGCCCCTGGAGGCCGAGCAAGGGCGGCTGAACCTGCTGGTGGGTGGAGAGCAGGCCGTCTATGAAGAGATGCTGCCGCTGCTGCGGGCCTTTGCCGAGAACATTTTCTATGCCGGGCCTGCGGGGTCGGGGCACAAGCTAAAGCTGCTGCACAATTATGTATCGCTGGGTTTTGCCACGCTTTTGGGCGAGGCGGCCGCCTGCGCGCGCGCAGGCGGCATAGACGCCAGCGTGCTGGTAGAGGCGTTGAGCCAAGGCGGCGGCTATGGCGCCGCGCTGGATCGCGTTGCGCCCTTCCTGCTGGAGGGCGATACGTCGCGCATGCAGTTCTCGGTGAGCAACGCCCTGAAGGACATCAGCTATTACAACAGCATGGCCGAAGGCTTGGCGGCCCAGCGCCACATCGCTGCGGGCTTGCGCGACGCGCTGTCCAGCCTGGTCGATGCAGGCTTCGGCAACGGCTACATCGCCGCTACGGCCGAGCAGTTCGGCAAGCTGCCGCAGCGCTGAGCCGGCCCCTTTTTCGCATACCGGCCTACGCGCGCCCGCTGCTAAGACGTCACGTGCAGATAGTGCCGGTGGCGTTCGTACTGGTCGAGGATGTCGCTGATGACGGCCTCCTGGCTCCAGCCCATGATGTCGTAATCCTGGCCGCCTTCGCGCAGGTGTACTTCGGCGCGGTAGTAGCGGCGCACTTCTTCGTCGCGTTCCTCGTCGGGCGTGAGGCTGGGGCGTATGAAGGCGCGCGGACGTACGGCATAGAAGAAGTCGAGATAGTCGCCATGCGAGACCTTCATGATGACGGAGCCGCTGCCCGCTTCCTGTTCGGTCACGACCACATACCCTTGCTGGCGCAGTTCTTCGGCAACAGCCTGCAGTGCCGGCAGGGCGGTTTCGTCGAGAAAGCGGCGCACTTGTGACTGGCCGGGCATGCGGATGATGTTGCGCAGGCGCTGCTCCCATGATGGCGCGCCGCGCATCGGGCGCGACAGCGCAAGCGATTGGTTGCCGATGCGGCGTTTGGTGGCGTCGAGCTTGAGCGCCCGCAGCAGGCCCCACACCGCCAGCAGCAGGATAATCGCAAAAGGCAGCGCGCTGGCGATAGTTGCGGTTTGCAATGCCGACAGGCCATCGGCCAGCAGCAGCGCAATGGCGACGGCGCCGGTGGACAATGACCAGAACATGCGTTGCCACACAGGTGTGCGTTCGGCGCCGCCCGATGCCAGCAAATCGACCACCAGCGCGCCCGAGTCGGCTGAGGTGACGAAGAAGATCACCACCATGGTGATCGCAACGAACGAGATGACGTTGCTCCAGGGCAGTTGCTCAAGGAAAACAAACAGCGCCAGCGATGAATCCGCTTTGACGACATCGGCGATGTTCTGCAGATGGTCGACCAGGATCATGTGAATGGCGGTATCGCCGAACACGGTCATCCACAGCAGCGTGAAGCCTGCGGGCACAAGCAGCACCCCCAGTACGAATTCGCGTATGGTGCGTCCGCGCGAGATGCGGGCGATGAACAGGCCGACGAATGGCGACCAAGCGATCCACCAGCCCCAGTAGAACAGCGTCCAGCCGCCTATCCAGTCGGTGGGTTCGTAGGCGAAGAGATTGAATGTCTTGTGGACGATATCCGAAAGATAGGCCCCCGTGTTCTCAACGAAGGTCTGGAGCAGGAACACGGTGGGGCCGAGTACCAGCACGAACAGCATCAGGATGACCGCCAGCGCCAGATTGATTTCGGACAGTATGCGTATGCCGCGGTCCAGGCCGCTGGCCACGGACAGCGTGGCCAGGCCGGAACTGAGGATGATGAGTACGATCTGCGCAGGGATGCCGACGGGTACGCCAAACAGATGGTTGAGCCCGCTGTTGATCTGCGCCACACCCAGGCCCAGTGAGGTTGCAATGCCGAGCACGGTGCCGATGATGGCGAAGATATCGACGGCATGACCGATGGGGCCATGAATGCGGTCGCCGATGAGTGGATACAGGGCGGAGCGCAGGGTGAGCGGCAAATTGTGGCGGTAGGAGAAATAAGCCAGCGTCAGTGCGACAATCGCATAGATGGCCCATGCATGCAGCCCCCAATGAAAGAAGGTGATGTTCATGGCCTCGCGCGCAGCGTCGGCCGTGCCACCCTCGCCCACAGGCGGCGCCATGAAATGCATGACCGGCTCGGCAACACCGAAGAACATCAGGCCGATACCCATGCCCGCCGAGAACAACATGGCGAACCAGGTGACATTGCGGTAGTCGGGCTCGCTATGGTCTGGCCCCAGTTTGATGTCGCCATAACGGCTGATGGCAATCAGCACGACAGAGAGCAAAATGATGGCGACAGCCAGGATATAAAACCAACTGGCGTTGCCGAGGATCCAGCCCTGCATGGCACTGAATACACGCTGCGCCAAACGCGGCGTTGTGATGGCGAAGGCGGTGAGCAGCAGGATGAATATCGCCGAGATGTAGAACACCGGCTTGTTGATAGTCATGCGGACTTGGGTCGGCATGCTGATCTCCTTGAAACCTCCCGGATACTGGTGCGCGACGCGGGCCGGGAGGGTGTTGAAACGTTTTTGTTGATTATGTTTCGCCTTGGAAACATTTTTGCCGGTCGCAGCCGTTATGGTAAAGGAGTCGGGGTGCGCTGGCGAGTCCAGCGAGCTCACGCTGACAGCAGTTTCCTTGCGCGCGGCGCTGCCGCATGCGCTACAAGCATTGTCGGGGGGGACGCAGCAAGCACATGGACAGTCCGAAACACGATCTGTGGCGACAGTACCAGGCGATACGCGCACATACTGAAAGCCTGGCGGCGCGGCTGTCCGCCGAAGACCAATGCGTGCAATCCATGCCAGATGCCAGCCCGACGAAATGGCATCTGGGGCATACGACATGGTTCTTCGAGACGCTAGTCTTGCGCGCGCACCTGCCGCATTACCAGGTGTTCGACAAAGACTTCCACTTCATCTTCAACTCTTATTACGAGTCGCTGGGCCCCAGGCAGCCCCGGCCGCGGCGCGGCATGTTGACACGGCCGGGGCGGGATGCGGTGCAGGCCTACCGCAGGCATGTGGACGCGGCCATCGAGCGCCTGCTGAGCGGCCATGAAGCCGTGGCGCTGGATGCGGTACGACCCGCGCTTGTGCTGGGTTTGCATCATGAGCAGCAGCATCAGGAACTGATCGTCACCGATATCGTGCACCTGTTTTCCTGTAACCCGCTGCTGCCCGCTTATCTTTCCACACCATTGCCTCGTTCCAATGCATGGGATGCCATGCACGGCGGTTCAGAACCCTCCACCGACCCCATCATCGATGCTGCGCCGTCCGGCAGCGCTGCGGCGAATGCCATCAACGTACCCGCAAACACGCGTGCAGGCGCCGTCCCCGCCGCTGGCATGCGGTGGCTGCATCACCACGGCGGCAAGGTGGACGTGGGCCATGCGGGCGCCGGCTTTGCTTTTGACAATGAAACCCCCCGGCATACCGTGTGGCTGCAGTCTTTCGACATCGCCGACAGATTGGTGAGTTGCGGCGAGTATCTGCGCTTCGTGCACGAGGGCGGCTACCGCAACGCGTCGTGGTGGCTGTCCGATGGGTGGGCCATGGCGCAGGATCAGGGCTGGCAGGCGCCCCCTTACTGGCTGTGCGCGAGCGACCCGCGTGTGCTGCATCACGCTGATAACGGGGGCTGCCAAGCGGCGCCTGAAGGAGGGCGGGACGACTGGGTGGTGTTTGGCCCTTACGGCGTGCAGCCGCTGGATCCCGATGCGCCGGTATCTGGATTGAGCTTTTACGAAGCTTGTGCTTACGCCGACTGGGCAGGCGCGCGCCTGCCCACAGAGTTCGAGTGGGAGGCCGCCTGCGATGCGGGCGGCATGGCCCAGGCCTATGACCATGTGTGGCAATGGACGCGATCTGCTTATGCGCCTTATCCGGGGTTTCGTCCGCTGGAAGGGCCGGCTGCGGAATACAACGGCAAGTTCATGGTGGGCCAGCAGGTGTTGCGCGGCGGCAGTGTTGCCACGCCGCCAGGGCATAGCCGCCCCACATACCGCAATTTTTTTCCGCCGTCGGCCAGATGGCAATTCACCGGCCTGCGCCTGGCGCGCGACGCCTGAGGGATAAACATGGATGTCCAGTCCACCGCCGCCACGGCACCCTGCTCCATCGATAGCGCCGCCTTTTTGCATGATCTGCTAGACGGCCTGGCCCGCCGTCCGCGCGCGATTTCACCCAAGTATTTCTATGATGCGGCGGGCTCGGCGCTGTTCGACCGCATCTGCGACCTGCCTGAGTATTACCCCATGCGCACTGAGGCAGGCATCCTGCGGCGCCATGGGGCGGACATCATGAGCAGGGTGGGTGCGGATATCGATCTTATCGAGTTCGGCGCCGGCTCGCTGGTGAAGGTGCGGCTGCTGCTTGGCGCGTGCCGGCGGCACATGCTGCCGGGTCATTATGTGCCCATCGATATATGCGGCGATCATCTGCGCGCTTCAGCGGCACGGCTGTCGGCCGAGTTTCCGACGCTCGATGTATGCCCTGTCGAGGCGGACTATACGGCGCTGGATGCGTTGTTGCTGCCGGGTGGAGAGGGCGCGCGCAAGGTGGGGTTTTTCCCTGGTTCGACCATTGGCAATATGGACCTGGATGAAGCGCTCGCCTTTCTGCACCATACCGCTGGCTTGCTAAGCGGGGGTGGGCTGCTGATCGGCGTGGACCTGGTGAAAGACCCTGCGCGTCTACATGCGGCCTATAACGATGCGCAGGGCATCACCGCGCAGTTCAACTTGAATGTACTGGCGCGCGCCAACCGCGAATTGGGTGCGGATTTTGACCTGGAGGGGTTTGCGCATTACGCGCTATACCAGCCGGTGATACGCCGCGTGGAAATGCACTTGGTCAGCCTTATGCCGCAGCGCGTGATGATCGCCGGCACGCCGTATGATTTCGACGAGGGCGATACCCTGCACACTGAGAATTCATACAAATACACGGTGCCTGGCTTTCAGGCGCTGGCGCGGCGCGCGGGCTACCGGCCCGAAGCGGTATGGCTGGATGAGGAGCGCCTGTTCAGCGTGCACTGGCTGCTGGCGCCATAGCGGCGCCGCTTGCATGGGCCGCCATCAACGCTGGCAGCTCGGCCATGTCGGTAAAGACAAAATGCACACCGGTCGCACGCAGTGCATCCGCATCGCTGTGCCCAGCGTTGCCGGGGCTGTAGCCGAACACCGTTGCGCCCGCCGCCACGCCCGCCGTGGCGCCGGTGACGGTGTCTTCCACCACCGCGCAGCGTACGGCCGGCACACCCAGCGCCTGCGCGGCTGCAAGGTACACGTCGGGAAATGGCTTGCTGCGCGGCATGTCCTGGCCGCTGAAGACCCGACTGCCGAAGCAATCCACCAGGCCAACTTTGGTGAGCTGCAGCCGCACTTTGTGCAGGTCTGCGCCCGAAGCTACCGCAATGCGGCCATTAAGCATTGCATGCAGTTCGCGCACGGCCTTCGGCGCGCCAGGGATTTCAGTGAGCTCGCGATCCAGCGCGTCGTTGCGTCGCTGGCGGAATTGCGCAGTCCAGGCGTCATCGATCTGCACGCCGGTGCGCGCGGCAATCAGGGCGGCTTCGTCGCGTACCGCCTTGCCGGCAAAGATGCGCATGCATTCTTCATGCGAGATGGACCAGCCCATCTCGCCCAGTATCTGGGCCAGTACGCGGTTGGTGATGGGTTCGGAGTCGACCAGCACGCCGTCGCAGTCAAACAGCACGGCATCGAAGGGGAAGTGTGTCATTGCAGATAAACGCGGCGGGTGCGCTTGCACAGGCCCACCATATATGTGCGGGGGAATGTCATAGCATAGCCGATACCGTGGCGCCCTGAGCCGTACGCGGGCGTGCGGCGGGCAGCCTGATGGTAAAGCAGGTTCGTATCGGGTCAGAGCTGGCGCTGATGGTGCCCGCATGCGCCTCGATGATGGACTTGACGATGGCAAGGCCGAGGCCGGCGCCTTCGCCGCCGCGCTGGCGCGAGGCGTCGGGCCGGTAGAAGCGTTCGAAAATATGTGGCAGGTGCTCAGGCGCGATGCCTGCGCCGGGGTTGGTCACGGTAATGCCGACGTGGTTGTCGTCCAGCGCCCGCAGTGTTACGGCTACTGATTCGCCGCGCGGCGTATGGCGCACGGCATTGGACAGCAGATTGCCCAGGGCGCGGCGCATCATCAGGCGGTCGCCCTCGATTTGTACGCTTGCGCCGGACAGCGCCAGATGGACGCCGCGTTCTTCAGCCCAGGCGTCGAAGTAGTCGAACAGGGCGCGCACCTCGTCGGCGAGGTCTATAGTGGCCAGCTCAGGCTTGAGCAGGTTGTTGTCGGCCTCGGCCAGAAACAGCATGTCGCCAACCATTTTTGCCATTCGCTCGTATTCTTCGAGATTGGAATACAGGATCTCGCGGTAATGCTCCACCGTGCGTGCTTGGGACAGCGCCACTTCGGTTTGTGTCTTGAGATTGGTGATGGGGGTGCGCAACTCGTGTGCGATGTCGCCCGAGAAGGCGGAAAGCCGCTGGAAGACATTCTCCAGGCGATCCAGCATGCCGTTGAATGAGTTCGCCAGTTCGGCCAACTCGGCCGGCACCTCGGCTGGCCGCAGCCGGATGTACAGCCGGCTGGAGCCAATCCGCCGCATTTCGCGGCTGATGCGCCGGATGGGAGCGTGACCGCGATACACGGCCAGCCAAGTGGCCGCGATCGCAATGAGACACGCCACCATCGTGGTGATCCAGAGGTAGGCGCGGAAGCTGTCCAGGTAATGCAAATGGAAGTCTATCCCCGTGACGACCGTGATGATGTAAGTGTGCCCGCTGGATGGGGGCCCGACGGGTACTGCCGTCACCGCCCCGCGGTAAGTCTGGCCAGCGTTTCGCCATATCCGCACTGTGCCAGTGGTGATGTGCGCCGTCACAGGCGCGCTGCGCGCAAGCGGCTCCAGATCAACCCCCGGCGTTGCATAGAGCGCCTCGCCGGTATCGGTGGCAAGGCGAAACAAGGCATTGTGATGCCCCGACACGGCGCCCGCCAGGCGCCGGCTCAATGCGGCTTCAGGTTCATTGGGCGGGGCAACAGCGAGCGCATGCGCGACCGCCTGCACCACGGCGTTGAGTTCATCGACGTCTTGCTTGATGAAGTGATTGTTGATGGAGCGCTGGATCAACCAGCCGAAAGCCAGCAGTACCACCGTGATTACCGCGCCGATCGAGACGGTCAGCCGGACTGCCAGCGAAGCGGGGCGCCGCATCGTGTCAGGTGCCCCGTGCGGCGTCGAGCACATAGCCCATGCCGCGTACGGTGTGGATGAGCTTAGGCTCGAAGTCGTCATCGATTTTCGCGCGCAGGCGGCGGATCGCCACATCAATGACGTTGGTGTCGCTGTCGAAGTTCATGTCCCATACTTGCGAGGCGATGAGCGAGCGGGGCAACACTTCGCCCTGGCGGCGCGCCAGCAATTCGAGCAGGGTGAATTCTTTGTTCGTGAGGTTGATGCGCACCCCCTTGCGCTGTGCGCGGCGGCGCGGGATATCAAGGACCAGGTCGGCCACCTGCAGCAGGTTGTCTTGTGCGGGCGTGGTGCCGCGCCTCAAGAGGGTGCGTACGCGCGCGAGCAGCTCAGAAAATGCAAAGGGCTTGACCAGATAGTCGTCGGCGCCAAGCTCCAGGCCCTTGACGCGATCCTCGACACTATCGCGCGCAGTGAGAAACAGGACAGGCACGTGCTGCCGAGCGGCACGCAATGCCTGGACGATGCGCCAGCCGTCGACGTCGGGCAGCATGACGTCAAGGATGATCAAGTCGTAGGCGCCCGTGAGGGCGAGATGATGCCCGTCGAGCCCTGTGCGTGCAAGGTCGACCACAAACCCGGCTTCGACCAGGCCCTGGTGGATATAGTCGCCGGTTTTGGTTTCGTCTTCTACAACAAGCAGCTTCATAGGGTGTCCTGGGCGATGACGCGCCGACTTGGCGGCGTGGGTGGCGCTGCCTGCGGGCGATGGCGCAACAATAGGCCATCGCGCATGACACGGGCATGACGCCAGCATCACGGGATTGTAATGTGCCAAGGATTACAAAAATGTAATGTTGAGGTCACCTTGGCGACAGCCTTCCGTGATTACAGTGGCCTCCAGGCGGTAAGCGCTGCCTGCCTGCTGCCGGGGCATATGGAAGCGTGTATGGTTGGCCAGGTTCTAGTGAAATAAGAATATGAGGCGCAAGGAATGGCCAGTAAAAAATGGATGATTTTGGTAGCGGGCCTTGCGGTGGCGGGCATCGCGTTGTTGTTGTATACCCTGCTGCGGGATCGGGGCCCCGCATTCATCGCCCCAACGGACAAAGCCATGGTGCTGCGGGGCAAAGCGCTCTATGCCGCCAACTGCGCGTCGTGCCACGGCGAAGCGCTGCAAGGCCAGCCGAACTGGCGCGAACGCCTGCCCAACGGCCGCCTGCCCGCGCCGCCGCACGATAAAACCGGCCATACCTGGCATCACCCCGACGCCATCCTGATCGATATCATCAAGCACGGGCTGGTGCCCGGCAGAACCGCCCCGCGCGGTTATCAAAGTGATATGCCAGCTTACGCAGGCATACTTTCGGATGACGAGATTATTGCCGTACTGGCTTACATCAAGGGCACTTGGCCGCCAGCGGTGCTTCAGGCACAGAAGGAAGTGACGCTGCAGAGCGCGCAGCGCTGAGCGTTGGGCAAAAGGTAGTGAAACGTGAAGCAGGCCGGATCATCAGGCTGGTCAGCGGCAGTGACCAGCCGTAGGCGGCATCGGCCCTGGAGGGCGCGTACATGCGCTCGATTGCGCCGTCCGGGCTGGCAATCAGACGGCGCGTGCAGGGTAGCCAGCCTCGCCCAGCGTTTTTTCGATCACCTCGCGCGGCAGCGTGGTGCTGATCTCGACGCGATGCGTGGGTGGATCAGCCTTTACGGTGGCTGCTGGGTCCACGGCGTGGATGGCTTTGGTGATCGTGGCCGCACAGTGGCCGCAGGTCATGTTTTCGACATGGAATTGCATCGCATTGCCTCATTGAACAAGATATATAAATGGGGATGTGAAATGCATGGTAAACCTTCCCATGGACGGAAGGTCAAGCGCGGGCCCGGCACCGTGCAGCGCGATGCCCAAGGCCCCAAGGCCTCAAGGCCCAAAGCCGTGGCAGCACGCATGCCCAACTAACTGCTAGGCGGCGAGCGGTCGGTGGAACGCGGCAGATGCCAACCCCTCACAGATTCTCGGGCGGCCGCAGATTGGCCTTCAGGAAGTCGATCAGCGCACGCGCCGCAGGGCTTTGATGTCGGGCCTGTGGCGTGATCAGAAAAATCTTCGAGCCGAACAGGCTGAGCTTGTAATACTCGAGCAAACGGGTAAGCACGCCGTCCCGCAATTCTTGCCTGATCATATAGCGTGGCAAGAAGCCCACGCCGAGGCCGCCCAGAATGGCCTGTTTCAGGAACAGGAAATTTTCGGACCGCAGCACGGGATCGAGTTCGACGCTGCGACTGCCGCCTTGGTAGCGGCCTTTTACCTTGAGGGCGGCATCGATGGCTGATGCGCACACGATATCGACATGCTGCAGGTCTTCCAGCACGGTAATACGCTTGCGCCCCTGTAGATAGACGGGGCTGGCGCAGGCCACCCATTCCACGTCGGCGAGCACGGTGGCGTTGACGTTGCGTGGCGGCACCGAGGTGACCCGCAGCGCGATATCGATGCCATCTTCCACCAGGTCAGCGATCTGGTTGCTGAAAACGACATCGAGCGTAACATCGGGGTGCTGGCGCTTGAAGGCAACAATAAGGTCCGACAGCACGAGATGCCCCAGGCCGGCGGACACGCTGAGCCCCACATGGCCGGCGACGGCGTTGGCCGCGCTGGACACCAGATCTTCCACCGCGGCCGCTTCGCTCAGCATACGGCGGCCGTGCTCATATATTTTTGCGCCAGTGTCTGTCAACTGCATGGATTTGGTGGTGCGCTGCAAAAGCTGTACGCCAAGTTGGTCTTCGAGCACCTTGAGCCGGTGGCTGAGATTGGCGCGTGACATCTTGCGCCGGCGCGCCGCAGCGCTCAGGCTGCCGGCGTCGACGATGTCGATGAAGAGGTGCAGGGCGTTCAGATCCATACGGGTGTGGCGATTAAGCAGAGACTGTCAAATTTTAATTGACAGTATGTTAAATCATTGAAAGGCCTGGTGTTTTGTCTATTATGGTGGGATCGCAAACTTTCAACAGGCCCAGCCATGGCTCTCGACGACGAAACCTTTTCCCTGCTGCGCGCCAGCGTGCAACGCTTTATCGACCAGCGCCTCGTACCCGCTGAAGACATTCTCGAGGAAACCGACGAAGTGCCGGCCGACATCGTGCAGGAGATGAAGGACATCGGCCTGTTCGGCATTTCCATTCCCGAAGCATACGGCGGCATTGGGCTGTCTATGGCGCAAGAGTGCGATGTCATCTTCGATATGGGCCATACCTCTTTTGCCTATCGCTCGGCATTCGGCACCAACGTCGGCATCGGTTCCCAAGGCATCCTGATGGATGGCACCGAGACCCAGAAAGCAGAGTGGCTGCCCCGCATCGCCTCGGGCGAGATGATCATCTCGTTCGCCCTGACAGAACCTGGCGCCGGCTCCGATGCCGCTTCGCTCAAGACCCGCGCCGTGCTCGAAGACGGCAAATATGTGATCAACGGCACCAAGCGCTTCATTACCAATGCGCCGCGCGCCCATGCCTTCACCCTGATGGCACGCACCGGCGACGAAGGCGCGGGCGGCATCACGGCCTTTGTGGTGCCCGCTGATTCGCCGGGGCTGTCGCTGGGCAAGCCGGACAAGAAAATGGGCCAGCGCGGCACCAAGACCTGCGATGTGATCCTGGACAATGTCAAGGTCGACCCCGCCAACATCATCGGCCTGAAGCCGGGCAAAGGTTTTTCCACCGCCATGAAGGTGCTGGACCGCGGCCGCCTGCATATTTCATCCCTTGCCTGCGGCATGGCCGACCGCTTGATCCGCGACGCGGTCGACTACGCCAAGCAGCGCAAACAGTTCGGCCAGCCCATCGCCGATTTCCAGCTTATCCAGGCCCTGCTGGCCGACAGCCAGGCGGAACTGTACGCCGGCCTGTCCATGGTGCGCGATTGCGCCCGCCGCTACGATGCCAACCCGGTCGGCCAGCGTAACAACGAACTGAGCATGCTGGCCTCATGCACCAAGATGTTCTGCACCGAAATGGTAGGCCGCGTGGCCGACCGCGCCGTGCAGATCCACGGCGGCTCGGGCTATATCAGTGAGTACAAGGTCGAACGCTTCTACCGCGACGTGCGCCTGCTGCGCCTGTACGAAGGCACCACGCAGATCCAGCAGCTCATCATCGCCAAGGAACTGTTGCGGCGTTAGGCGCGATTAGCGCACGGCCGGTCGCGGCGAGTAGAGCGTGTGCCGTGGGGCGGTATGGCCTTTCCCTCTCGTGCTCAGACTTCGCGGGCGCAGTTTCCAAGCACACGCTCCACCCAGGCGGCGTGGCTGAGCAGGGCGGCATCCTCTTTGACGTATCCAACAAGCTGTATCGCCAGCGGCAGCCCTGAGCTGCTGCGCGCTACGGGTAACGAAATTGACGGATTGTGCAGCAGGGACCATGGGCGGATGAATATCGAACTGCCGGTGGTTGATGCGGCGGGCGCCACTCCCAGCGTTGCCGGCATGACAATCGCGTCTAGATCATGAACAGCGTTATAAAACAAGCGGCGGCAGACATCGGCGGCGTCGAGCGCACGGGCGTAATCCTCGTCCGCATATCCCGCTCCTAGTTTCAGATAGGCCAGCAGTTCTGGATCGCAAAGTGCGGCATGGTTCCGCCTGATTTCCGCATACTCGCGATTCAGATCGTAGGCCATAATGACATCTTGAATGGCACCGATCTGTTCGAATTCGGCGGGCATGTGAAGGTCGGATGTGCTTGCGCCGGCCTCGGACAATCGTGCAACACTTCGTTCGAAGACTTGGATGGCTTCAGGCTCGGCGTCCTGCCAACCTTGGGGTCGCCATACGCCAAGCCGGCGGGGGCGGGCATGCAGCGAAGAGGGCTTGAACCTTGGGTCGCCCACGAAGGCATGCATGAAAAGCTGTGCATCCTCCACCGTTCTGGTTAGCGGGCCCACAACGTCAAGTGGGCGGGAGTACGTGCGTATCCCGACATAGGGGATCAGGTCGAGTGTAGGCTTGAAACCGACAGCACCGCAGAACGACGCCGGCCGCAGTATGGAGCCCGCTGTCTGCGTGCCGATCGATACCGGCGTCATGAAGTCTGCGACGGCCGCCGCGGATCCCGCAGAGGAAGCAGCGGGCGTTCGGCTGGTGTCATGCGGGTTTCTGCACGGGCCCGGCAGCATAATGGCATGCCGCGAAACGGTGTTTTTTCCAAGCAGTGCAAAGCCATGTCTGCGCGCTTGTGTGACGACGGGTGCGTCGATGGCGGGTTGGCGTCCGGGGAAAATCTCCGGATCTCCGAGCTCGGTGGGCATGTCCGCAGTGTCTATCGTGTCCTTCAAGCCCAGCGGTACGCCATCGAAAATGCCAGCACGGCCATGCTTGTCGCAGGCACGGGCATGCGCTAGCGCCGTGTCGGCGGCCACGTGAACCCAGGCCTTTACCACAGGGTTGCGCGCTTCAATCCGCTCCAGGCAGGCCGTCACCCATTTTTCGCAGGTCAGGCTGCCACTTTCCAGCGCGCGGATGCCTTCAGCCATGCTCATGGCGGCGATTGCCGAAGGGGCGGGACGAGTAGTCTGCCGGCCGCTGGGCGCCGATGCGGATGCGGCCGTTTCTGCGGCGGTATCGTCACGCATGTAAGTCTCCTTTATGGTTGGGGGATGCACCGCGGCCTATGTACAGGTCGGCCATTTCCTCATTGGCGAGAAGCCCGGCACCGGTATCCGTGAGCACGATCCTGCCCGAGTCCAGAATATAGCCGCGATCGCTGAAAGCCAGTGCCTGCCGTGCACGCTGCTCCACCATCAGCACAGCAACGTCCATGGCAGGCAGTCTTCGCACCTCGTCAAATACTTGGTTGGTCAGCGCCGGCGACAGGGCTGCGGAGGGTTCGTCCAACAGCATCAAGGCAGGCGATGGCATCAGCGCGCGTGCGAACGCCAATTGCTGGCGCTCGCCGCCCGAAAGGTTGCAGGCGTACGTTCCGCGTCGCGCAGCAAGCGCGGGAAATAGATCGTACATATCCTGGATGCGCTTGCGTTTGTCGGCAACCCGCTCAACCACCTGCAGGTTCTCCTGCACGGTCAGAGAGCCGAAGACATTGTGGACCTGAGGCACATAAGAGATACCATGGCTGATCCGGTCTTCCGTGCCTGTTTTGGTCAGGTCGACGAGGCGGAAATAGGCTTCGCCCGAGAGGCGGGGCAGCAGGCCCATAATGGCTTTGATGAGGGTTGACTTTCCTGCGCCGTTGGTGCCTGCGATAGTAACAATCTCGCGAGCACCGACGTACAGATCGATGCCGCAGATGATGTCGGTATCACCATAGCCACCCGAGAGATTCTTCAGACGCAGCAGGCGCTCGTCCGCTGGAGCCACATGTGTGGGGATGTTGGCGTTGTACGGGGTGGCACTCATATCACGCCTCCCATATAAGCTTCCCGGACGTCGTCGCGGCACAGAACGTTACTCGGCGTTCCTTCGGCGAGAACGCGGCCCCTGTCCATGACATACATTCTTGGTGTCAGGCGGGACAGTTCTTCGAGATTGTGCTCGATAACCAGTACTGTCATTCCTTTGCGATTGAGCGTCACGATGCGCTCGGCGATCTCCTGGATCAGGACCGGATTTACGCCCGCAAAGGGTTCGTCCAGCAGGATGCATAGCGGGTCTAGCATCAGCAGGCGGCCCAGTTCCAGCAGCTTTTTCTGACCACCCGAGAGCATGCCCGCCGGCTCATCCGCGACGCGGCTCAGATTCAGAAAGGCGAGCAGGTCGTTGGCCTTTTCCGCGTTTTCTGTCTCCTGACGCCTCACTGCACGGCCCTCGAAGAAGACAGAATACAGGCGCTCTCCGCGCGCATCGGGTACGGCTGCCATCATGTTGTCGAAGACCGTCAGTTGGGAGAACTCGCGAGGTACCTGGAACGTACGTGCAAGGCCGCGCCGGACGCGCCTGTGCACCGGCAGGGTGTCAATGTCTTCGTCGAGGAAATGGATAGTCCCGGCACGCTTTGGAATGTAGCCTGTGATCACTGAGAAAAGTGTGCTCTTGCCGGCACCATTCGTACCGATCAGGCCAAGCAGCTCGCCCTTTTTCAGCTCCAGGCTGACGTCGTCCAGCGCCAGAAACCCGCCGAAGCTTGCCTGTACGTTTTTTACGCTCAACATGGTCATGATTTTCTGCTCCTGACCGGTTTGCCGGCGAGGATGCCTTGAGGCCGGTACAGTACGATAAGAATCAGCGCCATGCCGATAATCCATATGCGGACGCTGGCCATCTGCACCTCCGATATCCCGCCCACAATGTCTGAGACAAAGCGCGAGCCTTCGAGAAAACCCATCAGAATGACGGTGCCGACGACAATGCCGCTCAGGCGGTTGACGCCGCCGATGAATACAGCGATCCAAATGTAGAAGGTGATCAGAGGCACGAACTGGTCGGGCGTAAGGAACGTGAGATAGTGAGATTGAAAGCCGCCCGCCAGGCCCGCCAACGCGGCGCCCAGTACCAGCGTGCGTGTTTTGAAACGCGCCGGATCCTTGCCTAGTGCTCGAACTGCCACTTCATTATCTCGTATGGCTTCGATCACGCGCCCGAAGGGGCTTTTTACTACCTTGGTCAGTAGCCAGAGCACGACCGCATTGGCGACCAGCAAGGCAATCAGTATCCAGAAATCGATCTGGTTTCCTGGCACGATACCGTCGAACATGCGCGGGATCCCAGGCAGACCGTGCATGCCGCGAGTGAGCCACTCTTCCGTTTGCAGCATATAGCGGACAGTTTCCGAGAATCCGAGTGTGACGATCGCCAGATAATCGCTGCCCAGCCGCAAAGCGATGATGCCCATTGGATATGCGCACGCTGCGGTCAGGACGACCGCAGCGGCCATGGCCAGCGGGATGGGTACGCCGTTTAAGGCCAGCAGAGCCGATGTATACGAGCCGATGGCAAAGAAGCCCACGTGGCCGAAGTTAACTAGGCCAGCAAAGCCGTAATGCAGTGAAAGGCCCAGTGCCAGCAGCAGGTAGATCAGAATGGCGATGGAGATTGCGATCAGATAAGCTTCCATATCCCTTTACCTCGCCGCCATCGGGCGTCCAAATATGCCCTGTGGGCGCACAAGCAGCACGAGAAGCAGGATTGCGAACGCCATGGGTATTTTGTAGGATGGGCCGACATAGAGGCTGGCAACCTCCTGCGCGATGCTGAATAGCAGCATGCCGATCACCGCGCCGATGGGGTGCCCGATGCCGCCCAATATGACCGCCGCGAACATGGGCATCAGAAGCTCGAATCCCAGATCCGGCACAACCACCGCTTTTATGCCCAGTAATACGCCGCCCAGGCCACAGAACAGGCCCGAAATCGTCCACAGCGACAGCATGACGCGTTTTGAGCGGATCCCGCTCGCCGCGGCCAGGTCGGCGTTGTCGGCCACAGCGCGCATGCGACGACCCAGCCCGGTGCCATGCAGAATATAGAACATGAGCGCAAGCGCTCCGGCCGCGACCAGCAGGATGTAAAGATCGGTGGGTAGGATGCGGATGCCGTTAAAGTTCCATGCGCGTACGAGAGGCATGCTGAGGTTGTATTGATCCTGGCCAGTAAAGAACGTGATGGTGTTTCGTACTACAAAGGCCACCCCAATCGACGCGATCAGCCTGGAAATGTTTGACCGCGAGGCGAGTGGGCGAAACACCCAGCCATAGAAGAACACAGAAACGGCGGCGGTCACGACTGCAGCGAGCGCCACGCTGGCGATCAGCGAGTCGCTGATGAAAGCCTGGGCGCCGACAGCACAGTATGCACCCAGCGTCATATAGTCGCCAGCGGCGGCATTAGGAAACCGGGCTATACCGAACACCATCGTGATGGCAAGTGCCGGCAGCGCCAGCAGCGTGCCGATCACGATGCCATTGATGACGGCGTTGATGAGGGTTATGGCATCCATTGTGTACGTCCCGATCCGTCAGGCCGAGCCTGGGATCGTCTCCTTGCGTACCAGTTCGCCGTTCTGTATCTCGAACACACCAAAGTCGGGCACGGTTTCGCCATGCGCGCCGAAATTCAATGCGGAGGAGGCACCTTCGTAGTTTATTTTTCCGCCTTTGCGCAAAATCTCTTTGCCTTGCGAGAAAGAGGATACTTTTTCACCATCACCTTGTGTTACGGTTTTGATGTGATTGTTGATAGTCTGGGTGTCGGCGTTTCGGCCCGCAGCCTCCATCGCCAGGGCAAGTGTCACCACCATGTCGTAGCTCTGTGCCGCAAATACATCGGGCTCCCGTTTCAATTTTGCCTGGATACGCTGGGCATAGCTTTGGTAGGCCGGTGAGTCGGTGTTGGCGACGTTCGAGATCGAAATAATGCCTTCCGTCGCTTCCTTGCCGATTGCCTTGACCAGATCTTTGTTCGCCGTCCAGCCCGGCATGATGAACTTGCATTCCTGGCCAGTCTGGAACCATTCTTTAAGAAGGATGGTCGCATCGGGCTTGTATGAACCCATTGCGATCACGTCGGGTTTCTTGGCCAATACTTTATTCAGCTCGGTGCGGTAGCTGGTCTGGTTGGGTTCATAGATCACCAGTTCGGCAAGCCTGTCGCCGCCGGCTTCCCAGGTTTTCTTGAAATAATCCGCAAGGCCCACAAAGGTGGAGTTGTTGAACGCCATGACGGCGGGCCGTTTGAAGCCTCGTCGGCGCGCAACTTCAGCAAACGCCTTTCCAAATACGGCATTGGATGCTTGAAACATCCAGGCTAGGCCGCGTTTGTTTTCTGTCTGCATTTCGGGGGCGCCGCATGTATTCATCATGATGAGGCCGGCATTGTTTGTGATCGGCATGACAGCCAGGCCGACCGCGGATGGCCAGATTCCTACGACAGCCTGGACGCGGTTTATCTCAATCAGTTTCTTTGCAGCCAGAACAGCGACATCTGCTTTGGTTTGATCATCTTCTGAGAACAGCACTATTTTTTTACCTGCTGCGCCACCCTGGCCATTGACCTCGTCAACCGCGAGGCGGATGGATTCGAGCATGGCCGGGCCATAGGGGCCGCCGATGCCCGTGATGGAGTTTAGCGAGCCGAGGCGGAACGTATCCGCATCCTGCGCGAACGCCCACTGCGGCAGCATGGCGGTGGCCGCCAGCGCACCGCCTGTGGAAAGAAAGTGGCGCCGCTTGGGGTTGGTGATCTGGTTCATGGTCTCTCCTTTGGTATAGGTATGCTTGTTATGTTGCGATAGCTCTATCGCCGGCATCGCTTGTCCGGTGCGCTATCGTCACTGTATTGCCATCGTTTCGCGCAGCTTGGCAATTCTGCTTTCCGACACACCGAATCTGCGCAAGACCTCTTCGGTGTGCTGACCGAGCAAGGGCGCGGGGCTGCGTACGCGTCCCGGTGTTCGGGAGAAATGGGACGGTACTCCTATCGTTTTCATACGGCCCAGCTTGGGATGTGTCACCTCCTGGATCATGCCGCGTGCCGCGTAGTGCGGATCGGACACCGCCTGGCCGAAGTCGTTGATGGGGCCGCACGGTACGCCGGCATTTTCACAGCGTGCGATCCAGGTTCCCGCGTCATCCTGCAAGAACACCTTCTCAAGAATGGTCTCCAGAGCTTCCACATTCGCCATGCGATCCGAGTTGGTGGCGAAACGCGGGTCGTTGATCAGATCCGGCCGCTCTAGGACATGTATGCAAAGGCTTTCCCAGGTGCGCTGGTTGGCCGCGCCGATGATGATATAGCCATTGCGAGTGTTGAACGCCTGGTAGGGGGCCGAGACGCGATGGCGGCTGCCGGTTGCTTGTGGCACCGTGCCTTCTGCAAAATAGGCGGCGGCTTCCCATACGAACCATGGAAGTCCGCACTCGGCCAGCGAGATGTCTATGTGCTGGCCCTCGCCAGTTTTCTGTTGATGCAGACAGGCCGCAAGGATGGAGTAGATAGCCGTGAGGCCGGCGCCCACGTCATAGATAGCGATGCCGGACTTGAGCGGCCGCCCGCCCGGTTCGCCGGTGATGCTCATGATGCCCGTCATGCCTTGTGCGACCAGATCGAATCCTCCGCGGCCCGCATATGGGCCGGTTTGGCCGAAGCCGGAAATGGAGCAATACACAAGCCTAGGGTTGATGCGGCTGAGCGATGCGTAGTCCACACCCAGCGAACGTGTTACGCCGACGCGGTAGTTTTCAACTACGACATCAGCCCAGCGAACCATGTCGTACAGGATTTCCCGTGCCGCCGGGTCTTTAAGGTTCAGCGAGATGCCGAGTTTGTTGCGATTGATCTGCGCAAAACAGCTTGATTCGCCATTCACATATGGTCCCATCTCGCGCGCATCATCACCTGTCAACGGTTTCTCGACTTTGATCACTTCTGCGCCCAAGTCGGCAAGCACCATGGTGCAGTAAGGGCCAGCCATAATCTGCGACAGATCGAGAACTTTCATACCTTCCAGCGGCGGGCGTGCGACGCCGCCATTGCCATTGCTGCTCATGGGTCTCCCCTCAATAACCTACAAACACGGGCTGGGTCTTGCTCAGAAATGCTTTCTGGCCGATACGGTAATCCTCGGTGTTGAAACACGCATACGCTTCGAGGCGATCCTGTGGGGTCAAGGAGGTTCCTTGAGCAAGCTGTCGCACAAACTTTTTGTGCCATCGATTTGTCAGCGGCGCCCCCGCGGCTATTCGCCGGGCTGTATCGTGAACGCGTTCAGCTAGATCTTCGTCGGGCACAACCTGGCTGAGCAGACCTTTGTGCATCGCCTCATCGGCACCGAAGATGCGGCCTTCCAGAAGTATCTCCAAGGTGGTGGCCGGCCCGACTAAGCTCACAATGTCATGAAGTTCGCGATGATCGAGTACGATACCGATTCGGTTCACAGGCACGCCGAAGCGTGCGCTATGCGCTGCGATCCTGATATCGCACAACGCAGCGATCTCGAGCCCGCCGCCCACGCACACGCCCTCGATGCATGCCACAGTGGGGTGGCGCGTCAGCTTCAGGCGGTCGGTGCAGTCGAGGGTGAGTTCGGCATACGCCCGAGCCTGTTCCGAGCCACTTCTATCTTCGTCAAAGGTTCCGATGTCGCTGCCGGAGCAGAAGGCTCCTCCGGCGCCGCGTATCACCACGCATCGCACGGCATCGTCGGCATCCAGCGCGTCAATCGCAGCGGCGAAATCGCGGTACATATCCAAAGTCATGGCGTTGCGCTTGGTTGGCCGATCCAGCCACACGGTCCATACGCCGGCCCCGTTGTTCTCTACGCGTATCGCCATGTCATGCATCCAGAAGCAGGCGAGTGCCGTCGAGCACGAGCTTGTCGTCGAGCCAGATTCGGGCCTCGGTGACGATCGTGTCGTAGTGGGCGGCCGCCTTGACCGTGCCGCCGATATATGCGCTCGTGCCCAATGCGAGCTGTACTGCGCCGTAAACACTTTCGTCGGATAGCATCGTGCCGTCGAGAGTGCAGTTCGGATTCATGCCTACGCCCAGTTCTCCCAGGTTGTAGACCTGAGGGTCGGCGAAGCTTTTCAGCATTTCGCGGAATCTCGCGGCTTCCCGTCCGCCCTCTATCGATACAGCAAGCCCCTTTTCGACCATGATCCGAACCGGCTCGTGTTCGATCAGCGAGACGCCGGGAATGCTTGCATTGACCACGATTACCCCTTCGGCGGTGCCCTCGACCGGCGCGAGACTGGCCTCAAGACAGTATCCCGCCGAAATATCGTCGGCGTTTGCAAAGCCGTGCAAGGCACGGCCACGGCGTCCCGCGATACTCATGGTTATATCGGTGCCTTCGCGACTGGTTACGCGTGCGGTTTTAGCCTGGGTGAGCGCCGCAGCCAAGCCTTCGATCTCGGGACGCAGACTGTTGAAATCGGCGTTCCAACCTTCGGCCATGAAAAAATTGGGTAGCGAAGATTCGGGCAGAACGATTACGCCCACACCCGCACGGGTAGCCTGTTGCCGTGCTTCAGTGTGGGCCGCATTGGCCTGGGTCAATGCAATAACCAGGTGGGACGACCGCATGGCCTGGGCGACGATGGGTGAGAACTGTTGGCCATGCCGCTTGGCGCCGGGTATTTGCAGCAGATGCAGGTTTGCGCCTGACTCCTGGACAGCGATGGCCAGCGCCTGTACGTTGTGCTCGGTGTGGAAGTCATACAGGACTAGCACATCCATACCGGGCTTGGCCGAACCCAGCAGATTGACTACTTTCCGTGCGTTATCCAGCTTCAGCAGTGTATTCATGCGGAAACCTCGGACGGTGTAGAGATGCCGACCGCTTGTATCGACGCGTCCAGAATATCCAGGCCCTCCTTGAGCTGATCGAGCGGGATATTGAGCGGCCCCAGAAAGCGCAGCACATTGCCCTCGGCACCCGCCTTCACCAAGATGAGCCCACGCTGATACGCATGCTCGACGATGCGGGCGGCGAGCTTGCCAGCGGGCTTGCGCGTTTCGCGGTCTTCGACGATCTCAATAGCGAGCATTGCGCCGAGACCCCGGACCTCGCCTATGATCGGATAGCGGTGCGCCCATTGTTCGAACCTGGCGCGAATGATGTTGCCGATGGCCCGGGCTTTTGCTGGATAGTCGTCGCGCTCCATGATGCGTAGGGTAGCCAGCGCAGCAGCGCACGAAAGCGGATTGCCCGCGTAGGTGCCGCCCAGCCCACCCACTTGTGGGGCATCCATCAGTTCGCTGCGGCCAACCACTGCGGCGATGGGCATGCCGCCTCCCATGGACTTCGCCAATGTGTACAGGTCCGCCTCAATGCCCGAGTGTTCGGTCGCAAACCATTCTCCTGTACGGCAAAAGCCTGATTGGATCTCGTCGGCGATCAATACGATGCCGTGCCGGCTGCAGTACGCACGCAATTGCCGCAGGAAACCGGGAGGAAATACGTGAAAGCCGCCTTCACCCTGGACGGGCTCGAAGATGATCGCTGCAACCTGCTGGGGCGTAATCTCGCTGTCGATCATGTGGGCAAAGTGCTCGAAGGCATCGTCGGAACTACCCGGAAACGGAGCGCGATAGACTTCGCTCGCCAAAGGCCCGAAGCCGCTCTTGTAGACGGGTGCCTTGGCGGTCAAGCTGAGCGCCATGAACGTGCGGCCATGAAAGGCGTTGCTGAAGGCGACGATGGCGGGACGGCCGGTGGCGCACCGTGCAATCTTGATAGCGTTTTCCACCGCTTCGGCGCCCGAGTTCTGCAGCATTGCTTTTTTGTCGGCCTGCCCCGGCACGCGCTTTACAAGCGCGTGGGCAAGATCAATATAGCCGGGGTACATGACGATATTGAAGCAAGTGTGCAGAAAAGCGTCGGCCTGGTCTTTGATCGCCTGCACCACTTCGGGATGTGCGTGCCCGACGTTGAGTGTGCCGATGCCACCGGCGAAATCAATGTAGCGGTGGCCGTCCAGGTCGACCAGTTCCGCACCTGCTGCAGACTTGGCGAAGATGGGCGGCCCGTTCGCTACGCCACGCGCAACCACGGTATTGCGTTGCTGCAGGTAGTCGGCACATGATGGTCCGGGCAGAGCTTTGCCGTGGGATGGATTCATGCTGATTGTCTCCTCTTGTCTTGAGTGTGCCGGCTGGAATTTTTGCTTTGGGCCGGGCGCTGATGCATACGCATTCGAGCGCATTATGTGGCTCAATACAATATTGTGTCAATAGTGCATGTTAACAACAATCCAAAATTGTGCACAATTCTGGATATAATAAAGCACGTCGAAAATCTCCTGTCCTGATACTATTGCCAGGCAAGTAACTACTGCAATTGCATATGGAAAATCGCATAAAGAACGTGTTGAAGGCAGGCCCCAAACCTGCGCGCGCTGCGGCCCAGAGTACAAGGTCTATCATCGCCGATCTGCGCCGCAGAATTTCCTCCCAGGAACTACTGCCGGGTTCCCGGATACCCGAAGAGGACCTGGCCGCGTCTTATGGCGTACCACGTGCCAAAGTACGCGAGGTGCTTGCCGTCTTGGAGGACAGGGGCTTGGTGGAGCGGATCCCTAACAAAGGGGCTGTCGTGTCATCTGTGGATATGGAAACCACATATCGCCTGTATGAGGTTCGCGAGGCACTCGATACGCTGACCGTGCGCCTGGCAATGCGCAATGCGAGCGATGACGATTGGCAGGAAATGGCCAACCTGCTGGGATCTGGGTTTGAAGAAAGCCTGCGTCAAGGCGATATTGCAACGCACGTAGCCGCGATTATGACATTCAGGGATCGCCTGAAAGAGATCGCCGGCAACCCGATTCTTTCAGATCTTATCGAGCGGGTATATGATCGGACCCGAGTAACGATGCGTCGGGTTGCGCTCTTGCCGGGCCGGGCAGAGATGGGTATTCATCAGTACCGCGATCTTCTGCAGGCCATGCAAAGTGGTGATATGGCTGCAGCAGACCGACGGGTGCAAGAACTGAATGAAAGCGCTCGTGAGTACATGGAGCGCTACAAGAATTACGTGCTTTAGCGGGGGCCGTTTTGTTTGAAGGCGGGGCCGATGGCACCGCCGCCGGGATTAAAACGTTGCCCACCCTGGCGCTGCCTGCACTAGCGCTTGGGCGGCAGCACCTGCAGCACGCGGTTCACGAACTGCTCGAACTCCACCATATACTTGCGCAGGAATTCTTCGGTCGCGGGGACGGTGACTGTGCCGTCGTCGGTGATCAGCCCTGGCGTGAAGTGGATGTAGGCTTCGGGCGAGTTCATCTGCGGCGAATTGCAGAAGCTGAGGGCGCTGCGCAGGCTTTGCTGCGCCACGGCGGTGCCGATGGACCCTGGCGAGGCGCCGATGACGGCGGATGGCTTGTGGGTGAATGAGTTGGTGCCATAGGGCCGGCTGGCCCAGTCAATGGCGTTCTTGAGCCCGCCGGGGATGCCGCGGTTGTATTCAGGGGTGACGAAGAGCAGGGCGTCCACGCCGGCAATGGCATCCTTGAACGCGCGTGCCACGGGCGGAAAATCGCTGTCGTAATCGTAGCTGTACAGCGGCAGGTCTTTGAACGAGATCTCGACGAATTCGAGATCCTTGGGCGCCAGGCGAATCAGCGCTTTGGCCAGTTTGCGGTTGATGGAGCCTTTGGCAAGGCTGCCGATCATGTAGCCGACTTTGTAGGTTGCCATGAACATCCCCTTTTCTTCGTGATGAGTACAGGTAGTGGAACCGGGTGTGCAAGCGTGGGCTCGACGCCGCTGATGCACAGTGTGCCGCGTCAGGATGACATTATCCTGAAGTCTGCCAGACGTGGTGGCGGGTGTATAGGCACACACGCGGCAATCGCTGTGCCTGGCGCCGCCGCGCACCCCTGGCGCATTGCCGTGAATACTGCCAAGCAGCTAACCCGCAGCCGGCAGACCCGCCGCGCCCGTCGCTTCCATGTGCCGCCTCAGCCGCCCAAGGCCTGGTCCAACCCCATTAGCGTGGCAGCAAGCACACGTGTGCCGTCCAGCAGTTGTTCAGGTTCAATCCACTCTTCCGGGCAGTGGCTGCGCCCGTTCAGGCAGGGGATGAACACCATACCCATGGGGCCACTGCAAGCCATATAGGCAGCGTCGTGGCCCGCGCCGCTGGGCATGGTGAGTGTGGCATAGCCCAACTGCCCTGCGGACTGCGTGATGGCATCCATGATCATTGGTGAGCAGGCAGTGGGGTGGGACCGGCTCAGCGCACGCATGCTCGCGGTGACGCGAACCTGTGCGAGCGCGCCACTATAGTCAGCCAGCAGGGCTTCAGGAAAGGTATCGAGCACAGCGTCGCTGTCGCTGCGCACTTCGAGCGTCAACACCGCTTTGCCAGGCACCGCATTGGGAGCGTTGGGGCTTATCTCGATGCGGCCCACCGTCGCCACGACATAATGCGGCTGGCCGCTCAGCGCACTAGCGCGCTGGTAGGCTGCGTCGATGAGCCGGGATGCCCCCACCAGCGCATCGCGACGCAGATCCATGGGCGTGGTGCCGGCGTGGTCGGGCTGGCCGACGATGTCGATCTGTACGCGGCGAATGCCGACGATGTGGCTGACAACGCCAATGGGAATTTGCCGCGCTTCCAGTACGGGCCCTTGCTCGATATGCAGCTCGACAAACGCCGCCGTGCCGCCGGCTAGCCTGGCGGGGGGTAAAAGCAGGCCCGGATTGGCGCCGATGCGCCGCATGCCTTGTGCCAGCGTTTCGCCATCGGCGCGTGTGCAGGCCAGCATGGCCTCGTCAAGCATACCGACAGCGCCGCGGCTGCCCACGCAGGAAATGCCGTAATCGCTGGGCTCCTCGGACAGAAAATCAACCACTTCGAAGGGGTGTTCAAGCGTGACGCTGGCGTCTTGCAGGGCGTGTGCCACCTCGATACCCGCCAACACACCGATAATGCCGTCGAACCGGCCGCCTGCGACCACCGTATCGCAATGCGAACCGGTGACGAGCGGGGCGGCGTCCGCGCGTGTGCCCGGCCGCCGTCCCACCAGGTTGCCGGCCGCGTCCAGCGCCACTCGCAGGCCTGCCGCCTCCATCTCCGCGCGCAGCCATGCGCGCGAGGCATCATGCAGCGGTGTGAAGGCGCGCCGTGTCCAGGGGCGGTTGGGTTCGGTGAAGGCTGACAGTGCCTCGATGCGGCGCCACAACCGTGCACTGTCCAGGTGCGCCAACACTGCAGCCTGCACGGTGGAGAGAGAATCGCGGGAAGGTGGTGTGTTCATAGCCGGTATCGTAATGTGCGCCGCTGGCGGCGAATGCCGCCGGGTGCACGCAATAGGTGTGTGCGATGCCTGTGTGCGATGCCGCGGGTCACGCCACTTGTGCGCGCGTCCATTCCACCAATGCGGCCGTCAGTGCGCCGAAGTCAGCCCGCAGCTTGTCGTATCCCGCACTCGGTCGCAGCAAAGCCTCGTCCATGTACAGCTTGCGGTTCACCTCGATCTGCAGGCTGTGGCGTCCCTGCGAAGGTTGGCCGTAGCGGCGTACGATCTCGACCCCTTTGTATGGATCATTCACGGCAACGTTGTAGCCACGCGCCCGCAGCCAGTCAGCCACAAAGGTATGAAATTCGGGGCCGGCGGTGGCGCCATCGCGGTCGCCCAGCACAAAATCGGGGTGGACCATGCCGGGTTTGTCGGTGGCGAACTGTGCCGCCACAGCGGGCATGGAATGGCAATTGATGTGCCATACCTTGCCGAAGCGTGCGTGGGCCGCATCCAGCGTTGCTTTGAGATGATCGTGATAGGGCACCCAGCACGCAGCGATCCGATGCCGTACTTCATCGTGAGACAGCTTGCGGTCATACAAAGGAGTGCCATCGTCCATCATGCGCCAGATCAGGCCTTTGCCCAGCTTTACCTTGGGCGAGTCGGGCAGCGGTTCTGGCCATGGTGTTTCGAACAGGGTCGAGTCAATCTCGTCGATATTGCGGTTGGCATCGATATAGCTGCGCGGAAATCGTGCGGCCAGCAGCGGTACGCCCTGCGCTGGCGCGTCGCCCCAAAGGTCGGCCACCCAGGTGTCTTCGGCGGTGCGCAGCACGCCATGTGCCAATGCGGGGGAGAAATCGGGTGGGTATTCGGTGCCGCTGTGCGGCGAGTCGAGCACCAGCGGGGCGCTGGGTTCGGCGTGGGGGTAGGCGTCGGGGGCGGTAAAACGGTAAGACAGCGGCTGTGTGGAGAAATGCATGATGTGTGTGTGCGCCAAGGCGGCGCAATGCCGCCCGGGCGCGAGCGAGGGGTTATTTAAGCTCGATATGGGCTTCCTTCACAATGCGCGCGTTACGTGCGATCGTGTCGGAGATGGTTTGTGCGAATGCCTCGGGGCTGTCGCCAACGGGTGTTGCGCCAAGTTTGGCCAGCTTGGCCTTGACATCATCCCTGGCCAGCAAGCCCACCGTAGCCTTGTTCAGCTTGGCAAGTACGTCTGGTGCGAGGCCGACTGGGGCGATCAGGCCGAACCACGATGCGTCATTCACCGGCTTGAGCCCCACTTCGGTGAAAGTAGGCACATCGGGCAAGGCACTGGAGCGCTCAGGGGCGGCCACGGCCAGCGCGCGCAGTTTGCCGGCAGTGACATGCGGCAAGGATGAAGGCAGGTTATCGAACAGCACGTTTACCTGGCCGGCCAACGTATCGGTAAGCGCGGGGCCAACACCACGGTACGGAACGTGCAGCAGGTCCACGCCTGCTGTCTTCTTGAACAGCTCGCCCATCATGTTGGACACCGAACCATTGCCGGCCGACGCGTAGCTGAACTTGCCGGGCGCCTGCTTTGCCAGGGCAAGAAATTCTTTCATGTTGTTGGCCGGCACGCTGGCGTTGACGACCATGATGTTAGGGACGGCGGCAAGATTGGTGATGGGCTGGAAATCTTTTTGCGCATCGAAGGGCAACTGCTTGTACACCACCGGGTTGATGCCGTGGGTGCTGACAGTGGCGATGCCCAGGGTGTAGCCGTCGGGCTTGGCGGCGGCCAGCGATGCCGTGCCAATAGAGCCGCCCGCGCCGGCGCGGTTTTCTACCACAATGGGCTGGCCCAGCGCCTTCCCGAGCTCATCGGACACAATGCGGCCGACGATGTCTGTGGTGCCGCCGGCGGCGAACGGTACGATCAGTGTGATGGGCTTGGCCGGGTAGTCGGCCGCTGCGGCGGCGCCTGCGAACGACACGGTAAAGGCGGCGCCCGCGATACAGAGGCGGCGGGCAAATGTGCGGTGATGCATGAGGTCTCCTGTATTGGAATAATGTCCCGGCGCGGAAGCATGCCCGCTCCAGGTCGAACGTATTGATTCTGGCCTCTGCGTAGCGCGTTGTGCAATCGAAAGATATTCAGTAATCTATTCCATTTGGTAATACCTGGATATTGCCTGAGATGGCGAGTCGGGCTGTCGCATGGCCGGGCGGGCAGGTGGTTGCTATCGGTTTATCTTGAGAATTAAAAGCTTATGCGCAGGTTTTGCCCGACGTTGACAGAGTTGCAAGCGTTTGAAGCAGCAGCGCGGCAAGGTAGTTTCACACGCGCCGCCCAGGAAATGTGCATCACTCAAGGGGCGATCAGCAAGCAGGTCAAGAACCTGGAGGAATTCCTTGGCGTTGATTTGTTCGTGCGTGGTCGCCACGGCTTGATGCTGACCAGTGCCGGCCGTCGTTATCTGCATGAAGTCGGCGGCAGCCTGAACCGCATTGAGGCCGCC
Source organism: Paracandidimonas lactea (assembly GCF_021653995.1). Taxonomy (NCBI): domain Bacteria; kingdom Pseudomonadati; phylum Pseudomonadota; class Betaproteobacteria; order Burkholderiales; family Alcaligenaceae; genus Paracandidimonas; species Paracandidimonas lactea. The sequence continues at coordinate 317,429 of NZ_JAJJOZ010000002.1, forward strand.
ACGCTGTCGCTGATGACGCAGCCGGGGCTGGGCGGGGTGCTCAGGCTTACCAGCATGCCATCTTTCGGCACCAAGTGGCTGATTCGCCGCTTGCCCGCGCTGCGCGAGCAATGTCCCGATCTGCAGATTGAATTTCTGCCGCACCGCATGGGCTATGACTTCTCGTCGCCCGAGGTGGATGCATCCATACGCTTTGGCAGTGGCGTGTGGCCCGACTGCCAGGCAGACTACATCGCCGGAAGGGAGGTGGTGCCGGTCTGCCATCCGGGCCTGTTCAGTGTGCCGCCGCGCACACCTCCAGATCTGTTGGCACAACCGCTGCTGCATCACACCACCGTCCAGCAGTCTTGGGCAGACTGGTTTGCATCGGCGGGCTTCGATAACGTCGCGGCGTGGGCTGGGCCGCGTTTCGATCAGTTCACGCTGTTGATCCAGGCTGCTATGGCCGGATTTGGCACCGCGTTGATCCCGCGCTGCCTGATCGAGGATGAGCTCGCAAGCGGTAAGCTGGTGGTGCCGCTGCGTATTCCAGCCGACGCCAAAAGCGCCTACTACCTGTGCTACCCGGAACACAAAAGCGTGTTGCCCACTGTGCAGGCTTTTCGCCGATGGCTACTGGACACCGCGGCCGTTGATGAACAAAAGAACGCGAGCTCGTACTTGGGCGGTTAATCTCTCCATCGTGCAGCCATCTTTCAAGTTCTGCCTTCTTCCGCCTTCATTAAGCGCATATCAGCGCGCTATATCATGCCATCGGTTGATTTTGCAAGGAGACGATGTGTTCTGATATTTGCCAGAAATCGTTGTAAGTTAACAACGTATTATGAATAGCATTGAGAATGATTCTAGTTAAGCAATAAGATGCTGAACTTTATTTCCAACTATTCAATAGAGCATCGTGGCCAACCCTATCCGATCTTCGCGCGCTATGGCGCTTGCCGCCCTTCCTCTTGCGCTTTCTCTCGTTTTTTCTGGCATCGCCCAGGCCCAGACGGTGCAAAGCTTGCCTAGTATCCGGGTCAAATCCAGCGGAACAGGCGAGGAAACCTACAATCCGCCTGTCGCCGCCAGCGCAACCAAGATTGACGCACCCCTGCGCGATATTCCCCAAACCGTGAACGTGGTGCCGCAGGCGGTGATCGAAGACCAGCGGGCATTGTCGCTGCAGGACGTGCTTAAGAACGTACCGGGGGTAGGGTTTTCGCACGGCGATGGCCAGCGCGATCAAGTGACGATACGCGGCTTTACCGCGATCGCCGACCAGTACGTGGATGGCTTTCGCGACGATGCGCTTTACTTCCGCGATCTGTCCAACATCGACCGCGTCGAAGTGATCAAGGGGCCGGCGGCCGTGCTGTACGGCCGCGGCTCTGCGGGTGGCCTGATCAATCGCATCACCAAGAAGCCTGGCATCGACATCACCGAAGGTGCGGTCAGTTACGGTTCGAACAAGGATCGCCGGGCCGAGTTCGATGTGGGCCGCGAGTCGAAAAACGGCAGCGTGGCATGGCGTTTGACCGGTGCGCGGCAAAAGAGCGATAGCTACCGCGACCAACAGTTTCTGGACCGTACGGCGATCTCGCCGTCGCTGGAATTCCGCCTCAATGAAGATAGCAAGCTGTTGCTGCAGGCCGATTATCTTGAAGACTCGCGCGTGACGGATTTTGGCGTGCCGGCCTTCCAGGGGCGGCCCGTGGATGTCGATCCATCCACCTACTACGGCGCCGGCAATGCGCGTGATGCAGATACGTCGACAGCGCGTGTGAAGTCGTTCACGGCGACCTTCACACACCGCTTCAACGACAACTGGTCTTTGCGCAACGGCCTGCGCTATTACCACTACACCCTGATCCGCGATAACACGCTGCCGCAAAGCGTCAACGAAGCCCGGCGCACTGTCACGCTAACGCGCTCCAATGTTCGCCGCGCGGAGCACGGCTGGTCCAACCAGACCGAACTGATGCAGAAGGCCGATTTCGCGGGCATGAAGCATCAGATCCTGTACGGCATGGAAATCGGCCAGCAGAACAAGGATGCGCGCGTGTGGTCCGCCGGTTCTGTGGCCACGGTGTCGCTGTTCAACCCCGTGCTGCCCAATCAGCCCGCAGGCGTGAGCGGGCGCATGTCGGCCGACAACCTGGGCACGTTCAACACGCTGGCCTTTTACACACAAGACCTGATCACGCTCAATGACCAGTGGAAGGCACTGGTTGGCTTGCGCCACGACCGTTACGAACAGCAGACCAATGATCGCCTGCCGGGGCGCAATGACCTCTCGCGTACCGACACGGCCTGGAGCCCGCGCGCGGGCCTGGTATGGCAGCCAGATGATGCGCAATCGTACTATCTGTCGTGGAGCCGTTCATTCCAGCCTTCGGGCGAGGCGTTCTCGGTGGCCGCCAACAATGCCGACCTGGGGCCCGAAACCACCACCAACACCGAAGTGGGCGCCAAGTATGACTTCTGGGGCGGCCGCGCAAGCGCAACCGTGTCGCTGTTCCGGCTGGAGCGCAAAGACATCAAGACCACTGACCCGGCCAACCCCACCCGGCTGGTGCCGATCGGCAAGCAACGCACCGATGGCCTGGAGCTGACCTTCTCGGGCGACCTGACCCGGGGTTGGAAAGTGCTGGCCGGCTATGCCTACCTGGATGCCCGCGTCATCGATTCGATCGGACGTGATGCCGGGCAGGATATCGAAGGCAAGCGCGCCACGCTGACACCGCGGCACAGTGGCAACCTGTGGTTGACCAAAGATTTTGCAAACGGTTTTGGCGCGGGCGGCGGCGTGAACCTGATCGGTGCGCGCTTCGCAAACCCAGGCAACACTGTGACGCTGCCGGGCTACATAACTGCCGATATTGCCGGCTGGTATCGCAACAAAAACGTCGAGGTGCAGCTCAACCTGAACAATGTCTTCGACACCGGCTACTACGTATCGGGCCATGGCACTAGCCCCAACCTGAATCTGCCTGGCGCGCCGCGCAACGTCATGCTGACGCTGCGCTATCGGATGTAAGGGGTAAGCGCGGCTTACCTGGAAACATCGCCAGTTCTATCGAAGGGCGCGTATTCGATAGGCACCCACGCATAGCCCTGCTGCTCTTTGCGTAAATGGCCCAGGCCTGGAAAGGGCAGGTGGGCGCCCGCCACCATCCAGCCTTGCGACGCGGCTTCCCTGAAGACCCGCGTGCGCGTGGTGATGGCGCTGGCCTGATTGGTGTCGAACTCTATCGATACCTCGGGGTGTCGAAACTGTACCGCATGCGCGTGCACAATGTCGCCCCAGATCAGCAGGGTCGCACCTTCCGATTGCAGCAGGTACGAGGTGTGACCCGGTGTGTGGCCATGTGTGGCCACGGCGTTCAGCCCTGGCACAACTTCGCCGCCGTCGAAGGTCTTGAATTTGCCCGCATCCACATAGGGTGCCACCGCTTTGCGCGCCATGTCGAAATACACGCGGGCGTCTTGCGGCGCGGCGGCAGCCACTTCAGGGCTCAACCAGTAGTCGCTGTCCGCGTTTGGCGCCCACATCGTGGCGTTGGGGTAGGCCGCAGCGCCGTCAGCGTTGATGGCGCCGCACACGTGATCGGGATGCAGGTGTGTCAGCACCACGTCGCTGATATCGCTAGGTTGGTATCCCGCAGCCTGGATGTTCTCGCCGATATGCCCAAGTGTGGCGCCAAGGCAGGACGAGGCGCCGGTATCGATCAGGATCAGCCTGTTACCTGTTTGCACGAGGTAACCATTGACGGCGGTTTGCACGCCGCCGTCATCCCGGCGCTGGAACATGCGTGCGATCAGCGTCTGGATGTCTTTCGTCTGTAAGCCATGCAGCATGGCCGGATTGACGCCAATGTAGCCATCATAAAGCGCGGTGACTGTAACGGCGCCGACTTGTTGCCGGTAGTAGCCGGGTACCTGCGTGGCGTGCGGCGCGCCGACTGACGTGGGTGCGGCGGGCGGGGTGGCTGCGGTGGCCAGAGGGGCGGTGGTACAGGCAATGCCCAGTGCGGCATGCGGCAGGATGGAGCGCAGTATGCGGCGCAGGGATGACATCATGGCGGTCTCCGGGGGATAGTGAACGCGAACACTGTATCAGGGGCTGCCGCATCATGGGAACCATTGCCGCACGAATCAGCCCTGGGCAGGGGTGGTTGCGCGGCGCGCTCATACCTGCATGAGAGGCCAGGCGCGAACCATGCCCGCAGGGGGATGAGCAGTCGCTGCCGGTTGGGTGATCGTGGTGTGGGCGCCTTTCATATATACTGTTTATTTGATCAGTATTTGGTGGCCATTATGAACCTGGCGCCGCTCAAGGGCCGAGGCAGCCTCAGTAATCGGTCCTCGCGATTCGACACCCATACCCGCGAAGCCGTGGACGACGGCTGGCCCGTTGAACCCGACGACAGCAGCGGCGCGCCGGGCCGTCCGCCCACTACGGTCACCAGCGAACTGGCGCGCGGCATCATCTCGCACAACGACTCCCCCGATATCCCCTTCGATCAGTCGGTCAACGTCTATCGGGGCTGCGAGCACGGCTGCATTTATTGTTATGCACGGCCCAGCCACGCCTATCTGAATCTTTCGCCGGGGCTGGATTTCGAAACCAAGTTGTTCGCCAAAACCAATGCGGCCCAGGTTCTGCGCGCATCGCTCTCCCGGCCCGCCTACCAGCCGCAGGTGATTGCCATGGGCACCAATACCGACCCATACCAACCCATCGAGCGGCGCTTGCGCCTGACGGCTGAGGTGCTCGATGTGCTCGAGGCTTTCGGTCATCCATTCACCATCACCACCAAATCGGCCGCAGTGACACGCGATCTTGATTTGCTTGCGCGGATGGCGCGGCGCAGGCTAGTACGTGTGTTCATGTCCATTGGCACGCTGGACAGGCATATCGCCCGTACCCTCGAGCCGCGCGCCAGTACGCCCATGGCGCGCATGGAGGCCGTGCGCGCCCTGAGTCAGGCGGGTGTGCCCACGGGGGTGTTGGTCTCGCCCCTCATCCCCGCCTTGAGCGACCACGATCTCGAAACTATTGTCTCGCTGGCTGGGCAGGCGGGGGCGCTTGATGCGCATTACACCGTGCTGCGGCTGCCGCGCGAAGTGGCCGGCCTGTTCGAAGAGTGGCTGCAGGCGCACTATCCACTCAAAGCAGCGCACGTCATGAACCTCTTGCGCGAGATGCGGGGAGGCAAAGTCTACGATGCCAACTTTGCTACACGCATGCGCGGCACGGGCATTTACGCCGACCTGCTGCGTCAGCGTTTTCGCCGCGCCTGCGCCCGCGCGGGGCTGAACGAGCGCCGCATTGATCTCGACCTCAGCCAGTTCCATCGCCCGGCGCCCGCCAGCCCCCAGCTGGATTTGTTCTGATTGTGCAGGCGCGGCTGCGTCGGCGTGGCGCCCTGCCCGGGCAGCAGCATAGGTTTCCCCTATTAGCGCCATGAAGATTAATCATTATCCTGTATTATTGGTAATAGCTATCATTTACTTATAGCTAATAAAGACCGGATATTGTCATGATGCTACTCGCCCAGAAAACCAGCCAGGTCGCCCTTCATATGTCGGTCGCGTTCGTCGTCATGTATGTGTTCACCGGCTCGATGGCCATGGGCGGCGTGGCAGCCGTGGTTGAGCCTGTCTGCAATGTATTGCTGCTGCCCTTGCATGATCGACTCTGGGGCAGGGTGCGCGCGCGCTACAAGCACAGCGCCTATACTACCCCTGCTGTCGGGTGATCACTTTGGGCATCCTGTTGGTGCTCACGTCCTACCACGCCTTATGAACTGCCGCCCTAACTGCGCCGCGTGCTGCATTGCGCCGTCGATATCCAGCCCCATCCCCGGCATGCCCCAGGGCAAGCCGGCCGGGGTTCGCTGCGTGCAGCTCGACGAGGCCAACCGGTGCCGGCTGTTCGGCAGCCCTTTACGGCCCGCCGTTTGTGGCTCGCTGCAGCCTGCGCTCGAGATGTGCGGCAGCAGCACCGAACATGCCTTGCGGTGGCTGGGATGGATGGAGGCGCAAACGTCGCCCGTCGCGCCGTCGAATCAGGCAGCGTAGGCCGTCCGGCAATAGCTGGCAGCGAGAGGCGCGTGTTTCCGAACGCGCTGCGCGCTTCGATTCTTCAACGCAAACGCGTTATCCTTGCCGGTATGGCGTCGGTCGAGGGCCTTGTCACGGGCTGTCAGGCCAGCGATTGTTATTGATCGTCCGGCCTGCCCGGCCATCTGCCGTTCTTTATCTCAAGGAGCTGCATCATGATTGAAATCGTCATCGATACCCGTAAGCATGATCTGGGCGGCGGGTTTGAGGTGGGGCGGGTGTTGCCGTTCCGGCAGCGGCGCATGGTGGGGCCGTTCATCTTCTTTGACCGCATGGGGCCACAAGCCCTCGCAGGGCCGGTGCCGGGCAAGCTTGACGTGCGGCCGCATCCGCATATTGGGCTGTCGACAGTCACCTATCTTTTTTCGGGCAGCATGACGCACCGCGACAGCCTGGGTGTAGAGCAAGTCATAGAACCGGGGGCGCTCAATTGGATGACGGCCGGTGCGGGTATCAGCCATTCCGAGCGCTTCGATCCGATGCGCGAGCAAGGCGGGCAGTTTGACGGCATACAGGCCTGGGTAGCCGTGCCTGAAACACATGAAGAAGACGCGGCGGCGTTCGATCATTATGGGGCGGGCGAACTTCCCATCCTGGAAGAAGACGGCTTGCGTATGCGGCTGATCGCGGGCAACGCCTTCGGGGTGGCCAGTCCGGCCAAAGTGCATTCGCCATTGTTTTATCTAGATGCGGAAGTGGCGGCGGGCGCGCGCGTGGCCTTGCCCGACGGGCATGCGGAGCGTGCGGTGTATGTGGCCCAGGGCGGGATCGAGGTAGCAGGGCAGCGTTATCTGCCTGGACAGATGGTCGTATTTGGCCCGGGTGATGTTCCCTGTATCAAGGCGGTGCAGGCATCGCGCCTGATGCTGCTGGGTGGCGAGCCGCTGGGCCCGCGCCATATCTGGTGGAATTTCGTGTCCTCGCGCAAGGAGCGCATCGAGCAGGCCAAAGCCGACTGGCAGGCGGGGCGAATTGCGCTGCCCCCCATGGACAATAAAGAGTTCATCCCCTTGCCCGACACCCCGTCCGCCCACCCCAAAAATGCGGTGGCATAACACACTGTTTTAGGCCCGAAGCGTGGATTGGCATAAAATAAATTACTTCAACTCAGAGAGAATCCATGTTTCCGCAACGACTTACCGAAGGCTATCAATCATTTCTTGAAGGACGTCTGGCACAGGAGCGTGAGCGATACGAAGAGTTGGCGGAAAAGGGGCAGCACCCCGAAATCATGATCATCGGCTGCGGCGATTCACGCGTTGCGCCGGAAACGATTTTTGATGCCGGCCCGGGCGAAATGTTCGTCATCCGCAATATCGCCAACATCGTTCCACCCTGTGAAGCAGACGTTGTTGAATCCTTCCACGGCACCAGTGCGGCTATCGAATTCGGCGTCAACGCGTTGCAAGTCAAGCATATCGTTGTTATGGGCCATGCCAGTTGCGGAGGGGTGCGAGCATTTGCCGATAAGGCGCCGCCGCTGTCCAAGCGCGACTTTATCGGCAAGTGGATGTCGCAGATCGCGCCGGTAGCCGAAAAGCTCGGCCCACCCACAGGCGATCGCCAAGCCTGGATACAGCAGCTGGAATGGGCAGTGGTGGAGCACAGCCTGAGCAACCTGCTTACTTTTCCCGCCGTGCGTGAGCGTGTCGATGCCGGCTTGCTGGAATTGCACGGTGCATACTTTGGTGTGGCCACGGGGGTGCTGTTCTTGCGCAACCGCAGAACGGGCCGCTTCGAGCCGTATACCGAAACCAAGTAATCTACTGCGCGAAAGCGTGATGGCGGAAGGCAACAGGAGTCGAACCTGCCCGGGAGCGTCTGACGCCCCCAACCGGGTTTGAAGCCCGGCCGTGTCACCGGACACGCCTGCCTTCCAGGGCGCCGCAGCTGTGCTGATCGCGGCGCCCGCCTATGATAGCCGCTGCCAGAATGCTGCGCTATCCGATCTTGGCACATGCTGGTCGCGCAGACGTCGCGTATAACCTGCGCGGTCAAAGAATTCCAGTATTTGCACGGCACGCTTGCGGCCGATGCCAGCGGCATCGCGAAACGCCGCCGCGTTGATGCCTTGCGAACCGTGCTGGGCCACCATTGCCGTCAGCGCTTCGATATGGTCGCGATGGTAGAACAGGTCATGCGTTATCTGGAATAGCTCGCCGCGGCGCACGAGCTTGCGTAAAACCATGCGCACCAATTCCTCGGGCGCGTCCAAGGCCTGTGCGTGGTCGCGCACCCAGGGCGGATCATAGGCGCCAGCCAGCGCGCGGGGCAGCAAACGCTGTGCGAGTGCGTCTTCGTCCGCCGACAGTGTGGCCGCATGGGCGGGATGATGCAGCCACGCGCCGCTGCGCCGCATTCGGCCTGTTTGGATCAGATCGTCGCGCAATGCCTGCCAATGTGCCTCGGGCAAGGCGGGCCATGCCATGCGGCGCAGCCTGCCGGTATCCAGGCCGGGCTCGTCGGGATGGCGCGCATGAAAAGCCTGCAGGACGCCGATGGTGTGCGCCGCCAGCGCTTCCCAGTGCGCATCCAGCACGAGCAGGCGGCCGCCGGCGCCTTGCAGCGGGATCCAGCGCGCGTTCGGGGGCGCGGCGATGCTGCTTGCGGGCCGTCCGGTCAGGCGCATCAGGCTGCGGGCATCCAGCCCCTGCGGCGCATGCTCAAGGAGCTGCGCCAGATCGCCGTCGCCTTTCATTGCCGCCACAGCAGCCAGCCATGCCAAGCGCTGCGGCGCGCGGCGCTTGCGGTCGGGGGCGTTGGGATCGAGCACCATGCCGCCGCCTATAGTGCGATTGGCCCGTGTGCTGCGCACAATAAAACGGTCACCAGGCAGCGCGCATACGGGCGCGTCGAACACCAATTGCACCCAGCCTGACTCGCCCGCCGCCAGCGCATCGGGCCCAAGCGGTACGGCATGGGCTGGGTAATGCGCCGCGCCCAGGTGCACATGCACGGGTGCCCAAGCGCGCAGGGCGGGATCGTCGCCCGGCAGCAGCGTCAAGTGCACGTCGATGTTGCGCCCTGGAACAAAGGTGTCGGAGTGCGCAATCCAGTCGCCGCGCGCAATGTCATCTTTATCTATGCCAACGAGATTCAGCGCGCAACGCTGACCGGCCCGCCCTGTGGTGGCGGACTGGTTCTGCGTATGCAGGCTGCGCACGCGGACAGGACGGCCTGAAGGAAACAGCCGTAGATCGGCGGCCGCGTCGTCCACCCGTATGCGGCCGGTGTGCACCGTGCCGGTGACGATGGTGCCGTGGCCCTTGAGTGTGAACGCCCGATCGATCGCCAGACGGAAGGGGCCGTCGTCGTGACGTACGGTTGCCAGTGCCGCAGCGCTGAACAGATGATCGCGCAGGGCGCCCACGCCCGGCATATACGGGCTTGCGGCGTCTGTGGGGAATACCGGCGCGCCCTCCAGGAACGTACCGCGCGTCAGGCCGGCCAAGTGCGTTCGCACGCTTGCCAAGGTGCCCGCATCGACACGGTCGGCCTTAGTGAGGGCCACAGCGCCGCGCTGTACGGCCAGCAATTGCAGGATGGCCAAGTGTTCCTGTGTCTGCGGCATGACGCCGTCGTCGGCGGCCACGACCAGCAGCCCGAAATCAATGCCGGTGGCGCCGGCAGCCATCGTGTGCACCAGGCGTTCATGGCCCGGCACGTCGATAAAGCCCAGGGTGTCGCCGTTGGGCAGAGGTAGATAGGCATAGCCCAGTTCGATGGAGATGCCGCGTGCTTTCTCTTCTTTCAGCCTATCGGTGTCTACACCCGTCAGGGCGCGCACCAGCGTCGTCTTGCCGTGATCAATATGGCCGGCCGTGCCTACGATCATGCGGTGGCACCCTCTCGCGGCGCGGCCAGTTGCGCGGCGAAGGCGGCTTCGTCGTGCCCCTCCAGGCAGCGCAAGTCCAGCCACAGCGCGTCCTGGGCAATGCGCCCGATGACGGGCCGAGGCAGGCCGCGCAGGCGGGCCTCGAAGGATTGCAGGGCGCGCCCCGGGCGCCCTGCGCCAGCGTGGCGAACGACCAAGCCGTAGCTGGGCAGTTGGTCCACCGGTAATGCACCGCTCCCGATCTGGCTGAACATGGGCGCGGTGTCGACGGCATAGCGAGGCCCCGCCATGTGCTGCAATATGGGCTGCAGCCGGTCCGCCTGGGCGCGCATCTGCGCCTGCGGCCGCGTGAGCAGGCGGAGTGTGGTCAGCCTTTCTGCAAGGTGTTCGGGCGCGCGGTACAGCCCCAGCACTGGTTCAAGCGCCGCCAGCGTGAGCTTGCCCACGCGCAAGGCGCGTTTGAGCGGGTTTTTCTTGATTTTGCGGATCAGGTCGGCCCGGCCTACCAGCAAGCCCGCCTGAGGGCCGCCCAACAACTTGTCGCCACTGAAGGTGACGATATCGGCGCCAGCCTCGACCGTGTCGCGCACGGTGGCTTCGCGCGGCAGCCCCCATTGCGTCATGTCCAGCAAGGTGCCGCTGCCTAGGTCGACGGCGGCGGGCAGGCTGTGGCGGTGAGCGATCGCGGCGACGTCGGCCACCTCGACGCTGCGTGTAAAGCCGCTGATGGCATAGTTGCTGCAATGCACTTTCAGCAGCATGGCGGTGCGCGGCCCCAGTGCCTGTTCGTAATCCGCGGGGTGGGTGCGGTTAGTGGTGCCGACCTCTTTCAGCCGGGCGCCAGCGCGCTGCATGATGTCGGGGATGCGGAAGGCGCCACCGATCTCGACCAGTTCGCCGCGCGACACGACGACTTCGCGCCGGTTGGCCAGGGCGTTGAGCATCAGCAGCACTGCCGCGGCATTATTGTTGACCACGGTAGCGGCTTCGGCGCCCGTCAGTTCGCACAACAGGTCTTCGATCAGGTCGTCGCGATCGCCGCGGCGGCCGGTGTCCAGGTCGTATTCGAGATTGGCTGGCGCAGTCAGCACGGCGGCCACGGCCTGCACGGCGGCATCGGGCAGCAGGGCGCGGCCCAGGTTGGTATGCAGGACCGTGCCTGTCAGGTTGAAGACGGTGCGCAAGCGTGGCTGGGACTGTTCCCGCAGCGTGCGTTCGGCGTGGCCCAGCAACTGGGTTTCGCGCAGCGCGCTGAGCGGCAAGCGCCCATCGCGTGCATGAACACGCAATTGCGCGATGTGTTCGCGCAGAATGGCTGTCAATCGCCCGCGGCCATACTGCGCGGCCAGGGCCGTGGCGGCCTCGCACGCCAGCACGCGATCCAGCGATGGGATATCGGCTGCCGTGGCCTGAGCCTCGGGCGTTTGCGGAATACCGGTGGATGTCGCGGGTGCGTCGGATTCTTGGGCAGCGCGCATTTAGAGGCTCGGCGACATTATCATAGGCAGGGCCGCGTCACGCGGGCGCGGTTGCACCGGGTGACCGCCCGGTTTCAGGCAGGCTCGGTATCTTGCCACAGAAAGGGGTTGCCGCTGGCGCGACTGTAGCCGGCTTCGCCCATCAGCATGTCCAGCGTCAGGCTGGCCAGGTCGTCGGCCACCGGGTCGGCGCCCAGCGCCTTTTCCTGGTAGAAGATTTTGCGGTAAGTGTGGCAATGGTCGCATGATTCCGCCTTGATGCCGTCGGGGCCGCCTTCGATGGCATGGTAGCCGATGTTCTTGGTGTTCTCGCAGTGGGAACAGGTAACCCGCACCAGATGCCACTCTGTGCTGCACAGCGGGCAGCACAGATAGCGGCAACTGTCGGCCTGCCCACCCACGCGCACCACGCTGGCCACTGGCAGCGTCCCGCATACCGGGCACACCCCGAAAGGGCTTGCCACGGGCATCTGACGCGCGTCGATATCGGCCGCCAGACTGGTCCAATACACTTGCAGCGCCGCCATCACAAAGGGCGCGGCAGCGCGGTCGCAGTCGTTGTGCTGCGCCAGCAGGGCGTCGGCCAGCGTATCGATGTCGTGAGGGGCGGTGTTGGTCTTGCGTCGCAAGGCCTGCACGACGACACGCGCCTCAGCGGGCAGCGAGTCCTGCACCAGCATGTGGTCCAGGATCGCGGCAAGCAGCCCTTGCCAGCCCGGATCGCGGTGCCCGCCCAGGGCCGGCAGCACTGGCATGCCGTGGCCCTGCGCAAGCGCGAGCTGCTGCGCCGATGCGCCCGGAAACTGTGCATGACGCAGAGCTTGATGCTGCGCATCAGCCAGCCCGGCCATAAGGTTGAGATAAGCGCCCACCGGGTTGCCAGCCGCGAGGCTGCGAAAGCGCGCAGCGCGGTCGGCAAAGATTGACGCCCTGACGGGCAGGCGCAGGCGCGGAATGGTCGTGTGATCGAGCGATTCGATATCGCCGCGGGCAAGGATGCGCTGCAAGAGGCTCTCTCCTGTGCAAAACGGCCGCCCCGCGCCAGACGCAAGACGGCCGTGCTTGGGAAGCGGGATGCGAAGACCGATTGTTAGTGCTACCTGTCTGTTGGTGTACCACGTACCGGCGCGCGCCGCACATCGGGGCTACCCCGCATCTGCCGGTACCACAGGCGGTGGTGCTTCCATGCCCAGCCGGGCGTGACGGTACCGCGCGTCATGGCCCGCACCGAGCCCTTCACCCATATACCGGCATAGATATGCACGATGATGGCGATAACCATCAACAGCGCAAACAGCGCATGCAGCACCGATGCGAGCCTTACCGCCCAGAGCGGAAAATACATCGTGAAGAACTCGCGCCACATCACCAGCCCCGTCAGCAGCAGCCCCAGCACCAACAGGATGAGGGCAAAAAACAGCACCTTCTGGCCGCCGTTGTAGCGGCCCGCAGGGGGCACCCTGTCCTCGCGGTTGGCCATGACGTCGCCGAAGTACCGCAGCCAGGCGCGGTCTTCGCGATGGATGAGGTTGTGGCGGAACATACGTGCCGCAAACACGCAAAAGACGACGACCAGCAGGATGCCCAGGAAGGGATGCAGGATGCGCGTCCAGGTGCCCCCGCCCAGCACATTGGAGAACCAATACATCGACGGATGGAACAGCGCCAGCCCCGAGAGGGCCAGCAGGACGAAGGTGATAGCGATGATCCAGTGGTTGAGGCGCTGGCTGGCGGTGTAGCGCTGGATCAGCCGGGTTTTAGCGGCGTCACTCATGGAGATCCTCCTGTGCCCTGCGTTCGTCGTCCTCGTCGGTTTCGTTCGGGCCGACGCGGATATAGTGGAAGAAGCCCACCAGCGCGCTGAGCACGATGGCAGCGACCCCGAGCGGCTTGGCCACCCCCTTCCAAAGCTCGACCATTGGGCTGATGGCCGGGTCTTTGGGCAGCCCATGGTACAGGCGGGGCTTGTCGGCATGGTGCAGCACATACATTACGTGCGTGCCGCCCACCCCCTCGGGGTCGTACAGCCCTGCGTTCTCGAAGCCGCGCGACTTCAGGTCCACAATGCGTTCGTCGGCATGCTGGATCATGTCTTCCTTGGTGCCGAACACAATTGCGCCCGTCGGGCAGGTCTTCACACAGGCGGGCTCCTGGCCGACAGCGACCCGGTCCGAGCACAGCGTGCATTTATAGGCCTTGCCATCCTTCTTGGAAATGCGTGGGATATCGAAGGGGCAACCTGTGATGCAGTAGCCGCAGCCAATGCAGTTCTCTTCGTGGAAGTCGACAATGCCGTTGTTGTACTGGATGATCGCCCCCGGCGCCGGGCAGGCCTTCAGGCAGCCCGGGTCTTCGCAGTGCATGCAGCCATCCTTGCGGATGAGCCATTCCAGTGTGCCAGCGTCGTTTTCCACTTCCGAAAAACGCATCACCGTCCACGATTCAGCCGTGAGATTAAGCGGGTTGTCGTAGACGCCGACGTTGTTGCCGATTTCGTCGCGTGTCTCGTTCCATTCCATGCAGGCCACCTGGCAGGCTTTGCAGCCTATGCACTTGGTGGTGTCGATCAGCTTGGCAACGCCGCCGCCCACCACCGCGTCACGCTGCCCGGGGGGCGGTGTGGTGGTCGCGGAGCGCCGCTTGATGTCCAGCGATTGCAGTGCCATGGCAGCGCTCCTATATCTTCTCGACCTTGACCAGGAAAGACTTGCTCTCCGGCGTGTACGTATTGCCATCACCTACCGGCGGCGTCAACGTATTGGCCAGAAAGCCTGGCTTGGCCAGCCCCACAAACCCCCAGTGCAGGGGGATGCCGACCTGGTGCACCGTCTTGCCGTCGATCTGCAGCGCCCGGATGCGCTTGGTCACCACCGCCACGGCCTTGATATAGCCACGGTTGGATGACACTTTCACCATGGAGCCGTTGGCGATGTCCAGTTCCTTGGCCAGCGCCTCGCCGATCTCCACGAATTGCTCGGGCTGCAGAATGGCATTGAGCCGCACGTGCTTGGTCCAGTAGTGGAAGTGCTCGGTCAGCCGGTAGGTCGTGCCCACGTGGGGGAAGGCGTCTACCTTGCCCATGGTTGCCAGATCGTCGTCGAAGATGCGGGCGGCGGGGTTGCTGACCACACGTTTTTCGTCGGGGTACAGCGGGTTGTAGCCCAGTGGGTTCTCAAAGGGCTCGTAGTGCACGGGGAAAGGGCCTTCGGCCATGCCTTTGCGGGCGAAGAAACGCGCAACGCCCTCAGGGTTCATGATGAAGGGGCCCATGCCGTTCGCTGGCGGCTCGTCGAGCTTGAAGTCGGGCGTATCGGCGCCCACCCACTTGCTTCCGTTCCAGTGGATCAGCGCGCGGCGTGGGTCAAAGGGCTGGCCGTTCAGGTCGCAGGAGGCGCGGTTGTACATAATGCGCCGGTTGGCCGGCCACGCCCAAGACCACTTCAGCGTCTGGCCGATGCCAGTCGGGTCGCTGTTGTCGCGCCGGGCCATCTGGTTTCCTTCAGGCGTCCAGCTGCCGGTGTAAATCCAGCACCCGCACAGTGTGCTGCCATCGTCGCGCAGCTCGCCGAAAGACGCCAGTTGCTCGCCGGCGCGCCGGGACGACGCCGCGCCGGGCGTCGGGCCCGGCAGGTCGCTGATAGCCTGGCCGTTGATTTCCATGGCCAATTCGGCGGCGCTGGGGTTCAGGGGGTTGGCGTAGGGCCAGCGCAGCTTGAGCAGCGGGTCCGGGTACTTGCCGCCCTCCTTGCGATAGAGACTGGCCAGCCGGTCATACAGCAGCGCCATGATTTCGATGTCGCTCTTGCCTTCGCCCGGCGGTTCTGCGCCCTTCCAGTGCCACTGCAGCCAGCGGCCCGAGTTCACCAGCGCGCCCTCCTCTTCGGCAAAACAGGTGGTGGGCAGGCGGAAGACCTCTGTCTGGATCTGCGACGAGTCGACATCGTTGTACTCACCCACATTTCGCCAGAACTCGGAGGTTTCGGTGATCAGCGGGTCCATGATCACCAGGAACTTCAGCTTGGAGAAGGCGGCCAGCAGTTTCTTCTTGTAGGGCGCGGCGGCCAGCGGGTTGAAGCCCTGGCAGATGTAGCCAGTCATCTTGCCTTTGTGCATCAACTCATAGACTTGCAGCATGTCGTACTGCCTGTCCATCTTGGGCAGATAGTCGTAGGCCCAGTTGTTTTCCGGTTGTGCGGCGGTGCCCCACCAGGCCTTCATCAGGCTGACGTGGAATTTCTTGTAATTGCGCCAGTAACTGAGCTGATTGGGCCGCAGCGGCTGCTGCGTGCGCCGCGCAATGTAGTCGTCGAACGACTGTTCACCGTCGCTGGGCAGCGTCAGGTAGCCCGGCAACAGGTTGGACATCAGGCCCAGGTCCGTCAGGCCCTGGATATTGGAGTGGCCGCGCAAGGCGTTCATACCGCCCCCCGGTATGCCAATGTTGCCCAGCAGCAGCTGCACCATGGCGCCTGTGCGAATGATCTGCGAGCCGATGCTATGCTGCGTCCAGCCCAGCGCATACATAATGGTGCCGGCGCGGTCTGGTGTGGAGGTGGACGCCAGCATCTCGCACACCGTCTTGAATGCATCCCGCGGTGTGCCGCATACACGTTCCACCATCTCGGGCGTGTAGCGCTCGTAGTGCTTCTTGAGCAACTGGTATACGCAGCGCGGGTGCTTCAGCGTGGCATCCACCTGTACATAGCCGTCCGCGCCCCGTTCGTATTCCCACGTTGTCTGGTCATACTTGCGGCTTGCTTCGTCGTAGCCTGAATACAGCCCATTCTCAAAGGCATAGTCTTCACGCACGATAAACGACATATCGGTATAGTTACGTACGTAATCGTGCTGGATTTTGTCGGTTTCGAGCAGATAGCGTATGACGCCACCCAGGAAGACAATATCCGTGCCGGTGCGTATGGGTGCATAGAAGTCGGCCACCGACGCCGAGCGCGTGAAGCGCGGGTCGACGACAATCAGCTTGGCCTTGTTGTGGGCCTTCGCTTCGGTCACCCACTTGAACCCGCAAGGGTGGGCTTCGGCGGCATTGCCGCCCATAATCAGCACAACATCCGCGTTCTTGATATCGACCCAATGGTTCGTCATCGCACCACGGCCAAACGTCGGGGCAAGACCTGCCACCGTCGGGCCATGTCAGACACGAGCCTGGTTGTCGAACCCCAGCGCACCCAGACTGCGGATGACTTTATGCGTGATGTAGGCGACTTCGTTCGAACTGGCCGATGCCGCCAGCATGCCGGTAGTCAGCCACCGATTGACCGTCTGGCCGGCCTCGTTGCGTTCGATGAAGTTGGCGTCCCGGTCGTCCTTCATGAGGCGCGCGATGCGGTCGAGCGCGTCATCCCACGACATGCGTTCCCATTTATCGGACCCGGGTTTGCGGTATTCGGGGTACTTGAGGCGGTTGGGGCTGTTGATGAAATCAGTGAGCGCCGCGCCCTTGGGACAGAGTGTGCCCCGATTGACCGGGTGATCGGGATCCCCTTCGATGTGCAGGATGCGGGGTTCGGCGTTTTTGGCGCCGTCGCCCAAGCTGTACATCAGGACACCACAAGCTACGGAACAGTAGGGACAGGTGTTGCGTGTTTCAGTCATGCGCGCCAGCTTGTACTGGCGCACTTCAGCGAGTGCCGGCATAGGGGCGGCCCCAAGCAGCGTGAGGCTGGACCCCGCCAGTGTTGCACCTGTCACCTTGAAGAATTGACGCCGGTTCATATCGACCATTGACGCTCTCCAGGAGTTGAAACAACGTATGGCGTTGCCGCAGCCACGGCAACGCATGTGTCTGACTCTGCGACAAGTATAGGAGTGTGCACTGTAAAAAGCCATACGCCGGGGAAAACGGCCGGGTCGCGCTGCGCGTTATGATTCGAGGATCAGGAGGTAACTATCGTGTCCACTCAGTCTGTCACCATTGCCGACGGCATCCACTGCGCCAACGATCAGCCATTTGTCCTGTTCGGCGGCATCAATGTGCTCGAGTCGCTCGATCTGGCTCTGCGCGCCTGCGAGGAATACCAGCGCGTCACGCAAAGGCTGGGCATCCCCTATGTGTTCAAGGCCTCGTTCGACAAGGCCAACCGTTCGTCCATTCATTCATATCGCGGGCCAGGCCTGGAAGAAGGCCTGCGCATCTTCGAGGCCGTCAAGAAGGAGTTCGGCGTGCCCGTCATTACCGACGTGCACGAGCCCGCCCAGGCCGTGCCGGTGGCCGAGGTGGCCGACGTTTTGCAACTGCCCGCCTTTCTCGCACGCCAGACCGACCTGGTCGTGGCGCTGGCCCGCACCGGGCGCGTGGTCAATATCAAAAAGCCCCAGTTTCTCAGCCCTGCGCAAACCCACAACATCGTCGAGAAATTTGTCGAGGCCGGCAACGGCAAGCTGATCCTGTGCGACCGCGGCACCTGCTTTGGCTATGACAACCTGGTGGTCGACATGCTGGGTTTTGGTGTCATGAAGAAGGTCTGCGACAACCGTCCGGTCATCTTCGATGTTACGCATGCGCTGCAGCAGCGCGATCCTATGGGCGCAGCCTCGGGTGGGCGGCGCGAGCAGGTGGCCGACCTGGCCCGCGCCGGCATGGCGGTGGGGCTGGCGGGGCTTTTTCTTGAGGCCCATCCCGATCCGCGCAATGCCAAGTGCGACGGCCCCAGCGCCCTGCCGCTGGACAAGCTTGAGCCCTTTCTGGCCCAGCTCAAGGCGCTGGATGAGCTGGTCAAGCGGTTCCCGGCGCTCGATATCCAGCCCTGATAGGCCCGCCGCCTGGCTGGCTCGGCCGGCGCGCGCCGGCCGCGATGCCTTGCCATTTCTGGGCAGGCATATGCCGAGGCAGACACATGCCGGGGAGAGCGTATGCCGGGGCCGCATGTAGGGGCGAGGCGACGTGCCGCTCTGTGTCAGCCGGGAGAGATCAGTGTGCCCAGGCGTTCCGGGTGTGCCAAGGTCTCGGTAAGAAAGTCAATGAATACCCGGCTCTTGGCCGGCATCAGGCGCGACGGAAACAGCGCCAGCAGCGGCAAGGGCTCGAATGTCCACTCAGGCAGCAGCCGCACCAGGTCGCGGCCTTCGTCCATGCGCAGCAGCGGGTGGGTCGACAACGGTACGATTCCCACGCCCAGAACCGCCATACGCGTCAGCATCACCACATGATTGATGGCGATGGGGCCGTCAACTTCGACAGCCGCCTGCGTCCCTTCATGATTGTGCAGACGCCACACGGTATCTTCGCGCGAGGTCGATGCGCGCAGGCAAATATGGGAAGCCAGTTCGGCAGGAGCAGCCGGTTGGCCATGTCGGCGCAGATAGTCAGGCGATGCGTAAAGCCCCAGGCTGACCGTCACCAGTGGGTGGGAAACAATACCCGAGCTGGGCTGTTTTCCATGACGCAGCACGATATCGACATGGTCTGAAAGGAAGTCGACTGGCTTGATGCTCATGTCATATTCGCAGGCGATATCGGGATACCGCTGATGGAACGCCAGTATGGCTAGCGGCATGAAGGTCATCGCAAAACTCGTCGGCATGGATACCCGCAGCAGGCCTTTGAGGTCGTGCGTGCTGCCGATCAACTGCTCATGCGCGATGCGCGCCTCTTCGATGATATGCCGGCACCGCGCAAAGTACTCGGCGCCTGCTTCCGTGAGCTCCACCTTGCGTGTGTTGCGGTGAAGCAGGCGCACGCCGATGCGCTGCTCCAGCAGGGCGATGCGGCGCGACAGCGTCGAGGCCGGCATAGCCAGCAGCGCGGCGGCCCGCGAAAAACTGAGGGTTTGGCCAACTTCAACAAACAAGGCGATGTCATCAAGTGAAGGTGTCATGGGCTATGTGGCAAGGTGGTGCGATCGTATGTTTGCGATTTGAAGGAAATGCAATGAAAAATGGAATTGTGAATTCGGCCGAGCCGTCTATATCCAACCATCCTATTGACACATACTGATTTCTGCCTAACCCATTGGTTGGGTGATTGTTCGGTCCTGACCGGCAGTCATACGCGGCAGGCCGACGCTGATGAAGGAGTGGATCATGAAGAAGAAAGCAGGAATTGCGGTCATGATTGCCTTGTGTGCTGTTGCCAGCGTGGCCAGCGCCGAGCCCGGCGCCGTCAAGTCACGAGCCGATGTGACAGCGGAGCTCGAGCGGGCTCGGTCGATGGGCCAGCTTAGTGCGGGTGAAGATGCTTATCCCGTGGCCGACAGGTCGTCCAGCGCACGCGCCCGCTCGGATGTCCAGGCCGAACTTGCCCGTGCTTTGCAGACGCGGGAAATCAGTGAGGGCGAGGCAGTCAACTACCCCATCTTACATGCGGGTCCGGGTAAAACGCGTGCGCAAGTCCAGGATGAACTACGGCAGTATCGGGCCAGCAGTCCCGATCAACCGGCAGCATAGTCTCGGCAATGCCTCCCTCGCCCTTATAATGGGCGGGCGCTAGAGCGCCGGCGCGTTTGCCGGAAGGGGGAGGTGCCATGCGATATCGATTGTCGGCGGCGGCCGGCACGCTGCCCATGCTGCTTGCCGCCTGCGCCGGGCCGGCGGGCCACACCGATGCCGGCAGCCTGATCACAGAGATGCCCCGCTACAGTGTCGTTTTGCTGGGTGAGATCCACGACAACGCTGCCGGTCATGCCTTCAGGCAAGCGGCACTCGAGAAGGCGCTGCGCGCTGGATGGCGCCCGGTGCTTGCGATGGAGCAGTTCGACCGCGAGCGGCAGGCCGATCTGGACCGGGCCGTAAAAACCTGTGCGGATGCCGCCTGCGTAATTGCCGCGGCCAGTGGCGCCAGAGGCTGGAACTGGGATTTCTACACCCCCCTCATTACCCTTGCGCTGCAATACAAGCTGCCGCTGATGGCAGCCAATCTTTCCCGCGCCGATGCGGCGCGTATCGTGCGCGACGGTCTGCCGGCAGTCTTCGACGCCGACGCCCTGCGTGCGCTGGGTCTGCAACCCGCACCGGCGGCAGCACTGATGCGCACGCAGGTGCAGGAGGTCGCCACCTCGCACTGCGGCATGTTGCCCGCCACACTGCATCAGCCTATGGCGACGGCCCAGGTGGCGCGTGATGCCGTCATGGCGCACGCCATACGCACTGCCGCCGCGGTGACGGGGCGGCCTGTCGTGCTGCTGGCCGGAGATGGGCACGTGCGCAAGGACATCGGCGTGCCGTATTGGCTGGCGCGGGGCACGCCACCCTTGGCGCCGGGGCGTTCGCTGTCAGTCGGCATCCTCGAGTCGGTACCCGCGCCCGGGCAGTACGACCGTGTGGTGCGCGTGGCGCCCCAGGCACGGCCAGACCCTTGCGCAGAGCTCAAGGCTGGTGTCACGCAGGGCAAGCAATAGTCGGGGTGGGTACGCCCCCCTCCGTTTCAGGGCCTGCCTGCGTGGGCTGCCCCCGGCGGTCTGGACTACAATCCCGTCCATGACATTCCGCCCCCGTCCGTTTTCCGAACTGCTCGAGCATGCCACACGCCTGGCCTGCGCGCAGGTCGTGCGTGCCATCGATCTCGATGTGCAGGACGTGGCCGAGCGCGAAGCCTACGCCCGGGCCAAGCCTGGCTAAGCCACGCCTCGGGTGCACGTAGCCCCCTTCTTCCGGCTTCCTTTTCCATTTTTGTTCGCGGCGCCGCATGATGCGGCCCGCGTTTTCGCACGCGCGCAGGCGCGCCCGCCAAGCCGCGGGCGCTGCAGTGATACGCGGGCGCTTCGTATTTCAAGCATAGACACATGCAACTCTCCAAGACTTTCGTCAAGGCAAAAAATCCATGCGCATCGGGCTATAAATGGTTCCTGCGGGACCACCATGGTCAGGGCGACTATCAGGAAATACTGGATGCGCTGGTGGCGGCCGGCAGGGTGGATGACGCCTGTTGGTTGCTGGACCAGTTTGGCGCCACCGATCTGATCCGTACCGTGGATGCCATTGATGCGCAGGCCATGGTGTTCTCGGGCACGCTGATTGTGCGCCAGGACATCATGGTGGACACGGTGGTGCGTTCGGGCGGCGCTATACGCTGCGGCGGAGGCATACGCGCCGGCACGGACGTGGTCGCGGGCACAGATCTGAACGCCGGCGGTGCGATTGTGTGCGGCGGCCACATCCGGGCGGGTGGTGACATTGTCGCGCAGTGGGGGATCGAAGCGGGCACACGCCTTGAAGGCGGCGGCCAGTTGCGCGCGGGTTGGGGTATTGAGGCTGGCCAGGGCATCTGCGCCGCAGGCGACATCCGGGCTGGCCACTCGATACGCGCGGGCGGGTCGCTCAGCTGTGCGCAGGGGGTGCGCGCGGGTGGCGACGTAGAGGCCGGGCATGACATTCACGTCGCCAGCGGCATTCAGGCGACGGCCTCCGTGCGCGCCGGGCATCACCTGGAGGTGGGGTGGGGGGTATTGTCGGGCAGCGATATCGTTGCGGACGGCGCCATTCGCGCCGGCGAAGGCCTTTGTGCGGCGGGACGTATCCAACCGGGCAGTGGCCACGGTGTGTATGCGGGCCTGCGGGTGCGCATGGATGCCTGGGAGGACGCCGCCCGCGTCATGGCCGAGGTGCGCCCCGAGGCGTTAGTAAGCGGACACTGGTGCGGCGCGCCAGCGAGCTGGCAAACCTTGGCCGCATAATTTACCCCGAGGCGAGCGTGGGTACGGGGTGCCGCGCGCCTGATGGGCTCTGCAGGTTTTTGACCGATTAGTTAACAATCGTCAAGAAACCGTCACAATAGGTGGACGGGGGGGATGCGCTATCAATAAGATGGATCGCAATCCGCCAACCCGACGGCTGGCCCTGCCATGCCGCCCCCCGACTGTGCCATGCCGAATTGTGATCCGCCATCTGCAGACTACTCCGGCGCCCCGCGCCTCAGCCTTGCTGTGCTGGAGGATGCGGGGCGTATTACCGCCGTCGCGGGTGAGTACACCGCAGCCGCCGTATTTGCCCTGGAAGGTGGCGATCGCGCCGGCGGCTTCGAGAGAGGCATAGATCTCATTATCCGGATGCTTGGTCGCGGCGGACGCCCCTTCCGGCCCCATGACTATCAATTGCATGGCGTCAGCCTCGAATGTTTCGTGATCCCGGGCCTGGACTACGTAGGCGGGCATAACGGCCAGCGTGATTATCTGCATCTGCATGGCCGACATGAAGACATCGCCGTGGCGCTTGCCAGCCTGGCGCTGACCGTGCGCAGCGACAGCTTGCATGAGTGCCGGCTGCAGGTCGTGGTGGCGGACGCGTGCGCCGCGCCTGCCGGTTGGGACTGGTACGGCGATACCCCCGCCTGTGAGCCGACGGGGTTCGCCCACGGTCCGGTACTGGCGCTGGCATCCGTTGGGGTCAGCATACTCGCTCTCTGAGCCCCGGGCCGTACGCTCGGGGTACGCCACCGGGGTGCGCCACACCAGCGACCGGCGACGCAAAACACGGCGCTGCGGTAAGGCCACGCGCGATACAACCGCCCGTTACAGGCGGACACACGAGATACGAATGGGCGCGCCATGGGGCGGGTAATGTAAAGCGTGTAAGATGATTCGTATTGCTGACCTGCAGCGAGGACTCACTACGTAGGAGGAAATGCGATGAATCACCCCAACAGTTTTGGCGCGCGTGCAACGCTCGATGTAAATGGCAAGTCTTACCGGGTCTATCGGTTGGATGCACTCCGGGAACAGGGCATGGATGTGGCCCGCTTGCCGTACGGGCTCAAGATTCTGCTGGAAAATCTCCTGCGCAACGAAGGCGGCGATGTCAGCGCCGATGACATCCGCGCGCTTGCCAGCTGGGATCCAGTCGCCGAGCCCAGCAAAGAGATCGCATTCACTCCCGCTCGTGTTGTGCTGCAGGATTTCACCGGCGTGCCGGCGGTGGTCGACCTCGCCGCCATGCGTGAGGCCATGCAGACGCTGGGCGGCAACCCGGCCAGCATCAACCCTCTGGCTCCCGTCGAGCTCGTGATCGACCACTCCGTCATCGTCGATGTGTTTGGCCGGCCCGATGCTTTCGAGCGCAACGTCGACATCGAATACGGTCGCAATATGGAGCGCTATCAGTTTCTGCGCTGGGGGCAGAGCGCATTCCATGATTTCCGCGTCGTGCCACCGGGCACGGGCATTGTGCACCAGGTCAACCTGGAGCACCTGTCGCGCGTGGTGTTCACGCGTCCGGGCGATGACATGCCTGACGCCTACCCCGACACCTGCGTGGGCACTGATTCACACACGCCGATGGTAAACGGGCTGGGGGTGGTGGCTTGGGGGGTGGGCGGTATCGAAGCCGAAGCCGCCATGTTGGGCCAACCTATTTCGATGCTGATCCCGCGTGTCGTGGGCTTCAAGCTTACCGGCTCGCTGCCTGAAGGCTCCACGGCAACTGATCTGGTGCTCACTATTACAGAAAGGCTGCGCGAACACGGCGTGGTCGGTAAGTTCGTCGAGTTCTACGGTCCGGGTGTGGCGGCGGTGCCGCTGGCCAACCGCGCCACCATCGGCAACATGAGCCCCGAATATGGCTCTACGATTTCTATCTTCCCTATCGATGACGTCACGTTGGCCTACCTGAAGCTCACGGGCCGGTCCGACGAGCAGATCGCCTTGGTCGAGGCATACGCAAAGGCCCAGGGCCTGTGGCACGATCCCAATCTTGAGCCGCAATATTCCGAGACGCTGGAGCTTGATCTTGCCACCGTGCAGCCGTCGATCGCCGGGCCCAAGCGGCCGCAGGACCGCATCGCCCTTGACGAAGCCCAGACAGCCTTCCATGGCGCCTTGGCCGTACTGACGGAAACCTCGGGCAAGCCCAAGGGCTACGATAAGGTGGTAGCGGAATCCTTCCCGGCTTCCGATCCCCCCTCGCGCGAAGAAGGCCCCGAAGGCGTCGCGGCGCCCACGGATCACGTACACGACGCGCCCGTAGACGCCGAGGTGCGGCCGCGACACCTGGTCCGGGTCGATTTTGCCGATGGCACTCAGGTAAAGATTGACCATGGCGCGGTGGTCATTGCTGCGATCACTTCGTGCACCAACACATCCAATCCCGCAGTCATGATGGCTGCGGCGCTGCTGGCCCGCAATGCGGTCAATGCCGGCCTGTCGCGCAAGCCGTGGGTCAAGACCAGCCTTGCGCCCGGGTCGCGCGTGGTCACTGATTACTACCGCAAGGCCGGCCTCACCCAGTATCTCGATGCTCTGGGGTTCGATCTGGTGGGCTACGGCTGTACCACCTGCATCGGCAACTCTGGCCCGTTGATTCCCGAAGTCAGCCAGGCGGTGGCTGCCAATGATCTGGCTGTGGTGTCAGTGCTGTCGGGCAACCGCAATTTCGAAGGCCGCATCCATGCCGAGGTCAAGCTCAACTACCTGATGTCGCCGCCGCTGGTGGTGGCCTATGCGTTGGCCGGCACGATGGACATCGACATGTACAACGATCCGCTGGGCGAGGGAAAGGATGGCCAGCCCGTCTATCTGCGCGATATCTGGCCGTCATCCGAAGAAGTAGCCCGTGTCGTGAATGCGTCGATCGCGTCCGACATGTACAAGGCCGGCTACGCCGACGTGTTCGCCGGTGACGAGCGCTGGCAAAAGCTGCCCACCCCCAAGGGCGACCTGTTTCAGTGGGACGCCGATTCCACCTATGTACGCCACCCGCCGTACTTTGAAAACATGCCGCGTGAGCCTGAACCTGTGCAGGACATCCGCGGTGCGCGTGTACTGGCCAAGCTGGGCGATTCCGTCACCACTGACCACATCAGCCCGGCGGGCTCCATTGCCAAGAACTCACCCGCCGCCGCCTACCTGCGCGAGCATGGTGTGGAACAAAAGGATTTCAACTCCTACGGTTCGCGGCGCGGCAATCACGAGGTGATGATACGGGGCACCTTTGCCAATGTGCGCCTGCGCAATCAATTGGCGCCGGGCACCGAAGGCGGCTATACGCGCGACTTTACCCAGGCCGATGGGCCGGTGACCACCATTTACGACGCTTCGCGCGCCTATCTGGCCAACAATGTGCCGCTGGTGATCCTTGCCGGCAAAGAGTACGGTTCGGGTTCGTCGCGCGACTGGGCGGCCAAGGGTACCGTCTTGTTGGGCGTGCGCGCGGTCATTGCCGAATCGTACGAGCGCATCCATCGCTCGAACTTGATCGGAATGGGGGTGCTGCCGCTGCAGTACCCAGACGGCCAGAATGCCCAGACGCTGGGGCTTACCGGCCACGAGGTCTTCGACATCGAAGGTGTGACGGTGCTCAACCAGGGCAAGACGCCGGCCAAGGTAAAGGTGCGTGCAGGCAAGATCGCGTTCGATGCACTGGTGCGCATCGATACTCCGAGCGAGGCCGATTATTATCGCCACGGTGGCATCATGCAGTATGTGCTGCGCAACCTGATGCAGCGCGCGCGCTGATTGCCGAGCCCAGCCCCTCCGTGCGGCTGGGCTCTTCTCGATCCGTTTCGGCACCGACGCCACGCGTTTCGCGTTGGCGTCGGTGCCAGCCCCGCAGTCTTCATTCTCACGCTTGCCGATGATACGATTTGTGCGTTGCACGAAAACCTCGGCCGGGTCGGGTGCCTGCGCGCGCCAGTTCCGGCATATCCCTGAAAATCGTTTTCCGGACAGGAGTCCCTGATGAGTGTTCACCGCCAGGCGCAGCGCGTCAGCGTCCCGCAACTGATGGCCTGCAAGGGCGAGCGCAAGATTGCCGCGCTCACGGCATATAGCGCCCCCTTTGCGCGCCTGCTCGACGATGCGCTGGACTTCATCCTGGTCGGCGATTCCACAGCCATGGTGGGCTATGGCCTGCCAGACACGCTTTCATTCACACCCGAGCAAATCACCGCCCACGCGGCAGCCGTGGTGCGGGTCACCGCGCATGCCTGTGTGGTGGCCGATATGCCCTTTGCCAGCTACCAGGAGTCGCCCGAACAAGCCTTCCGCAACGCGGCGCGCATGCTGGCAGGCAGCGGGGCGGGCGCGGTCAAGATGGAAGGCGGCGCGGTCATGGCGCCCACCACGCGTTTCCTGGTCGAGCGCGGCGTACCCGTGCTCGCGCACGTGGGCTTGATGCCGCAGTATGTAAACACCATGGGTGGCTTCAAGGCGCAAGGCATGACAGACGAGGCCGCCGAGCGCATCTTTCAGGATGCCTTGGCGCACCAGCAGGCAGGCGCGTTTGGCGTCGTGCTCGAAGGGGTGGCCGAATCGCTCGGCCGTCGCATCACCGAGGCGTTGGACATCCCCACCATAGGCATAGGCGCGTCGCCAGCCTGCGACGGGCAGATCCTGGTCACCGAGGATATCCTGGGGCTGAGCGGCGGGCGCATTCCCAAGTTTGCGCGGCAGTTCGCCGATGTGGGCGCGGTGATCACTGCAGCCGTACAGGAATACGCAGCCGATGTGCGCGCAGGGCGCTTTCCTGCCCTGGAAAACTGTTTCGGCGTCAAGAAAGGCTGAGCCAGGGCCGCCGCGCCGCATGTTGGCCGGGGCGCCCTTGCCTGGGTGTTGTGCCCCGGGGCGAGGGCAGAACGCCGCGCATCGCAGCGGGCCTGCTTCGCGTATCAGCGCATCGGCGGGTCTGCTTCGCGCATCAACGCCTGCCAGTGTATGCGCGACTGCTGCAACACCGTACGCGCTTCTTCGGGGCTGCCTCCGCCGGGGATCGCACCCAGGTCTTCAAGGCCGCGCCTGACGCTTTCGTCTGCCAGTGCCGCGTTCAAGGCCTCGTTGATATGCTGGATGACTGCATCGGGTGTCTGGGCGGGCGCCATCAAGGCCAGCCACACGCTGGACCGAAGCGGGGCGTATCCGGCTTCGTCGGCGGTGGGCACATCGGGCAGCGCGGGTATGCGCTGAGGGTTCATCAGGGCGAGCGGCCGTACCTCGCCGGTGCGTAGTTGCGGCAATATGGCCGGCACGACCTGGAACATTGCCTGGATCTGCCCCGAAATCAGATTGCTTACCGCGAGGCTGGCGGATGTGTATGGCACATGCACCATATTGCTGCCGGTTTGCTGCATATAGAGTTGGCCGGCAAGATGCATGGCCGAGCCGTGGCCAATAGAGCCGAAGTTGACTTCGCCGGGGTGGCGATGCACATAATCGGCAAATTGGGAGAGGTTCTTGACGGGTAGGTCGCGGTTGACCACCAGTATGCCCGGTAGCCGCGCCACCAGCGCAACGGGCTGGAGCGTCGCGCTGGCGCCGCCGTCTGCAGTTGGCAGCGAGGTGTCTTGCAGCAGCAGCGTGCTGCCATTGGCTGGCGCGGCAGCGACAAAGCCGGCGGCTGGCAGGCCGTGAGCAGGGGTATCGGCCGCCGTACTGAATTGCCCGCCTGCGTGTTGCTGCATGTGAGCGGCAAGCAGGCGGCTGATTTTCAGGCCGGCCTGGATACCCCCCGGCGCAGGCGCGAAAATCTGTACCGGCGCGTTTGGAGGCGGCCAGACTGTACCCGAGGCATGGGCGGCGCCGAGCAGCGCCCACGTCACCAGAGCGGCCACGCAGGCAATGGGGTTGCGCATGATACTGTCCGATGCTTGCTGTGCGGCTGGCGCCTGCCGGCGCCAGCCCCGTACGACTATGATTAGCGGTGTAATTTATCATGCCCCGCAATATGGGGATGGCAATCGCGCAACAATCTGGAACTTGAAATGATGGAATTGGCCTCGAATCTGGCGCCCGTCTGGCTGCTGTTGGGCGGTGTGGCGATAGGCGCCGTGCTCGCGGCCCTGGCGGCCGCCTGGCGGATGGCTGCGCTGCGGATCGAGCTGGTGCGTGGCGACGCAGCGATCGACGCGCTCGAGGCTCGATTGGCCGAAACGCGCGCCGCCCGAGACGACGGCGAGGCGCGCGCCCAGGCACAGATGCAGCGCGCAGCGGCGCTGGACCGCGAGCTTGCCGAGCTGCGTGCCGCCCATGCGGCCCGGCTCGAATCGATCCAGCAGTTGCAGGCCTCGTTCGATCAGTCGCGCGTCCAGCTTCGGCACGAGTTCCAGAGCCTGGCGAGCCAGATTCTGGAAGAGAAGGGTCGCCATTTCCAGCGTGACAGCCAACACTCGCTCGATGTCATGCTCAAGCCTCTGCGCGAGCAGATCGACCGTTTCCAGGCCCGTGTCAATCAGGTGCACGATGAAACCGTGCGCGGCAATGCGTCGCTGGGGGCGGAGATACGCCGCGTGGCCGAGCTGGGCCTGCGGATCAGCGATGAGGCCGGCAATCTGGCCACGGCGCTCAAAGGCCAGAAGAAAACCGCCGGCAATTGGGGCGAGGTACAACTTGAGCGGGCGCTGGAGCTGGCCGGGCTGATGAAGGGCGATCACTATGACGCGCAGCCGCGCATGCGCGACGGCCAGGGCGCCCAGCGGCAGCCCGATTTTGTCATTCGGCTGCCCGACGGCAAGCATATCGTGATCGACAGCAAGGTGTCGCTGGTGGACTACGAGCGCGCGGTGGCCGCGTCCGACGAAGCGGCGCTGCAGGCGTCGATGGATGCTCATGTGCGTGCGGTGCGCAACCACATCGATGACTTGAGCAACAAGGATTACAGCAATCTCGTGGGTGTGCGCAGCCCAGGCTTCGTGCTGATGTTCCTGCCAATCGAGCCGGCGTATATCGAAGCCATGAAACATAGCCGAGAGCTCTTCGACTACGGTTATCAGCGCAATGTCGTGATGGTGTCGCATACTACGCTGATGCCCATCCTGAAAACAGTGGCCAACCTGTGGATGGTGGCGCGCAGCAATGAACAGGCGCATGAACTGAGCGCGCGGGCCGGAGATGTATACAACCAGGTGGCGGTGGTGGCCGAGCGCCTGCGCAAACTTGGCGAAACGCTGGATACGGTGAGCCGGCACTACAACAGCGCGGTCACTGCCGTAGCGGGCCAGCAAGGCCTGTATGGCAAAGTGTCGCGGTTCGGCGAGCTGTCCTCGCGCGCCCATCGCAGCTTGCCCGCGCTCGAGCCGCTGAACGCCGATTTCGAGGTCGAGCGCCTGGTGCTTGCCGCATCCGAGGCGCCGAGCGATGTGATTTCCGACGCATCATCGGAGACATCTGCGGAAGCACCCTCGGAAGCACCGCCCGCGTATTCCACGTTTGACAGTTCCATGAAAACTAGGGCAAACCCCGATCCAAAAAACCTGTGACGAACTGTTAGACGTTGTAGGATACCCGGCTGGAAGCCAGCCGCGGAAACACTGCGGTGTACGCTAATGTATGCGGGCTACGAGCCGGCAACGACTACTACGTCAGGGAGATCAGTATGCATAAATTCTTCGCTTCTACGCTGGGCAGGCGCCTGGTTCTTTCCGCAGGTGCAGCCGCCATGGCAGCGGCCGTGGCCGCGCCGTTGCCGGCTGTGGCCCAACAGAAATTCGTCAGCATCGGCACCGGCGGTGTCACGGGTGTTTACTATGCCGCGGGCGGGGCGATCTGCCGACTGGTCAACAAAGACCGCGCCAAGCACGGCCTGCGCTGCTCGGTCGAATCCACCGGCGGCTCCGTGTTCAACGTAAACACCATTAAGGCGGGCGAGCTTGATCTGGGCGTGGTGCAGTCCGACGTCGGCTACAACGCATACAACGGCGAAAGCCAGTTCAAGGATGCAGGCGCGTTCAAGAAGTTGCGCTCGGTGTTCTCTATCCACCCCGAGCCGTTCACCGTGGTGGCGCGCAAAGAAGCCAACATCAAGTCCTTCGATGACTTCAAGGGCAAGCGTTTCAACGTGGGCAACCCCGGTTCGGGCACGCGTGCGTCCATGGATGTTCTGCTGAAAGCGCGCGGCGATGACTACAAGATGTTTGCGCTGGCGTCCGAACTGCGCCCCGATGAGCACGGCGCCGCACTGTGCGACGGCAAGATCGACGGCTTCTTCTATGGCGTGGGCCATCCCTCGGCCAACATTCAGGATCCCACCACCACCTGCGGCGCCCAATTGGTGCCCTTGACGGGCCCTGTGGTGGACAAGCTGGTTGCCGATCACTCCTATTACGCCAAGGCAACGATCCCGGGCGGTATGTACGCAGCCAACCCGCAGCCCACCGATACCTACGGTGTGCTGGCCACGTTCGTGACCTCGGCCGATGTGTCCGATGAGGCTGTCTATACCGTAGTCAAGGCGGTGTTCGACAACTTCGAAGACTTCAAGAAGCTGCACCCTGCACTGGCCCACCTGGATCCCAAGAAAATGGTGAAGGACGGCCTGACGGCACCGTTGCATCCGGGAGCCGAAAAGTACTTCAAGGAAAAGGGCCTGCTGTAAGCTGGCAGGCGGGTTTGCAGGTATATGGATGCGCAGGCACGCCCGCCCGGGCGTGCCGCATTCGCCACTCGCCAGGGTGGCGGCGTATCCCGATCGCTTCGTTTCATATCCTCACTGGGCGGCCACAAGCCGCCGCTTGCCGTCCAAGCACCGCACCGGCGGTGGCAATGTCCCCGACGGCCGCTAGACCGGCTCGCCGCGCGCGACGTGCGCGGCATCAATTCCAGGTACTCAATAGGAACATTCATGAGCACGCACACACAGCCGGCATCTGCTGAGCAACAGACGAATGCTCAACTCGAACAACTCGTGGCCGACGTTGATCGCGGCGGCCGCTCGGTGGGCGGCTTTACCGGCGCCGTACTTTTCATCGGCGCGATTGTTTGGTCGCTTTATCAACTCTGGTTCGCCTCGCCGCTGCCTTTCGCACTGAATTTCGGCATTTTCAACGATACCGAGGCGCGGGCTTTGCACTTGGGCACTGCCATGTTCCTGGGTTATCTGGCCTATCCCGCGCGCAAGCGTTCGCCGCGCGACAGGATGCCCTGGTACGACTGGGTGCTTGCGATCATCGCCGGTTTTTGCGGCGCCTATCTCTTTCTGTTCTACAAAGAGCTCGCTTCCCGGCCGGGTATTCCCACGACGATGGATATCGTCACGGCCTCGATTGGGCTACTGCTGTTGCTTGAAGTAACGCGGCGCTCGCTGGGTGCACCCATGGCGGTATTGGGCGCGGTGTTTGTCGCCTATGTGTTCCTGGGCCCATGGCTGCCCGACGCGCTGGCGCATCGCGGGGCGTCGCTCGAGCGTCTGGTGTCGCACATGTGGCTGACAACCGAAGGTGTATATGGGGTGGCGCTGGGCGTGTCGGTATCGTACATCTTCATTTTCGTGTTGCTCGGTTCGCTGTTGGACCGCTGCGGCGCAGGCAACTACATGATGCAAGTGTCGTTCGCGCTGTTGGGGCACCTGCGCGGCGGGCCGGCCAAAGTGGCGGTGGTGTCGTCTGCCGTCAATGGCATTGTGTCGGCCTCGTCGGTAGCCAACGTGGTGACGGGTGGCATTTTCACCATCCCGCTGATGAAGCGCGCCGGCTACGGCGGCATACGCGCGGGCGCAATCGAAACCGCATCGTCGGTCAATGGGCAGATCATGCCGCCGGTGATGGGCGCGGCCGCGTTCCTGATGATCGAATACGTGGGCATCCCTTATACCGACATCATTCGCCACGCCATTCTGCCCGCGACGATTTCCTACATCGCATTGTTCTACATCGTTCATCTGGAAGCGCTGAAGCTGGGCATCCAGCCCATGATGTCCACGGGCAAGCCGCGCACGCCGCTGCAGAAGATTGCCGGCTGGGGCATGGGTATCGCCGGTACACTCGTGGTAATGGGGCTGGTGTATTGGATAGGCGTAGGCGTGCAGGCGGCGGCTGGCGCGGCCGCAATCTGGATATTGCTGGCGCTGCTGGCCGTGCTGTATGTATGGCTGCTCAGGGTGGCTGCCGCGCACCCGGACCTGCCTACCGATATCAGTATCACCAACCCCGTACGGCCGGAACCCTGGCCGACGGTACGGGCCGGTCTTTATTACCTGATCCCCATTGGCATCCTGGTGTGGTGCCTCTCGGTGGAGCAGTTGTCGGCGGGCTTGTCGGCCTTCTGGGCGGCAGTGGGCATGTTGATCCAAATGGTGACGCAGCGGCCCATCATTGCCTGGTTCCGTGGGCAGCCCATGTGGCCTGGCATGCGCCAAGGTGTTGATGAGGCCGTCGTGGGCTTGCAGGAAGGCGCCCGCAATATGATCGGCATTGCCATTGCCTGCGGCACGGCCGGGCTGATCGTGGGTGCCATTACACTCACTGGCCTGGGTCTGCGCATGACGGCATTTGTTGAGCTGGTGTCGATGGGCAGTGTACTGGCCATGCTGTTCTTCACCGCGGCCGTCTGCCTGGTGCTTGGCCTGGGCATGCCCACCACCGCCAACTACATCCTGATGGCAACGCTGATGGCCCCGGTGGTGGTCGAACTGGGTGCGCAAAGTGGCTTGGTGATCCCGCTGATCGCTGTGCATATGTTCGTGTTCTATTACGGGATCATGGCCGACATCACGCCGCCTGTGGGGCTGGCCACGTTCGCCGCCGCAGCCATTTCGGGCGAAGATCCCATCAAGACCGGCATCCAGGGCGTCACCTACGCGCTGCGCACCGCAGTGCTGCCCTTCATGTTCATCTTCAACCCCATGCTGTTGCTGATCGGTGTCGACAACTGGTGGGAATTGGTACTGGTGGTAGGGGGGGCCACATTGGCGTCGCTCACCTTTGCGGCGGCGACGTTGTTCTGGATGCGTGTACGTTGCAATTGGGTCGAGATATTGTTGCTGTTCTTGGTTACCTTCATGCTGTTTCGCCCCGACTGGTTCATGAACTATGTTGCACCCAAATACGAGGCGCATCCGCCTTCGCAGCTTTACAAGATCTCCGAAGGAATGCGCGATGGTGGCCGCCTGGTGGCCGTGCTGAGCGGCATGAATCTGGAAGGGGAAGAGTTGCAGAAGACAGTGGCGGTGCCGCTGCCGGCGCTGCCCGAGGGCTCCTCGCTCAAAGGTGATGCGGCGGGCATGAAACGCTTGTCTGAGGCGGGTTTGACAGTCATGGCGATGGGTGACACGGCTCAGATTGCGGCTGTGCGTTTCGGCAGCCAAGCGCGCAAGGCGGGCTGGGAACAAGGTTGGGATATCAACAAGGTGCTGATCCCCAACCCCGCCCGGCCGTCTGACTTCTGGGTGTATGTGCCCGCGCTGCTGCTCCTGGCCTTGATCTGGTTCTGGCAGGGCGTGCGCATACGCCGTCAGGGTGGGCCCGGGCCTGCGGCGGCGTGATGGAGGATGCTTGCTCCTGCGTGGCTGGCACCGTGCAGCGACGTTTCCATCGTGGGTCGTAACTATCCCTCGGCGGGCGGTCGGCTGCCCGCCGCCGCGCCGCTGCCTGCCCGCGACGGCGTCGGCGCGAGCCGCGTCTATCTGCCTGATGGCCCCTGGCGAACGCTGGGCGACTACCTGCCAGGGCGCTTCCCCTTCATTGCGCCCGAGGTGCTGGCTGAGCGGCTGGCGCGCGGCGACATTGTCGACGCCGAGGGCGTGCCGCAGCGGGCCCACAGCCCTTATCGGCCGCGCACTTGGCTATGGTATTACCGCGAGGTGCCGAATGAGGCGGATGTGCCATTCAATATGTCCGTGCTGTTCCGCGACGACCGCCTGGTGGTGGTGGACAAGCCGCATTTTCTGGCCAGCACGCCCGGCGGACGGCATCTGCGGGAAACGGCGCTCACGCGTTTGCGGCGCGATCTAGAGGCGCCCTGGCTGACGCCTCTGCACCGGCTCGACCGCGAAACGGCGGGCGTGCTGGTGTTCTGTATCGATCCATCCGCACGCGGTGCCTACCAGTCACTATTCCAGTCGCGGGCGGTGGCCAAGGAGTATGAGGCGCTGGCGCCGGCGCGGGGCGCAGTGGGCGAGACGCTGGTCTATGAGGCCCGCATCGAGCCCGAGCCGGGGCGGTTGACGATGCGGGTGATGGAGGGTGCGCCCAACAGCCTGACCGAGGTGTCGCTGGTGGAGGTGCTGGGGCTGGATGCCGCGGCTTCGCAAAGGGCGGATGCGCCTGCTTCGGATGCCACATCTGAAGTATTGTCCGCCAATGGGCGTGTTTCCGAGGCCGTGCGCCCTGCGGCGCTTGGCCGCTATGTGCTGCGGCCGCTGACGGGGCGCAAGCATCAGTTGCGGGTGCATATGCGGGCGCTGGGGTGCCCTATTCTCAATGACACGCTGTATGGGGAAGGTGCCGCCGCGGGGGCTGCCCTTGATGCGGAAGATTATTCGCGCCCATTGCAGTTGTTGGCGCGGCGCATTGCGTTCGATGACCCGTTCACGGGCGACCGTCGTTGCTTCGAAAGCGGCTTGCGGCTGCTGGAGTAAGGGCGCACACCTCGCTTGTATATGAGTCAATAACGCTCAAAGAGTCCCTGGATCGCCGCCCGGTCGCCGGTTACGGTTAGAGCGAGCATCAAGAGGATGCGGGCTTTCTGCGGATTGAGCGTATTGGCACAGAGGGTACCCAGAGCGTCGTCGTCGCGGCTGTGGGTGACGGGGCCCGCACCGGTGCGGGTGCTGCGTATACAAAGCAGGCCATGTTCTGAGGCGGCCTTCACGCCCGCCTGCATGCCGGCGGACAGGCTGCCATTACCCATGGCAGCGATTACGATCCCGTCGACGCCGGCCTGGATGCTGGCCTGGCACAGATGAGCGCCAGCGTCCTGGTGATCGTAGAGGATGTCGACCCGGGGCAGGGCCTCGCCGCCGGCCAGCGCCTGTAGCGAGAATGGCGTTTCCATCGTGTGGGCGCGCAAGGCCGTGTGCCACAGCGAGACCACGCCACCCTGTATAGAGCCCATGCAGCCGGCCTCGCCCGACCAAAACGCCTGTACCTGCGTCGTGTGATGCTTGGAAACCTCCCGGGCGCCATGGATGGCGCCATTCATGGCCACCAGCACACCGTGGCCGCGCGCGGCTGGCGAGGCGGCCACGGCAACAGCGTCGAACAGATTCATGGGGCCGTCGGCACTCAAGGCCGAGGCCGGCCGCATCGCACCAGTGAGTACGACGGGCTTGGCGCTTTTGAGCATCAGGTTCAGGAAATAAGCTGTTTCCTCGATAGTGTCGGTGCCATGTGTGACGACAGCGCCGGCGATAGCGGGCTGGTCAAGCGCTGCCTGCACGGCCGCGCAGAGGCGCAGCAGATGGTCGCCGGTCATGTAGCGGCTATCGGTGTTGAACACCTGATGCGGGACGATATGCGCCAGCGTGGCAAGCTCGGGCACGACGGCGAGCAAAGCATCTACGCCTTCAGTGACATCGTAATCTGTGACAGCACTGGCATGCGCTGCCGTGGCGGCAATGGTGCCGCCGGTGCCCAGCAGCGCGATTGCAGGTAAGGTGGAGGCGGTCATAAGCGACGATCCGTTGTTCGCCCGCCTGGGATCGGCAAGGGGCAGTGAGCACCATTGTAGTCATGGGGTCTCATTGCGCGCTCCCGCCTGCGCATGGCGGTCCGACAGTGGAGAACCACAGGCTGGCGGGCGGCATGCGAGATATAGGCGCGTCGACTACGGCGCGCGGCGCAGCTCGGCGGGCGGGTACTTGATCTGGGCGCGGTATTTGGAAACCGTGCGGCGCGCCACCATGATGCCCTCTCGGGCAAGCATGCTCGCCAGCACCACGTCTGACAGTGGCTCGCGCGGGTTCTCCTCGTCGATCATCTCCTGGATCAATGCGCGCACCGCGCCGGCGGAGCAGGTGCCGCCGGATCGGGTTGCCAGCTCACGCGTAAAGAAATGCTTGAATTCATAAATGCCGCGCGGCGTGGCCAGATACTTATTGCTTGTGGCGCGCGAGACAGTGGACTCATGCATCTCCAGTTCCTGCGCGATTTCGCTGAGCATCAGGGGGCGCAGCGCCACATCGCCGTACTCGAAAAAGGTCTGTTGCCGCGCCACAATGGCCTGGGCCACGCGCTGTATCGTCTGGGTGCGCTGTTCCAGGCTGCGCATCAGCCAGCGCGCCTCCTGCAGCGCCTGTGACATCATCGCGCGGTCGCCGTGGCGCGTCTGGCGAAACAGCTTGGCGTAGGTATCGTTCAGGCGTGCGCGCGGCACTGCCTCCGGGTTGCTGGATGCGACCCAGGCTTTGCCCGCCTTGCGCACGAAGGCATCAGGTACCACATAACACGAGGGATCCACATCGCCGTAATCATGGCCCGGGCGCGGCGTGAGGCCGCGAATCAGCAGCCCACCTTCACGCGCTTCGGTTTCAGTGCAGCCAATGGCCCGCGCAATGCCCGCATAATCGCAGCGGCCCAGACGCTCAAGTTGATCCTGCACAATGCGCAAGGCGTGTCCGCGGCCTGGGGTATCCTCTTCCATGGCTTGTAACTGCAGCGTCAGGCATTCCGACAGCGTGCGCGCGCCAACGCCCGGTGCGCCCAGATGCTGCACCAGCCGCAGTGCGGTTTCCCATTCGGCGCGCTTGACCGGTGGCGCAAACGCCTCGGGGCCTGCCAGCTCTTCAAGCGGCGTACGCAAGTAGCCGTCGTCATCGATGGCTTCAATCACATAAATCGCCAGACAGCGATCACGCTCGCTGAGCGCAAAACCGCACAGATCGGCGAGCAGCGCGTCCTGCAGCGTGTATTCGCTGTGTGCCCATTGGCCCACGTCGGTGTCAGGCATGTCATCGCGCCGATTTGAAGGGTAGTCGCCTGCATACGCGGGCTGTTCGGCCGGCATGGCGTCCAGCTGTTGGATATCGGGGGATGCGGCGGCACTGTCGAACGCATCGTCGGCGGCGCTGCCAAGCGCGTCCGCATTCGAGGCTGCCACAGGGCGTTCCGCGTCGTCCTCCATGATCTGCGGTGTCGCGTGCGGATTCGCCGTATCTTCGGCGGAGGACGACTCTTCGTCGTGTTCTTCCAGAAAGGGATTGGAAGCAATGGCTTGTGCGACTTCGCGGTTGAAATCCAGCGTCGACATCTGAAGCAGCCGGACGGATTGTTGCAGGCGAGGCGTAAGGGTGGTCTGCTGTTTAGCCTGCAAGGCATAAGAAATTTGTGTCACCGTGATTCCCCTTCTTACTGTTCGTAATGGGTGCGCGTGCGGGTTTTCTTCCAATGGTACTGAAGCAATATCAGTGCCAGTTTCGGATATGCACGGCAATACACGGTTCTCCGGCAGGCATGCCTTGCCCAAGCTGCACAACAAGGCGCGAAAACTTACCGACTGATGTAAGAATATTCCATTGCTCAATGCTCGGAGGGCTCGTCAAACCGCTCCAGCCGGTTGTAAAGAGTTTTCGGGCTGATTCCCAGTGCGTGTGCAGTGCGGCGCTTGTCGCCCTGGAAATGTTCCAGCGTTGCCATGATCACGGCTCGCTGGGCGTGGCCCAGGGGCGTGCCCACTGGGATTTTCAGATAACCCTGTTTGACCTCCAGTTCGCCCGGCTGAAACTCGGGGCTCAGCGGGGAAATCCGCAATTCGTCATCGGCCAGGATAAACGCTCGGGTGATCGTGTTCTTGAGTTCCCGGATATTGCCCGGCCAGTTGTGATGCTCCAGGTTCTCAAGCGATGATTTGGAGAATGTCTTGGCTGTTTTTTCCTGTTCGTTGAGTTCATCCAGAAAGCGTTGCGCCAGATAAGGGATGTCCGATTTACGTTCGCGCAGCGAGGGCACGCGCAGCGGGAATACCGCCAGGCGATAGAGCAGATCGGCCCTGAAGCCGCCCGTGAGCACCGCCGTTTTTGGATCGCGGTTGGTGGCCGCAATGATGCGTAAATCCACCCGCAAGGGCTCGGACCCACCTACGCGGTTGTAGTACCCGCTTTCAAGCACACGCAGCAGCAGCACTTGCATGGAAAGCGGCATTTCCGTGATTTCGTCAAGAAACAGCGTACCGGGGTGGGCGCGTTCGAAGCAGCCCATGGTGGTGGCGGCGGCGCCCGTGAAGCTCCCCTTTTCGTGGCCGAACAGCTCGCTTTCGGCCAGCGAGGGGCTGATGGCGCCGCAATTTATGGCCACGAACGGCGCATCCTTGCGCAGGCTGCGTTCGTGGATGGTGCGTGCCACGATTTCCTTGCCGGTTCCGCTTTCACCGACAATGAATACCGATGCTTGCGTAGGCGCGGCTTTTACGATGCCGCGTGCCAGCTCATAGGCTGCATGCGAACGCCCCAGGATCTTGGCGGCGGTGTTCATGGTTGACGGCCTGCCAGGCAATGCCCTGTGAGGATAGCGCGAAAATATTTTGTATTTGGTGTAATCATTCCTTTCATTTGGGTGCGTGGAAACCGCGTACGATAGTGAAGGACTGTCAACTTGGGTAAGGAGTAGAAAGTATCCGCACGCGACCGGCGCCCGCCTTCACAGGGTTGCCGCCATTCAGGGGAAGCATGACGTGATCGTAATAAATTGTCGCATAAAGATATATGTCGCATCTTTTGATTGTTGACGATGACAACGCGGTCAGGGAACTGATCGTGGACATCGCCACCGAAGAGGGCTATACCACTGCGCAAGCCGGGAGCGTGCGGCAGGCCCGCATCCAGATCGAACGGCAGAAGCCCGATGTGGTGCTGCTTGATATGAATCTGCCCGATGGCGACGGTATGGCGTTTTGGCGCACTGTCGAGCAGCCCGGGACGCGGGTTGTGTTCATTACTGGCTATTCCAGTGTCGACAGCGCGATCGAAGCCTTGCGCTGCGGGGCGATCGACTATCTGCTCAAGCCAGTCAGCCTCAGGCGGCTGCGCGGCATTCTGGAGGAGCTCAGGCACGTCACGCCCGGACGCGACGCCGTCGGGGCGAGCGACTGCTTTGCAAAGATGATCGGTAGTTCGCGGGCGATGCAATTGCTCTGCGCGCATATCGAGAAGGTGGCGCCCACGCAGGCCACGGTCTTGCTGGTGGGCGAAAGCGGTACAGGCAAAGAATTGGCCGCCGAGGCGATACACTTGGCCAGCCCGCGCAGCGAAGGCCCCTTTATTGCCATCAACTGCGGCGCGATCTCGCCCAATTTGATCGAGAGCGAGCTCTTCGGGCACGAAAAAGGCAGTTTCACGGGCGCCGACAGGCAGCACAAAGGCTACTTCGAGCGAGCCCGGGGCGGCACCATTTTCCTCGATGAAATCACTGAAATGTCCATGGAGTTGCAGGTGCGTTTGCTGCGGGTGCTGGAAACCGGCCGCTTCATGCGGGTGGGCACGCACGAAGAAACCGTTGCCGATGTGCGTGTGGTAGCCGCCACCAACCGCAACCCTGAGCAGGCTGTCGCTGCCGGCAACCTGCGCGAGGATCTCTATCACCGCCTGAGTGTCTTTCCGCTCGAATTGCCGCCTTTGCGCGAACGCGATGACGACGTGGTGCTGCTGGCGGAGCATTTCCTGGGCCAGCTCAATCGCGAGCACCAGACTGCAAAGACCTTTGCGCCCGCCACGTTGGCTGCCATGAAGAAGCACGCATGGCCCGGCAATATCCGTGAACTGCGTAACTATGTCTATCGCAGCTACATCCTGAGCGACAATGTCATCGAGGGCGAGTTTTCCGCTTTCGAGTTGAGCATGCACACCACCAACGGGCCTTCCGATGTCATGGTGCCGGTGGGTTCGTCGCTGGCAGAGGCCAACCGGCAACTCATCCTGGCTACGCTCAAGCAATGCGGTGGCGTCAAGAAGGCCGCCGCCAGGATGCTGGGCATCAGTCTCAAGACACTCTACAACCGGCTCGAGGAATACGGCGAATCCACCGACACCGACGAGTCGGATTTCCGCTAGGTTGTTCATCTCGGTTTTCATCCGCCGCTCACGCGTTCATTAACGGAAGGTATCCCGTGCATGGTTCAACTGCGCCGCGGGTCGCGTACGTCATCGCGCCGTTCGCGGGGTGGCAGGTTGATATCACGTTCCGGGTCTTCCGCCGGAGGGCGTTCAGGCGGTATATCGGGATCCCGCTCCGGTGGAAAATCCGGCTCCTGTTCAGGGGGACGCTCGGGGGTCTGTCCCGGTGGCGTGGTCGGATCATAGCCGGGTGGTTCCGGTACGTGGGCCCGCCAGCTTCCGGGACGCTGGGCCCCGTTCAAGTGCTGTGTCATGGGCGCTCCGTAATGTGGTTGATCGGCGTCCCAGCAAGCGGAACGCATCATAAACAATAGCTTGCACCGCAAAGGGGCGGCCGCAGGCGCGCGACTGTCGGCAAACCGCATGCCTGGCTGTGCATGCCTCGATTGTTGTGTGGCGCGCGAGTTTTTCGGCACGAATATTGCTTTGAAGTAAAGCAGGGGCATTGTCGCCTGGGTGCGGGCTCCCCGGCCCGGTAAAGCTTTTACGACGGGCGGTAGTTTTTACAGGATGTGTTGGGCGGCACAGAATGCGTCCGGCGCTGAACAGCGCGCAGGTGCCAGGGGCGACGAGCATCGCATGGCATCGCGCTCAATGGGAGACTGATTGTGACATTGAACATACTTGCTGTGAGTGCTGAAGCATATCCGCTGGCAAAGACCGGCGGCCTGGGCGACGCCGTGAGCGGCATGGCGCAGGGGATTGCGATGGAGGGAGTGGCGATTACGCTGCTGCTTCCCGCCTATCCCGGCGCCATCGGACAATTGCTGGGCGCGCGTGAAGTGGCCGTGCTGGATGATTTGCCGGGCGGACGTGCGACACTCGTGGCGGGGCGCAGCCAGGCGCTGGATCTGCCTGTGCTGCTGCTGCGCAACGATGCTCTGTATGACAGAGAAGGGCTGTACGTGTCCGCCGACGGTGTGCCGTTTGATGACAACCATGTGCGGTTTGCCGCACTCTCGCACGCGGCGGTACATGTGGCGCGGGGCCTGGACGGTGTGCCGCGTCCGCATATTGTGCATGCGCACGATTGGCATACGGCGCTGGCACCTTGGCTGATGCGTCGCACGGGGCTGAGCGACGTTAAATCAGTGCTGACACTGCACAACATTGCATTCCAGGGCAACTTCAATGCCGACGTGGTGAAGGAGATCGGCATTGGCGCCGTGAGGGCCGCTTCCCTTATGCTGTATGGGCAGGTTAACTTTCTTGCCGCGGGCCTGCGCAGTGCGGATACGATCACTGTCGTCAGCCATAACTATGCACGAGAAATCCTGACGCCAGCATTCGGTTGCGGCCTGGAGGGGCTGCTGCAGTCGCGGCGCGAAGACATTGTGCCTATTGCCAACGGCATAGATTCGCAGACGTGGGATCCTGAAACCGACCGATATTTGAATGGCCATGCGTTCAGCCTGAATCGGTTGGATAACAAGGCACTGTGCAAGACCGATCTGCAGCATGCGTTCGGGCTCGACGAACGGCCCGATGCCACTGTGATGGCGGTCGGCAGCAGAATGACCGAACAGAAGATGGCGGACGTGCTCATTCCGGCGGTGCCGATGATGCTGGAAACGCATCCCGAGCTTCAAGTGTGCATCATGGGCAAGGGAGATCACGCGATCGAGGCGGGCCTGTGCGGCATGGCCAGCGCCTATCCGGGGCGTTGCGCCGTGTGGGTGGGTTTTGACGAAGCGCGATCGCACTTGCTGCATGCCGGCGCCGATATTCTGCTGCACGGGAGCCGTTTCGAACCCTTTGGGTTGACCCCGCTGTATGCCATGCGTTATGGCACTGTTCCCATTGGCTCCAGCGTCGGAGGTATGGTGGATACCATCGTTGATCCGGGCCCGGGCCTGCCGCCTGGCGCCATGCGCCGCGCGACCGGCGTCTTGTTCAGCGGCGAGACGCCTTTCGACATGGCGCGCGCGGTCAGCCGTGCCATGTCGCTACGGCGCATCCCCGAGGTATGGCGCATGATGCAGGCCAATGGCATGCGGGCTGATTTCAGTTGGAACAAAACCACGCCCGCATACCTGATGGCCTACCAGGCGCTGCGCCCCGATGTGGCTCTGGATCGTATTCCGGAGCGCCGTGGCGGCCTGCTCGGACGGCGCCGCTGGGGGGGGAGCGCGGCGCAGCAGGTAGCCGTGCCGGCGAGCCAGGCGCAGCGTGGCCGCGGCGCAGACTCCATCGCCATACGGTTGCGCGGCAACGGTGATCATTCGAGCACCACGCCGCGGGGCGCCTCAACGCTCTTTTGAGCGGGCCGGCGCCCGGCGCCGGCCCGCAGTGAGTTCAGCCGTGGTCGCCCAGCTGCATGGTGCTGTCGACGAGTATTCATTCGGGCCGAGTTTGCTGCCCGATGGGCGGGTGCGGTTCCGCCTCTGGGCGCCCGCGTGTGACGCGGTCGGGCTGGTGCTTGATGGTCATCCACCGTTGCCGATGGTGGCCGAGGGGGATGGCTTCTTCACGCTCACAGTCGCTTGTCCGCGTGGCAGCACCTATCGTTTTCGCGTAGGTGCGCTGGATGTGCCCGACCCCGCCTCACGCCAGCAGGATGGCGATGTGCACGATGCCAGTGTCGTGCCGGCTTCTGGCTATGCGTGGCAGAACCCCGGTTGGCAAGGCTTGCCCTGGCCGCGGACGGTGCTGTATGAGGTGCACGTAGGTTTGTTGGGTGGATTTCGGGGCGTGCAGGAGCGCCTGCCGGATCTCGCCGACCTGGGTGTGACAGCGCTTGAGCTGATGCCGGTGGCGGACTTTTCCGGGCCGCGTAATTGGGGTTATGACGGCGTGCTGCCCTACGCGCCCGACGGTGCCTATGGCACGCCCGACGATCTGCGCCAATTGGTGGATACCGCGCACGGTTTGGGTATACAGATGTTTCTCGATGTGGTGTACAACCACTTCGGCCCCGACGGCAATTACCTGCACACCTACGCACCGCACTTCTTTCGCGATGATGTGCATACCCCTTGGGGGCCAGCCATTGATTTTCGTCGCCCTCAGGTGCGCGAATTTTTTGCCGAGAACGCCCTTTATTGGCTGCGCGAATACCGTTTCGACGGCTTGCGGCTGGATGCTGTGCACGCCATTGCTGGCAAGGACTGGCTGGTGGAGATGGCCGCTTTCGTGCGCGCGCGTATTGAGCCAGGCCGGCATGTGCATTTGGTGCTCGAGAATGATGACAACGATGCGGGGCTGCTCAGGCATGATTTCGATGCGCAATGGAACGACGACTTGCATCATGTCCTGCATCACCTGCTCACCGGTGAGTCGCACCATTACTATGCCGACTACGCGCATGAACCGGCCCAGAGGTTGGCGCGTTGTCTGGCCGAAGGCTTTGATTATCAAGGCCAGCCCAGTCCATTCCGTGGCGGGCGCCCACGTGGTACGCCCAGCAAGTCGTTGCCGCCCACCGCCTTTGTGTCCTTTCTGCAGAACCACGACCAGACGGGCAACCGTACCCTGGGCGAGCGGCTGGCCACACTGTGCGTTGGCCGGCCCGCCGCGCTGCGTGCAGCCATCGCGTTGCAGTTACTGGCGCCGCACATCCCGCTGATATTCATGGGCGAAGAATACGGCGCCACGGCCCCGTTTCTGTACTTCACGAGTTTCGAGAATGCGGAACTCGCTCGTGCCGTATTCGACGGCCGGCGCCGGGAACACGCGGTGCATGAAGATGGCGCCATGCCGGTCGACGTGCCAGACCCGAATGCACGGACAACGTGGGAGGCCTCGCGCGCGCT
The DNA here is from genome assembly GCF_021653995.1 of Paracandidimonas lactea. Taxonomy (NCBI): domain Bacteria; kingdom Pseudomonadati; phylum Pseudomonadota; class Betaproteobacteria; order Burkholderiales; family Alcaligenaceae; genus Paracandidimonas; species Paracandidimonas lactea. The sequence goes on from NZ_JAJJOZ010000002.1 coordinate 361,297, forward strand.
GGCCGGCGACCATGTTCGGCATCAGGAGTGGCGAGCCTTGTACGCCGCGTTGTTGGGTGTGCGCCATACGCACATCGTCCCGCGGCTGGTGGGTGCACGCAGTGCGGGTGCTGACGCTATCGGCCCAGCCGCTGTGGCAGCCGCCTGGGTATTGGGAGACGACAGCCTCCTGCGCCTATACTGCAATTTGGGCGGAGGCGCGATTGCGCTGCCCGGCCCGGCTTGCCCTGCCGAAGCGGTCATCTATCCGGTTGCCACCCATAGCCGGGGCCATACACGGCCGGCGAGCCTGGCCGAGTACGAAACAATCGCCACGCTTACGCCGCGGGGGGCGTTATGAATAGTCTGCGTGCAACGGTCCGTCTGCAGTTGAATCAAGCCTTCACCTTTGATCAGGCCCGGGAGCGTCTGGGCTATTTCGATGCCCTGGGTATCAGCCATCTTTATCTGTCGCCCATCGCACAAGCGCGGCCGGGTTCGCCGCATGGTTATGACGTGGTAGATCATGCGCGCATTAACCCGGAACTAGGTGGCCAGGAAGCATTCATGCGGCTTGCCCAGGCCTGTCGCGATCGAGAAATGGGGATTGTGCTGGATATCGTGCCCAACCACATGGCTACGCACCCCGACAATGCCTGGTGGTGGGATGTGCTCAAACATGGTCGCGACAGTGCGTACGCACGATGGTTCGATATCGATTGGGAGCCGCCGTCACGCCAGTTGCGCGGGAAAGTGCTGGCCCCCTTTCTGAGCCAGCCTTATGGCCGCAGTATGGCGGCGGGGCAAATCCAGTTGGTGTTCGATCGAGACATCGGTGAATACTTCATCCGCGCGGCAGGCATGCGGTTTCCGCTTGCGCCCGGGTCGCTGGAAGATGATGACACCGGTTTGGCGCCCGACTTGCTGGCTCGGCGCTACGAGGCGACCACGCACGATGGCAGGCGGCGCCTGCGTCAATTGCTGGATCGCCAGCACTATCTGCTGGCCTGGTGGCGTTGTGCCGCGCGCTATGTGAATTGGCGCCGTTTTTTCGAGATCGGTGATCTGATTGGCGTACGGGTTGAGGATGCACGAGTGTTCGATGCCGTGCATGCGCTGACGCTGCGCCTGTATGCCGAGGGTCTGATCGACGGCGTGCGCGTTGACCATGTCGACGGTATGGCGGAGCCGCCTGCTTATTGCCGTGCGCTGCGCGCCGCGCTGGCGTCGCACCAGGGCCTGCGCCCACCAGGGCTGCGCAACAATCCGCCCTGGCTTGTTGTTGAAAAGATCTTTGCCTGGGGTGAATCGCTCGACGACAGTTGGGAGATCGACGGCACCACAGGCTACGATTTCATGGATCAGGCCAGTGCCGTCCTGCATGACCCTGGCGGTGAGCGCCCGCTTGCCGATGCGTGGAGCGAGGTTAGCGGTGATGCGCGCAGTGCTGCCGAGCATGTGTGCGATGCGCGCAAGCAGCTGTTGCGGCGCCACTTCGTGGCGGAGCGCAGCCTCTTGCTGCGCAGCATCGCTCAGGTATCGCCCAGCGAGGTGGAGCACTGGAGCCCAGCGCTGGCAGGCCGTATGGTAGACGGCATCCTGACGACGTTTCCGGTCTATCGCAGCTATGTCGACGCGCGGGTGGCGCCGCCCGGCCCGCTTCGCGAGGCGATACAGCGCTTTCAGCAGTTGACACCGCCGCTGGCCGCGAAGTCGCAGGAAGACACCATGTTCTACCGCTACGGCAGGCTGTTGTCGCGCAATGAGGTGGGCGCAGACCCTGATATGTTTGCGCTGTCGCCTGAGGCCTTCCACGCGCTGGCCGCGCGCCGCGTGCATGAAAGTCCACGTGGCATGATCACGACCGCCACGCACGATCATAAACGCGGCGAAGACGTGCGCGCCCGCCTGGCCGTACTCAGCGAGATGCCGGCTCGTTGGCGCGAGGCCGCCCTGCGCTGGCTCCACTGGTCGGATCCAGACGCGGCGCCCCTGGAGCCGCATCGCGCGGGCGAGCGGTATATGTTGTTGCAGACCATGATAGGCGCATGGCCGCCTGGGCTGGCCGTGGGAGACAGCGTCGGCGTGCGCGCTTATGTGCACCGGCTGGTGCAATGGCAAACCAAGGCGTTGCGCGAGGCCAAGCAGAATACAGGCTGGTTCAGGCCTGACCGCTGGTATGAGCAGATCGCGGAGGACTATCTGATCAGCCTCGTGCTGGAGCAGGGCAGGCACGCGCTGCTGCGCGAGATCGGTGAGTTTGCGCAGTACATCGCGCCGGCGGGCGCGGTCAACAGTTTCAGCCAGATGGTGCTCCGTATGACCGCGCCTGGCATACCTGATCTATATCAGGGCACCGAATGGTGGGACTTCAGCCTAGTAGACCCCGATAACCGCGCAGCAGTGGATTTCGATGCCCGTGCGCAAGCGCTTGTGCGCATCGATGACAGCTTGCGGGATCTGCTGATGGATTGGCGTTCTGGCTGCATCAAGCAGGCGCTGCTTGCACGGCTCCTGGGGCTGCGCCGCGAGGTGCCCGACGTGTTCGCGGGAGGCAATTATCTGCCGCTGGCAGTCACGGGAGAGCGCAGGGCGAATTTGATTGCCTATGCGCGCATCGTGGAGGGTGAAGCTATCGTCGTATTGGCGCCCCGGCTGTGCGCACACGCAGTGTGCGGAGCCGACCAGCCGGTTGTGCCCGCGGCGTTTTGGGGCGATACACGCATAGTGTTGCCGGCCGGCATGGGCGATGCGCCGTTCGAGGATGTCTTGGCGCGTACATGGCGGCGGGCGGGCCCGCAGGGTACCTTGCCTGTTACCCAGGTATTGGCACAACTGCCTGTGGCGGTACTGCGGCGGGCAGAATGACGTGCGGCCCCGCGTGGGGGGGGGGCCGCTGATGCGCGCCATTTGGCGCGCGCCTGGTATTGAGGCCCGCCCGGGCTGTGAACCGGGCGCGGCACACACGATGCATCAGGGGTATAGGCCGCGCACTTCGCGCGCTTCAAGGATGCGTGTGCATGCCGTGATGAACGCGGCAGTGCGCAAGCTGACCTTGTGCTCGGCCGCCACGGCCGCGACCGACGAATAGGCAGCGCGCATCATGGCTTCGAGGCGGTGGTTGATTTCAGCTTCGGTCCAGAAGAAACTGGAGAAATCCTGCACCCATTCGAAATAGCTGACCGTGACGCCGCCTGCGTTGGCGATGACGTCGGGCACAATGGTGGTGCCTTTGCTTGACAGGATGTCGTCGGCTTCGGGCGTTGTGGGGCCGTTGGCGCCTTCGATCACGATGCGGGCCCGCACGGAGCCGGCGTTATCGCCATTGAGTTGGCCTTCCAGCGCTGCGGGGATGAGCAGTTCGGTTTCGAGCGCCCAGAAGTCGGCATTGGAAATGGCGTCGGCATTGGGCGCGCCGGCAATGCCCTCGTGCTCTTGCGCATAGGCTTGCAGTGCGGGGATATCGAGGCCATTGGCATTGTGCAGGCCGCCGGTGTGGTCTTGCACCGCAATCACTTTGGCGCCGGCGTCGTGGAACAGGCGGGCAGCGGTGCCGCCGACGTTGCCGAAGCCCTGGATGACGATGCGTGCGCCCTGCACGTTGATGCCGGCATCGCGCGCCGCTTCGCAGCCCACCACATATACGCCGCGGCCGGTGGCTTCGACGCGCCCCAGGCTGCCGCCTAACGAGATCGGCTTGCCGGTGACGACGCCGGTGGCGGTGGCGCCTTCGTTCATGGAGTAGGTGTCCATCATCCACGCCATGGTCTGGGCGTTGGTGTTGACGTCAGGCGCGGGGATGTCTTTGTTGGGGCCGATGATCACCCCGATCTCGCTGGTATAGCGGCGCGTGATGCGTTCGAGTTCGCCGCGGGAGTAATTGTGCGGATCGATGCGGACGCCGCCCTTGGCGCCGCCGAAAGGCAGGTTGACGGCGGCGGACTTGACTGACATCCATGCCGCCAGCGCCATGACTTCGGACAGCGTGACATCTTGGTGGAAGCGCACGCCGCCCTTGCCGGGGCCGCGCGACGTGTTGTGCTGCACACGGTAGCCTTCGAAGTGGGCAATGGTGCCGTTGTCGAGTTCGACGGGGATATCGACAATGAGCGCGCGTTTGGGGCGCTTGAGGGTTTCGACCCATTTGGCGAGCTTGCCCAGATAAGGCGTGACGCGTTCGACCTGCTCCAGATAAATGCCCCACGGGCCCAGATGCTGGGGGTCGAGATAGGAGGGCAATGCATGCTTTGGGTTTTCGGACATGACTTATACCTTGCATATGGAAAGGGTGGGCGCAGCACGGGCAGGAGGCCGAGTGCCGGCATGCCTGTCGATTATTCTAAGCCATGGGAGGGTTTTCCCTCTAGTGCGTCCCTGTTTTTGTGGTGTTAAAAAAACTGGGGACGTAGCGTGGCGGCGCATGTACATGTACATGTGCAAGTGCATGCGCATGTGCGTACCGGGCGTGCCGTCAGATGCCGTATGCCTTCAGGCCTTCGAGGTCCAGTACCTGTACGGCGCCATACTCCACCTTTACCAGACGCGCAGCCTCGAGCGCGCCCAGGGCCTGATTGGTGCGTTGGCGCGAGGTGCGCGCCAGGTAGCCGATCTCTTCCTGTGTAATATCGAGCCGCATTTCGCCCTTGCCTGGATACAGCAGCGGGTTGAAGAGTTCAGCCAGGCAGCGTGCCACGCGCGCATCGGCGGCCAGCAGGCGGTCATGCTCGGCCTTGCCGATGAACTGGCCGACGCGTTCGTTGAGCTGGTGCAGCAGATATCGATTGAACGGGATGCTGTTGTCGAGCAGCCAGTTGAAGCTGGCTTCGGGCAGGCGCGCGATAACACTGTCGCGCAGCGCAACGACATCATATTTGCGTGCCTCATGCTTGAGCAGCGAACCTTCGCCTATCCAGCCGCCCGCGGGCACCCCAGTGAGCGACGCCATCTTGCCGTCGGCGTTCGACACCGATACTTTGATCAGCCCGCTGTGCACGCCTATCCATGCCCAGGCCTGGCCGCCCTTGTGCTCGACAATGGCGCCCGCAGGGTACTGTGTGAACTGGACATCGCGCAGTACACGCTCTTGCTGCGTTGGGTCGAGCAGCGAAAACCAGGCCGCGGTATCGCGCAGGGATTCTTTCGGGGGCATGAGGATTTACCCTAGTAAAACGGTGAATGTCATGTCGGTGACAGTTGAATAGAATCGCAGCTTATACCTTATCAGGCACAGAGAAGAAAAACAGCAGGCGAGACAACGGCAGGCGGGGTGGCGGACGACAAAACATGTGCCGCAACGATGATTGCGGCATCTATGCCGACAGGTCATACAACGCGCACTGCAATACGTACACGCCGCAACGCAACAAGCAACGCAACAAGCAGAGCAAAAGAAGATAAGGCAGCACAACCCTGTACATCATACCGTCCGTGCCCCGGCAACAGCGCCGGCCCGCGCGGCCGGTACGCCGGCAGGAAGGAGGAGACAACGTGGCGCAGATTATGTCTACGCAGTCAGCACAGCCGGAGACTTTCCCGGCGCTGGTGATGCATCACGCGGCCGTGCGCGGCAATCGGCCCGCCATGCGTGAGAAGGATCTGGGCATCTGGCAAACGATGACCTGGGCCGAACTGGCGCAACAAGTGCGCGAAGTGGCCAACGGCCTCGCGGCATTGGGCGTGCAACCTGGCGAGCACGTCGCAGTGGTCGGTGAAAACCGCCCGCGGCTGTATCTTGCCATGATGGCCGCGCAATGCATTGGCGCGATACCCGTGCCCCTGTACCAGGATGCTATCGCCCAGGAGATGCAATATGTGATGCAGGATGCAGCCATCCGCATCGCCGTGGTCGAAGACCAGGAGCAGGTCGACAAGATGCTGGAGATCGCGCCGCAGTGCCCCGATCTGCAAAAGGTGGTATACGACGACCCGCGCGGCCTGCGCAACTATGTCGAAGCCAACCTGCAGTCGTTCGATGCGCTGCAGGAAGCAGGGCGCGCATATGGCTTGCAGCATCCCAATCACGTTGATGATGCGATGGCCACCATTCGCCCCGATAGCCCGGCGGCAATGTTCTATACCTCTGGCACAACAGGCAAGCCCAAGGGCGTCGTGCTGTCGCATCATGCGCTCATTGATCGCGCCCGCGTCATCCAGGACATGGAGCGGCTCACCGATCATGAAGACGTGCTGGCCTACCTGCCGCCGGCCTGGATCGGCCAGAACATGTTTTCGTATACGCAGTTTCTGGTGACGGGCTTTACCGTCAACCATCCCGAGTCGCCCGAGACGGTGGCGATCGACATGCGAGACATCGGTCCCACCTATTATTTTGCGCCGCCCCGCGTGCTGGAAGGTTTGCTGACGCACGTGATGATACGCATGGAAGACGCAGGGGCCATCAAGCGCGCGCTGTTTCGCCGGTGCATGGCGCTGGCGCGCCGCGTTGGCGTGCGCATCCTCGATGGCGACACCCGTGTAGGCCTGTGGGATCGCATCAAGTACAGCGCGGGAAATCTGCTGGTCTACGGCCCGCTGCGCAACACGCTTGGCATGAGCCGTGTGCGTATTGCATACACCGCTGGCGAGGCCATCGGCCCCGATCTGTTCGAGTTCTACCGCTCCATCGGTGTGAACCTCAAGCAGTTGTATGGCTCCACGGAAACGTCGGTGTTCGTTTGTGTGCAGGCCGACGGCCATGTGCGCGCCGATACCGTGGGCCCCCCGGTCAGGGGGGTAGATATCCGCGTGGCCGACACCGGTGAAATCCAGCTGCGCAGCCCGGGCTTGTTCACCGCCTACTACCGCAACCCGCAAGCCACCGCCGAAGCCTTTACCGCAGACGGCTGGTTTCACACGGGCGATGCAGGTTTCCTGGATCACGACGGGCAGCTCAAGATCATCGATCGGGCCAAAGATGTGGGCAAGCTGGCTGATGGCAGTCTGTTCGCCCCCAAATACATCGAGAACAAGCTCAAGTTCTACCCCTACATCAAAGAGGTGGTCGCCTTCGGCAACGGCATGGAGCAGGTGTGCGCCTTCATCAATATCGACCTGGAGGCGGTAGGCAACTGGGCCGAGCGTCGCGGGCTGCCCTATGCGGGCTATACCGATTTAGCGGCCAAGCCCGAGGTGTACGAATTGATCCGGGATTGCGTCAACCACGTCAATGCCGATCTGGCCGCGGACGCGCAGTTGGGTAGTTCACAGGTAGCGCGTTTCCTGATCCTGCACAAGGAGTTGGATCCCGATGATGACGAGCTGACGCGCACCCGCAAAGTGCGCCGCGGATTCATCGCGCAGAAGTACGCCGTGTTGGTGGAGGCACTGTTTGCGGGCAAGGAACGCCAATACATCGAAACCGAGGTGAAGTTCGAGGATGGACGCACCGGCCGCATCGCCGCCGACCTGGTGATCGCCGGCGCCACGATGTATCCCGTCGCCAGGCCCGTCGTCGAAAAGAGAAAGGCCGCATGATGACTCAGACCGTCAGGGAAGACCGCATCGGGGAGGTTGTCCTCGATATGAAAAACATCTCGCTGGCTTTCGGCGGCGTCAAGGCGCTCACGGATATTTCGTTCAATGTGCGCGAGCATGAGATCCGCGCCATCATTGGCCCAAACGGCGCGGGCAAAAGCTCTATGCTGAATGTGATCAATGGCGTGTACACGCCGCAGGATGGTGAGATCCAACTGCGCGGCGAGCGCTTCACGCGGATGAACCCGCGCCGGGCTGCCGAGATGGGCATTGCGCGCACCTTCCAGAACCTGGCCTTGTTCAAAGGCATGAGCGTGCTGGACAACATCATGACAGGGCGCAACCTGCGCATGAAAAGCGGCGTGCTGGCGCAGGCGCTGCGGCTGGGGACAGCGGAGCGCGAAGAAATCGCCCATCGCGAGTTCGTCGAGAACATCATCGATTTCCTGGAAATCCAGGCGCATCGCAAGACACCTGTGGGCCGCTTGCCCTATGGCCTGCAAAAGCGTGTGGATCTTGGCCGCGCGCTGGCGATGGAGCCGCGCATCCTGCTGCTGGATGAGCCCATGGCGGGCATGAATATCGAGGAAAAGCAGGACATGAGTCGCTTCATCCTCGATGTGAACGACGAATACGGCACCACCATCGTGCTCATTGAGCACGACATGGGCGTGGTCATGGATATCTCTGATCGCGTCGTGGTGCTGGACTATGGCCGCAAGATCGGCGACGGCTCGCCGGACGATGTGCGCGGCAATCCCGAAGTGATACGCGCCTATCTCGGCGCGAGCCACTGAATCTGCGGAGACTGGCATGGCATTTTTTCTGGAAACCCTGATCGGTGGGCTGATGACGGGGATGCTGTATGCCCTCGTGGCATTGGGCTTCGTGCTCATCTTCAAGGCCTCGGGTGTATTCAATTTTGCGCAGGGCGCCATGGTGTTGATCGCAGCCCTGTGCATGGCGCGCATGTCGGAGTGGATTCCCGCTTCGCTGGGTGTGGAAAGCAAGCTGCTGGGTAATGTGCTCGCCTTCGTCGTGACGGCGCTGTTCATGTGGGCAATTGCCGTGCTGGTCGAGCGCTGGGTGCTGCGCTATCTGGTCAACCAGGAAGGCACGACGCTGCTGATGGCGACCATCGGCATCAGTTATCTGCTCGATGGCTTTGGCCAACTGGTCTTTGGCAGCAGCGTCTATACCATCGACGTGGGTATGCCCAAGGATCCCGCCTTGATTCTGGAGTCGATGTTCGAGGGCGGTGTGCTTATCAGTTTGGAAGACCTTACCGCGGCCGTGGTGGCGGCGGCGCTGGTGACAGTGTTGGCCTTCTTTTTTCAGTTTACGGCGGTGGGCCGCGCGCTGCGCGCAGTGGCCGATGATCACCAGGCGGCGCAGTCCATCGGTATTCCACTGAACCGCATCTGGGTCGTGGTATGGACGGTCGCGGGCTTGGTGGCGCTGGTGGCCGGGGTGGTGTGGGGGTCGAAGTTTGGCGTGCAGTTCACACTGTCCACAGCGGCGCTGCGGGCTTTGCCGGTGGTCATCCTGGGCGGGCTCACCTCTGTGCCGGGCGCCATCGTGGGTGGTTTGCTCATCGGCGTGGGCGAGAAACTGTCTGAGGTGTATCTGGGGCCCTTCGTAGGCGGTGGCATCGAGATCTGGTTTGCCTACATGCTGGCCCTGGTTTTCCTGCTGTTCCGTCCGCAGGGGCTGTTCGGCGAAAAGATCATCGACCGGGTATAGACAAGGTCACTCTTTCAAATCCATCCAGGCGCACGCACAGGGCGGGCGCCGGCAGAGCGGGATCCGATTATGTACTATCGCGAAAACGGCCAGTTCAAAAGCAGCTACCGCGCCGACCAGCAGATTTTCCCCATCCGTCAAGACCGCGTCTTCATGCTGGCCTTGCTGGCGGCGGCCTTTCTGCTCGTGCCGGCCCTGGCATCGGGCTATTTTCTGCAGGCCATCCTCATCCCCTTCCTGATCCTGTCGCTCGCCGCGATCGGGCTCAACATCCTGGTGGGTTATTGCGGCCAGATTTCCATTGGTTCTGGTGCGTTCATGGCGGTGGGCGCCTATGCGGCGTGGAATTTTGGTGTACGTCTACCGGGCCTGCCGCTGGTGGCGCAGATTCTGCTCGGGGGCGTCTTTGCGACGTTGGTGGGCGTGGTGTTCGGCGTGCCCAGCCTGCGTATACGCGGGCTCTATCTGGCCGTTACGACGCTGGCGGCACAGTTCTTCATTGACTGGGCCTTCCTGCGTATACCCTTCTTCACCAACTATTCTTCCTCAGGCAACGTGTCGGTTCCGGCACTGAGCGCATTTGGCCTGCCGGTGCAGACGCCGGTGCAGCGCTATCTCTTCGTGCTGGTGTTTGTGATCGTTTTTGCGCTGCTGGCCAAGAACCTCGTGCGCGGCGCCATTGGCCGCCAATGGATGGCCATCCGCGATATGGACGTTGCCGCCGCCGTCATCGGCATCCGGCCAGTCTATGCCAAGCTCACAGCTTTTGCGGTCAGTTCCTTCTACATAGGCGTCGCCGGCGCATTGTGGGCGTATGTCCACCTCGGTTCCTGGGAGCCGTTGGCCTTCGACCTCACCCGCTCGCTGCAGCTGCTGTTTATTGTCATTATCGGCGGGCTCGGCTCTATCGTAGGCAGCTTCTTCGGCGCGGCTTTCATGGTGCTGCTGCCGGTGTTCCTTACAAATGCGCCGCACCTGGTGGGCCTGAGCATTCCGGTTGACGTGGCCTCGCACATCGAGCACATGGTGTTCGGGGCGCTGATCGTGTTTTTCCTGATCGTCGAGCCGCATGGCCTGGCCAGGCTCTGGAGCATCGGAAAAGAAAAATTGCGCATCTGGCCGTTCCCGCACTGAAGCGCGGTGCGGTGGCAACTTTCAGCATGACAACCGGCGGGCATTGTCCGCCACAACAAACGGTGCATCAGACACCATCAGGAGGACTGGAGATGAAACCACGATTTTCGTTCGCAGCGGCTGCTTCCGCACTTGCGCTGGGCGCCGCGGTGGCGGGTGCCGTGCTGCCCGCGGCCGCCTCAGCGCAAGAAACGCAGTTCATTCCCTTGCTGGCGTATCGCACGGGCTCGTTCGCACCGCTGGGCATCCCTTGGGCTGACGGCAAAATGGACTACCTGAAGCTGGTCAATGAGCGTGACGGCGGCATCAATGGCGTGAAGATTGTGTACGAGGAATGCGAGACCGCCTACGCCACCGACAAGGGTGTTGAGTGTTATGAACGCCTGAAGGGCGCCAACGGCGGCGCATCCAGTTTCGATACGCAGTCCACTGGCATCACCTTTGCGGTTACGGATAAGGCTTTCCAGGACCACGTCTCCGTATTGACGGTGGGCTATGGCCTGTCGCAATCGGCCGATGGCACCGTGTTCAAGTGGAATTTCCCGCTGCTGGGCACATACTGGACCGCGGCCGACGTAATGATCCAGGACATCGCCAAAAAGCTGGGCGGCGAAGACAAGCTCAAGGGCAAGAAGATTGCACTCGTTTATCACGATTCGCCCTTCGGCAAAGAGCCTATCCCGCTGCTGGAGTCGCGTGCCAAGGCCAATGGCTATACCTTGCAGCTCTATCCAGTCACCGCACCAGGCGTGCAGCAGAAGTCGACCTGGCTGCAGATACGCAAGGAGCGTCCAGACTATGTATTGCTGTGGAGCGCGGGCATCATGACACCCACCGCCATCCGCGAAGCGCAGGCTGTCGGTTATCCGCGCGACAAGATGTACGGCATCTGGTGGGCGGCGTCTGAGCATGATGTGCGCGACTTGGGCGACATTGCCAAGGGCTACAACGGTGTCACCATCCACAATAGCGCCAGCCATGGCCGCGTGCACGACGACGTAAAAAAATATGTGTATGAAAAGGGCCTGGGCACGGACAGCGCCAAGAGCTCCTTCGGTTCTATTGGCCATACACGCGGCATGATGATTTCCATGCTGCAGGTCGAGGCCATCCGCGCCGCACAGGAAAAGTTCGGCAAGGGTAAGCACATGACGCCGGAGCAGGTGCAGTGGGGGCTGGAGCACCTGAACCTGACAGAAGAGCGGCTCAAGGAGCTGGGTTTTGCCAACCTGATGGTGCCGGTAAAAACCAGCTGCGCGGACCACATGGGCGACGATGCGGCGCGCGTGATTCAGTGGGACGGCAAGAAGTACAACGTGGTCTCCGACTGGTACCGCTCCGAGAAGAAATACGTGCGGCCGCTGGTGGAATCGCTGGGTGCCAAGTACGCCCAGGAGAAGAAACTGACGCAGCGTGACTGCGCCAAGGAGTCGTGATCGGCGCGATGTCATAGCCGGGACGCAAGCGGGTGACGCTTCAAGGGGCGCGGCGAAGGCACTTGCCGCGTCCCGCGATACGGTAAACAGGAATACAGGCAGGAAACCCATGAGTGCGAACCTCAACCCTACCGATGCCCCCTCCGCCGAAGGGCGCATCCTGCTCAATGTCAACGGCATCGAGGTGATCTATAACCACGTGATCCTGGTACTCAAGGGCGTCTCGCTGTGTGTGCCCGAGGGCAGCATCGTGGCGCTTCTGGGTGCCAACGGCGCCGGAAAGACCACCACGTTGCGCGCGGTGTCCAATCTGCTGCGCGCCGAACGCGGCGATGTCACCAAGGGCAATATTGATTATCGCGGCGAGCGCATCGACAGCCTGACGCCGGCCGACCTGGTCAAGCGCGGCGTGGTACAGGTGATGGAGGGGCGGCATTGTTTTGCGCACCTTACGATAGAGGAAAACCTGCTCACCGGCGCCTACACGCGGCGCTTGAGCCGGGGAGACCTGTCGGCCTCGCTGGACCGTGTGTATCAGTATTTTCCGCGGCTGAAGCAGCGCCGCGCCAGCCAGGCCGGCTATACCTCGGGCGGGGAGCAGCAGATGACCGCAATCGGCCGTGCACTGATGGCCGACCCAAGCATGATTCTGTTGGATGAGCCCTCGATGGGGCTTGCGCCGCAGATTGTGGAAGAGATCTTCGAGATCGTGCGCGGCTTGAATCAACGCGAGCGCGTCAGTTTTTTGCTGGCAGAGCAGAACACCAATATCGCACTCAAGTATGCCGATTACGGCTACATCCTGGAAAACGGGCGGGTGATGATGGATGGCCAGGCGTCGGTGCTGGCCGAGAACGAAGATGTGAAGGAATTTTACCTGGGGGTATCGAGCGGAGAGCGCAAGAGCTTTCGGGATACCAAGTTCTACCGCCGCCGCAAACGCTGGTTGGCGTAAGGCGGCGGCCGTGGGGACACGCCTTCGGGTGCGCAGATGTCGCGCGCCATAGGCGGGGGTTGGCCGCAAGTAAGGATGAGCCATGGAAAGTTATTACGAAGAGCGGGAAACCCTGGCGTGCACTGAGCGTGAACGCCTGCTGTTCGAGCGGCTGCCCGAGGCCCTGGCGCGGGCATGCCGGCGCGCGCCGGCTATCGCCGCGCAGTTGCAGGGCGTAGAGACGGACAGCATCCGCTCGCGTGCAGACTTGCAGCGCATCCCTGTGTTGCGCAAAAGTGAACTGCTGCAGGCCCAGCTCGCCGCGCGCCAGGCCAATGGCGCGTCGGGGATGTCGCCGGTTGCGCGCATCTTTGGCGGTTATTCGGCGATCGGTTGGGGCGAGGCAGCACGAGTGTTCGCATCGCCAGGGCCCATCTACGAGCCCGAGAGCCGCCGCGTCGATTACTGGGGATTTGCGCGCTCGCTGTATGCGGCGGGCTTCAGGCCTGGCGACTTGGTGTACAACTGCTTCTCGTATCATTTCACGCCTGCGGGGTCGATGATGGAGACCGCCGCCCACGCCGTGGGCTGCACCGTATTTCCGGGTGGCGTCGGCCAGACAGAGCTGCAGGTCCAGGCGATCGCGGATCTGCAGCCAGACGGTTACGTTGGTACGCCCAGCTTCCTGCGCATCATTCTTGAAAAGGCCGGGCAGATGGGGGTGGCGCTCCCTTCGCTGCAACGCGCGCTGTTTTCGGGTGAAGCTTTCACGCCGTCGCTGCGTCTTTGGTTTGCCGAGAGAGGCATAGATGGCTACCAAGCCTACGGCAGTGCCGACTTGGGCATGATGGCCTACGAAACCTCCGCGCGCGAGGGGCTGGTGGTGAATGAAGACATCGTTCTGGAGATCGTACGACCGGGTACCAACCAGGCGTTGCCCGATGGTGAAGTAGGCGAAGTCGTCGTGACGACGCTCAATCCCGACTACCCGCTCGTCCGCTTCGGTACCGGTGATCTATCCGCTGTCATGCCGGGCGCATCGTCCTGCGGGCGCGGCAACCTGCGCATCCGAGGCTGGATGGGGCGGGCCGATCAGACCACCAAGGTGCGCGGCATGTTCGTACACCCGGCTCAGGTTGCGGGTGTGTTGCGCCGCCACCCCGAGGTGCGCAAGGCGCGGCTGGAGGTAAGCGGCAGCATGGGCAATGATGTGATGGTGCTCAAAGCAGAAATGGACGCGCCCGGGCAGGATATCCTGGCCCGCGTGGCCGAATCGGTGCGCGAACTCACCAAGCTGCGCGCCGTAATCGAGCCTGTGCTGCCAGGCACCCTGCCTAACGATGGCAAAGTGATTGATGACCTGAGGAGCTACGATTAAGTCCAGCCGCATCGTCGTCCGTAATGGTCGAGTGCGGGGAGGTCGGGTGCAGAGAAGGGGCACGGCGCAGGCAGTGCGCACGCGGGCCCTTGGCCGCCGCGCCAAGGCGCGTCGGGGATGCTTTGGGGTAACATCGACGAAAAAGCCGGTCGCCGGCCAGTCGTGTTGCGGTTCGGCGCGCCATGAATCTCATTCATTTCAGGGGGAACCCCATGCGCAAACGCAGCACCATCAACTATGCCCTGGGCGCCATCCTGGCGCTGGCAGGCCTGCAAGCCGCACAGGCAGACACGCTGGATGTCGTCAAGCAGCGCGGCGTCGTCAATTGCGGCGTCACCACCGGCTTTGCAGGCTTTTCCGCGCCCGATGCCAAGGGCACCTGGCAAGGCCTGGATGTCGACATGTGCCGGGCTGTTGCCGCGGCCGTGCTGGGCGACGCCGCCAAGTTCAAGGCGGTGCCTCTCAATTCCCAGCAGCGTTTTACGGCGCTGCAGTCAGGCGAAATCGACCTGCTGGCGCGCAATACAACGGTCACCCAGCAACGGGATACTGCGTTGGGGGCGATATCGGCCGGCATCAATTTTTACGATGGCCAGGGTTTTCTGGTGCCCAAGTCGCTGGGCGTGAAGAGTGCCAAAGAAATCAGTGGCGCTTCGGTGTGCATGCAGACTGGCACCAGCAACGAAAACACCATGGCCGATTGGGCGCGCACCAACAAGGTTGAGTACAAGCCGGTTGTCATCGAGCAGTTCAATGAGGTGGTCAATGCCTTTGCCGCCGGGCGCTGCGATGTCTTTACCACCGATGCCTCGGGCTTGGCGTCCATCCGCATCTCTAAACTCGCCAAGCCCGACGACTACCTGGTGCTGCCCGAGATTATTTCCAAAGAACCGCTGGGGCCGTTCGTGCGCCAGGGCGACGACAAATGGCTCAATATCGTGAAATGGTCGCTGCAGGCCATGATCGGCGCCGAAGAGCTAGGCGTCACGTCCCAGAACGTGGATGATCAACTCAAGAGCGAAAACCCCAATATCCGCCGCATGCTGGGTGTGACCGAGGGCGCTGGCAAAAACATGGGCCTGGACGAAAAATGGGCCTACAACATCATCAAGCAGGTCGGTAACTACGGCGAAAGCTTCGAGCGCAATGTCGGGCAGGGCAGCCCACTCAAGATCCAGCGCGGCCTCAATGCACAATGGACCAACGGCGGCCTGATGTATGGGCTGCCGATACGCTGATGTAAGGGCGCGGCCGCCCTGCCACTGCGGGTGTCGCGGACTGGGGTGAATAGGGCGGGCGTTGCGCCCGCCCTGCTATCATCGCCTGCGGCGATAGGCCAGGGCGATGCGGGCAAAGGCGATCTGCAGTTCTCTTGTGCCGGCCTGGAAAACGACAGGTCGCCCCCGTGCCGGGAAGCACACCAGGCGCTTCGAGGCCACCAGCGGGATAAACTTGGCGTACTGGATCTGGTCCCAGGCGATTTCGCGCTTGCCCAGCCAGGTTTGTTCGATGCCGCTTTCGGTGATGCTTGTCTGTGACACGATCATGTAGCGCGCCAGCACGATCAACCCTGCGAAACACAGCACAATGCTGGCGCTGACAGCCGGGCTGATGTTTTGCCCGAGCGGGCTGGCGGCGATCTGGCCGATCTTGAGCCCGATCAGCGTCAGCACCACAACGGCCAGCACTTTGATCCAGGTAGGCCAGGCCTTGCCTTGCAGAGGCAGGGGGGCCAGTTCGGCCAGAAGTTGCGCGCGCGCTTGCGCATCGGGCGCTTGAAACCCCGGAAACACGATTACGCCGCCTGCCGCGCGGCCAGCGCATTGCCGGCGCGGCTGGCGCCCTTGCGGCCCATATGCTGGGAAATCCACTGGCCAGCCTCAACCACGGCGTTCAGGTCGACGCCGGTTTCGATGCCCAAGCCGTGCATCATGTACAGCACATCTTCGGTTGCCACGTTACCGGTGGCGCCCTTGGCATAGGGGCAGCCGCCCAGGCCCGACACCGAGCTGTGGAAGATGGAGATGCCGGCTTCCATGGCGGCCAGGATGTTGGCCAGCGCCTGGCCGTAGGTGTCGTGGAAATGGCCCGAGACGCGCGCCGGATCAATGACGTCGGTAACTGCGCGCATGACGCGGCCGACCTGCGCGGCCGTGCCGACGCCGATCGTGTCGGCCACGTCGATCTCATCGCAGCCCAGCGCCGCAAAGCGCCTTGCCACGTCTACCACGGACTCGACGGGCACCTCGCCCTGGTAAGGGCAGCCCAGCGCACAGCTGATGCTGGCGCGCAGACGCAGCCCGGCTTGTTTGGCGGCCTGCGCCACAGGCTCGAAGCGGGCGATGGATTCGGCGATTGAGCAATTGATGTTCTTCTGTGAGAACGCTTCGCTGGCGGCGCCGAAGATCACGACCTCGTCTGCGCGCGCGGCCAGCGCCGCCTCAAAGCCTTTCATATTGGGCGTGAGGGCCGAATAGAGGGTGCCGGGCTTGCGCCGGATGCCTGCCATCACCTCTGCCCCGTCGGCCATCTGCGGCACCCATTTGGGCGATACGAACGACGCCGCCTCGATATTGGGAAAGCCGGCGTCGGTCAGGCGGTCCACAAAGGCGATTTTTACAGCGGTGTCGATGAAGGCTTTTTCGTTCTGCAGGCCGTCGCGCGGGCCAACTTCGACAATTTTGACTTTACTGGGCAATGGCATGGTCTCGTCCTGTTATCCGTTGATATGTCGCTGCACTGCTTGGGCGGGATGATGGCAGCCCTGTGGCACGTGCGGTACTGGTTTGCGGCATGTGACGCCGCACGCCCGCAATCATCCATTTTATGCCGGTTGCGCACCGGTTTTGCAGTGCGTTACCCGGCTGCTCAGGGCTGCCAGCCGCGGATGAACACGTCGGCGAGCTGGCGTTTTCCGCCGGCCTTTTGCAGTTCGGTGATGCGTAGGACGCCATCAGCCGTGGCGATATCCACCCCCTCGTCACTGGCGTTGAGCACGCTGCCCGGTGATGCAGCCGACGCCGTGGCAGGCAGCGCGACAGCCTGCCACGCCTTGACGGGCTCTGCCAGGCCCGGCAGGCGCAGCGTGGCGCCTGGCACTGGGTTGAAGGCGCGCACGCGGCGTGCCAGCACATTTGCGGGCTGCGAGAAGTCCAGAGCGGCTTCAGCCTTGCTGAGCTTGGCGGCGTAGGTGACGCCGTCGGCCGGTTGCGGGCTGGCCTTGAGGGCGCCTCGTTCGAGTGCGGCAATGGCGTCGACAATGGCTTGCGCGCCCGAGGCCGCGAGTTCGTCGTGCAGGCGAGCGGCGGTGTGGCCGATGGTGATCGGCAGCCTATGCACCAGCAGCATGTCGCCGGTGTCCAGGCCGGCGTCCATCTGCATGATGGTGATGCCGGTTTCGGTGTCGCCTGCTTCGATGGCACGCTGGATGGGCGCGGCGCCGCGCCAGCGCGGCAGCAGGCTGGCATGGATGTTGAAGCAGCCATATGTGGGCAGATCGAGCACCCACTGCGGTAACAGCAAGCCGTAGGCGGCCACCACCATGAGCGCGGGCGCCGCCTGCTGCAGCGCGTCGCGTGCCTCGGCGGCTTCGTCCGGATACTTGCCGTCCAGACGCAGGCTGCGCGGCTGGCAAACGGGGATGCCTGCCGCCAGCGCGGCCGCCTTGACCGGGCTGGGCGTGAGTTTGAGACCCCGGCCGGCGGGCCGGTCGGGTTGAGTGAGCACGAGGGGGACGTCGTGGCCCGCGTCGAGAATGGCGCTCAGCGCCTGGCGGGCGAATTCGGGGGTGCCGGCGAAAACGATGCGCATGGCCGGCGTCAGGCGCGCAACGCTTCGCGCTCTTGCTTGCGCAGGCGGGTTTTGATGCGACCCTGTTTGAGGGAAGAGAGATATTCGACGAATACCTTGCCCATCAGGTGGTCGAGTTCGTGTTGCACACAGACGGCCAACAGCCCCTCGGCCTCGAATTCGTAGGCCTGCCCCTTTTCGTTCAGCGCCTTGACGTGCACACGCGCTGCGCGTTTGACTTCGTCATACACGCCGGGCACAGACAGGCAGCCTTCTTCGTATACCTGGGTGTCGTCGCTTTTCCAGGTGATTTCGGGGTTGATGAGAACTTTCAAGTCGTCGCCGTTTTCGGACACATCAATCACGACCACGCGCTCGTGGACGTCGACCTGCGTGGCGGCCAGCCCCACGCCGGGCGCCGCGTACATGGTTTCGGCCATGTCGCGAACCAGTTGACGAATGCGATCGTCAACTACCTGCACCGGCTTGGCCACCGTGTGCAGGCGTGGGTCCG
Organism: Paracandidimonas lactea; assembly: GCF_021653995.1. Taxonomy (NCBI): domain Bacteria; kingdom Pseudomonadati; phylum Pseudomonadota; class Betaproteobacteria; order Burkholderiales; family Alcaligenaceae; genus Paracandidimonas; species Paracandidimonas lactea. Next base: position 379,677 of record NZ_JAJJOZ010000002.1, read on the forward strand.
GGTAGCGAAGGATAGGAAGGAGAGCCATGTGGGGATATCCGAAAACCGATTTGAATCAAGCTTATATGATAAATCAAAGCTGTCATTTTGACCGCTTCTGTGCGCATTTGGTTCACATTTCGTGGCAAACTACTCTGCTGTTTCAGCGTCTCGTCGCGAACACCCGGCAGGGGTTCGATCGCTGCCGGGGTTGCCTTGCCGCTGGTTTGCTGTGGCGCTGCTGTGGCCGTGCTGTGGCTAGGTTGCGGCCTTGCCGCGGTTCGGCCTTGCTTCGATCGTGGCGTACCGCCTCCGGCGGGTACGGCGTCCTTGCTGCTTTGTTGTGTCGTCGGCGGCTTTTCTTGCTTTTGTTCCAACCTCGTTCCTGCCCTTTCAATGCCTTCTTCCCTCTCCCAAACCGAGCTGTCCGCCTGGCTGCGTCTCTCCATGGAGCCTGGGCTGTCCAGTGCGGACGCGCGCCGGCTGCTGGCGGTGTTCGGGCTGCCGCAGGAGATCTACGGGGCCTCGATGGGGGCGCTGGCGCGGGTAGTGCCGGCGGAGCTGGTGGCGCAGATGCGCGGCGAGCCGCCTGAGCTCGCGGCGCGTTCCATTGAGCGCGCACTGGTCTGGGCTGACGAGCCCGGCCATCATGTCCTCACACTCGCCGATGCCGCGTACCCGCCCGCGTTGCTCGATACGCATGATCCACCGGTGCTGCTGTACGTCAATGGCGATGCCTCCCTGCTGTCCCGTCCGTCGATTGCCGTAGTGGGTGCGCGCAGCGCCACGCCCGGCGGGCTGGACAATGCCCGGGCCTTCGCACGGCACTTGGCTGGGCAGGGGTGGTGCGTGGTGAGCGGCCTGGCCCAGGGGGTGGATGCCGCCGCCCACGAGGGGGCCTTGGAAGCCTGCCCGTCGGGCGGCAGCACTGTGGCGGTGCTGGGCACGGGCATCGATATCGTTTACCCGGCCGCCAATCGGGCCCTGGCGCATCGTATTGCCGCCGCAGGGGCGCTTGTATCCGAGTTTCCCATGGGCATGCGCGCACTCAAATACAACTTCCCCCTGCGCAACCGGGTGGTGGCGGGCCTGTCGCGCGGTGTGCTGGTGGTCGAGGCGGCGCGCCAGAGTGGTTCGTTGATCACTGCCCGCCTGGCCTCCGAGTTCGGCCGCGAAGTGTTCGCTATCCCGGGCTCCATCCATTCGCCGCTCTCGCGCGGCTGCCACGCGCTGATCCGCCAGGGCGCTCGCCTGGTCGAATCCGGCCAGGATATCCTCGAAGAACTGGGCATGCCTCGGCAGGCCCGTCCGCTCACGTCATCGACATTACGCGGCGCGCAGGACGGGCAGGCCGATATGTTCGCAGCGTCAGGCGCCGCACGTGAAGTAGCGCCTGCGTCAGCCGCTCCAGCGGCGCCGCGGCGCAATGCAGGGGTTGGCGAAACCGCCGTTGTGGGGGCCGCGGCGCTGGGTGGTGCCTCGCTGGCAGCCAGCAGCGACGCCGGAAAAGTGCTCGTTGCCTTGGCGTATGACCCCGTACACATCGATGTCCTTGCCGCCCGATCGGGTCTGGACGTCAGCACCGTCAACGTCGCACTGCTCGATCTGGAGCTTTCTGGCGCAGTCGTGCGCCTGGGCAGCGGCCTGTTTCAGCGGACGGCCTAGAACAGGTCGGCATACGCCCTTTTGTGGTGACCACTGAATCACGTGCGCCGACGCATATGCGGCCCCACCTCAAGCCGCGAGGTCGTCCCCGTACAGGTCGTATTCGTCAGAATCAGTCACGCGCACGCGCACCATGTCGCCGGGCTTGAGCGTGCGGTTGGTGTTGATGAACACGTTGCCGTCGATCTCGGGCGCGTCCGCAGACGAGCGGCCGATGGGGCCGTCGTCGTCGATCTCGTCGATCAGCACATCGATTTCGCGGCCGATCTTTGTGGCCAGGCGGGCGGTGGAAATCGCCTGCTGGTGCGCCATGAAGCGGTCCCAGCGTTCCTGTTTGACCTCGTCCGGCACCGGATCGGCCAGCGCATTGGCGGCCGCGCCCTCCACCGGCGAATACTGAAAACAGCCCACCCGGTCCAGTTGCGCCTCACTCATCCAGTCCAGCAGGTACTGGAAGTCTTCTTCGGTTTCGCCCGGAAAACCCACAATGAATGTCGAGCGCAGCGTCAGGTCGGGACAGGCCTCGCGCCAGGCCTTGATGCGGGCCAGCGTGCGGTCTTCAAAGGCGGGGCGCTTCATGGCCTTGAGTACGCGAGGGCTGGCATGCTGGAAGGGGATGTCGAGATAGGGCAGGATCTTGCCCTCGGCCATCAGTGGGATGACCTCGTCCACATGCGGGTAGGGGTACACATAATGCAGCCGCGTCCACACGCCGAAATCGCTCAGGGCGGCGGCTAGTTGCGTCATGTGCGTCTTGATCGGCTTGCCGTTCCAGAAGCCGGTGCGGAACTTCACGTCTACGCCGTAGGCGCTGGTGTCTTGTGAAATAACCAACAACTCTTTGACGCCGGCCTTCACCAGGCGCTCGGCCTCACCCATGACGTCGCCGATCGGCCGGCTGACCAGGTTGCCGCGCATCGATGGAATGATACAGAAGCTGCAGCGGTGGTTGCACCCCTCGGAGATCTTGAGGTATGCGTAGTGGCGGGGCGTGAGCTTGATGCCCTGGGGCGGCACCAGGTCTACATAGGGGTCGTGATCGCGCTTTGGGGGCACAACCTCGTGTACCGCGCGCACCACTTGTTCATACTGCTGTGGGCCCGTAACGGCCAGCACGGCGGGGTGTACATTGCGGATGAGCGATTCGTCCACGCCCATACAGCCCGTGACGATCACCTTGCCGTTCTCCGCAATGGCCTCGCCAATGGCATCCAGCGATTCCGCCTTGGCGCTGTCGATGAAGCCACAGGTGTTGACGATCACCACATCGGCGTCGTTGTACTCGGGCGTAATGGCATAGCCTTCGGTGCGCAGCTGGGTAAGAATGCGCTCGGAATCGACCAGCGCTTTGGGGCAGCCCAGGGAGACTACACCGATTCGGGGGGAAGTGGACATCTGGAAGCGGGAAATTAGAAAAAACGCTAGATTTTACAGCTATTTACGGATGTGCGTAAGAATTCTGCGCCGCGCCGTGCTCCCGCGCAGCCGCCATATCGCAATGCGGCGCGGCGGGGTGACAGGTGGCAGGGGTGTCCGGGCAGGCCGGCCTGCATTAATGATAAAGTCGGGCCATTCACCGCATTTCACTCTGACCGCCCCGTGCCCCAATCCAAGACACCGCAGGCCGCTGCAGCGCAGGCGCGCAGCGCCGCATTGAGCGACACCATGATGGCTGCCGCGCATAATGTACGCGACGTGCTCGCCGGGCGTTCACTGTCCGACAGCCTCGCACAGACGCCCGCCGCACTGCGCGCCTCGGCGCAGGCCATTGCCTTTCACGTTATGCGGCGGCTGGGGCTGGCGCGCGAGCTCAGGCGTCTGCTGGTGCGCCGCACGCCGCCCGACCCTTTGTTCGATGCCCTGATGCTGACGGCGCTGGCGCTGGCCGATACCGCGGTGCGCTACGTCGCCAGCACCTCGGCGGCCGATGCTGCCGTCCGCCACCCCGGCAGCAGCCGTGCCGGCGATACCGCGACTCGCCACCAGCGTGACGAGCCCGCGCCACGCCATGTCCCCGTCTATGCCCCGCACACCGTGGTGGATCAGGCCGTACACGCCGCCGACCGCCAGCGCGGCATGCGGCCCTACAAGGCACTGCTCAACGGCGTGCTGCGCCGTTTTCTGCGTGAACGCGACGCGCTGCTGGAGCAGGCGGCCCGCCAGCCCGAAGCCCGCTACAACCATCCGGCCTGGTGGGTAGGGCAGGTGCGTGCGGCCTACCCTGCGCAATGGGAGGCCCTGCTCGATGCCGCCGACCTGCCCGGCCCCATGACACTGCGCGTGAATGCCAGGCGTTCGTCCGTGCCCGCCATGCAGGCCGCGCTGCGTGACGCAGGCATTGCGGCCGCCTCAGCCGGTGCAGATGCCGTGGTGCTGGCTGAAGCGCGGCCTGTGCAGGCCATCCCGGGGTTCAACGAGGGCTGGTGGTCGGTGCAGGATCTGGCCGCACAGCGGGCAGGGCAGCTGTTGCCGGTGGCCGACGGCATGCGTGTGCTGGATGCCTGCGCCGCGCCTGGTGGCAAAACCGCGCACTTGCTCGAACGCGCCAAGCTTGAACTCACCGCGCTGGATGCTGACCCGGCACGGCTTGAGCGGGTGGGCGAAAACCTGCGTCGTTTGGGGCTGGATGGCCCCAATGTGCACCTGCAATGCGCCGACGCGGCCGACCTGGCCGCCTGGTGGGACGGGCGGCCGTTCGATGCTGTGCTCGCCGATGTTCCCTGCACCGCGTCGGGCGTTGTCCGCCGCCACCCCGACATTCGCTGGCTGCGGCGCGAAGAAGACGTGCCGCGCACAGCGGCGTTGCAGGCGCGCATCGTGGATGCGCTGTGGCAAACCGTCAAACCCGGCGGGCACTTGCTGTACGCCACCTGCTCCATCTTCCCGCAAGAAGGCGAGCAGCAGGCCGAGGCCTTCGTACGGCGCCATGCCGACGCGATTCGCCTGCCAGCCCCTGGCCAGATGCTGCCTCTTCCTGCGCCCGGCGGCGGTGAGCCTGGCGGCGCCAGCGACCGTGGCAATCACCATAATCATGACGCGCTTGAGGGCTCTGAAGATCACCGCGACCGAGGTCATGCCGCCGCCACACCAGCCGCATCCGACGGTTTTTTCTATGCGCTGTTTGCCAAGAAGGCGTGAGTCGTCAAAAATAGCGCATTCCCCTGTATGGCCTTTACGAAATTCCTGGTGGGTTGATGCTCCGACTCCTGCTCCCCGTTCTGATGTCCCTGTTGCTGGTGGCCCAGGCTTATTCCCAGGTGCCGGCGCAAGCGGAGCGCGTGGTGCGCATTGAGCCCATCGTGCGGGACGGCAAACTGTATATCGATGCCGACATCGAGATGGCCGTCACGGGCGACGTGCGTAATGTCGCCGAAAAGGGTGTGCCGCTTTATTTCACCGCCGATCTTGAAATCATCGAGCCCCGTTGGTGGTGGCTCGATAAAACAGTGGTTGACGAACAGCTTACCTGGCGCATCGTCTACAACGCGCTGACGCGCCAGTGGCGCGCCGGCGCGGGCGACCTGTCCCTGCCCGAATCCTCGCTCGACGACGCCCTCTCCCTGGTGCGGCACATACGCGGCTGGGCAGTCGCCGACACGGAGCTGTTCGAACACGACAAGCAGTACCAAGGCAGGCTGCGTCTGCGCCTGGATACCTCTATGCTCGCACGGCCCTTCCAGGTCGACGCCTACAACAGCAGCGCCTGGTCACTCGCTACGCCATGGAAAGACTTCACCTTCACAATCTCCGTCGACGCGCCCCAACGCTGATACGCTGGGGCTTGCGCATCGCGCTGGTCGTCGCCGCCTGTAGTGCGCTGGCGCTGCTGGTGCTGCTCGGCTGGTCTACTGGCAATGCATCGCGCTATGCGCAGCAGTACGATAGCCTGCTCATCCTCAACGGCGTGTTCGCCGTGGCGCTGGTCTCGTGGGTGGTGGTGCTGGCGGCGCGTTTGGCCAACCAGGTTCGCAAGCGCCAGTTCGGCGCACGCCTCACAGCCCGTTTTGCACTTTATTTCGCGCTCATCGGTGTCGTGCCGGGGGCGCTCATTTACGTGCTGTCCGTGCAGTTCATGTCTCGCTCGATCGAGTCATGGTTCAACGTGCGCGTCGACAGCGCGCTCGAATCGGGCCTGAATCTTGGCCGCGCGGCCCTGGACACGCAGCTCGAATCGCTGAACGCGCGCGCCAAAGACATGGCGGCGCGCTTGTCCAATGCCAGCGATGAAGACATGGCGCTGGCCATTACGCGCTTGCGCGAGGCCGCCAATATGTCAGAAGCCATGGTGTTTACCGCCAGCGGGCGCCTGGTGGCGTTTTCGTCGTCAGCCTACGGTCAATTGCTGCCGGATATGCCGCCGCCCGCCATCATGAACCAGTTGCGGGTCTCCCGTTCGTATTCTGCCGCCGAGGCGGACGATATGAAGCCGGAGGACGGGCAGCAGGCGCCTGGCACCGGCCTGCACCTGCGTGTGGTGGTGCCGATCTCTATGCCCGAGCGCCTCACCGGCGTGTTGGGTGTATCGCAGGACACTCGCTGGCTGCAGGTGATAGAGGCAGTACCCGAACAGATTGCCCGCAACGCCAACCAGGTGCAGCAGGGCTTTCGCGACTATCAAGAGCTGGCCCTGTCGCGCCTTGGCCTGCGCAAGCTCTATGGCATCACGCTGACCCTAGCACTGATCCTGGCCGTGTTTGCCGCCATGGTGGTGGCACTGGCGGTATCGCGCCGACTTGTGCGGCCGCTGCTCACCCTGGCCGCAGGCACCCAGGCCGTAGGGGTGGGCGATTACCGCCCATTGCCCGAGCCGCCTGAGAAAGACGAGGTCGGCCAGCTTACCCGTTCGTTCAACGCTATGACGCGCCAGCTCGACGAGGCGCGGCAGATGGTGGAAACCAATCGACAGCAGCTTGAGCGATCCAACGTATATCTGGAGTCGGTATTGAGCCATATGTCGTCGGGCGTGCTGGTGTTCGATGAAGGCTTTCGCGTGACGATGTTCAACCAGGGCGCGCAAGATATCCTGCGTGCGGACCTGCGCTCCGTAAAGGGCCGGCCGCTCGAAACCGCCGATGGCGCGTTCGAGCTGGCCCAACATATACGCCAGGCCTTCGCATCGCATACGGCGGTCGGTTCGGAGCGCCTGTACTGGCAGCAGCAATTCGAACTCGAGCTCGAAGCGGCGTCAGACAACGAAAAGAAAAAACATATCGTCACCTTGCTCGCCCGCGGCACGCATCTGAGCGTGGACGGGCGCGGCAACGGTTACCTGGTGGTTTTTGACGACATCAGCGAAGTGATCTCGGCAAATCGCACGGTGGCTTGGGGTGAAGTGGCGCGCCGCTTGGCGCATGAAATCAAAAATCCGCTCACGCCCATCCAGTTGTCCGCCGAGCGGCTGGCCATGAAACTAGACGGAAAATTGTCGGCCGACGACGCGGCGATGGTGACACGCTCCACCGATACTATCGTCAATCAGGTTGCGTCGCTCAAGAAAATGGTCGACGACTTCCGCGAGTATGCACGCACGCCGCCCGCACAGATGCAGCCCATCGATTTCAATGCGCTGGTCGCCGATGTTCTGTCGCTGTACGGCTGGGATCCACACGGCACCGCCAACAATGGCACCATGCGGCATGTGCTGGGCATGGAGATCGATTTCGACCCCGCATTGCCACGCATCGAGGGCGATCCCACACAGTTGCGCCAGCTCATCCACAATCTGCTTGCCAATGCACGCGATGCGGCCACACAAGAGCAGCCCTTTGAGCAGGCGCGCGTTTACGTGCAGACCCGCCTCACCCACACCTCGACCGACGACGGCAAGGACCGGCCGGCGGTGCGCCTGATTGTGTCCGATAATGGCCCCGGCTTTGCGCCGCAGGTGATCACGCGCGTGTTCGAGCCCTACGTCACCACCAAGACGGGTGGAACAGGTCTAGGACTTGCTATAGTTAAAAAAATCGTTGAAGAGCATGGCGGGAAAATCGATGTGTCTAATCGCCGCGAGGGAGGCGCACGCATTTCGATACTCCTGACGCGGCTTGCTGGTTCATCGCCGGCGCTGGACGCCGTCACGCAACGAGACGATAATTCGCAAAATAAATAGGTGAAGCCATATGGCCAGAATTCTGGTTGTAGACGACGAAATTGGTATACGAGAACTCCTGTCCGAAATTCTCTACGACGAGGGGCACACGGTAGAACTCGCCGAAAATGCCGCGCAGGCGCGGGCTGCGCGTCTGCGAGCGCGGCCCGATCTCGTCCTGCTCGATATCTGGATGCCCGACACGGATGGCGTCAGCCTGCTCAAGGAATGGAGCTCTCAGGGCCTGCTTGACATGCCCGTCATCATGATGAGCGGCCATGCCACGGTCGATACCGCGGTCGAGGCGACACGCATCGGTGCGGTCGATTTTCTCGAAAAGCCGATTACGCTGCAAAAGCTGCTCAAGACGATTGCAGCCGGGCTGGCGCGGCCGGTTGCCGCCGCGCCTATCGCCACGTCGCGTACGTCCGACGCGGTGCCGTCGCAGGCGGCCCGCAACCAGCCGCTCACCACAACACCCATGCCCGAAATGGGCGGCGAGCCCCCCCAGCCGGCCAATGAGTCCCGCTTGGGCACCATCTCGCTCGATCAGCCGCTGCGCGACGCACGTGATGAATTCGAGCGCATTTACTTCGAATATCATCTGGGCCGCGAAAACCACAGCATGACACGCGTGTCCGAGAAAACCGGCCTCGAGCGTACGCACTTGTATCGCAAGCTCAAGCAGCTCGGTATTGATTCCTCGCGGCGCAAACAGTCCAGTCACTGACGCAGCCACATGCCCGCCCGCGATGGGCGGGCTGCGTTACGACGCCGTTGCTATCCTTGCGGATACCACGCCGCATCCGTGCGGCCGCTGGGTTATTCGTCGTAGCGCTTGCGCGGGCCAGAGGGAGGTTCAACCCAGGGTTCCTGGGGCACGCCGCGCCCGATCGAGCCAATCGAAATCCGGGTCTCGCCTGAAGCCAAGCGTCGGGAAGCCATGCGCCACGCATGGCCGTACGCGACCTCTACGCTCAGGTGGATGGTGCCATCGATATGGCGCTGTGTGGACAGCGCATCCAGCAGACGTTGATGCCAGCCGCGCCCCGCCAGGCCGGCGCGTCGGCCAAGGCTGGGGTTGCCGCCCAGCATCCGCAGGTCTTCCAGCAGCTTTTCAGGCGTGCGGTAGGTAAGGGTGATGGTTTCCTGGTCCATGACCGGGTCGGCAAAACCGTTTTCGATCAGCAGGTCGCCGAAGTCGTGCATGTCGACGAATTCGGGCATGGCGGTGCCCAGCTTCGCCTGTATTGCCGCATGGCGAAGCTCTTTGAACGAGCCCGGCCCCAGGCAGGAAAACATGGCAAGAGAGTTGGGCTTGAGTACGCGCCGCCATTCGGCAATTGCGCGGTGCGGCTCAGGGTGCCAGTGCAGTGCCATGTTGGACCACACAAGATCCTGGCTTTCGGGCGCCAGCACCGGTTCGCCAAGATCGCCGCAGACGAAGGCCACGGGCGGGGTAGGTTTGTTGCGCAGCTTTTGCCACAGGCTCGGTTTGGTCGCGTAGCGTTCGCGTGCGACGTCCAGCAGCGCCTCGCAGGCGTCCAGGCCTGTGTAATGCATGGCGGGGTAGCGCGCGCGCAGCGGTTCGATGGCATGACCGGCGCCGCAGCCAGCGTCCAGCACCGCCTGCGGGGTGATGCGAATGATGCTCAGGCGCTGCAGCATGCGCTGTGCGATTTCGCCATACAGAAACTGGGCGGCGTCCAGTGGGCTGCGGCGTGCGAACTGGCGGATGACGGCCGAAGAGGAAATACGCAGTGAAGGAGGCTGTGACATGACTAGGCGCACGGGGTGGCGGCAGAGAGGAAGACGTGCTCAGATACTGCGATGGCGCCCGCCCGCGTGAACACATGGCGGACGGCGGTGCGAGCCCGCTGGGCAGCTGGCCAAGCATTGCGTACCCGGGCCGCAGCCCGCAACCTGCCAGGAAAACTACCATTATGGCCTATCTACTTCGCCGGCGCGAATCCGGACCCATGACGCGTTCGTGGCTTTTATCGTCTGTGGCGAGGCCGCTCGCGTCGTCACCGCATGAGGTGGTCGACGCTGATATGGCGTCGGGTGGCAGGGTGTCGCATCGCAGCGATTTATACGAAGGGGCGTCGCAAGCGCACAGGTGCCAACGGGCAATGTTTTATGGCGTGTCGCGGCGCGGGTGGTTGGCGGCGGCATGGGCGGCGCCGCTGGCGCGCCTGCCGGGGCCGTGCCCTTTGTGCGGCGAGCGCGCGTACGGCGGCAGCCTATGCCCCGCCTGCACAGATGCGCTTCGCGACAGCGTGACTGCGGCGGGGCCGCGCTGCCTGCGCTGTTGCGCGCCGCTGCATAGTCCGAACTCCAGCGAACAAGCGAATAACCCAGACGCCAGCCAATACGCAAATAGCGCGGGCTCTCGCGAGCACGCTGATTGCCCGGACTGCGCGTCATTCAGGCCGGCGCCAGCCTTTGATCGTGTTATTGCTGCCTTCGACTATGCCGATCCGGGCGATATGCTGATTCATCAGTACAAGTCGGCCGGGCGCTTCGCGATGGCGCCCATGCTGGCCGGCCTGCTCGCCGATGCCGTGCGCGCTGCCAACCCGCCGCTCGCTGCGGCCACCATCTTGGTGCCCGTGCCAGCCCGGCGAACGGCGATTCTGCGGCGCGGGTTTCATCCCGCTGGCGAATTGGCGCGCTATCTTGGGCGCCAGTGCGCATGGCCGGTAAAATCACAATGGCTGCGCCGAACCCGCGAAGGCGCACGCCAGGCCACACTCACGCGGCCCGAGCGCCTGCGTGCCGCTGAAGGCCTGTACGCTTGCACGCGGCCGTTGGCGGGCGCAACTGTCGCTGTGGTCGACGATGTCCTCACCACGGGGGGCACCTTGCATGCCGCCGCGCAGGCGCTCAAGGCCGCCGGCGCGGCATCGGTCACTGGCTTGGTGCTGGCGCGTACACCGCGTGGTCGCACCCCGCTTTCCTCATTGCATCAGTCTGGCTGAATCCATGTTTCATATCGTACTTGTCGAACCCGAAATTCCGCCCAATACGGGCAATGTCATACGTCTGGCCGCCAATACCGGCGCGGGCCTGCACTTGGTGCGGCCATTAGGTTTTGAGCTCAACGATGTAAAGCTGAAGCGGGCGGGGCTCGACTATCACGAATGGGCGCGCCTGCGCGTGCACGACAGTCTGGGGCTGGCTTTTGCCGCTATTGGCGGCGACCCGGCCCGACGCTTTGCGATGACGACCAAGGGCAGCCGGTTGATTGGCGCAGAGCCATTGCGGCCCGGTGATGTGTTCGTGTTTGGCCGCGAAACAGCCGGGCTGTCGGCGGCGCAGCAGGCGCTCTTTCCCGACAGCCAGCGGCTCAGGCTGCCCATGATGCCCCACCAGCGCAGCCTGAACCTGTCGAACGCCGTCGCGGTAACCGTGTTCGAGGCCTGGCGCCAGTGCGGCTACGAGGGCGGGGTGTAAGCAAAAAGCTGGGCGATTGCGAGGCGCGCCCGCCCGTCTGAAGGGCGATTATTAGTCCAGTGATAGGCCAAGCCGTTCGATCACGGCTTCCCAGCGCTGCTTCTCGCTCACCACCAGGTTGGTCAAGCCCTCGGGCGTGGATGGCGCGGGGGTGAAATACAACGCAGCCATCTTCTGGCGCACATCGTCGCGTTTGAGGATCTTCTGCATTTCGGCGTTCAGGTGCTTGACGATCCCGTCAGGCGTGCCAGCGGGCACGAAGAGGGCATCCCACGAAATCGACTCGAAGCCGGGATACCCTTGCGAGGCCATGGTGGGTATGCCCGGCATCACATCGCTGGGCTCCAGGCTGGTAATGGCCAACGCGCGCACTTTGCCCGCGTTGATCTGGGGTGCGGCGATACCGGGCACCATGAAGCTTGCCTGCACGTCGTTATTGATGACGGCGCCTATCACTTGCGGAAAACCTGGATAGGGGATCTGCTCGAGCTTGATGCCTGCCGCGTGCTCCAGCATGGCCATGCCCAGGTGCGACGAGCTGCCGGGCCCGACCGTGCCGTAATTCAGTGCGCCTGGCTGCGCCTTGGCGGCGGCGACGAACTCCTGCACCGTTTTGGCGGGCGACGCGGCGGGCACCACCAACACGTTGGGGCTGGTGCCCACCAGCGAAATGGGGGCGAGGTCCTTGAGCGGGTCGTAGCCCAGCGTTTTCTTGTACAGCGCCGGGGCGGTCACCATGGGGCCGTTGATCGTGAGCAGCAGTGTGTAGCCGTCGGGCTTGGCGCGGCTGGCGTAGCGTGTGCCGATATTGCCGCCCGCGCCGGGCTTGTTCTCGACTACCACAGGCTGCCCCAGGCTGGCTGCGAGCGGTTCTGCGATGGCGCGGGCCAGCGTGTCGGGCGACGAGCCCGGTGGAAAGGGGACCACCATCTGCAGCGGCTTCTCGGGCCAGGCCGCATGCGCGGACATGGCCAGTGCGAATGCGCCTGCGCCGGCCAGCCATTTGAGCGCCCGGATGGCCCGGCCGCGGGAAGGAGAGTGGGCAATCATGAGAAGTGGTTCCTGTAAAGTTCGAAAAGTGGGCGCCAGGGCCTGCTTAGCGCGGCGCCTCTGGCCGTGCCTCACGCGACAACAGGCTGGACACCGCATCTCGCGGCGCAAGCCCCTCGAACAGCACCCGACAGACGGCGTCGGTGATGGGCATGTCCACGCCCAGCCGGCGCCCCAGCGCCTGCGCGGCACGCGCACAGCGCGCGCCTTCGGCCGTAATGCCGCCCGCCAGCGCTTGTTCGAGTGTATTGCCTTCGCCGATGGCCACGCCTACCTGCCGGTTGCGTGACAGTGGCCCAGTGGCGGTGAGGACGAGGTCGCCCAGCCCGGTGAGGCCGGCGAAAGTTTCGGCCAAGCCACCGAGTGCAAGGCCCAGGCGTTGCATTTCGGCCAGCCCGCGCGTGATCAGGGCGGCACGGGCGTTGGTGCCCAGCCCAAGGCCGTCGGAGATGCCGCAGGCGATGGCTATGATGTTCTTGAGCGCGCCACCCACTTCGACGCCGACGATATCCGGGCTGCTGTAGATGCGGGCCTGGCTGCCGTGCATGACCTCTGTGACGGCTTGTGCGGTAGCGGGATGGGTTGTGGCGATGGTGAGTGCGACAGGCAAGCCCTGCGCCACCTCGCGGGCGAAAGACGGCCCCGACAGCACACCCAGCCCTACGCCCGGCAGGCCGGCAAAGGCCGTCTGGGCGATTTCATGCGGAAGCTGCCCCGAATCGGGCTGAAAGCCTTTGCACGTCCAGACGATGCTGACGTCTTCGCGCGAATGTGCGGCCAGCAGGGCGGCGAGCGTGTCGCACAGCGCGGGCATGCCGGCAACGGGCACGCCCAGGATAATCAGCCGTATGCTTGTGCCGCCCAGCACATGCGCAACAGCGTCTTCGAGTGAGCTGGTGGCGCGCAGTGAGCCAGGGAGGGTTATGCCGGGCAGGTAGCGTGGGTTGGCGTGCTGCTGCGTAACAGCGTGTGCAGTATCGGTATCGCGGGCCCACAGCAGCGTGTCGGCGCGTGCACAGGCTAGCGCAGCCAGGGCCGTGCCCCAGCTGCCCGCACCCAGTACCGCGACGCGCCTGTGGCTGGCCTTGGTAGCCATGAACGGCTTATTGGCGGGTTGCGCCGGGAGGGATGTAAAGGCCCGAGTTCGCTTGGCCGTCTTTCTTTTGCTCTTCGGCGAGTTGGGCGACCCGTTGCTCGTACAGCGCCTGGAAGTTGACTTCGGTGAGGTGCAGGGCGGGCAGCGAGGTGCGGTTGATCGCGTCGGCGATATTGGCGCGCAGGTAGGGGTACAGCATGGTGGGGCACACGATGCCCAGCAGCGGGTCGAGCTGTTCGGCCGGAATGTTGGCGGCCTCGAAAATGCCGGCCTGGGTGGCCTCGACCAGGTACAGGACCTTGTCATCCACGCGCGTGGTGACTGTGGCGGTGACAGTGGCTTCGAACACCGTGTCGGCCAGGCGCTGGCCGCCGACATTGATCGATACTTCGACCGTGGGGGTTTCCTGCTCCAGGAAGATCTGCGGCGCATTCGGCATTTCGAGCGACAGGTCTTTCACATAGGTGCGCTGCAGGCCAAAGCTGGGTGCGTTTTCCTGCTGGTCGTGGGAGTTGGGTTGCTGTTCGTCTGCCATGAGAGTTCCGTGTTGTAGATTTAATAAGTGTGTAACAGGCGCTGCGCGGGCTCAGGCCGCGCGCAGCAGGGGCATCAGGTTGTCTGCGCGATCGAGTGCTGCCAGGTCGTCGTAGCCACCAACATGGGTGTCACCGATATAGATTTGCGGCACCGTGCGGCGGCCGGTGCGCGACATCATGTTCTCGCGTTCGCCGGGTTGCAGGTCGATACGTATTTTTTCGATTTCTTCCACACCGCGCTGCCTGAGCAGCATTTCGGCGCGCATGCAGTACGGGCACGTCGCGGTGCAGTACATCAAGACTTTGGCCATGGGGTATCCTTCGGTTGCAGGCTCAGTGTTTCTTGGACACCGGCATGCCGGCTTCCGTCCAGGCGCGCAGGCCGCCATCCAGGCAGACCGCCTGGCCGTAGCCCTGCTTGCGCAGTGCCGCAGCCAAGCGGCCGGATTCACGCCCTTGTTCGCAGAACAGAATGATTGGTTTGTCCTGCGGCAGTGATTTCAGTTTAGCTTGAATATCGGCGGCCGGCAGGTTGCGCGCCTGCGGGATCGTGCCGGCCTTGAAGGCGTCGGCCGGCCGCACATCCACGAACAGGCCCTGCTGCTGGTTGGCCAGCTGTACGGCCTGGCTGACGCCCACGCCGCGGCCGCCGCCCTTGAGCAGGTTGGGCAGCATCAGCATGACACCCGATGCTACTGCAGTGAAGATTAAAATGAGGTTGGTCTGGTCGAGAAAAAAGTCCACGATGCGTTCCGTTTGTGGCCTTGGCGCGGCCTTTGCCCAGCCCCCGAAGCGGGGCGGAATCCGGGGATTATAAAATGGTCGGCGATTTTCAACTTTTAGGCCTTGTCTGCTATGTATAAACTTGTTCTGATGCGCCACGGTGAAAGCCAGTGGAATCTCGAAAACCGCTTCACCGGCTGGAAAGACGTCGACCTTACCGACACAGGCCGCGAGCAGGCCAGGAAGGCGGGCGTGTTGCTCAAGGAAGAAGGCTACACCTTCGACCTCGCCTTCACCTCCGTGCTAAAGCGCGCCATCCGCACGCTTTGGATCGCGCTGGACGCGATGGATGCCATGTATACGCCCGTGGGCATCAGCTGGCGCCTGAACGAGCGCCACTACGGCGCGCTGCAGGGGCTGAACAAGGCCGAGACTGCCGCGAAGTTCGGCGACGAGCAAGTGCTGATCTGGCGCCGCGCCTATGCAATTGCGCCGCCGCCCATGGATATGGACGACGAGCGCCACCCCAGGTTCGATCCACGCTACAGCAAACTCACTCCCGAACAATTGCCTGCCACCGAGTGCCTGAAAGACACCGTGGCCCGCGTGCTGCCGTTCTGGAATGACTCTATCGCCCCGGCCGTCCGTTCTGGCCGCAAGGTGCTCATCGCCGCCCACGGCAACAGCCTGCGCGCGCTTATCAAGCACCTGGACAACATGTCCGACGACGACATCGTCAGTCTCAACATTCCCACCGGCCAGCCGCTGGTGTACGAGCTCGACGAAAACCTCAAGCCGCTGCGCCATTATTACCTGGGCGATGCCGAAGAAATCGAAGCCGCAATGGCGGCGGTCGCCAACCAGGGCAAGGCCAAGTAACGCATGCGGCGCGCCATGGTTGCGGGCCTGTTGGCCCTTTGGGCCTCGCAGGCCTGTGGGGCCGATGCCCCCCTCAAGGAGCAGCAGGCCGAAGCGCGCCGCCAGCAGGCCGACTTGCGCGAGCGCATCGATGCGCTGCGCAGCAAGATCGATGGGCAGGAGTCCGCCCGACGCGATGCGGCCACTGCGCTCAAAGAGTCGGAAACAGCGATTTCCGATATCAACCGCCGCCTGGTCGAGCTGGATGGGCGCCACAAAGAACTAAAAGCGCGTCTTGCCGACCTCGCGCACCAGACCGACCAACAGAAGGGCACGCTTGCGCAGCGCCAGGCCGAGTTGGGCGACCAGCTCCGGGCGCAATACGCGGGCGGGCTTTCGCCCTGGACAGCGCTGCTTTCCGGCGACGACCCTCAAGCCATCGGCCGCGAGCTGGGCTATTTGGGCTACATCACGCAAGCGCAAGCGCGCGCGGTGCGCGCAGTGCGCGAGGCGCTCGACGAGCTGGCGTCGTTGCGGCAGCGCACACACGAAAGCGAGCAGGAGTTGGCGGGCGTCATCAAAGAAACCGCAACCCGCAAGGCCGATCTCGAAACGCAGAAGGCAGAACGCGAAACGGTGCTGGCGCGCGTGGACGATGCCCTGAAAGAACAGCGCCGGCAGGCCGAACGCCTCACCCGCAACGATCAGCGTCTGGGCGAGTTGATCGAAGGGCTGGATGCCGAGATCGCGCGCCAGGCCGAGATTGCGCGTAAAGAAGCGGAAAGGCGCCGTGCCGAAGCGGCCCGCAAGGCCGAAGAGGCCCGGCGCGCGGCGCTTGAGCGACAGCGTGCGCTCGAGCGCGAACGCGAACGAGCCCGGCAGGCCGAGCTTGCCGCGCGCCAGGCTCGCGAAGAAGCCGAACGTGTGCGTCAGCAGCTCGAGGCAAGCAAGGCGCGCGAGCAGGTGGAAAATGCCCGCGAGGCCGCCCGGGAGGCGGAGCGGCTAGAGCGCGCCCGTGAGGCCGCACGCGAGGCAGAGCGTGAAGCAGAGCTTGCCCGCCGCCAGGCGCGGCAACAAGCCGAGGAAGACCGCCAGGTGCAGGCGCAGCGCGAAGCACGCCAACAGCCCGGCGCCACCCTGCGGGGCACCGCCGAAGGCCTGGCCCCTGGTCAGCCCTCGCAGGCTGCGCCGGCCAAGGCCGCCGCACCATCGCCTGCCGCGCTCAAGGGCCTGAGCAAGCACCTGCCCTATCCTGTTCGCGGCGATGTTCAGGGGCGCTTCGGTGCACAGCGCCCCGATGGCGGCGTGTGGCGCGGCATTGTGCTGCGCGCGCCCGAGGGCACACCGGTGCACGCCGTGGCGGCGGGGCGTGTGGTTTACGCCAACTGGTTGTCGGGCTTTGGCAATATCATGATCGTAGACCATGGCGCAAAAAACCTGACCGTGTATGCTTACAACCAGAGCCTGCTCAAGCGGGTGGGAGACATGGTTTCCGCGGGCGACACCATCGCCAGCGTGGGTGCGACAGGCGGGCAGGTAGAGCCCGGGCTGTATTTCGAAATCCGCCAGCAGGGCACGCCGGTAAATCCGCTGCTTTGGCTTGGGCGTTAATTTCGGTACTATTTCATTCGAAGCGGTAAGTTTTGGATTCACATCAGGAATATGCATGGGCACTCGCAGGATAGGCAGTATCGGTTTGGTCGTGGCGGGCGCGCTGGGCGGCGTGCTGGTCAGCCTCGGCATCACGGCGGCTGCGCAGCGCGGCGAGCCACTGCCGCTCAAGGATCTGCAGCAGTTCGCCAACGTTTTCAGCGCCATTAAAAGCAGCTATGTAGAGCCTGTGTCCGATGAGTTGCTGATCAACGACGCCATCAAAGGCATGTTCAGCGACCTGGACCCCCATTCGTCGTATCTGGACGCTGAGGCGTTCAAAGAGATGGAGGCCATCACGCAGGGTGGTTTTGGCGGGTTGGGCATCGAGATCGGCAGCGAAGACGGCATGCCCAAGGTGATCTCGCCCATCGAAGACACGCCGGCGGCCCGTGCGGGCATTCTTGCGGGCGATCTGATCACGCACATCAACGGCAAGCCCACCAAAGGCATGCAGTTGAACGAAGCCATCAAGCTCATGCGCGGCGAGCCCAAGACCAGCATCACGCTGACGATCCAGCGCAAGGGCCGCGACAAGCCGCTCGAGGTGCACATCGTGCGCGACTTGATCAAGGTGCGCAGTGTGCGCAGCAAAATGCTGCCTAACGAGATCGCCTATGTGCGCATTGCCCAGTTCCAGGAGCGCACGGTCGAAGACCTCACCCGCCAGCTCGGCACGCTCAGCGCCGGAAGCAAGCCCAAGGGGCTCGTACTCGACCTGCGCAACGATCCGGGCGGCCTGCTCGACAGCGCCATCGGCGTGTCCTCCGCCTTCTTGCCGCCCGACGTACTGGTGGTGTCCACCAAGGGGCGTATTCCGTCATCCAACCGCAGCTATCACGCCAAGCCTGCCGGCTACATGAGCGGCTATTTCGAGGCGTCGGCCGAGGGCGGCAAGCTGGCGGCCTGGGCCAAGAGCGTGCCCATGGTGGTATTGGTAAACGTCGGCTCCGCGTCGGCATCAGAGATCGTTGCTGGCGCGCTGCAAGACCACAAGCGCGCAACGGTGATGGGCAACCGCACCTTCGGCAAGGGTTCAGTGCAAAGTGTACTGCCGCTCAGCGAAAACACGGGCATCAAGCTCACTACGGCGCGCTATTACACGCCGGCCGGGCGCTCCATACAGGTCACAGGCGTAGAACCCGACATCATCGTCGACGATACTGCCCAGGGCAATCTGTTCCGCCTGCCGCGCGAGGTTGACCTCCAGCGTCACTTGGTGAATGGCAGCGAGCCCGAAGAAGCATCGACCATTCCCGAAATCGAGAAAACCGACGACGAGAGTGCGCCCAAGATGTTCGAATTCGGCGGCGCCGATGACTACCAGCTCAAGCAGGCCATCAATCAGCTCGAGGGGCGGCCCGTCAAGAAAAACAATCCGCAGCTCGTGGCCCAGGCCAAAGAAGCAAAAGCGGCCAATGATGAAAAATCGGCGGGCGCACCGGCGCAAGGTAAGAATTCCGGCGATAAGCCGGCGGCTGAAAAAAAAACACTAAAGAAATCAGGCAGTGAGACGGGCGGGGCGACAGAGCGCTACCGTATTACGCCCAGCGGCCTGGAGCCAATGGGGCAATGAACGACCAGCAACTCATGCGCTATGCCCGGCACATCCTCCTGGATGAGCTGGGTATAGAGGGGCAGCAGCGCCTGCTGGAGGCCACCGTGCTGATCGTTGGCGCCGGAGGGCTGGGGTCGCCAGCGGCGGCCTATCTGGCGGCGGCGGGCGTCGGGCGCCTGATCCTGGCCGACGACGATGAGGTCGACCTCAGCAATCTGCAGCGCCAGATCCTGCATACGACTGAACGCGTGGGCATGGCCAAAGCGCAGTCCGCCCGCATAGCGCTGGCGGCCATCAACCCCGAAATTCGCATCGATGCGGTGGTGGCGCGCCTGCAGGGCCAGGCCTTGGACGATCTGGTGGCCCAGGCCGACCTGGTGCTCGATTGCTGCGACAATTTCGCCACACGCCACAATGTAAACCGCGCTTGCGTGCGGGCGCGCAAGCCGCTCGTATCGGGGGCGGCCATCCGCTTTGCTGGGCAGGTCAGTGTGTACGACCTACGCCGCGACGATGCACCCTGCTACCACTGCCTGTTTCCGGAGCACGAAGGCGCGCGCGAGCTGCGCTGCGCCACCACGGGCGTACTGGGGCCGCTGGTGGGCATCATCGGCAGTGTGCAGGCGGCGGAGGCCATCAAGCTGCTGACGGGCATTGGTGAGCCGCTTACGGGCCGCCTGTTGTGCCTGGATGCCCTGACCATGCAGTGGCAGAGCCTGGGGTTCAGTCGCGACCCTGCCTGCCCGGTATGCGCGCACCGTGGCGCAGCATCAGAAGCTGACCCACCGCGTTGACGCGCACATCCACATAATGGCTGCGGCCCTTGTGCAGGGCGGAAAACGGTGTGCCTGGGTGGTATACATGCACGGTGCGCATCCCCGCCTGCCGGGCGCCGCGCAGGTTGCGCAGCGTATCCTCCACCAGCACCACGCGGTGCGCGGGCACGCCCAGGCGAGCCAGCACCTGGCGCATCAGCGCCACCGAAGGCTTCGGCCGCAGCCGGCCCTGCAGGTGCATGTGGTCTATGGCCCAGATACTATGGAAGCAGTGCAGGATGCCCAGCGTGCGGAGCACTTCGCGGGCATAGCTAAGCGGTGCGTTGGTTAGCACGATCTTGCGGCCGCACAGCTGCGCCAGCTTGCGCCCCAGGCCGGTTTCGCCATGCACCAGCGGGGCAATCTCGAAATCATGGCTCAGCGCCAGAAACTCATCGGCGCGTACGCCGTGGTGCCGCACCATGCCGATGACCGTGGCGCCATACCGTTGCCAGTACCGGCGGCGAACCTCGTCGGCGGTATCGGTGTCTACGCCCAGGCTCAGGCGCACGGCGTCCGACATGGCGTGATCAATCGCACCGAAGATGCCGCGTGAACAATCATGCAGGGTATTGTCGAGGTCGAACAGCCAGACGGGCTCGTTGCCGCCCAGGCGGCGCACGCGATGCCGGTTGGCCTTGCGTGACGCGGGCAAGGCCCGCGCCGCACCCTGAGTGTGTGGCACTAGACCGAACTGATCATCGTGCCCACGCCTCGGTCGGTCAGGATCTCGAGCAGCAGACAGTGCGGCACACGGCCGTCAACGATGTGTACCGAATTGACACCGTGGCGCGCGGCATCCAGAGCCGAGGAAATCTTGGGTAGCATGCCGCCCGAGATGGTGCCATCGGCGAACAGTTCGTCAATGGTTTGCGCAGACAGCGTGCGCAGAAGCTGCCCGTTCTTGTCTAGCACGCCGGGCGTGTTGGTCATCATCACGAGTTTTTCGGCGCCCAGTACTTCGGCCATCTTGCCGGCAACGAGGTCGGCATTGATGTTGTAGGCCGTACCGTCTTCGCCGTAGCCGATGGAGGAGATCACCGGAATGAACTGGTCGTCCTGCAGCGCCTTGACGACGGCGGGCTCGATCAGGGTGATGTCTCCTACAAAGCCGATGTCCAGCCATTGACCGGGGTGCTCGGCGTCTGCGACGAGTTTCTTTTTGGCCTGGATGAGACAACCGTCTTTGCCTGTGAGGCCAACGGCCTTGCCGCCAGCCTCGTTGATCATCATGACGATGTCCTGTTGCACCTGGCCGCCCAGCACCCATTCCACCACTTCCATGGTTTCGGCATCGGTGACGCGCATGCCCTGTACGAAGGTACCTTCTTTGCCTATCCGCTTGAGTGCGGCATTGATCTGTGGGCCTCCGCCGTGAATCACCACAGGGTTCAGGCCGACGAGCTTGAGCAGCACGACGTCGTGCGCGAAGCTGCGCTGGAGTTCTTCTTCGGTCATGGCGTTGCCGCCGTACTTGATGACGACGGTCTTGCCATGAAACCGGCGGATGTACGGCAGCGCTTCCGAAAGGACTTCAGCCTTTACGGCGGCTGACTGGCCTGCGGGATCGTTGGATGAAGTCATGTGCTTGAGTTAACCGGCCAATGCCTTGTTCACAGTGGTCAGGAACGCTGTTTCGTCGTAGTTGCCGAGATAGCGCTTGATGATGCGGCCTTGCTTGTCGATCAGGAAGGCCGTGGGGGTAAGCGTGACGTCGCCGAAGGCGCGCGCCAGCTCGCCGGTTGCGTCGATGGCAACCTTGAAGGGCAGCTTGCGGGTTTCGGCGAAATTGACGACATAATTGGGCGGATCATACTGCATCGCCACGGCGATGGTGTCGAAGCCCTTGGCCGACAGATCGTTGTAATGGGCGATGGTGCCCGGCATCTGTGCAATACAGGTGGTACAGCTGGTTGCCCAGAACTTGACCAGCACGACCTTGCCGCGCAGATCCTGCATGGTAGTCTTGTGGCCGCTCAGGTCGGTGAAGGTGACGTCGGGCGCCGATTGCGCATTGGCACCGGCGCCGAGTTGCCAAGCGCTAATGCCGGCGATCGCCAACACGGCGACCAGGCCGATGATGAGTTTTTTCATTGCACGGGCAAGGCCTGTGGGCCTGAATCCAGAGTGGTGCCCGGGGGAGCGCTTTGCGGGGCCGCAGAGGGGGTGCTCAGGGGTGAGGAGATCTCGGCGGGGTCGCGCAGGCTGGCGGGCGAAATAATGTCAAACAATTTTACTACTTTGGACACGCCAGGCACGCCCGCAGCAACCTTGCCGGCCCGCTCGCCCTCGGCTGCGGTGACCTTGCCCAGCAGATAGACCACGCCGCGCTCGGTCTGCACGACCATGGTGCGGCTGGGGACTTCTTTGGTGTTGATGAGATTGCCCCGCACCTTGGAGGTGATCCAGGTGTCGTTGGTGCGCACGCTCAATTCGGTGATGGGGCCGATGCGCAGCTCGTTGACGACGCGCCTTACCTTGGGTATGCGCGAGACGATTTCGCCGGCTTTTTGCTTTTGCTGCGCATTGGCGACGTCGCCCGTGAGCAGCACGAGGCCCGCATACGCGGTGGCGGCGACGCGGCCCTGTTCGCCCACTAACTGCCGCATTTCGGAACCGGCTTTGAGTTCGATGGATTCGTCGTCGAGTTGTTCGCCTGCTGTGCGGCGGTCGGTTGCAACCGCGGCGGCTGTGCCCGCGCCGCCCAGAACCATCAGCCCGCACCCTGACAGCGCAGTGGTGGCAGCCAGCAGAGCGCTGGCGATCATCAGGCGTTGGCGGTAGCGGCCGCGTACGGGGGGGGCAGCGGGCGTATCGGTATTGAAGGACAGGGTGGACTTGGCGGGCATATCGGCCATTAGAGCGTGTCTCCGAGCAATAGTGCATCGATGCCGTCGCACAGGGCGTGCAGCAGCACGATATGGACTTCCTGGATGCGCATGGTGCGGTCGTGCGGGACGCACAGATGCACATCGGTTTCGTGCAGCAGCGACGCAATCTTGCCGCCGCCTTTGCCCGTGAGTGCAATCACGGACATTTCGCGGTCATGGGCTGCTTCGATAGACCGGATGACGTTGGGAGAGTTCCCGCTGGTGGAAATGGCGACCAGCACATCGCCGGGTTGCCCCAGCGCGCTGACCTGGCGCTCGAAAATGGCGTCGAAGCCGTAATCGTTGCCAACAGCGGTAAGAATGGAGGTGTCGGTATTGAGGGCAACACCGGCCAGCGGCAGGCGGTCGCGCTCGAAGCGGCCGACGAGTTCGGCGATGAAGTGCTGGGCGTCAGCGGCTGAACCGCCGTTGCCGCATGCCAGGATTTTGCCGTCATTGGCCAAGGTGGCGAATACCATGTCGACGGCAGTGGCGAGCATCGGCGCGAGCTCTTGCGAACTGGCCCGCATGGTATCGATGGCGTCATCGAAATGGCTTGTCATATGGGAGGTCATGTCCATGGGCGCATTATCTCATGGTTCATGTTAATTCCATGCAAAGGGAAGTAAAGTCTGCAAGCAGGTGATTGCGTTGCAAAGGGCGGATAACCGGCAAAGGTTGGCGCGCCGAGCGCATGGCTGCAGGGGCTGTAGCGCTGTGTTCGGCGTGGCGCAACAGACGGCTACGACAGCCTGAACGCGTCGCGTATCCATTGGATTGTTGCGGTGTCGGGCGTGGCGGCGTCGATGCCGGCCTTGCCGGCATCAAGGCTGATGACATCGAACCTGCACGGCGGTGTGCGGCCACCGTAGCAGCACCTGACAAGCGCCGGGAGCCATGCCTGGGCAGCGCGTACGAGCCGCGCCTGCTTGTGCGGTGTAACGCTTGCGGCGGCGCCGCCGTGCGAGGCCGAGCGCCGGTATCTCACTTCGATGAACACCAGTGTGCCGGCGTCGTCCGCCGCCAGGTCAAGCTCTCCACGGCGCGTGCCCAGGTTTTGACCTAATATAGTCAACCCATGCGTTTCGAGATGGCGGCGGGCGAGGTCTTCGCACCGCGCACCCACCTGTTGCGTGGGTGAGTGTGCGGGCGTTGTGCCGCACACCGTGGCGGGTGCGTCGTTGGCCGCTTGCATGTAAGCGGGGTGTCGTACGCCACAACCGGGTTTTTCGGGCGGCCCGGCCAGGGCAGCCTTGCGAGCTCGCGCGGCTTTGCGCCGGCGCGCGCGGGCGGTGCGTGCGCATGCCGCGGCGGCAAGCGTGTAGGGCAGATCGATGTGGGCGTCGGATGGCATGGCCTGTGCCCTCCTTATCATTTGAGTTCGGGTTTCAAACATTATGCAAGATCTATCCAATGACGCCGGCGCGGCAGACGCTTGGCAGCGCATATTGGCGCGCATGGACGCGCAGCACTGGCCTGCAGCCACCTTGTACGTGGTGGCAACACCGATCGGCAACCTGGGAGACCTGACACTGCGCGCCTGGCAGGCGCTGTCGCGCTGCGATGTGATTGCCGCGGAAGACACCCGAGCAAGTCGTACGCTGCTGGATGCTTGGGGTGTGACGACGCCGCTCATGGCCGCACACCGGCACAATGAAGCCCAGGCGGCCGATGTCATTGTTGCGAGGCTGGCCAGAGGCGAGCGTGTAGCGCTGGTGTCCGACGCGGGTGCACCCGCCGTCAGCGATCCAGGGGCACGTATCGTACGCACGGTGCGCGAGGCGGGTTACGGGGTGGTGCCGTTGCCGGGCCCCAGTGCCGTCATTGCGGCGCTGATGGCCAGCGGCGCCACATCAGATGAGAATCCCGCGTTTGTGTTCGCCGGTTTCATGCCAGCCAAGGCAGCTGCGCGGCAAAAATGGCTACGCCAGTGGTGCGCCGTGCCGGCGCCCGTGGTGATGTTCGAATCGCCGCATCGGCTGGCGGCCGCCATCGGCGATCTGTGTACGCTGTGCGGGCCACATCGCCGTCTGACGCTGGCCCGCGAACTCACCAAGCGCTATGAACAGATCCATACCCTGCCGCTGGGCGAGGTGGCTGCCTGGCTCGCAGAAGACGCGCACCGCGGGCAAGGGGAGTTCGTGCTGATCGTTCACGAGGCACCGATCGAGACGGCGGACGCGACGGACGCGGCTGACCCGGCCACGCTATCGCTGCTGGATGCGCTGCTTGAAACCGTGAGCGTGCGAGACGCCGCTCGCGTGGCGGCCAAAGTCACAGGCCAGCCGCGCGATGTGCTGTATGCCCTCGCGCTGTCGCGCCAGCGGGGCGGGGCGCAGGGTGCTTAGCGCAAAGCCACGCTGGGGTTCATGCCGGTGGCTTCTTGAATACGATTGGCGGCGTTGACAGCCTCGGTGCGTGAGGCGTAGGGGCCGATGCGCACCCGGTACAGGCCGCCACTAGGCTGCACATGCGCCTGGCGGCGTTCTACGTCGTTAATGCGGGTATTAAGCTTGAGCGCCAGCTTATTGGCCGTTTCGTGAGCGCTGAAGGCGCCGAATTGCAGGAAGATAGTGCCAGAAGGCGTTGTATGCCGCTCAATTGCCTGCCCGCCGCTGTCAGGTGCGATGGCGTCGGCCCGCGCCAGCGCACTGTTTGGCGTGGGCATGGTGTCTACCCGCGACGGCGTCGACCTGCTGGCCCGCGGCTGGCCTGCGCCCGCCAGCGCCAATGCCTGCAACGCATCTGGAACGGGATCGCCCGCCTTATATGTCTGCCCGGCGGCAACACGCCCGTCGGGCGATACTGTACGCACCTGCAGCGAGGGCGCGGGCGCGGCCTTGGGGGCTGCCTTAGCAACCAAACGCGCCTCGGGCTGCGGCAGGTCGGGGACAATATCCGGCGCCTGTTTGCCCTCGCGTATCTCGTCGTTGGTGATCGCTTCGACGATTACCTTGCCGCTGCCGGCACCGATCAGCCCGAGCCTGGATGCGGCCACATAAGACAGATCGATGATGCGCGAGCTGTGGAAGGGGCCGCGGTCGTTGATGCGCACAATGACCGATTTGCCGGTGCCGGCCCGCGTGACACGGGCGTAGCTGGGCAGGGGCAGCGTGGGGTGGGCCGCCGTCATGGCATACATGTCATAGACTTCGCCGTTGGCTGTCTTGCGGCCATGAAACTTGCGCCCGTACCACGATGCCGTGCCCACTTCGCGGAAAGCGCTGTTGTCTTTGATGGGCACGTAGCGTTTGCCCATGGCGGTATAGGGCTTGAAATTGCCGGCAGCATGTTTTTCGACGCGTGGGATCGCGTCGGGTATGGCGTCGAGGTCGGCCGGAATATTGCTGCCGGGGCCGTCGTCCAGGTAGTAGCCGCCGCCTCGGCTGGCAGAGCTGGCTGACCCACTACTGGCGCTTTTCTTCGTGCCACCGGGACCGCTACAGGCGGCCAGCGCGGCAACACAGACAAGCGTGGCGAGTTTGAGCAGTGGGTGCGGTCTTATCATGGGAGTTCTGGCGGCGGCTGGTTTCGGTGCCTTATCAGTGGTGATTGATCAGCGAACCGCAACGCGAGTTGCTCGGTGACATATACCGAACGATGCTTGCCGCCTGTGCAACCTACGGCCACGGTCAGGTAACTGCGGGTGTCTTGCATGTAAAGCGGCAGCCAGCGCTGGATGAAGCCGGCAATGTCTTCGATCATGGTCTCGACGCTGCCGAATTGCGACAACCACTGCGCCACCGGCGCGTCGCGGCCAGTCAGTGGGCGTAGCTTGCTGTCGTAGTGAGGGTTCGGGAGACAGCGTACATCGAAAACCAGGTCTGCGTCACCTGGAACCCCGCGTTTGTAAGCAAATGATTCGAATGTGAGTACGACCGGCGCGCGGTCCGCCTGCACCAGGTCGCGCACCCACGCACGCAGTTGGCCTGGGGTAAGGTCTGAAGTGTCGATAACGTGTTCCTGCTCGCGCATGGGCGCCAACAGCTCCCGCTCGGTGTCTATGCATTCCTGCAGCGAGGGGGATTTACCGTCCTTGCGCAGGCGATCGCTGAGTGGGTGTCGGCGACGCGATTCGGAGTAGCGCGCTTGCAGCGTGTTGTCGTTGGCGTCCAGGAAAATAACCCGGAAAGCCACGCCCATCGCCCGCAGGCTGGTAATGATGCCGGGCAGTTCTACGATTTCGCCGGGCGTACGGACGTCGATGGCGACTGCCACGCGCTCGAGTGCACTTTCCCGTGTGCTGGCAATGAACTCGTGCAGGAAGCGCACGGGAAGGTTATCGACGCAGGTGTAGCCCGAGTCTTCCAGTAGCCGCAGGGCCACTGATTTTCCCGAACCAGAGATTCCCGTGATGAGTACGATCTTCAGCATGCTTGAAACAGTTGTTCCCGTTGCGGGCCGGTGCCAGCCCTTGCACCCGCCCGCGCGGCTTGTGTGGCTGCGGGCGGGGTGGCCGCCCTGCCTGCCCGGGGCGGTGGCGGGGCGGAATGCGGCATTAGTCGTTGCGGCCGCTGCTTTCCATAATGGCAATGGCCTGCCGTTCGATGAAATCGCCCATGGTGTCGATGCCGCGCAGTGTGAGGATGGTGTTGCGCACGGCGGCTTCGACCAGCACGGCGAGGTTGCGTCCGGCCGCAACCTGCAGCATCACTCGCCGGATGGGTGTGCCGAGAATATCTTCGGTCTGATCCTGCACTGGCAGGCGCTCGAACGCGTCTGGCGTGGAACGGATCAAATGCACGACCAGCTTGAGCTTCATTTTCCGGCGCACCGAGGTTTCGCCGAAAATAGTGCGGATGTCCAGCAGGCCCAGGCCGCGCACCTCGAGCAGGTTTTGCAGCAGGGCGGGGCATTGCCCTTCAATTACGCTGGGCGCTGTGCGTGAAAGCTCGACGGCGTCGTCGGCCACCAGACCGTGGCCGCGCGAAATCAGTTCGAGCGCCAGCTCGCTCTTGCCCAGGCCCGATTCGCCCGTGATCAGCACTCCCAGCCCGAGTACGTCCATGAACACGCCATGGGCGGTGGTGCGGGGTGCCAGGCGCTTGCCCAGATAGATACGCAGTAGGTCGATCAGTTGGGCAGCGTCTATGGGCGTGGCTAGCAGCGGGATTTGCTGCTGGTTGCAGAAGTCGCGCAGGTCGTCCGGCGGGGTGACGCCTTCGGCCATAAGGATGGCCGGCACACCGCCCGCCACCAGGTCTTCCATGTGATGCAGGCGGCGTTTGGTATCAAAGCGTGTGTAGTAGGAGAGCTCTTCGGCGCCAAAGACCTGGATGCGCGACGGATGGATGAGATTCAGGTGCCCGACAAGATCCGCGGCGGACATGCCCAAATCGGGGATCAGGCGATGGGCGGCGCTTTGCCCAGCCACCCATGAGAATGGAATTTTGTCCGCATTGTCGCTGACGAGTTCCTGGATGGTAAGCATGGCAAGCCTCAGGCTGGCCCGCTTGTGAGCAGGCGGTGAATGACGGCCGGATCGTTCTCGGTGGCCAAGGCCTGGCGCAGGGCCGGATCGGCCATCAGGCGTGCGATCTCGGCCAGAAGATCCAGGTGCAATTGGGTGGCGGTCTCGGGAACCAGCAAAACGAAGAGCAGATTGGCCATCCGGCCGTCGGTGCTGTCGAAACGGACCGGATCGACCAGGCGAATGAAGGCGGCACAGGGTTCTTTCAGGTCTTTGATGCGCCCGTGGGGGATGGCCACGTGGTGGCCCAGCGCGGTGGAACCCAGGCGCTCGCGTGCAATCAGGCTGTGGAAGACTGCAGTGCGTGCAATGCCATGGTGATTTTCGAACAGCAGGCCTGCCTGTTCGAATGCCCGTTTCTTGCTGGTGACTGCCAGGTCGAGCACGATATTCTGCAGGGGCAGGATACGCGACATTAAATTCATAAGCGCCATTATATGAGCTTGGTGCCAACGCGGAAAGTTAGCATAGATCGGAAGATTATGTCGTGGGAGGGGGCGGGCGTCATATTGGCGGCTGCCGGCCAGGACGCCAGAAACGCGAAGGCCCCAATCAGTGATTGAGGCCTCGTCCGCTATTGCCAACGTGCTCGGAGCCGGTTATGGCTGGCCTTGCGCTGGCTGGCTTTACGCCTATTGCTCGAGATTGGCAAAATCCTGACGCTTCACCGGGTCGTGCGCGTAGTTTTGCAATTGACTTTTGTATTTGATGACCTGGCGGTCGATTTTGTCCGCAACCAGATCAATGGCCGCATAGAGATTTTCGTCGACGGCTTGGCAATGGATGTCTTTGCCTGGCAGGTGCATGGTGATGTCGGCCGTGTGCCGGAGCGGTTCTGCCGAGAGAATTACCTGCGTATCGATCACGTTGTCGAAATGCCGTATTACCCGGGCCATTTTGTTGAGGACGTACTCACGGATGGCGGGGGTCACTTCAAGATGGCGCCCATTGATGCTCAGATTCATAAAAGGCTCTCCTTGGAAAAAAAATGCGCGATTGCGCGGGTGTGACGAGTGGGCTTCTCCTCTGTAACGTTGATGCAATGAATAGGGTGTATGACTTCAGTGTATAGATTGTGCGGCGTAAATCAAGGGGGGCGAAGACCCGTCGGGGGAAAGCCCTGATAAAGGTCAAATGCCTTTTACATCTTGAAGTTTTTGCCCAGGTAGACCTTGCGCACCGCCTCGTTGGCGATGATCTCGCTGGGGTGGCCATTGGTGAGCACTTTGCCTTCGCTGATGATGTAGGCGCGGTCGCAAATGCCCAGGGTTTCGCGCACGTTGTGGTCGGTGATCAGCACGCCGATATTGCGGTTTTTCAGGAAATGGACGATGCGCTGAATTTCGATCACGGCGATCGGGTCCACGCCGGCGAAGGGCTCGTCGAGCAGGATGAAGCGCGGCTGGGTGGCCAGCGCGCGGGCGATCTCTACCCGGCGGCGCTCCCCCCCCGACAGCGAGATCGCGGTGTTACGGCGAATATGCCCGATTTGCAGTTCGTCGATCAGCAGTTCGAGGTGTTCGCCGATCTGGGCGGACGACAAGGGGCGGCCGTTTTCGTTCTGCTGCAGCTCGAGCACGGCGCGGATGTTCTCTTCGACCGTCAGGCGCCGGAATACGGAGGCGTCCTGGGGCAGGTACGATAGCCCCAGACGGGCTCGCTTGTGCATGGGCATGCTGGTGATCGGGATGTCATCGATCTCGATGCGGCCGGCATCGGTGGGAACGATGCCCACGATCATGTAGAAACTGGTGGTTTTACCGGCCCCGTTGGGGCCCAGCAGGCCAACGACTTCGCCGCTGTCGACCGACAGGGAGACGTCTTGGACAACGGTGCGCTTGCCGTAGGTTTTACGCAGGCCGGTGGCGCGCAGGCTGCCGGGTTTGATGACCGGAGTCCGGGCGGCATCCGGTTTTTTCGAGGAAGGTTGGAGCATGTGTAGCGGTGGGGAGTGGCCGTCTGGCGGGAGTCAGCGCGCGGCGGGTTTTTGTGCGGGCGCGGATTTGCGTTGGCATTCGGCGCGCGCGGCGTCGATGCTTGCGCGCGGCTTGGCCAATGAGCGAACACGCCCGCCGGCCGCAGCCGAACGCGGCCCGCTGAAGGCTTCGTAGGTATCGGTTTTCTGGTGGTAGATGACGCGCTCGCCTTTGATGGTGTCAAACGGTTTGCCGCAGACATAGCGGGTGATGACGGCTTCGCCGATCATTTCCAGCTCTTCTTTCTTGCTGTCGTATTCGCCTCGCAGGCCCTCGGCCTGGATGACTTCGAACTTTTCAGGGTTTTCCTGGCGGATATGCACCAGTTTGTTCGCATTGGCAGTGGCGGTGCCGTACTGGAACCCCTGGGCGTCTTCGCGCATGACGAGTTTGTCGCTGGTGAGCTTCATCAGGCCGCGCGTCATGATGACATTGCCGGTGAATACACTTTCGCGCTTGACGTCGTCGTAATGCAGGGTGTCTGACAGGATGAGAGTGTCGGGCTCTTCGGCTGGCTTGGAGGAGCCTGAGCCCTGCGCCAGCGCGATACCGGCGGGACAGCACAGCATCGCGGCGAGCAGCCAGGCATGAAAGGGGAAGGCGCGTTGTAGTGTCATGGTTTTTGTGTGGTTCCCTGTTGACCGGAAGATGTGCTTGCAGCCGGCGCGTTCTGGGGCTGCCGGGGGCGCGATTCCGTGCCGGAGATTTTTACGTCTGTCGCCGAAAACACCCTGAGCTGACGGGTGTTGTTATCGTACCGCATGCCTTTGCCGTGCATCGTGGATTTACCGTGGACGACGAGTGCGGGTAAGGAGGTTTCAATGATGTTTTCGTCGGGCAGCAGGGTCAGTTGCTCGCTGGTAACGTCCAGCGGCGGGTTGTCGGCGTCGGGTACGCGGTGTAGCCGGGCGTTGCCCTTCATGATGATGCGCGCGCCGTCCTGGTCCATTGTGGCGGTATCGGATGTGCCGATGGTGACGGGTGACCCCGGTTTTTGGCCGACAGCGCGTGCGGCGGTTACCTGGTACGAGCCGTCGTCCGGAAAATGCAGCATGCGCTCGCCTTCGAGGCGGTTGTTGGCGATGCCGGCTGGGTCGGTGCGCACCATGACGAAATTGCTGGCCCAGGAATCGGGCTCGTGGGTGATGCGGCGCGGTGGGTCCATGGGCACGGCACGCTGCGCGTAATCGGCCGCCCACCATGTGCCAAGCACGAGGCCGAGCAGCAGGGCAATGGCGACAAGAGCGGGTGCGCGTTCTTTCATGGATAGTGCAAGTTACTGGATGGCGCCGTGTATCGTGAGCATGGCATTGGGCACGAAGAAGGCGCCCAAGCGCCGCTGTGAGGCGAGTATGAGGTCGCAGCATTCGCGCACCGCGCCCGAGCCTCCGGCGCGTTCGGCGACCCAGTGGGCGGCCTGCGAGACGTATGTGGGCGCGTTGGGTACACTGGCCGCGAAGCCGACGCGTTGCAGGGCGGCCAAATCGATGATGTCATCACCCATGTAGCCGACTTCGGACAGGCTGCAGCCGTGGCTGCGTGCCGCTTCTGTGATGGCCTGGATCTTGTCGCGCACACCCTGGCGTACGATGGCGACGCCCAGTTCGGCGGCGCGGCGCGCCACAATGGGGCCCTCGCGGCCTGTGATCAGGGCCACGCCAATGCCGCTTTCGGCAAGCAGCTTGAGGCCGTGCCCATCGAGCGCATTGAAGCGCTTGAGCTGCTCGCCGTGCTCGCCGTACCAGAGGCTGCCGTCGGTCAGCACGCCGTCGACGTCGAAGGCCATGAGGCGAACCTGGCGCGCGCGCTCGACCACGGCTGGCGCCACGCGGGCCAGAATCAGAGCTTCGGCGGGGTGAGCGATGTCTGGCAACGTCATGTTCGTAATCCTTAGATGACCTTGGCGGCGAGCAGGTCGTGCATATGTAAAGCGCCTAATAATAGCCCGGACTCATCCACGACCAGCATCTGGTTGATGCGGCCGGCATCCATGACGGTGGCGGCTTCCACCGCCAGCGCGCCCGGCCCGATGGACTTTGGCCCGCGCGTCATGCCGGCATCGACGGTGAGCGGCCGGATGTCGCCGTGGCTCGCGATCAGCCGCCGCAGGTCGCCGTCGGTGAAGATGCCAACAGCGCGGCCGTTGTCGTTGGCGATGATGGCCATGCCCATGCCCTTGGCGGACATTTCGACCAACGCCTCGGCGACTGCGGTGCCGGGCCGGACGATGGGCAGGGCATCGCCCTTGCGCATGACGTCGCTCACCAGAGTAAGCAGGCGGCGGCCCAAGGCGCCGCCCGGATGCGAACGCGCGAAGTCTTCACGGCTGAACCCGCGGGCATCCAGGCAGGCGACGGCGATGGCATCACCCAGCACAAGTGCGGCTGTCGTGCTGGCGGTGGGTGCCAGATTCAGCGGGCAGGCCTCTTGCTCGACGTGCGCGTCCAGGTGCAGGTCGGCGTTGCGGGCCAGGTCGGAGTCGGGGTGGCCGGTGATAGCAATGAGACGGGCGCCCATGCGTTTTACGACCGAAAGAACAGTAATGAGTTCCTGTGCCGCGCCTGAATAAGACAGGGCCAGCACGATGTCCTGGCTGGTGATCATGCCCAAGTCGCCGTGGATGGCTTCGGCGCCGTGCATGAAGAAGGCCGGCGTGCCGGTGGAGGCGAGTGTTGCGGCGATTTTGCGGGCGATATGGCCGGACTTTCCGATGCCGGTGACGACGACGCGGCCCTGGCAGGAAAGCAGCATGGCGACGGCCCGCTCGAAGCTGCTGTCGAGCCGGCTGTCCAGAGCTTGCAGGGCGGCGATTTCGATGGCGAAACTGCGGTGGGCCGATGCGAGTGTGCCGCCCGTCTCGGGTGCGGGTAAATTCTTCATCCGTGGATTTTAATCAATCTGCCGATGTGTGTTGCCGCGTTCATGTTTTTCATCATTAAAGGGTTATAGTGTCGGCTGCGTACCGGCCGCAATTCTCTGTTTGCCGGGTTTTACGCATTCCTCTTTTCGTCCTCCTGGGTCCCACCATGTATACTGATCCCGCCGTCTACGTCCGCAATGCGATACGTAGCGTTCCCGATTGGCCCAAACCGGGGGTTACGTTCCGCGACATCACGCCACTGCTCCAGGATCCGCGTTCATTCCGGGTGCTGGTTGACCTGTTCGTTTACCGTTATATGCGGCATCGGCTGGATCTGGTGGCGGGTATCGATGCGCGGGGTTTTATTCTGGGTTCGGTGCTGGCATACGAGCTGAATCTGGGGTTTGTGCCGGTGCGCAAGAGGGGTAAGCTGCCGTTTCGCACGGTGGCGGAGGAATACACGCTTGAATACGGCAATGCGTCGGTGGAGATGCATACCGACGCGGTGCGGCCGGGGCAGCGGGTGCTTCTGATCGACGATCTGATCGCGACAGGCGGCACGATGCTGGCGGCATCGAAATTATTGCAGCGGCTGGGGGCGAACGTAATCGAGGCGGCGGCGATTATTGATCTGCCGTTTCTGGGGGGCTCGAAGGCACTCCAGGAAACGGGCTTGCCGCTATATACGGTCTGTCAGTTCGAGAGCGAGGACGCATAGGCTTCGGTCGCGGCTGTTTCCCGGCTCAAGCAGGCGGGAACCCGAAAGGGCGAGCGATAGAAGCGATCAGCTTGCCCCGCCACGGCGCCCCGGCCAAAAAAGAGCCAGATGCGCGCCGTGGGCGTTTTATACCAAGACGCGCTCAATGCCCCCATTGTTAGCGTCGCGCACATAATTGGGCATCCAGTCCTCGCCCAGAATGTGCTTGGCCATCTCGATCACAATATAGTCCGCGTCCATCCCCGTGTCGCCCGTATAGCGCGACAAGCCCTGCAGGCACGATGGACAGGACGTCAGCATTTTGATCTCGCCCTCATAGCCATCCGCGCGCAGCGTAGCCATGTTCTTGCCCAATTCCTCTTCCTTGCGGAAACGTACCTGCGTGGAAATATCCGGCCGCGACACGGCCAGCGTGCCCGATTCGCCACAGCAGCGATCGGTCTTGATGGCCTCTTCACCCACCAGGCTGCGCACCGTCTTCATCGGATCCTGCAGCTTCATCGGCGTGTGACAGGGGTCGTGGTACATATAGCGTACCCCTTGCACGCCATCCAGCTTGATGTCTTTTTCCAGCAGATACTCGTGGATATCGATCAGCCGGCAGCCCGGGAAAATCTTGTCGAATTCATAACCTGCCAACTGGTCATAACACGTGCCGCAGCTTACGACGACCGTCTTGATATCCAGATAGTTGAGCGTCGTCGCCATGCGGTGGAAGAGCACCCGGTTATCGGTGATGATCTTCTCGGCCTTGTCATTCAGGCCATTGCCGCGCTGCGGATAGCCGCAGCAGAGGTAACCCGGCGGCAGCACGGTTTGCACGCCAGCGTGCCACAGCATGGCCTGGGTCGCCAGGCCTACCTGCGAAAACAGGCGCTCGGAGCCGCAGCCCGGAAAGTAGAAAACCGCCTCGGTGTCCGACGATGTCTTTCGCGGGTCGCGGATAATCGGCACATAGGAAGGGTCTTCGATATCCAGCAGCTTGCGGGCGGTCTGCTTGGGCAGGCCGCCAGGCATCTTGCGGTTGACGAAGTGGATGACCTGTTCGCGGATCGGCGCCTTGCCCACCGTAGCCGGCGGGTGGTTGGCCTGCTTGCGGGCAGGCGCTGCCATCACGTCGTGCGCCAGACGCTGGGCCTTATAGCCTAGGTCTATCATGGCCGTGCGGGTGGCCTTGATCACGCGTGGGTCTTTGGCGTTCAGGAAGAACATCGCCGCCGTGGTGCCGGGGTTGAACGATTTCTTGCCCATGCGGCGCAGCAGGGCGCGCATTTCCATGGACACATCGCCAAAATCGATATCCACCGGGCAGGGGTTGTAGCACTTGTGGCAAATCGTGCAGTGGTCGCCCACATCTTCGAACTCTTCCCAGTGCTTCAAACTCACGCCGCGGCGCGTCTGCTCTTCGTACAGGAAGGCTTCGATCAGCAACGACGTGGCCAGAATCTTGTTGCGTGGCGAATACAGCAAGTTGGCGCGCGGCACGTGGGTGGCGCACACCGGCTTGCACTTGCCGCAGCGCAGACAGTCTTTGATCGCATTGGAAATCGAGCCGATCTCGCTGCGCTGCATGATCAGCGATTCATGGCCCAGCAGGTTGAAGCTGGGCGTCCAGGCATTGCGAAGGTCGGCGCCTGGCAGCAGCTTGCCGGCGTTGAAGTGGCCATTGGGGTCGACGCGGCGCTTGTAGCCCTGGAAGGGGGCGAGCTCTTCATCGGTGAGGAACTCGTACTTTGTCAGGCCAATGCCGTGCTCGCCCGAGATGACGCCGTCCAGATTGCGGGCGATCTGCATGATGCGCGCAACGGCTTCATTGGCCTCGCGCAGCATGCCATAGTCGTCGGAATTGACGGGGATGTTGGTGTGCACGTTGCCATCGCCCGCATGCATATGCAGAGCCACAAAGACACGGCTCTTCAGGATGCGGTCATGCAAGGCCTGGATTTCGGCCAGCACGGCGGCATGGTCGGCGCCGGCGAAACAGCGCTCCATGGCGGCGCGCACTTCTGCCTTCCACGAGACGCGTATGGTGTGATCCTGTACCACGTTGAAGACTGTAGCGTCGGGCTGCACGCCCAGGCGCTGCCGCAGGTGTGGCAGTTGTTCTTCCAGGCCCAGCTTATCCAGGGTTTGCATGGCTTGTGCCAGCGGCAGATCCAGGTTGTCCAGCAGCCACTGCCAGCGTTGGCGTACGATACCAACATGGGTCAGCGCGTCCTGCCGGCGTTCGGCCAGGATTTCCTCGCGGGTGTGTTCCGCGTCTTCGTGGTCTTCGACCTTGCCGATGGGCAGTTCGCCATTCAGGAAGATGTCGAGTTCATCCAGAAAGCGCAGCTTGTTGCGGGTGGACAGCTCAATGTTGATGCGTTCGATGGCATCGGTGTATTCGCCCATGCGGTTGAGCGGTATCACCACATCTTCGTTGATCTTGAAGGCATTGGTGTGGCGAGCGATCGCGGCCGTTCGGGCGCGGTCGAGCCAGAATTTCTTGCGTGCTTCGGCACTTACCGCCACAAAGCCTTCGCCGTGGCGGGTATTGGCAATGCGCACCACCTCACTGGCGGCAGCCGCTACCGCATCGGCGTCGTCGCCGACGATGTCGCCGATCAACACCATTTTGGGCAGGCCGCCGCGCTTGCTTTTGGTGGCATAACCAACGGCGCGCAGATAGCGTTCGTCCAGGTGCTCGAGGCCGGCCAGGATGGCGCCGCGTTCGCGGCCCGGGCCGTCAAGGTAATTTTTGACTTCGACAATGGACGGCACGGCGTCCCGCGCCTGGCCGAAGAACTCCATACAGACAGTGCGCGTGTGCGCGGGCATGCGGTGCAGCACCCAGCGTGCGGCTGTGATCAGGCCGTCGCAGCCTTCTTTCTGGATGCCGGGCAGGCCAGCCAGGAATTTGTCGGTGACGTCTTTGCCCAGGCCAACTTTGCGGAAGGTAGAGCCGGGAATGGTGAGGGTTTCTTTGCGCAGGGGGATGACGCCTGGCGCGGCTGTGCCGTCTGACCAGGCCAGCTCGAAGCGAGCTTCGGCGGCGTCGTGGATTTTGCCCAGGTTGTGGTCCAGGCGGGTAACGTCGAGCCAATTGCCGTCTGGATCGACCATGCGCCACCAGGCCAGGTTGTCGAGCGCGGTGCCCCAGAGCACGGCTTTTTTGCCCCCCGCGTTCATGGCCACGTTGCCGCCCACACAGGAAGCATCGGCCGAGGTGGGGTCGACCGCAAAGACGTGGCCGACGGCTTCCGCGGCTTCGGCCACGCGCCGTGTGACAACCCCAGCCCCCGTCAGAATGGTACGCACGGGTTCGTTGACGCCGGGGAGCTCGGAAACTTCGACCGGGCCGATGGCGTCGAGCTTTTCAGTGTTGATGACCGCCGAACGGGCGGTGAGCGGGATGGCACCGCCGGTATAGCCGGTGCCGCCGCCGCGTGGGATGATGGTCAAGCCCAGTGCGATACAGGCGCGCACCAACGCGGCCATTTCGTTTTCGTGGTCGGGCGTGAGGACAACAAAGGGGTATTCCACGCGCCAATCGGTGGCATCAGTAACGTGCGACACACGTGACAGGCCGTCGAACTTGATATTTTGCTTGTGGGTGATGGCGGACAGCTTGCGCACCACTTTTTTGCGCAGTTCGCCCGTCTGGACGAAATCACGCTCGAAATCGGCCACCGCGGCACGGGCCGCAGCCAGCAGGCTGGCCACTTTGGCGTCGCGATCCGCCACGTGGTGCTCCCGTCGCTGGTCGATCGCGTTCAGGCGGTGATCAAGTGCTTCGGTGAGCTGGTGGCGGCGTTTTGGGTTTTCGAGCAGGTCGTCGAACAAATAAGGGTTGCGGCGCACTACCCAGATATCGCCCAGCACCTCGAACAGCATGCGCGCGGAGCGGCCGGTGCGGCGTTCGCTGCGCAGTTCGGACAACAGTTGCCACGCATCGTCGCCGAGCAGCCGACAGACGATTTCGCGATCGGAGTAGGAGGTGTAGTTATAGGGGATTTCGCGAAGGCGCGGCGCGGTGTGCGCCGCCTGAGTGGCGAGCAGATGGCTGGCGAGGGGGGCGTTCATGACCTAAAGTGAAAAGATTGGGCCCTTAAAGAGATAGTGTAAGGGAAAACGCGAAAGTTTATCCACACACGGCTTGGGCGTCACCCCAACGGCCGCACGGCCAGCCGCTGGCTCATCGATGGATCACGTTGGTCACGCCAGTTGCAGCGTGCCCAGCTGTCGCTGCATCAGGCGTATTTTTTTGCCCCCGCCACGCAGATCACGGCGGCCAGCGTGGCCAGCAGCATGCTCCAACTCACGTGTTCACGCAGCAGCAGGGCTGCCAGGCCAAGCCCCATGAAGGGCTGGAGCAGCTGTAGCTGGCCGACGGCCGCGATGCCGCCCTGCGCCAAGCCGCGATACCAGAAGACAAAGCCAATCAGCATGCTGAACAGCGAGACGTAGGCCAGGCCGAGCCATGCCGGCATGCCGACATGCTCGAATGATGCAGGCATGGTCAGCAGCGCAATCGCCAGCATGATGGGCAGCGACAGCACCAGCGCCCAACTGATGGCCTGCCAGCCGCCCAGCCTTCGGGAGAGGCGGGCGCCTTCGGCATAGCCCAGGCCGCAGGCGACGATCGCGCCCAGCATCAGCAAGTCTCCCTGAAGCGAGGCCTGAAAATCGGCCGTGGCTGCAAAGCCGGCGACGAAAGCGGCGCCGGCCATGGAAAACAGCCAGAAGGCGGGACGAGGGCGCTCACCACCGCGGATGACCGCAAAAACTGCCGTGCATAGCGGCAGCAGCCCGACGAAGACGATGGAATGCGCGGAGGTGATGTGCTGGAGTGCCAGCGCAGTCAGCAGCGGGAAGCCGACAACGACGCCCAGTGCGCTCACCGCGAGCGCGGGCACATCGGCCGCGCTGGGTCGAGGTTGCCGAAGCGCCAGCAGCAGCGCCAGGCCCAGCAGAGCGGCAATGGCCGCGCGCGCACTGGTGAGGAAAGCCGGGTCGAAGTCGGCAACGGCCGCGCGCGTTGCGGGCAGCGAGCCCGCGAAGATTGCAACGCCGATAAATCCGTTGACCCATCCGCTGCTTGTTTTATCCATCGAATGCTCCGTACTTGGCGGGGTATTAGTAAAGCATCGATGGAGAGCTTAAGCCAGATACGGCGTGGAGGGGACGCGGCTGCCTCGCCACACTATGAGGCATGGGCCAAGGTGTATCGCGTACAGGTGCGGGGGCGAGCGCCGGCCGGGCCCCACGCGCCAAGTAGAGCGTCGTATCGCGTACAGACGCGGGGCGCGCTGTACACATCGAATGGCCCGGACGTGGAGAAGCCTGGCGCCGCGCCCAAGCATATGCACAAGCGCGCAGTGCTCGCGCACTACGCGGCACTGCGCCGGGGCGGTGGGGCCAGCCTCAGTGCAGTACTTTCTCCAGGAAGTCGCGCGCGCGCTCGGAGCGGGGGCTGTTGAAGAAGGCCTCGGTGGTGTCGGTTTCGACGATGGCACCGGCATCCATAAACACGATTTTGTCGGCCACTTTCTTGGCAAAACCCATTTCATGGGTCACACAGAGCATCGTCATGCCTTCGTGGGCCAGTTCGACCATCACCGCGAGTACTTCGTTGATCATCTCCGGATCGAGTGCGGACGTGGGTTCGTCGAACAGCATCACTTCGGGATCCATGCACAGTGAACGGGCGATGGCCACGCGCTGCTGCTGTCCGCCTGAGAGCTGGCTGGGGTATTTGTGGGCGTGTGCTTCCAGGCCTACACGTTCGAGCAGGGCCTGGCCCTTCTTCTTTGCTGCGTCGGCCTTGCGCCCCAGCACTTTTTCCTGAGCGATGGTGAGGTTTTGCAGTACCGTCAGGTGGGGGAAAAGCTCGAAGTGCTGGAACACCATGCCGATGCGCTTGCGCAGGTCGGACAGCTTCATGCCGCCGCTGTGAATGGACTGGCCCTTGAACAGGATGTCGCCCTGCTGGAAATCTTCCAGGCCGTTGATAAGCTTGATGAGGGTGGACTTGCCGGAGCCCGACGGGCCACAGAACACCACGACCTCACCGGGCGCGACGCTGACGCTGCAGTCGCTCAGCGCCTGGAATTTCCCATACCATTTGGAAACGTTTTTGAGTTCTATCATGTTGCCTTGCGGTTTGTCGGAAGATTGCTTAGCCATGTTGTGTCCTTTGCTGAACCATTTTCACCAGGATGCTCAGGGTTGAGCAGATGGCCCAGTACACCAGGCCCGCGAACAGCAGCATTTGCACCAATGTGCCGTCGCGTTCGCCGATACTGACGGCGTTGCGGAAGAAGTCGCCCAAGGCGATGACATAGACCAGGGAGGTATCCTGGAAAATGACGATGCACTGGGTAAGCATGATGGGCATCATCGCTTTGAATGCCTGCGGCAGGATAATGTAGCGCATGGTTTGGAAGGGTGTCATGCCCAGTGAGCGGGCGGCGTAGAACTGCCCGCGGGAAAGGCCCAGGATGCCAGCGCGGACGATCTCTGCGAAGAAGGCGCCCTCAAGCAGCGAAAACGCGACCATGGCCGAAACCAGGCGGATGTCGACGCTTGGCGAAAGGTCGAAAACGGCTTTGAGCACCTGCGGCACGATCAGGAAGAACCACAGCAGCAGCATCACCAGCGGGATCGACCGGAACAGCGAGATATAACTCTGGGCGAGCAACACCAGTATGCGTGACTTGGACACGGCGCACAGCGCCAGTACCGTGCCCCAGGCGATGCCGCAGACGATGGCCACGAAAGTAACCTTGAGGGTGATCCAGGCGCCGACGATGAGGATGTCGCGCGAGGCGAACAGTGCGGAGAAGTCGAAGTGCAGCATGGCGGTTCTCCTAGTTGCCCATCAGGCCGGGGCGCACACTGCGTTGGCGAACCCAGCCCATGAAGCGGATGATGATGAAATTTATGAGCATATAAGCCAGCGTCACGACGATGAATGATTCGTACGGCTGCGCGGTGTAGTCGACCAGTTGGCGTGCCTGGCCGCTCAGCTCGAGCAGGCCGATGGTGGAGGCGACGGCGGAATTCTTGGAAATGATCAGGAACTCGGATGTCAGCGGTGGCAGGATGCGGCGAAACACCTGAGGCAGGATGATGTAGCGGTACGTCTGGGCCAGGGTGAAGCCTAGCGACATGCCGGCGTGCCGCTGCCCCCGGGGCAGGGCCTCAACGCCGGCGCGCAGTTGTTCGCAGATGCGCGAGCCGGTGTAGATGCCCAGCGCAAACACCGAGACGATGAAGAACTGCAGATTGGGCTCAATGCCCTTGATCCAGTCGCCCACGGAGGTGGGCAGTATTTCGGGTACCACGAAGTACCAGATGAAAAACTGCACGATCAGCGGGACGTTGCGAAAGACGGAGACGTAGGTGGTGCCGACAGCGCGTGGTAGGCGCCCCGGGAGGGTACGCAGAATGCCAAAGAGCGTGCCCGATGCCAGCGCCAGTATCCAGGCGCACACCGTCAGCGCGAAGGTGATGGCGAAGCCACTGAAGATCCATTGCAGATAGGTGGCGTCTTCGCCGGTCAAGACCGGCTGAAGCAGAACATGCCAGTTCCAGTTGTAATCCATGGGGCGTCCGTGAAAAAGAAGGGGACGTGCCGCCAGAGAGGCGGCCGGCGCCTGCGAGTGGCTCGGCGGTGCGGCAAGATGGCGGGCGCGGTTGGCGCGCGGGTTACGCCCGGGCGGCCGCGGCCTTGGGGGCCGTGCCCGCCCGGATCAGCGTTGTGCGATGCGGGCCGGCGCTGCCCGGCGCTCAGGGGGAGATTTTGTCGTTGGGGTTGGCGAACAGCGTCTTCATGGCGTCAGACATGGGGAAGTCCAGGTTCAGTTGCTTGGGAGGAATCGGGCTCATGAACCATTTTTTGTAAATGACTTCGCCCTTGCCCGACTTCTGGACGTCGGCGATGGCGCTGTCCAGCAGGGCCTTCATCTGCGCATCACCCTTGCGCACCATGCAGCCATAGGTTTCGTACGATTGCGGCGTGCCGGTGATGATGTAGTCGGCAGGATTCTTGGTTTTGGCGCGTTCGCCAGCCAGCAGAGCGTCGTCCATCATCATGGCCTTGGCGCGGCCCGTAGACAAGGTCAGGAAGGATTCGGCGTGATCCTTGGCGCTGATGATGCGCATGTCCATGTCCTTCTCGGCATTCAGTTTGCGCAGCAGGATTTCCGACGTTGTGCCGGCGCCCACGACGACATTCTTGCCTTTGAGATCGGAAAAGTCTTTGATGCCGGAACCATTGTGGGTAAGCAGCCGGGTGCTGATGATGAAAATGCTATTGGAGAAGTCGACCTGCTTCTCGCGCGATTCGTTATGCGTGGTCGTGTTGCATTCGAAGTCGATGGTGCCGTTCTGCAGCAGCGAGATGCGGTTCTGCGACGTAATGGGCAGGCGGCGCACCTGCAGATTGGGCAGGTTCAGTTCCTGCTTGATGCGATCCAGCACCAGATTGGTGAAATCGACCGAGTAGCCGATGGGCTGCTTGCTGTCGTCGTAGTACGAGAAGGGGATGGATGCCTCGCGGTAGCCCACGACGACCACGCCGTCGTCCTTGATCTTCTTGAGGGTGCCGGTAAGTTCGGCGGCGCTTGCCGACAGGGCGGGCAGCGCCAGCAGGCCGGCCGCGACGAAAGCGGCGCGAAGCAGCGGGGTAAGGGTGGGAGCCTTGCGGGCTTTTGCAGTGAGAGTAGTCATGATGTCTCCGGGTGGATGTTGGCCGTTCAGGCCTTGTTGACGAGGGTTGTGACGTCGATGATGTACATCTGGCGCTCGTGCTCGTGCACGGAATCGATGCATACCAGGTTGCCGTCGCGGCTCCAGCGCGGGTGCAGATCGCAACGGTTTTCTTTGCGCAGCTTGGGGTCGGTGTAGAAGCTGCCCAGGTCGTAGCGTACGTCGTTGTCGCAGTCGTACATGATCAGAATGCGCTCGTTGGTGACCGGATCTGGGTAGGTGTCGGTCAGCAGCCAACGCTTGCTCACTGGCGAGAAGGTCATGTGGCCGTTCTCGGTCAGGATGCCGTTGCCGATGACGCGGGCCTGAGCGGCGTCATTGTCGGTATATAGGTGGTAGTGGATGCTGCCGTTGTGCGGACCCCAGACAATGATATGGGTGTCGTCTTGCCACAGGGGGTGTGAAATCTGGTATTCGGACTTTTCGTAATCGTAGGTGCCCACGGCATTGGGGTCGAAATCGTCGGCCAATTGGGGCAGCGGGTGATCCGAGCATTCGAGCAGGCGCAGGTTGCCGCCGTCTGGGTCCATGGTGATCAGGCGGTGCAGAAAGCACGTTTCATCTTCAACGCGCTCGGTCCAGCGGTGCAGGAACAGGATGCGGTTGGAGGCCGGGTTGATCTCGATGTGGCTGATCCAGTGGATTGCCTTGTCCATGGACGCACGGTGGTGGAAATTCTTGAGCTGATCGTAGCTGACCAGCAGCCGTGTTTCGCCTGTGTTGAGATCGATGCCATGGATGCCGTCGTCGGCCGGGCACAGCGGCATGTTCTGGCGCTTTCCGCCCCGCTCGCTGTAGCCAATGGTTTCATGGGTGATGTACAGGCGGCTGTAATCGACCGTGACTGCATATTGGCTGTTGGGGGCGGCAACGTAGAAGGGGGTGTCGAGGTAGCGGGTTTCGCCGGTGGCCACGTTGTAAATGGCCGAGCCGAACCCTGGATAGACGCCGGTGTCGCTGTCGCGGCGCACGTTGTAGATGAATTGCAGGCCGTCCGCGCCGTCCAGCCATTGCAGTTGGCAGCCCATTTGCCAGTTCCAGGCGGTGGTGGTGCCGCAGCTGTAAAAGCGGTCGTTGTCTTGAAGGTCGAAATAACCGACCTCGGCCACGAGGTCTGGCGTGAGATCGGCATCCATCATGGCGACGCGATTGGCCAACATGTAGCGGTCGCTGCGATCCCAGACGGTTTTGTCGTAGTAACCGAAGAAATGATGCTTGCCGTCGTTGCCGACGCGGCGCACAGGACAGGGAAACTTTACGGGATGAAATGTGGTCATGGCGGGAGGCTGGGGCGATGTATGCCGCGTGGGCCGTCTTGCGGCTCAGGCGCGGGCCTGGTGGAATCGGTTGCTCGTTTTGCGCGCCAGCATGGGTATTGCAGGCTGCGCGGCTTCTGCGGGGAATTATAGGAATGGCAATGAATACGGGATAATTCTTTTTTGATCCATTGCTATTCAGTTTGGGTATACTGTCTTGCCAAGCTTGACGAGTGTGCGCCCGGTCTATTCACTGGGTAGTCGTGGCGCGTTGCCGGGCGTGCCCGTTTTCACGCTTTGGGCGGTCGTACGGGGCTTGCCAGCCTTGTGCACCGCCTGCCCTCACCGTTTACTGTTTCCGTCCGACATGTCGCGTCCCCTCAATTTCCAGCAGATCCAGGCCTTCAAGGCCGTCATGGAAACCGGCACTACCACCAAGGCCGCGCTCGCACTCAATACCACGCAGCCGTCCATCAGCCGCCGCCTTGCCGAGTTGCGTGCCGCCACGGGGTTGGAGCTGTTCGATCTGTACAACGGGCGCTTGCGCCCCACCCGCGAGGGCAGCCAGCTCTACCAGGCGGTACGCAAGCATTTTGACGGCCTTGAGAAAATCGAATCCGCAGTGCAGATCCTGCGCCGCTCGGGCACCGGCGTGCTGCGCATCGGCAGTACTCCCACGCTGGCGGCGGGCATGCTGCCTGACATCGTCGCCCGGTTCATGCGCCAGCATCCCGGCATCTACGTCAACCTGCAAACGCTGGGCACGCCCCAGCTTACCGAGCACCTGCGGCAGGGTTTGATCGATTTTGTGCTCACCACGGGTACGATCGAGCAGAACGACATTGTGTCGTCGCTACTGATGCGCGCCAGCGCGGTGTGTGTGATGCCGCGCGAGCATCCGCTTGCCAGCGTCGAGACGGTAGGCCTGGAAGGCCTGCACAAGCACAAGCTGATCCTGCTCAATGATACCGACGACATCGTGATCGCCATGCGCGCGCAACTGCGCAATCACGAGTATCCCGACGACATCGCAATCGAGACCAACTCGTCGATCACGATCTGTTCGCTGGTGGCGGCGGGCGCGGGCGTGGGTATCGTCAACCCTTTCGTGGCCAAGAGCTTTGCCGACCGGCTGGTGGTCAAGCCGCTGCGCCCAAGCATCGGTATGGAGGTCACGCTGGCACGCTCGGTGACACTGGCGCCGTCGGTGCTGGCCAACCGTTTCATTGAGCTCCTTGAGGCATCGCTGCGCGAGCTGCCGGGCTGAACAATGCTGTCATGCGGCCCGTTATGGCCGGCGGCTTGCGTGGGCCACTGGTGGTTGCGGGCCGAGGCATGCGCGGCTGGGTGTTGCGGGC
The DNA here is from genome assembly GCF_021653995.1 of Paracandidimonas lactea. Taxonomy (NCBI): domain Bacteria; kingdom Pseudomonadati; phylum Pseudomonadota; class Betaproteobacteria; order Burkholderiales; family Alcaligenaceae; genus Paracandidimonas; species Paracandidimonas lactea. The sequence continues at coordinate 424,413 of NZ_JAJJOZ010000002.1, forward strand.
GGGTGCCCAAAGGGCGAGGCGGCGTGCGCGGTGCGGTGAAGGCGTCAGGTGCCCGGCACCGCGCCGGGGAAGAACCACAGCAGGGCGCTGGTCATGACCAGATAGCGCAGGAATTTGCCGATGACCATGTAGATCATGCTGGGCCAGAAGCGCAGGCGCAGCCAGCCGGCCACCGCGCACAGTGGGTCGCCCACCACGGGCAACCATGAAAACAGCAGGGCTGGCGGGCCCAGACGGTGCAGCCAATAGCTGACATAGTCGTGCCAACGGCCGCCAGCCTTGGTGTGCGGGCGGTAGGGGTGCTTCTCGCGCCATTTTTCGACCGCCTGCTCAGCCCCCCGCCCCATCAGGTAGCTAATGGCGCCGCCTACAGTGTTGCCGGCGGTAGCCACCAGGATGGCAGCCCAGAACATGCCCGGTTCCAGCTTGACGTAGCCAAACACGGCGGGCTCCGAGCCCAGGGGCAGCAGCGTGGCCGACACCAGGCTGACAATGAAAATGGCACTGAGACCGACTTTTGGCAGTGCCAGCGTGACGAGCAGCCAGTGTATTGAGGATTGCAGCCAGGCTTCCATATTGGGCGCAGAGGGTAAGGGGTAACGAGGGCGTACGGGTATCGGTCGAGTGTGTTGCGGCTGGGGCGTGGCAAGGCCGTGGGTACGGTTCTTGGATGTTGCGGCGGTGCAGGCCGGCCCACGCAACATTGTTTTGGGGCCGACCTAGTGTAATGGTATTCTGTTCCCTTGCCGGGGCCGGCCTTTGGCTTGCCGGCAAGGCATTCACCCACGCATTGTGCGTAAACCGGGATAGCAACCGCTCTGCACCACGTCCGCACCCACTTTCTACCGCCACTTCATGTCAACCGACTACCTCAAGCGCATACTCACCGCCAAGGTGTATGACGTCGCCCACGAAACCCCCCTCGAACTCGCTCCCCAAGTCTCGGCCCGCACCGGCAACACCATTCTGCTCAAACGCGAAGACACGCAGCCCGTCTTCAGCTTCAAGTTGCGCGGCGCTTATAACAAGATGGCCAATCTCAGCGCGGCAGAGCTAAAGCGCGGGGTGATTGCGGCGTCGGCGGGCAACCACGCGCAAGGCGTCGCCCTGTCGGCGCGCAAGCTGGGCTGCCGGGCAGTCATCGTCATGCCGGTCACCACGCCGCAGGTCAAGGTGGACGCGGTACGCGGCTATGGTGCCGAGGTGGTGCTGTTCGGCGATAGTTTTTCCGATTCGGCCGTGCATGCCGCCGAACTCGAGAAAAAAGAAAAGCTCACCTTTGTGCACCCCTTCGACGACCCCGACGTGATCGCAGGTCAAGGCACGATTGCCATGGAAATCCTGCGCCAGCATACGGACCCAATCGACGCCATTTTCGTGGCCATCGGCGGGGGCGGCCTGATCAGCGGCGTGGCCGCCTACGTCAAGCAGCTTCGGCCCGACATCAAGGTCATTGGCGTACAGACAGAAGACTCCGATGCCATGATCCGCAGCATCAAGGCGGGCCGACGCATCACGCTCAGCGATGTGGGGCTGTTTTCGGACGGCACAGCCGTCAAGCAGGTAGGCCTCGAAACCTTCCGCATGGCGCGCGAATATGTCGATGATTATGTGCGGGTCGATACCGACGCGATCTGCGCGGCCATCAAGGATGTCTTCCAGGATACCCGCAGCGTGCTCGAACCGGCGGGTGCGCTGGCCCTGGCGGGTGCCAAGCGCTATGCGGCCGAGCACAAGCTCAAGGGCAAGACACTGGTCGCTATCACGTGCGGCGCCAACATGAACTTCGACCGCCTGCGCTTTGTGGCCGACCGCGCCGATGTCGGCGAAGCCCGAGAAGCGGTATTCGCGCTAACTATCCCCGAAAAGCGGGGCAGCTTTCTGCGTCTGTGCGAGGCTGTCGGGAACCGCAGCGTCACCGAGTTCAACTACCGCATTTCCGATCCCGAGACCGCACAAGTGTTCGTGGGCTTGCAGATCACCTCGGTGGCCGAGCAGGAGCGCTTGGCCGCCAACTTCCGCAAAAAGGGCTTCCCCACGCTGGACTTGTCTGGCAACGAGCTCGCCAAGACGCACTTGCGCTACATGGTGGGCGGGCACTCCACGCTGGCCGAACACGAAATGCTGTTCCGTTTCGAGTTCCCCGAGCGCCCGGGTGCGCTGACACGTTTTCTGGGCGCTATGAGCCCAGAGTGGAACATCAGCCTGTTCCACTACCGCAACCAGGGCGACGATTACGGCCGCATCCTGATTGGCATCCAGGTTCCCCCGGCAGACAAAAAAGCCTTCAAGGCCTTTCTCGATGGCTTGGGCTATCCGCACTGGAATGAAACCGACAATCCGGCTTACAGGTTGTTCCTGTAAGCCGGAAGCACAGCTAAAACGGGCGCCCATGCGTGGATGACACCCCAAAGGTTGGGCCGGCGTCCAACCCCCGGGGCCAGGCCAAGAGGCACGCCCGCTTTTTGTGGGTGTGCGCTTGCAGGGCTATCGCGCCAGCGCCGCGCGCAGCGGCGCCAGGGTTTCGTGCAGGGTGGCGAAGGCCGCCTCGCGGGCGATGTCCAGTGCCTGGGCCTGTTCCACCGTTACTTCCTCAAAGCGCAGGGTTTCGCCTGGCATGCGCTGGGCGACGTGCGGCAGGTCAACGCTGGCGACATGGCCGATCTTGGCATAACCGCCCACCGTCTGGCGGTCGGCCATCAGCACAATGGGCTGCCCATCGGCCGGCACCTGGATGCTCCCGGTGGCAGTCGCTTCCGAGAGCAACTGCGTCGGCTTGATCAAGCTCAGCGAGGGCCCCGTCAGGCGATAGCCCATGCGGTCGGCGTCTGCACTCACGGTAAAAGAGGCCGAAAACAGTGACTGTATTGCGTCTTGTGTAAACAGTACAGCGTGCGCGCCCCGGATCAGGCGCAGCGCGGCGCGTGGCTGCAGCGCCAGTGGTGCGGGCAGGTAGATCCTGATCTCCCATAGGCGGCGCGCCAGTGCGTCTAACCCCGTCGCCGGCAGTGGTGTGGCGAGTTTCAGCGTATCGCCCGTGCGCAGGGCACGCCCCGCCAACCCGCCAAAGCCACCGCGCAAGTAGGTGCTGTAGCTGCCCATGACGCGTGGCAGATCGAAGCCGCCATGCACGGCGAGGTAGGCGCGCAGCCCCGCCTCGCGCGCACCAAAGGCCAGGGTATCGCCGGCGCGTGCGATCAAGGGCCGATAATTTGGCACCGGCTCACCGTTCAGCCTGGCCCTCAGTTGCGCGCCGGCCAGGGCAAAACAGGCGGGGCTGTCAAAACGAAGCGTTGGCCCGCCAAAAGTAATCTCAAGCGCCGCGGCATCGCCATCGTTGCCGGCCAGCAGATTGGCCAGCCGGTGCGCGCGGCTGTCCATCGCCCCGCCGACTGAGATGCCCAAGTGCTGGAAGCCGGTGCGGCCCAGGTCTTGCACGGTGGTCAGCAGGCCCGGTTTCAGTACAGCGATGCTCATGCGTTCGCCTCCCGCGTATGTTGCAGCGCTGCGTACTCGCTGGCGCTGATGGGCCGAAAGCGCACTGTATCGCCGGGCGCCAACAGCGTCGCTGGATCGCGCTGCGGGTCGAACAGCACGACCGGCGTGCGGCCCAGGATATGCCAGCCGCCGGGGGATTCGTTGGGGTAGATCATGGTTTGGCGGTTGGCAATCGCCACCGAGCCGGCGGGGAGGCGCGTGCGCGGTGTTTCGCGTCGGCCGATGGCCAGGCGCTCGTCGTGCACGCCGATATAGGCGGCGCCGGGCGCAAAGCCCAGCATGAAGACATAGACGGGTTCGGCGCTGTGCAGGTTGATCACATCTTCGGGCGCCAGGCCGCAATGTGCCGCCACGTACTCAAGATCTGGCCCATATTCGCCGCCGTAGCACACAGGTATATCCACTGTGCGGCCGGGAGTATGGGCATCGTCCGCCGCCGGCAGCCCGCGCAGCACTTGTTCGATCTCTTCGCGCACCTGGACATGGCCGCCGCTGCCGAAGCGGCTCGGGTCTATATGCACCGCAACTGCATTGAAGGTGGGGATTAGGTCGGTGACGCCGGGGATGGCGGCATCGCGCAGTGCTTGCGCCACACGCGCGCAACGCCGTCCGGTACGTACATCAATGCCGCTGCCCAACCCGATCAGCAGGCAGCGGTCGCCCTGCGGCGTCAGTGACCAGGAGGCGGAAAGACTGTCGGCGGTGCCGGGCATGGCTGCTGTCTCCATTCTGGCGCCGGGGCTTGCCGCCTTGGTGGGCAAGTGCGCGGTGACATGTCGCGCCGGCGTGTAGGAATTTTATACCGGTATGAGAGGCGGGCCAGCGGGTTGCGCAGGGAGGCGAAGGCTTGGTGGAAAGCTTGCCGCGGCAGCCCTTGGGCGCGTCACGCGCGTCACGCGCAGAGGGCACGCCGGGCGCTCGCCAGGAGAGATACGTCGATCAGTCTTCTATATGAGCGACGCGGCTGCGCGGGAACACCAGCGAGAAGGTGCTGCCTGCGCCGAAGCGGCTCTGTATGCGCAACTCGGCGTTGTGCCGCATGGCCACATGCTTGGTGATGGCCAGCCCCAGCCCCGTGCCGCCTGTGGAGCGCGAACGGCCGCGGTCTACGCGATAGAAGCGCTCCGTCAGGCGGGGGATGTCCTGGCTGGCGATGCCAATGCCGGTGTCCTGGACGGAGTAGCAGGCGTCGCCGTCTTCATTGATATACCAACTGACGGTGATTGTGCCGTCCTTCGGGGTATAGCGGATCGCGTTGGTGATCAGATTGGATACCGCGGAGGCCAGTTCGGTATCGCTGCCCATGACGCCCAAGCCCTCGGCGACATTTTCAACGAAAACGTGCTGGCCGTTCGATAGTGCCCGGCCCTGCTGCAGCGCATTGTGGATCAGTGCGTCCATGCGCACCGGCTCGCCTTGGGCGTTGGGCGAGGATTCTAGCGTGGACAGGGTGAGCAGGTCGGCCACGATGGCCTGCATGCGTTGCGCCTGTTCCAGCATCAGGGTGTGGTAGCGCTGTTTCTGCTCGTCGCTCAGCGAGCCCGCTGGCATGTCCCGAAGGGTTTCCAGAAAGCCCGAAAGCACGGTCAGTGGCGTACGCAATTCGTGAGACACATTGGCCACGAAATCCTTGCGTGTGGTTTCCAGCCGTTCCATCTGCGTGACATCGCGTGTCACCAGCAGGTAACGATCGACACCGTAGCGGGTCAGTTGCACCAGCAAGGTTTTGTCCTGGCCGTCTCTGGACAAATGCAACAATACGGGCGCGGGCCAGTCGGGCTGGCGCGCGTAACGGGCAAACTCGGGCGAACGCAGGATGTTCAGCACGCTGTGCCCGCGGTCTTTTTCCAGATCCAGCCCGATGTGCTCGACGGCGGTCTGGTTGCACCAGGTGAGCTGCATGGCTTCATCCAGCGTGACCGCGCCATCGGGGAGCGCCTCGGCGGCAAGCATGATGCGCTCCAGCTGCAGGCCGAGAAAATCGATCTCTTGGCGGTCGCGGCGCAATTTGCGGTAAATGGGAGCGAGAATGTCGTCCCAGGGCCCCAGGGAAGGGGGCGGGGGCTGCTCAATGTCTTTGACCCACTCACGCAGGCGCGACAGTTGTTGCCCGCTGGCCAGCACCATCAGTACGGGCCCTAGCGAAAACACAGCCCAGCCGGCGGCGCTTCCGAACCATGTATGCACGATCCAGCCTAGCAGCGCAAAAAAACCGAGCAATACGAGGGTCCGGGTCATGGTGGCGGGTTTCCAGCGGGGGCGTTACGAAAAGCGATACACGAAACTGTGGTTGACGGGACGCTGCGCGGGCAGGCACGGCACGGGGCTGCGCCTGCCCCCGGCCTCAAGCCTGCCGGGGCGGCCGGCTGGTAAAGCGATACCCCGCGCCGCGCACTGTTTCGATGTGGTTCTCGTGGCCACCAGGTTCCAGTGCCTTGCGCAGGCGCCGGATATGCACATCGACGGTACGCTCTTCGACGAAAACGTGGTCGCCCCAGACTTGATCGAGCAATTGGGCGCGTGAGAACACGCGCTCGGTGTGCGTCATGAAAAAGTGTAGCAGGCGAAACTCCGTTGGCCCCAGTGACAGCATTTTTTCGCCGCTGGTGACGCGGTGAGTGGATGGATCCAGGCACAGCTTGTCGATGCGGATGATATCGTCTGTGAGCTGCGGCGCACGGCGGCGCAACACCGCCTTGATGCGGGCGATCAGCTCTTTGGGAGAAAAGGGTTTGGTGATGTAGTCGTCGGCGCCTGCTTCCAGCCCTTCTACCTTGTCGTGCTCGTCGCCTTTGGCGGTGAGCATGATGACGGGAACCTGGCGTGTGCGCTCGTCGTTGCGCAGCGTGCGCGCCAAAGTGATACCCGATGCGCCGGGCAACATCCAGTCCAGCAGAATCAGATCGGGCAGTTCGGCCCGAATCAGCGTTTGCGCCTGCTCCGCGTCAAAGGCGCGCAGCACTTTATGGCCGGCAAACGACAGATTGACGGAGATCAGTTCCTGGATGGCGGGCTCGTCTTCGACGACTAGAATCGTTGTGCTCATAGGGCGGGCGAATAATAGCGGCTGGTTTTCATATGGGGCATCTTATGGCGTAAATATTACGGGTTTGTGAAATTTTCGGATGCGCCCATCGAATGGTGCCTGCCGCCGGGGCAGGCGATACCATCGGAAGATGGCGGGAAACGCGCAGCCGCGCGGCCGAATGAGTTACGATAGATGTATCATGCAAAACACCGATCACACCGCCGCCCCGCGGGCCGGCGAGCCCAAGGGCGAAGCCAGCACCCACTTCGGTTTTCGTTCCGTACCCGAACGCGAAAAAGCCGGCAAGGTCGCCGAGGTATTTCACTCGGTCGCCGGCCGCTACGATCTCATGAACGACCTCATGTCGGCCGGGCTGCATCGCGTCTGGAAGGCATTTACCATTGGCCGAGCCGATGTCCGCCCCGGCATGAAAGTTCTCGACATCGCTGGCGGCACCGGCGATCTGGCGCGCGCCTTCGCCAAGCGGGCGGGGCCCTCCGGCGAGGTCTGGCTTACAGACATCAACGATTCCATGCTTAAGGTCGGGCGCGACCGCCTCACCGACCGCGGCCTGGTGGTGCCCGTGGCTGTGTGCGATGCCGAAATACTACCCTTTCCAACCGGCTACTTCGACCGGGTAACGGTGGCTTTCGGCCTGCGCAACATGACGCACAAGGATCGCGCCCTGGCCGAAATGCGCCGCGTGCTCAAGCCGGGCGGTAAATTGTTGGTGCTTGAGTTCTCGCATATCGCCAAGCCGCTCGCGCCGGCGTACGACTGGTATTCTTTCAATGTATTGCCCTGGCTGGGCAGCAGGGTGGCTGGCGATGCCGAAAGCTACCGCTACCTGGCCGAATCCATCCGCATGCATCCCGACCAGGCCACCCTGGCACGCATGCTCGAAGAGGCCGGCCTCTCCCGCGTCAAGTATTTCAACATGAACGCGGGCTTGGTGGCCCTGCACGAAGGGGTCAACCTGGGCTGACGCAGGCCCATCAGCCTTCGTCGCCACACAGGGCGCGCCAGCATCGCCGGTGCGCCCTGTGTGTTTCAAAAATCATGGCGAAGGCTGAACTTTCTTCTGGCTACCCTGTCAGAAACTATGCTAATGTTCAGCTTCCAGTAAGAATTGTCACCTTACTGCTCATTTATACCGATCTTCGCTGCATGGTGCGGCGAAAACAGGAGTTTTCCATGACCCATCGAGGTTCACGTCTGTTGGCTGCATTTGTGCTGGCTGTCTCAGCGGGTGCAATGATGTCCGCATCCTTTGACGCCGAGGCGCGCCGCGTTGGCGGCGGGCGCAGCCTGGGCCAACAATCCAGCAACGTCACACAGAATCGTTCGGCCACGACCGCGCCGTCTGCGTCGTCCACGACCACTGCGCGCAGTGCAGCCCCGGCTGCGGCGGGCGCTGCCACCGCAGGCGCCGCCACCGCCGCCAAGAGCGGCATGTCGCGTTGGCTGGGGCCAATCGCGGGTATCGCCGCCGGCTTGGGTATCGCAGCCTTGCTGTCCAGCCTTGGTCTTTCGGGGGCCTTTCTTGAGTTCATGTCCAGCCTGCTGCTGATCGGCCTGCTGGTCTTCGGTGTCATGTTCATTGTGCGCAAACTGCGCGGTGGGGCCGCCCGGCCCGCCATGCAGGCGGGCGGCGCGGGGTCTCTGCACCGCACGTCACACCAGGATGCGCCGCTGCAGCCCGCGGTGGCGCCCGCTCCAGCGGCACCTGCCGCTGTGCCTGCCGCTGTGCCTGCCGCACCTGCGGACAAATCCTGGTTCATCCCGGCTGATTTCGATACTGCGGCCTTCCTGGCCACTGCCAAGGCGCGGTTCATCGACCTCCAGGCGGTCTGGGACAGCGGCGATATTGCCAAGTTGAACGAGTACATGACGGATGACCTCATTGCCGAGGTCAAGCCCGAGCTCATGCAGCGCGCAGGCAACAACGTCACCGAGGTGGTGCTGCTGAATGCTGAACTGCTCGGCATCGAGCAGGTATCGGGCGGGCATCTGGCCAGCGTGCGCTTTTCCGGCATGCTGCGGGAATCCGCCGGGGCCGAGGCCTTCCGCTTCGAAGAAGTCTGGAATCTCTACAAGGCGGATAACGCCGGCTGGCTGCTCGCTGGTATCCAGCAGATTCCGGTCGAGTACGCCAGCTAAGGCGGCGTACGCCGGCATCCCCGCTATATGCGCGGTGCCGGCTGGCCTGCAACGTGGCGCCCCGTGGGGCGCCATTTTTGCGACGCGCCCGGTTGGGCACACACCAGAGGGTGCAAGTCCCTTACTCGCCTGGGGCCCAAAGACGGTAAACTTGGCATCTCGCCCTCAAGGCGCACTAAGGCTTATACGGTAGCGGCTCGGCCGCGCCTGTCGCATATGTTTTCCCTGCCCTTTCTGCCCGACCCAGCCACACTGTACCTGCAACCCCTCAATGCCCTGCTGCGGCGCGAGGACTGGGCGCGCGAGCGTCTGGCCCGCCATGCGGGCAAGTCGGTGCGTTTTCTGGCGGGGCCGGTCAAGGTCAACCTCTCCGTTCAGGCACAGGGGCTGGTCGGCCCTTGCGATCCGGCCGTTGTGCCCGATGTCATCCTTACCGTGCCAGCCAGCCAGTTCGTCAATTTGCCGGGCGTGCTGCGCAGCCGTGACCCGGCCACCATTGCCGATCTTATGCACATCGAGGGTGATGCCGGTCTGGCGCACGTAGTATCCGACCTGGCGCGCGATTTGCGCTGGGATCCCGAAGAAGACTTGGCGCGGGTGGTGGGCGATGTAGTCGCCAGCCGCGTGGCGTCCGGAGTACGCGGCGCGGCGGCCGGCCTGCGCGGCGCAGCCGAACGCCTGGCCGGCAATACGGTCGAGTATCTTACCGAAGAAAGCGGCCTGATGGCGGCCCGTCCGGCTTTTGAAGATTGGTCGGGCGGTGTGGCGCAGCTGGCCACGCGGCTCGACGCGCTGGAAGCGCGCATATCCTCGCATGAATACAGGGCCGGGCGGCCCGCATCCCGTTCGGTGTGAGCCCAGTCTATGTTCACGTTTCTGCGCCTGCTTCGCATCATATTCATCGCCTTGCGTTATCGGCTCGATGAGCTCGTGCTCTCCGGCATCAAGCATCCGGTGGCTTATGGCCTGCTGCGTGTTGTACGCTTCGGGCGCGAGCCGCAATTGGCGCGTGGGGTGCGCTTGCGCCGCGCGCTCGAATCGCTGGGGCCTATATTTGTCAAGTTCGGTCAGGTGCTCTCCACCCGCCGCGACCTGATTCCGCTGGATGTCGCGCTTGAGCTCGCGCTGCTGCAAGACCGGGTACCGCCATTCCCGTCCGATCAGGCCGCCGCGTGCATCGAGGCGGCGCTGGGTGCTTCGCCCCACACGCTGTTCAAGCATTTCGAAGTTGATCCTGTCGCGTCCGCCTCGATCGCACAGGTGCATTTTGCGGTGCTGCACGATGGGCGCGAGGTAGCAGTGAAGGTACTGCGCCCGGGCATGCGCGACATCATCGAGAAAGACCTCGCTTTGTTGGCGGTGCTGGCCGGGTTGGTTCAGCGCCTGGCGCCCGACGGCCGGCGGCTCAAGCCGCGCCAGGTGGTGGCCGAATTCGACAACTACCTGCACGACGAGCTTGATCTGATCCGCGAAGCGTCCAACTGCAGCCAGTTGCGGCGTAATTTTTCAGCCGAGAAGGGGCGTGAGCACCTGCTCATGGTGCCCGAGGTGGTGTGGGAATACTGCGCCACCACGGTATTTACCATGGAGCGCATGCGCGGCATCCCAGTCAGCCAGATCGAACGCTTGCGTGCCGCCAATATCGACACGCAGGAACTGGGCCGAAAAGGGGTCGAAATCTTCTTTACCCAGGTGTTTGCCGATGGGTTTTTTCATGCCGACATGCACCCCGGCAATATCTATGTGTCCGACCAGCCTGAAACCCTGGGCCGTTACATTGCCCTGGATTTCGGCATCGTGGGCTCCCTGTCCGAGTTCGACAAAAACTACCTCGCGCAGAATTTCCTGGCCTTTTTCCGACGCGACTACCATCGCGTTGCGCAATTGCACATCGAGTCGGGCTGGGTGCCGCCCACGACGCGCGAAGAAGAACTCGAAGGTGCCGTGCGGGCCGTATGCGAGCCTTACTTCGATCGGCCTTTGTCGGAGATATCCCTGGGGCAGGTGTTGCTAAGGCTGTTCCAGACGTCACGGCGCTTCAACGTCGAGATCCAGCCCCAACTGGTGTTGTTGCAAAAAACGCTCCTCAACGTTGAGGGCATGGGGCGCGAGCTCGACCCCAGCCTTGATCTCTGGAAAACCGCCAAGCCCTACCTCGAAAAATGGATGCACGAGCGGGTTGGTTTGGCCGGCCTGCGCCGCCAGCTCGACAAAGAAGCGGCGCAGTGGGCCCAGATCGTGCCGCAAATTCCGCGGCTGGTGCACGCACAGCTCAGCCGCCCCGCACTCGCGCCTGAGTTAAACTTAGAACTTGAGCGCCTGCGCCGCACGCAAGAGCAGACCAACCGGGTGCTGATGGTGTTGTGCGCCATACTGGCCACTGCAATTGGGGTGGCCATCTGGGCCCTCACTCGATAATGCAGATATATCCGGCTGTCCGCGGTGGGCGGGCGGGTGTCGCGGGGCACCTTCCTGTCATGACTGTCATATTCCTGTCAAACGCTCCCCTTACATTGCCGTGACACGGCGGGCGCGCACAGAGCGCCCTTACACAAGAGAGTTTTCCATGCTTTACCCCGAATTATTCAAGTCGATGGAAGCTGTGCGCTGGAACATGGCCACTGATGTTCCGTGGGATGATTTCGATGCGTCCAAGCTGTCCGACGATCAGGCCTATACCATCAAGATGAATGCCATCACGGAATGGTCGGCATTGCCCGCCACCGAAATGTTCCTGCGCGACAATCGTGACGACAGCGATTTTTCGGCTTTCATGTCGATCTGGTTCTTCGAGGAGCAGAAGCACTCGTTAGTGCTCATGGAGTACCTGCGGCGGTTCCGCCCTGAGCTGGTGCCCACCGAGCAAGAGCTGCACAAGGTGCGCTTCGAGTTCGACCCTGCGCCGGCGCTCGAAACGCTGATGCTGCATTTTTGCGGCGAGATCAGGCTCAATCACTGGTACCGGCGCGCAGCCGATTGGCACACTGAGCCCGTGATCAAGGCCATCTACAAGATTATCTCCAACGACGAAGCCCGTCACGCGGGGGCATATCTGCGCTACATGAAGCGCGCCCTGATCCATCAGGGCCGCGAAATCGGCGAGCAGGCTCAACTGGCGTTTTCCAAGATTGGTGTGCTCATGGCCTCGGCGCGCCGCACCTCGCAGGCGCTGCACCCCACCAATCTTCACGTCAATAAGGCGCTGTATCCGGACGACACCATCCAGTCGCGCCTGCCTTCACCCGAATGGCTGGAGCACTGGCTCGACAACCAGATCTGCTTCGACACCGAATGGGAAGGCAAGGTGTGCGGCCGGATTCTGCACAATCTATCCTTGCTGCTGGATAATACCTTTCATACGGCGCAGGATCTGAACCGCTATCGCAAGCAATTGATCAAATCCCTGTCTCCCTCGTCTTCCTCTGGCGAGTTGGCGTCGGCCTGAGCGGCCGGGCCCTTTCGCCGTGTGTCTATTGCCCGCCGTCTGGCGGGCATTTCGCGCCGTACCATTGTCTGCCATGCCTGCTCGCTTCGAAAAAAAAATCCTCACTCGCCAGGCCTGCGAGGCCGCCGTGCAGGCGGGCGGGTTGCCGCGCCCGCTGGTTTTCACCAATGGGGTATTCGATATCCTGCATCGCGGGCATGTCACCTATCTCGACCAGGCGGCGGCGCTGGGCGCCTGCCTTGTGGTGGCGCTAAACACGGACGCGTCAGTGCGTCGGCTTGGCAAGGGCGATGATCGCCCGCTCAACTCGCTGGCGGATCGCCAGGCGGTATTGGCGGCGCTGGGCTGCGTAGACGTGGTGACCGACTTCGATGAAGATACGCCGCAGGGGTTGATCGAGGCGTTGCGCCCGGATGTGATCGTGAAGGGCGGCGATTACGATATGGAAATACTGCCTGAGACGGCGAGTGTGCGTAGCTGGGGCGGTCGGGCAGTGGCGATCCCGTTCGAGCACGAGCGTTCGACCACGCGGCTGTTGAAAAAGATCCGGCAGTCAGAGTAAACGGCTTCCCGGTCCGCGTCGGGCCAAAAACCGGATCCCGTATTTCACTATTTTTTTGCCGGCGCCAACAGGGCATTGATGGCGATGATGTCCTGTTCTGACAAAATACCGCTTGCGGCCTTCAGGCGCAGCCCGTTCATGAGCGTATCGTAACGGGCCCGTGAAAGATTACGCCGGGTTTCATACAGCTGCTGTTGTGCATTGAGCACGTCGATATTGACGCGTACGCCGACCTCGTAGCCGGTTCGGTTGGCCTCCAGCGAAGCGAGGCTGGATTTTTCAGCAGCTTCGAGTACCTGGACACGGGCCAACCCTGAGGTGACCCCCGAGAAATAGCGCTGGGTGTCCTGTACAGCCAGCCGGCGCGCGTTTTCGAGTTCATAGCGAGCCTGCTGCAGGCGCGAGGCTTGTTCGCGCACAGCTGATGATATGCTGCCGCCCGCATAGAGCGGGATCGACAACTGCAGGCCTATGGTGCTGTCGAGCGAGCGCGGGCCGGGATCGCGCGGCGTCGTGCCGCTGTTGATGCCGCGATCGCTTGCCGTACCGGTCTGAGCCTGCAACTGCAGGGTGGGGTAGTGGCCGCTTTTGGCGATGTCGATCTGCTTGGCGGCGATGCGAGCGGCGAGGTCGGCCTGTGCCACGGCCAGGTTTGCCTGGCTGGATTGCTCTGTCCAGCGATCCAGGCGGTTGGGCTCGGGTGCCGGCAGGCGTGCGGCGGGGGCGAGCGTATCCAGCCGTGCAGGGCGTTGGGCGATGATACGGGCCAGGGTGTCCTGGCTGACCTGCAGATCGTTGCGTGCCGCCAGTTCGCTGGCGGTGGCCAGGTCGAGCCGGGCCTGTGCCTCGTAAGCGTCGGTAATTGTTGCGCCGCCGAGCTCGAACGCCTGCCTGGCTGCGCGCAATTGGTTCTCGATTGCGCTTTTCTCGGCCAGCAGGGCGCTCAGCGTATCTTGCGCGGCCAGTACGTCGAAATACGCCTGTGCAACGCGCAGGATGAGATCTTGGTAAGCGCCTGCGCGTGCCACGTCTGCCGCGCTGGCAATATAGCGCGACTGCTCGAGCGTATCCCATGCGCCGATGTCGATAATGGGCTGTGTGAGCGTAAGCGCCCATCCAGCGCTGCGTGCTGTGCGGCTGTCGCCCAAGGTGCGGGCGCGGCGGTTGTTGTCAAGGTCGGCGCCCGCGTCAGCGCTCAGTAAGGGCAGCAGGCGGGCGCGGGACTGGGGGATTTTTTCTTGTTGGGCGTCGCGCGCGGCTTGCGTGGCGGCGTAGATGGGATCGCGCCGCAGGGCCATCTGCCAGATATCGAGCAGATTTTCCGCGTGGCTGGGAAGCCCGGCTGCCGCAAGCAGCGCACAGGCCAGCCAGCGGCGCGCCCCGGCCATTCAGAACTTGAAATGAGAGAACGATACGCCACGCAAGGGTTTGATCACCGTATCGAACAGCGGGGTGGTTTCAAAACTTGCGGCGCTGGTGCGGGTGATGCGACAGGCGGTCATGACGGGATGTTGGCCTACGACGGCGACCAGGCGGCCGCCGACGGCGAGCTGGTACTTGAGCGCATCGGGTACCACGGGCACCGAGCCTGTGAGCAGGATGGCGTCGTATTCGGTGGTGCCCCAGCCGGCATGCGCGTCGCCGACTTCGACGGCAACGTTGTCGACATGATTACGCTGCAGGTTCTCTTGTGCGAAGGCCGCCAGGCGGCTGTCGACCTCGATGCTGACGACTTGTTGCGCCAGGCGGGACAGCAGCGCCGCCTGATAGCCCGAACCTGTGCCAATCTCGAGCACGCAGTCGGTGGGTTTCAGCTGAAGCTCTTGCGCGAGGCGTGCCTCAACCTTGGGCGAAAGCATGACTTCGCGAGTATCGACGGAGTTGATGATCAGCGGCAGCTCGGTATCCGAAAACGCCAGGCCCTGCATGGGGGCGGGCACGTAACGTTCACGCTGTACTTCGAACAACGCCTGCAGGACACGGAAATCGAGCACCTCCCAAGGGCGGATCTGTTGCTCGACCATGTTGTATCGAGCCTGTTCGATTTCAGAAAGCGCAGTGACGTTCATGGGTTATACAAAAATACGGTGGTGATGATGTGAAAGGGCGAGCCATTGGGCCCGCCGCCAGGGGCTGCAATGCCCCGTATCATGGGTACTATAGCGTATTTGGCGAGCGGATGTATCGGCTTGCAACGCCTGTGGCTTGATGTGTGTCAGGCCTGCACGAGGCGGCTTGCGAGGCATCTGCGGCTGTCGTTGCGCGGCCCGCAACAGCACGGGCCAGCGACCGGTACAACCTTGGTCAGTACAGCCTTGGGCCGGTATCAGGCGCCTGCAGCCGGCCACCAGTGATGGAAGTGCTGCACAGGCCCGTGGCCGCTGCCGACGTCGAGGTCGGACGCGCGGGCGATTGCTTGCACCAGATAGGCTTTTGCCTGGCGTGCCGCTTCGGGCACGTCGTTGGTGCGCGGCAGCAGCGCGGCCAGGGCGGCCGACAGCGTGCAGCCTGTGCCGTGCGTGTTGCGGGTTTCGATGCGACGGCCCGGCAGTTCGATCAGGCGGTCGCCGTCGTGCAATACGTCGATGGTGTCGTTGCCTGGCAGGTGGCCGCCTTTCAGGTACACCCAGCGCTCGCCGTTGTCGCTGAGCAGGCGGCGTAGCTTCTCGGCCATGCGGCGCATGTCTTTCAGTGTGTCGGCGGGCGTTGCGCCCAGCAGCACGCCAGCCTCGGGCAGGTTGGGGGTGATCAGGGTGCAGAGCGGGATCAGGCTTTCGCGCAGTTCATCGACCGCGGCGCGTTCGAGCAGGTGGTCGCCGCTTTTGGCGACCATGACCGGATCGAGCACGAGATGGGTGGGTTTCCAGTGTGCAAGGCGTTCGGCCACCACGCGGGTGACGGCCTTCTGCCCCAGCATGCCGATTTTGACGGCGTCGATGCGCACGTCGCTGAACAGCGTGTCGATCTGTTCGGCGACGAAGGCGGCCGGCACAGGTTGGATGCCCGTGACGGCGCGGGTGTTCTGCGCCGTGAGCGCCGCAATGACGGCAGTGCCATAGGCGCCCAGCGCGCTCATGGTCTTGATGTCGGCCAGCACGCCTGCCCCGCCCGAGGGGTCGACGCCGGCGATGGTCAGCGTGTTTGGAATCATGGTGTGTATTGTATTCGGGCCCCGAGGTGAGTGTAAGTATCGGCACGGGCGCGAGCACCGTCCAGCAGCGCGCACATGCGCTCCGCGGCATCGACCGCGCGCGGGCCGGGGCGGAAGAGCTGGTCGGGGTCGATACCGTATACCTGCCGCTCTGCGGCGGCGGCCAGGCCATCGGCGGCCCAGCGCATGCGCAAGGCTTCGATCTCGGCTGGATCCCGGCTGGGCGCGATCACCACCTCTGGCTGGCGCAGGAGTATGCTTTCGCGGCTCACCTGAGCCGCAGCGCCCGGCAGCCGGGCAAAAATATTGATGCCACCGCAGGCGCGCAACGCGTCATCGATGACTGGGTCGTTCGCCACCGCAAACAGGGGCGGGTTGCTGATTTCGATAAAGACGCGCATTGGGCGCCGGTTGGCATAGGTGCGGCGTAGTGTGGCAATGCGGTCGGCCAGCGCCTGGGCGGCCGGGACGGCCGCTGCGTCGGTGCCGAAGAGCACACCCATGCGGCGCAACTCGGCGGGGATGTCGTCCAGGGATCTGGGCGTAACGTACAGTGTGGGGATGCCTGCCCGCGCCAGGGCCGGTGCAAGCCGGCGTGCGGCGCCGCTTTCATACCAGGCCAGTACCACGTCGGGATGCAGCGCAAGCGTGGCTTCCAGGCTGACCGAGACGCCGTCGCCCACCCGTGCGATTCGGCGTGCGGCGGCGGGGTAGTCGCTGCGCGACACGGTGCCGGCAATGTGGCTGCCCGCGCCCGCCGCGAAGATGAGTTCGGTGATGTGCGGCGCCAGCGAGATGGCGCGCTGATACGCTGCCTGCTGGGCAGCCGCGCAGGGCAGCGCCAGCGCGGCCAGCAGCGTGAGCGCCACGCCGCGGCGTAGCGCTGAACGCAGTAACGAGCCCGGCGGGCAACGTGGCGAGCCCGCTGGCGCGCTGCCCAGCCGAGAGCGCGCCTCGGCCAGACAGCGCTTCAGGGTGGTGACCCAGGGTAGGCGCCATGCGGCAGGCAGGCCCGGCGGGCAATACTTTCCGTCGGAGCGGTGATGTGCCGGATGTGCCGTTGCCGTCATGCCGCTTGGGCCCTGTTACATCCGCAGTGACAGGTTCACGAACACTGTCGAGCCGGGTGTGTTGTAGCCGAAGGCGTTGGTGTATTGCTTATCAAGGACATTGTCCCAACGCACCTGCACGCTGGCGTTGCGCGTCAGCGGATACCCGGCCGTCAGGTTGACCAAGCTATAGCCGCCAAGGCGCACTTGGTTGGCCGTGTCGTCGTAGCGCTTGCCCACAAACATATACTCGGCGCCTACTTGCAGCGCGCCCACGTTCTGCAGCGCGTTCAGGCGGTATACCTGGCGCGCGCGCCGGTTGAGCACATTGCCGGTGTTGACGTCTTTCGGGTCCAGGAAGTCGGCGCTGGCGCCCAGGGTGGTGTTGCCCCAGGTGTACTCGCCCGTCAGTGTCAGGCCGCGCAGACGCGCGTCGTCTATGTTGATGCTGCGAAAGGTGCCGCTTTCCGAACCGATCATGTCGCGGATACGGTTTTGGAACAGTGTGGCACCCAGCGTCAGTGCGTCATCGGTATAGCGCACGCGCGCTTCGATATTGCGCGACTTTTCGGGCTTCAGGTCGGGGTTGCCGAAGTAGGGGTAGTACAGGTCGGAGAACGTAGGTGCGCGGAACCCGGTGTTGGCCGCCACGCCCACTGTCCATTGGTGGTTGAGGTCTAGGTTGTAGCCTACGCCGCCGGTGGTTTCGTTGCCGTAACCGCTGATGTTGTCGTTGCGCACGCTGGCCTGCAGGTGATGCGCGCCGAAGTCGCCGCGGTAGACGAGACCCGCCGAATTGGTGTCGCGGCGATCGATGGCGAAGTTCTCTGAATGCTGAGGCCGTTCTTCGAGCCGTTCGAGGATGGTAGAGAGGCGCTGGTGTTCGCCGAGCCGGAAGTTGTTTTGCCAGGTGTAGCTGCGCTGCAGTGTGGAGAAGATGCTGTTGAAGGCGCGATCTTCGTAGCCTGTTTTGCCGAGCCCCAGGCGCAGCACACTTTCCCAGTAGTCTGTGATGGTGTCGGTGCTGGTGACCGCGTACGTCTGCTGGCGGTTGAGACTGTAGGCGGGGTGCGCGAAGCTGCCCGCATCATAGTCGGCATTGATATAGCTGTCGAAGGCAGTCAGGCCGATGTGGTGGCCTGGCTGCCAGCGGTAGCCCAGCGACCCCGACAGCGCATGCTGGCGGTAGCCGTCTGTGTCTTTGTTATAGCTGAAAGGGCCTGCGTTGGGGTTGGTGGCGCTGAAGCCGTCGCTGTCGGTCATGCTGGCGGAAAAGGCGTAGTTCCAGCCATCTTGGGCGCCTGAGATGCCGGCGCCAGACTTGACGGTGCCGTGGCTGCCCAGGCCGAAATCGGCGTGGGCGGCAAGGGGGCGGTCTTCGCCGCCCTTGGCGGTAACGATGTTGATGACCCCGCCAATAGCGTCCGAACCATACAGGCTGCTGGCCGCGCCGCGCACGATCTCGATGCGTTCGATGATGGCCGGGTCCAGCGTGTTCCAGTTGAAGCCGCCTGCGATGGTGTCGTTGGCGCGCACGCCATCGATCAGCACCAGCGTCTGGGCAGGTTTGGCGCCGCGGAGAAATACGCCTGTGGGCGTTTGCGGCCCGCCGGAGTTATAGAACTGCAGGTCGGCTTCGCGCGACAGAACCTCGGCAACGCTATTGGCGCCGGCGCGCGAAAGCTTGTCGCGGCCGATAACGGTCACGTCGCCGATCACATTCTTTTCGAGTTCGGTGACACGGCTGGGCGTGACGACAACCTGGTCGAGCTGGGGTACGGACTGGGAGGGTGTTTGCGCTGCGACCGTGCCCAGAGGCAGGAAGCAGGCGAAGGCGGCGGCGCGCCGGTGATAAGGCAGAGGCATGATAGACCCTGTTGGACGCGCGTCCCCGCACGTCGTTGAATGAACGTCTCCGTCCGGCCGCGCGCATGCGATGATGACGGGCCAGGGCGTAAAACGGGTTTAGGGCGATCGAGGCTGGTGTCGGGCTGCATGCGATGCATGCTTACCGTTGCGGGGGCAGCACAGATTTGACCGCGCAGTGCGCGTGGTGTCTGTTTCCCATTTGACTTTCGCAGGGCGAGCCAAGCGTGGCACACCCCGAAAGCACCTCTTTCGTGACGAAATATAACACGCAGCGATACTGGGGCAGGCCCAGGCGCGACGGACAAGCGCCCTCGTCGATGGCCGCGCGGGGCACACGAAACCGCGCAGGGCAAGGTCTGCCCGAGGCGGGGCGCGGGCGAGAGGGCTACAATGCCAAGATTCCCAAATTGTTGATCTGAATTAGAAAAAGCCGTGTCTTATCCCAAGCTTCCCTATCCCATTTCCTCGTATACCCACGGGGCCGATTTCGCCCGCCTGCTGGGCGAGCGCATCCTGATCCTGGATGGCGCGATGGGGACCATGATCCAGCAGTACAAGCTGAGCGAGCAGGATTTCCGCGGCGAGCGCTTTGCCGATCATCACAAAGACGTAAAAGGCAATAACGAGCTTCTTAGTCTGGTGCGGCCCGACATCATCCGACAGATCCACGACCAGTACCTCGATGCCGGCGCGGACGTCATTGAAACCAACACCTTCGGTGCCACCTCGATTGCGCAGGGCGACTACGACCTGCCCGAGCTGGCCTATGAAATGAACCTGGAATCGGCGCGGCTGGCGCGCGCCGCCGCTGACGCCTACAGCACGCCGGAGCGCCCCCGTTTCGTGGCCGGCGCGCTGGGCCCGCAGCCCAAGACAGCGTCCATTTCGCCCGATGTGAATGACCCAGGCGCGCGCAATGTTACCTTCGAGCAGTTGCGCGATGCCTATGCCGAGCAGCTCAACGGCCTGATCGACGGCGGCATTGACCTTGTGCTGATCGAAACCATTTTCGACACGCTCAACGCCAAGGCGGCCATCTTCGCCGTGGAAACCGTATTCGAGGCGCGCGGCATCCGCCTGCCCGTCATGGTGTCAGGCACCGTCACCGATGCGTCGGGCCGTATTCTGTCGGGCCAGACGGTCGAGGCCTTCTGGAACTCGGTACGTCATGCGCGCCCCATCACCATCGGCCTGAACTGTGCGCTGGGCGCCGCCCTGATGCGTCCCTACGTGGCCGAGCTGGCCAAGCTTTGCGACACCTACGTCTGCGTCTATCCCAATGCGGGCCTGCCCAATCCCATGGCCGAAACGGGCTTCGATGAAACGCCCGCCGATACCTCCGCGCTGCTTGAAGAATTTGCGCAGGCCGGGCTGGTGAATATGGCAGGTGGTTGCTGCGGCACTACGCCTGACCACATCCGGGCCATTGCCCAAAAGGTGTCTGCGCTGCCCGTGCGGCTGCCGCCCGAGGTGCCGGTCAAAACCCGTCTCTCGGGCCTGGAGCCGCTCAATATCGATCACGACAGCCTGTTCATCAACGTGGGCGAGCGCACCAACGTTACCGGCAGCAAGATGTTCCTGCGCCTGATTCGCGAGGAAAAATACGAAGAGGCGCTGTCGGTGGCGCGCCAGCAGGTGGAAAACGGCGCCCAGATCATCGACGTGAACATGGACGAGGCCATGCTGGATTCGGCCGCCTGCATGCGGCGCTTCCTGAACATGATCGCATCCGAGCCCGACATCGCCCGGGTGCCTATCATGATCGATAGCTCCAAGTGGGAGGTGATCGAGCAGGGCCTGCGCGCTGTGCAGGGCAAGGCTGTGGTCAATTCCATCTCCATGAAGGAAGGCGAGGAGCCTTTTCTGGAGCATGCCCGCCTGTGCCGCAAATACGGTGCGGCTGTGGTGGTGATGGCATTTGACGAGCAGGGGCAGGCCGACAACCTCGAAAAACGCAAGACGATCTGCGAGCGTGCCTACAGGCTGCTGGTGGACGAAGTGGGTTTCCCGCCCGAAGACATTATCTTCGACCCTAACGTGTTCGCCATCGCCACTGGCATCGAAGAACACAACCATTATGCCGTGGACTTTATCGAAGCCACAGGCTGGATAACGCACAACCTGCCGCACGCCCGCGTGTCGGGCGGCATCTCAAACGTCAGTTTCTCCTTCCGCGGCAACGAGGCCATGCGCGAGGCGATTCATACCGTCTTCCTGTACTACGCGATCAAGGAAGGCCTGACGATGGGTATCGTCAATGCCGGTCAACTGGGCGTATACCAGGACATCGACAAGAAAGTGCTCGATATGGTCGAGGATGTGGTGCTGGATCGTCCGGTGCCGCTCGGCAAGACGGAGCCCACCGACGAGCGCACCAGCACCGAGCGCCTCGTTGAGCTGGCCGAGAGCGTCAAAGGGGCCGGCGCCAAGAAGGAAGAAGACCTCACCTGGCGTGAACAGCCTGTGGAGGCGCGCCTGTCGCATGCACTGGTGCATGGCATCACTACTTTCATCGTGGAAGATACCGAGGAAGTGCGCCAGAAGATCGCGGCGCAGGGCGGTCGCCCCATCCAGGTGATCGAAGGCCCGCTGATGGATGGCATGAACGTGGTGGGCGACCTGTTCGGCGCCGGCAAGATGTTCCTGCCACAGGTGGTGAAGTCTGCCCGCGTCATGAAGCAGGCCGTTGCGCACCTCATCCCCTTTATCGAAGAAGAGAAGCGCCAGATCCAGGCGGCCGGCGGTGATGTGCGCGCCAAGGGCAGGATTGTGATTGCCACCGTCAAGGGCGACGTGCACGACATCGGCAAAAATATCGTCACTGTGGTGCTTCAGTGTAATAACTTCGAAGTCGTCAACATGGGTGTGATGGTGCCCTGTGCCGACATCCTGGCCAAGGCCAAGGAAGAAAAAGCAGATATGGTAGGCCTTTCGGGCCTGATCACCCCCAGCCTCGAAGAAATGGCCTATGTCGCGTCCGAGATGCAGCGCGACGCTTATTTCCGCGAGCGCAAGCTGCCGCTGCTGGTGGGCGGCGCCACGACCAGCCGCGTGCATACGGCGGTAAAGATCGCGCCCAAGTACGAAGGGCCGGTGATCTACGTGCCCGATGCCAGCCGCTCGGTGGGTGTGGCCACCAACCTGATGTCCGACCAGGCGGATCAGTTCCTGGCCGAGGTGGCTGAAGAATACGAATTGGTGCGCACGCGCCACGCCAACCGCAAGGCTACCCCGCTGATATCGCTGGAAGCGGCGCGGGCGGACCGGCCGGCGATCGACTGGGCCAACTATGTGCCGCCGCGCCCCAAATACCTGGGTCGGCGCGTGTTCAAGAATTACGACCTGCGCGAGGTCGAGCAGTTTATAGATTGGACGCCATTTTTCCAGACCTGGAGCCTCTTTGGCCAATATCCGGCCATCCTGGAGGATAAGGTGGTGGGCGAGCAGGCGCGCAAGCTGCTTGCCGACGGGCAGGATATGTTGCGCCGAGTGATCGATGGGCGCTGGCTTACCGCCAGCGGTGTCGTGGGGTTCTACCCCGCCAATACCGTCAATGACGAAGACATCGAGGTCTATGCGGACGAAAACCGCTCCGATGTGCTGTTTACCTGGCGCAATGTGCGCCAGCAGACGGCCAAGCGCGAAGGCGTCGACAACAAGTGCCTGGCCGACTTCATTGCCCCCAAGGGCAGTGGCGTGGCTGATTACATTGGCGTGTTCGCCGTCACTGGCGGCCTGGGCATGGAAAAATACGAAAAAATGTTCATGGACGCCAACGATGATTATTCGGTGATCATGCTCAAGGCGATTGGCGACCGCCTCGCCGAAGGCTTTGCCGAATGCCTGCATGCGCGCGTGCGGCGCGACCTGTGGGGCTATGCGCCCGACGAGGCCATGAGCAACGAAGATGTTATCGCTGAAAAATACCAGGGCATTCGCCCTGCGCCGGGCTATCCGGCCTGCCCGGAGCACGTGGTAAAGAAAGACATGTTCCGCGTGCTCGAAGCTGAAGAGATCGGCATGCAATTGACGGATAGCTTCGCCATGTACCCCGCCTCCAGTGTCTCGGGTTTTTACCTCAGCCATCCGGCTTCCAAGTATTTCAACGTCGGCAACATTGGGGATGACCAACTGCGGGATTACATCCGCCGCAGCGGCCGCGACGAGCAGGATGTGCGCCGCACGCTGGCCAGCGTACTGGGATAGGCCATGAACCGGCGTGCCCTGGGTGATTTCGTGCGCCGCGCGCGCGAGCGGGTGCAGCCGGAAAGCGTGGGGCTGCCCGCCGGGTCGCGGCGCCGCACGCCTGGCCTGCGGCGCGAAGAGGTGGCGCAGCTGTGCGCCATCAGCGTCACTTGGTACACCTGGATTGAGCAGGGGCGCGACGTTTCCGTGTCGCCGGGCGTCTGGGCGCGCCTGGCCTCAGTGCTCTCGCTTTCGCGCGCCGAGCGCCAATATCTGTTCGAGCTGGCCGAATGCGCCGATCCAGAGCATGGCGGCGAACGTGCCACACCCTTGCCCGCCCATCTGGCCGACTGCGTGCACAGCATCACCGCGCCGGCCTACATCCTGGATCGCTGCTGGAATATCATGGCCCGCAACGCGCCCTTGCTGCGCCTGTTCGATGGCTGGCCGGATCGCGACGCGACACCCAATCTCCTGCGCTATATTTTCCTGGATCCAGCCGCACGGTCGCTGGTGGTTGACTGGGAGGAGCGCGCCAGCCGTGTAGTGGCCGAGTTTCGCGCCGATGCGGGCGTGCATGCGGACGAACCCGACGTGCAGGCGGTGCTGAACGAGCTGCTGCTGTCCAGCAGCGTATTTGCCCATTGGTGGGCGAGGCACAGCGTCGTGGATCGAGAGGGCGGTCTGCGCGCCTTCAACCATCCGCAGGACGGCGTCTTGCGTTACCAGCAGATCACGTTCCGCTTGGCAACCCGGCCCGACTGCAAGCTGGTCATGCTACTGCAGCCGTCCGAATCGTCGGGCTCGATCTTGACGACTGGCCCGGCTTCTTCGTCGTGAGGCACAAGGCCTCGACGGTGATGGCGCTGTGCGTAAACAGTAAAATAGCGGTCAGAAAGGCTCTTCCGGCGCCAAAGCGATCGGCGGTCCGGGGTCGAGTTGGGCAGGCAGCAGGCGGGCGGGTGCAGTACACTCGCTTTCATTGGTTAACCGACGTTATTTCCTGAATATTATGGCAAAGAGCTACGAGTCCGAAATCACCCAGTTCCTCAAGAAGTACAAGTCGGAGCATCCCGACACCGAGGCGCGCCAGCGTGAAGGCCGCGCCCGGCTGTGGGACAAATACATCGACCCAGAACTGCAGGAAGGCTATCGGGCCGGCCGTGTGGCCCAGAAACCTTACGTCTACCAGACGAACTGACGCACATCCATGGCTACGCCTGCGGACGCGGCCGGTGCACTGACTGCTTTGGTTGAGCCCGAGATCGACAGCACCCCCGACGTGATCGATCACGTCGCGCTCGCGCGCCTGTATGGCGAGCCTCTGTTTTCGCTGCCGCAGGATCTCTACATCCCGCCCGATGCCCTCGAAGTTTTTCTCGAAACCTTCGAAGGCCCGCTGGATCTCCTGCTATACCTCATCCGCAAGCAGAATTTCAATGTGCTCGACATCCCCATGGCCGAGGTCACGCGGCAATATCTGTCGTATGTCGAGCAGATTCGCCGTCACAATCTCGAGCTGGCGGGTGAGTATCTGCTCATGGCTGCTATGCTCATCGAGATCAAGTCGCGCATGCTGCTGCCTGTCAAAAAGGCTGACAGCGGCGAAGAGGTCGACGATCCGCGCGCTGAGCTGGTCCGCCGGCTGCTCGAATACGAGCAAATGAAGCTGGCGGCGCAAAAGCTGGACGCGCTGCCGCAGTTGGGGCGCGATTTCCAGCGCGCCCAGGCTTTTGCCGACCTGACCGTCGAGCAATCATTGCCCGATGTCACCGCCGATGACCTGCGCGCCGCGTGGCAAGATATCATGCGCCGCGCGCGCCTGAACGCACATCATCGCATCACCCGCGAGCAACTGTCGGTGCGCGACCACATGAGCCAGATACTGCGCCGTCTGGGCGATGTGCGGTTCATGGAGTTCACTGAGCTCTTTATGGAGCGCATCCATGAAGGCGACGGCCCGGCTGTCGTGGTGGTGCATTTCCTGGCCATGCTCGAGCTTGCGCGCGAATCGCTGCTCGAGATCACCCAGGCCGAGCCCTACGCCCCCATTTACGTGCGCCTGGCTTATGTCAGGGCCGCCGCTTGAGCGCCCCCCGCGTTCCGCCTAGCACCGGAGACACTCTTGAAAGTCGTACACACCATTGAAGACCTGCGTGATCAACTACGCGGCCAGTTGCGCGTGGCGTTCGTGCCGACCATGGGCAATCTGCACCGCGCCCATCTATCCCTGATGAAGCTCGCCCGCCAGCACGGGGATCCGGTCGTGGCCAGTATCTTCGTCAACCGGCTGCAGTTCGGGCCCAACGAAGACTTCGACCGCTACCCGCGCACATTGGCCGAAGACATCGAAAAGCTCGAGCGAGAACGCGACGTCTATGTGCTGTTCGCGCCCAACGAAAAAGAGATGTATCCCGAGCCGCAGAGCTTCAAGATCCAGCCGCCGCAGGACCTTGGCGGCATACTCGAAGGCGAGTTCCGCCCCGGGTTTTTCACCGGGGTGAGCACCGTCGTGCTGAAGCTGTTTTCGTGTGTGCAGCCGGCTGTGGCGGTATTCGGCAAGAAGGATTACCAACAGTTGATGGTGGTGCGCAACATGGTGCGCCAGTTCCAACTGCCGGTGCGCATCTATGCACACGAAACCGTGCGCGATGACGACGGCCTGGCGCTGTCCTCGCGCAATCGCTACCTGCAGCCGGCCGAACGGGCCGAGGCGCCCACGCTCTATGCCACCCTGCAAAAGGTGCAGGCCGATATCGCAGCCGGCAGTATCGATCGCGCCACCCTCGAAGGCCAGGCAACCGACGCGCTTGCGGCGCGCGGCTGGGAGGTTGACTACATCGCGCTACGGCGTCAGCGCGACCTGGGCATCCCCACCGAAGATGAAATCCGCGCGGGCGAACCGCTTGTGGTGCTGGCAGCCGCCAAGTTGGGGGCCACACGATTGATTGACAATCTGGAGATATGCAAGGGGTGACAGCAGACCGGCTGGGGCGGCTGTGACACCATGATTCTTGCACCCGCTTCACGCATGGGTGGCGGGGTGGTTGCACCGCCCCGGTGTCTCAGGAGCCTACGCGCATGAACCCTAGCCATCAACCGTCGTTGTTGCCCCGCCTTACCCCCCGCGAACGCGAAGTCATGGCCTATGTGGCGCGCGGCGAACTCAACAAGATCATCGCCGCCGAGCTGGGTGTATCACGCCGCACAATCGAAACCCACCGCGCTCGCATCTTCCAGAAAATGCAGGTGCGCAACGCCGTGCAGCTCACCCGCCGCATCCTGGGCGAACCGCCGAAGGGCTAACGCCGCAGCCGGGGCACCACAAGGGCGGCAGCGGCTGGGCCAACAGCTACAAGGGTGGCCGTGGTGCTGCGCCGCGTCGCACAAAAACGTAACGCGGCCCGCTGAGCGCCGTACCGGCTTTAGCCCGCCGGCCTGCAGGCCAGCGGGGCCTTGCCTTTCAGCTCGTCGATGCCATCGATATTAGCCTGCCGTGTCAGGCGGTATTCCACGCTGGGGCGGATGTTGTTCAGCATATTGATGCGCAGTACGTTGGCGCTGGTGAACGTGAGATCGGCCCTGTCGGCCTTGTTGGTGCCTTGAAGCAAAATGCGGGTGGGCTGCGCCCCGATCACTTGCCAGCAGCCTTGTTCGACAGTGTCAGGCTGTGCGGTGTCGCCCAAGTAGTGTGTGCGTGCACGCCATTCACCCGTTGGGGCGAGTGTAAGCGTCAGGCGCTGGGCGGGGCACCCGGCGGCACCGGTGAGGCAGGGTACGGTACCCAGGTATGTTTTGGCTTCGGCCAGCTCGCGCGGCGTGGCTGCGGCGGGCGCCGCTTCAGCCTGTGCCTGGCCTTGCTTTGCGGCCAGCTCGCCGCGCTGGTTGCCAAAGCCCAGCTGGATCTGCGCGGGCGCCTGCGTGTAATGGCCGCCCTGGGCCGACAACTGTGCGTCGGACTGGGTGCTCTCGCGGCCGGTATCGTAGTAGCCGGGTGCGCGGCTCTGGGCGCAGGCGGCCAGGGCGAGCAGCAGCGTTGCCGCGGTGATCGACGTGCGCAGTAGTCTGGAGGGCATTGCGGGGCGTTGCATGGCGGATTCCGTGGTATTTGTTCGTGTTGACTGCATTCTACCGCTCGCGGCCATGCTTGTTGTACATTCTTCGTTTCGGGCCGCGGGTTGAAGTCGCCGCTCTGTGGCCGGCGCGCAAAGGAGTGAAGTGCATGTACAAAATTGGCCTGACGGGCGGCATAGGCTCGGGCAAAAGCAGAGTCGCCGACATGCTGATGCAATGGGGTGCCGCGGTCATCGATACCGACGTGATCGCCCATGCGCTCACGGCGCCCGGCGGGCTGGCCATCGAACCCATACGGCAGCAGTTCGGGCCCGACGTGATCGCCGCCACGGGTGCGCTCGACCGCCAGGCCATGCGCGAATTGGCCTTCGACAGCCCCCAGGCGCGCGCCAAACTTGAAGCCATTCTGCATCCCCTCATCCGCCAGGAAACCGAAGCGCGCGCCGCACAGGCCACGGGTTGCTATCTTGTGTTCGTGGTGCCGCTGCTGGTAGAGTCTGAGCGATGGGCCGACCGCGTCGATCGCGTATGCGTGGTCGACTGTGATCCTGACACCCAGGTCCGCCGGGTTCAGGCCCGAAGCGGGCTGACGCCGGAGGCTATTGCGCGTATTATGTCAGCGCAGGCCTCTCGCGAGACGCGGCTGGCCGCCGCGGACGATATCATCGTCAACGATGGCCGCACCGATGCCGACGCGCTTGCGCGGCAGGTGCGCGCCTTGCACGATGCATGGTGCGAACAGGCCGGGCAGGCAGGTGGCTCCCGTCAATGAAATAAGGTTTTCGCTCGCGTGATCCTCTATGAATATCCCTGCAACGAACGTGTTCGCTCCCTCCTGAGGGTCGAGCATCTGTTCGATCGTCTGTTTTTCTTTGCTCGGGGTACCGATCCCCATCATCATCACGTGTGCGTCGCAACGCTGTTCGATCTGCTCGATATCAGCGATCGTACCGACCTGCGCGGCGCTGTGCTGCAGGATCTCGAGCGCCAGCGCGTCGCCCTGCAGGCATTGCACCAGCATCCTGGCGTCGATCCGGGCACGCTGGACACCATGCTGGCCGAAATCCAGGCAACAGCCAGTGAAGTGGCCGCTCAGGGCCGCATAGGGCAAGAGCTGCGCGACAACGAGTGGCTGGCAAGCCTGCGCGGCCGGGTTGCCGTGCCGGGCGGCTCCTCGCAGGTCGACATGCCGTCGTATTACTCTTGGCAATTGCGGCCGATCGAGTCGCGCGTGCGCGATCTGCAGCGCTGGATCTCGCCGTTCCTACCTTTGTACAAAGGCCTGGCCTTGATCCTGCGCGTCTTGCGCGACTCTGGCGATGTGGTCGATGTAGAGGCCCGCCAAGGCGCGTACCAGGAAATGTTGGGCGGCAAGGTGTTCCAGTTGCTCCGTGTCTGGGTCGATCCTGTGCTCGATATCTTCCCCGAGATCAGCGCCAACAAATACGTGGTATGGGTGCGTTTCGCGCAACAGGATTCCGAGCTCAAGCCGCACTCTGTTACCCAGGACGTTCCGTTCCGGCTGGCGCGCTGCAACCTATAGCCGGTACCGTCGCGCAATGCACATAGTTGTTGCGTGTTATTTCAAAACTATCGGGTCTGTGTCACGGTGGGGGGCTGATCGGCGACAATGACGCCTGTTTCCCCCAACGGAGTCCTGTATGCCCGAATCCCGGCCCGAGTCGCATGATCGCCGCCGTACCTGGGTGTGGCTGCTTGTCGCGTTGTTGCTGGTGGCGGGCGGGTACTACTGGTTCTTTATGCGTGGGCCTGCACAGGCGCCCCAAAACCCCTTCGGGCGTGCTGGCATGGCGGGTATGCCTGTGCCCGTCAAAGTGGCCCAGGTTGCGCAGAGTCGGCTCAATTATGTCGTTCGGGCGGCGGGTACGGTAACGGCCTATAACACGGTTACCGTGCGCAGCCAGGTGGATGGCGAACTGGTGGATATTGCATTTCAGGAAGGGCAGCAGGTCGAAAAAGGCGGCTTGCTCGCGCGCATCGATCCGCGCAGTTATCAGATCGCGCTTGATCAGGCGGTGGCGCAGCAGAAGCAGAACGAGGCGCAACTGCGCAATGCGCAGAGCGATCTCAAGCGCTACCAGCAGCTTCTCAGCCAGAACTCTATTGCGCGTCAGCAGGTCGATACCCAGTCGGCCCTGGTGCAGCAGCTGCAGGGGGCCGTCGCCGCCGACCGTGCCGCGGTCGACAAGGCTCGCTTGCAGTTGGGCTACACGCGCATTACCGCACCGATTTCAGGGCGCGTGGGGCTGCGCAGTGTCGATGTGGGCAACCTGGTCAGTGCGGCCGGCACCACCGGGCTAGTCACCATCACGCAAACGCGCCCTATCGCCGTGCTTTTCTCGGTTCCGCAGGCCTATCTGCCCGACATCTCCGCGCAAATGCGCGCCGGGCACACACTTGCGGTCGCGCTCTACGACAGCGCCGACGTGCGCCGCATCGCCGAGGGCGAGCTCGAGTCGGTCGACAACCAGATCGACGTGACCACCGGCACGGTGCGCCTGAAGGGCCGGGTTGCCAACGACAACGAAGGCCTGTTTCCCAATCAATTCGTCAATGTGCATCTTCGTGTGGATACGGTCGACACGCTGTCCATTCCTGCTGTTGCGGTCCAGCAGGGCAGTATTGGTGCGTTCGTTTATGTGCTGGACGAACAGGACAAGGCGCACATCCAGCGTATTGAAACAGGCCTGACGGACGACGGCCGCATCGGTGTGAAGCAGGGTCTGAAAGCGGGCCAGCGCGTGGTGATAGAGGGTGTGGACCGGCTGCGCGAGGGCGCGGCGGTGAATATAACCAACGACAGCGAGGCAACGCCCGGCGCCAGCGCGAAAGAGGCCGGCATGGCTACCCCGGCCACCGGCGCACCGGGCCGGCGTGGCGGGCGGTAGAGCTGCCGTGAATCTCTCCCGCCTCTTTATCCTGCGACCCGTGGCCACGACACTGGCCATGCTGGCCTTGCTGCTGGCCGGCTTGATCTCATATCGCGTGCTGCCGGTTGCTGCATTGCCGCAGGTCGACTATCCAACAATACAGGTTTCCACCCTGTACCCAGGCGCTAGCCCCGATGTGATGGCAGCGCTCGTTACCTCGCCGCTGGAGCGTCAGTTTGGCCAGATGGCGGGGCTCACACAGATGACGTCCACCAGTTCGGGGGGC
This sequence comes from Paracandidimonas lactea, assembly GCF_021653995.1. Classification (NCBI taxonomy): domain Bacteria; kingdom Pseudomonadati; phylum Pseudomonadota; class Betaproteobacteria; order Burkholderiales; family Alcaligenaceae; genus Paracandidimonas; species Paracandidimonas lactea. Next base: position 454,611 of record NZ_JAJJOZ010000002.1, read on the forward strand.
GCGTCGCTGATTACACTGCAGTTCGACCTGACCCTGCCCTTGGATGTGGCGGAGCAGGAAGTGCAGGCCGCCATCAATGCGGCCTCCAACCTGCTGCCCAATGACCTGCCCGCGCCGCCAGTCTATAACAAGGTCAATCCAGCCGATACGCCGGTGATCAGCCTGGCGGTAACATCGCCCACGCTGCCGCTCTACGAGGTGCGCGATCTGATCGACATCCGTGTGGCGCAGAAGCTCTCGCAGATCACCGGCGTGGGGCTGGTAAGCATTGCGGGTGGGCAACGGCCCGCTGTGCGCGTGCAGGCTAACCCGCAGGCCTTGGCCGCGCATGGGCTCACGATGGCTGATCTGCGTACGGCGATCACCGCGGCAAACGTCAACCAGCCCAAAGGCACGCTCAATGGCCCGGAGCGTTCTACGACAATCAACGCCAATGACCAGCTGCGTTCGCGCGAAGACTACGAGAACCTCATCATCCGCTATGGTGATGGTGCGCCGCTGCGACTCAGGGACGTGGCCCAGGCGCGGCAGGATGCTGAGAACATCCGCCAGGCTGCGTGGCTGGGCGATACCCCCGCCATCCTGCTCAATATCCAGCGCCAGCCCGGCGCCAATGTCATCGACGTGGTCGATCGGGTAAAGCAACTACTGCCGGCGCTGCGCGAGGCGCTGCCAGTGGGCGTCGATGTGACGGTGGCGGCCGACCGCACGCACACCATCCGCGACGCGGTGGCACACGTCAAGGCCGAAATGCTTCTGGCCGTCGCCTTGGTAGTGCTGGTCACTTTTGTCTTCCTGCGTAGCTGGACGGCGACGCTGATACCCAGCGTCGTGGTGCCATTGTCGCTGGTGGGCACCTTCTGCATCATGTATCTGGCCGGTTTCAGCATCAACAACCTCACGCTGATGGCGCTCACCATCGCCACCGGTTTCGTGGTCGACGATGCCATCGTCATGATCGAAAACATCGCTCGCTATATCGAGCGCGGTGAAACCGCCCTCAAGGCGTCGCTGCTGGGCGCGCGCCAGATCGGTTTCACGCTGGTGTCGTTGACGCTGTCGCTGATCGCGGTGCTGATCCCGCTGCTGTTCATGAGCGATGTGATCGGGCGTCTGTTCCGCGAGTTCGCCATCACCCTGGCCGTGGCGATCCTGCTTTCGCTCGTGGTGTCGCTTACGCTCACACCCATGATGTGCGCGCGGCTGCTGCGGCCCGAGTCTGAGTCGCAAGAGGGGCGTTTTCAGCGCATGTTGGCGCATGGCATGGAAAGGCTGATCGCGGCCTATGCGCGCGGGCTGGACTGGGTGCTGGGCCACCAGCGCCTGACGCTGCTGGTGGCGCTGGGCACCCTGGCGCTCACGGCACTGCTGTATCTTGTTGTGCCCAAGGGCTTTTTTCCGCAGCAGGATACGGGCCTGATCCAGGCGCTGAGCCAGGGGCCTCAGACAGCCTCGTTCGGCGCCATGGCACAGCGGCAGGCGCAGGCAGTGGACCTCATCCGCCAGGATCCCGCGGTCGAGGCGGTGACCTCTTTCATCGGCATTGACGGCAACAATGCCACGCTCAACACCGGCACCATGCAGATCGCGCTCAAGCCCATTGGCGAGCGCGACGCGACTGCGGCGCAGGTTATCGCACGCCTGGGCGAGCGGCTTGCGGCCCTGCCCGAGATGGCTGTTTATATGCAGCCCGTGCAGGATCTCACGGTGGACGACCGCGTGGCGCGAGCGCAGTACCAGATGACGCTGTCTGACCCGGATGTCTCACAGCTGAAAGTGTGGACGCCGCGGCTGGTGCGTGCGCTGCGCGAACGGCCGGCCTTCAGGGATGTAAACGATAGCCTGCAGGCTGGCGGCCTGCAGACCGTGCTGCGCATAGACCGTGACGCCGCCGCGCGATTGGGTGTGACGATTGCCGCCATCGACGATGCGCTGTATGACGCCTTTGGCCAGCGCCTGATTTCGACGATATTCACCCAATCGGCCCAGTACCGGGTGGTGCTGGAGGTGGATGCGGCGTTCCGCGCGAGCCCGCAGGCACTCGACCGCATTTATGTAGCCACCAAGAGCGGTGGGCCGGTGCCGGTTAGCAGCCTGGCACGCATCGAAGAGCACAGCACACTGTTGGCGGTTGAACGTCTCGGTCAGTTTCCGGCGACGACGATTTCATTCAACCTGGCGCCAGGCGTGGCCCTTTCCGATGCGGTGGAGATGGTGCGGGAAACTCAGGCGGCAGTTGGCATGCCTGCGTCGCTTGACCTGCGGTTCCAGGGCGCGGCACGCGCCTTCCAGCTTTCGTTGTCGAGCACACTGTGGCTGATGCTGGCGGCCGTGGTCACCATGTATGTGGTGCTGGGCGTGCTGTATGAAAGCTTCATCCATCCGGTCACCATCCTCTCGACGCTGCCCTCGGCTGCTATCGGCGCACTGCTGGCGCTGTTGCTGCGCGGCACTGAACTGGACATGATAGGCGTCATTGGCATCATCCTGCTGATTGGCATCGTCAAGAAGAACGCGATCATGATGATCGACTTTGCGCTGGACGCCGAGCGCGGGCGGGGGCTGGCGCCGCGTGCGGCGATACGCGAAGCGGCGCTGCTGCGCTTCCGTCCCATACTGATGACCACCCTGGCAGCCCTGTTCAGTGCGATTCCGCTGATGTTCGCCACGGGTTCGGGCGCCGAGCTGCGCCAGCCGCTGGGCCTAGTGATGGTGGGCGGCCTGGTGTGCAGCCAGGTACTCACGCTTTTCACCACGCCGGTTATCTACCTGATGTTCGAGCGTGTGGCCAGCCACGCACGCGGTGGCGCGGCGCGGCGTGTGGCCGACGACGGGGCCGTGTGATGCGTTTCCTGGCCCTATTCATCCTGCGGCCGGTGGCGACCACGCTGTTATGCCTGGCCATGGTAGGGGTGGGTGGGCTGGCGTATATTTTTCTGCCCGTATCGCCGCTGCCGCAGATCGACTTTCCCATGATTTCGGTATCCGCCAGACTGGCCGGTGCCAGCCCCGAAACCATGGCTTCGAGCGTGGCGACGCCGCTGGAGCGTTCCCTGGGATCGATTTCGGGGATCAGTGAAATGTCCTCGCGCAGCACCGAAGGCAGCACGCGTGTATTCCTGATGTTCGATCTTTCACGCGACATCAACAGTGCGGCGCGCGACGTGCAGGGGGCTATCAACGCGGCGCGCACTCTGCTGCCGTCCAGCCTGCGCAATAATCCCACGTACCGCAAGGTCAACCCCAATTCGGCACCTATCATGGTGCTGGCGCTTACATCCGCCACGGCCACACAGGGGCAGCTTTACGACCTTGCCGATACAGTGCTGGCGCAGAAATTGTCGCAGGTGCCCGGGGTCGGCGAGGTCGAGGTAGGCGGCAGCTCGCTGCCGGCGGTGCGGGTCAGCCTAAACCCACATGCGCTCAATACCGCCGGCGTGTCTCTGGATGAGGTCCGCGCGGCGCTGGCTGGCGCCAACACGATGCGGCCCAATGGTTTCGTGGACAACGGCCAATACAGTTGGCAGGTAAATTCGGGAGGGCAGCTTTTCAAGGCCGAGCAGTACCGGCCGTTGATCGTGACCTGGCGCGATGGCGCACCCATCCGGCTGCGCGACGTGGCCCGCGTCGAGGATTCGGTCGAAAATACCTTCAACGTGGGTTTCTACAAAGACAAACAGGCGGTTTTGCTGCTGGTGCGGCGCCAGGCGGCCGCCAACATTATCGAAACCGTCGATGCCATCCGCGAGCGCTTTCCCGCCTTTGAGGCCATGCTGCCGGCCCATGTTTCGCTGACTGTGGCACAGGACCGTTCGCCCAGCATCCGTGCCTCGCTGCACGAGGCCGAGATCACGCTGCTGATCGCGGTGGCGTTGGTGGTGGGGGTTGTGTTGCTGTTCTTGCGCAATGCGCGCGCGGCGCTGATCCCGGCCATCGCCGTGCCGGCTTCACTGATCACCTCGTTCAGCTTCATGCTGTGGTTTGGCTATACCTTGAACACGGTGTCGCTGATGGCGCTCATCGTTGCCACCGGCTTCGTGGTCGATGATGCCATTGTGGTGTTGGAGACCATCATGCGCCATATCGAGCGCGGCGCCTCGCCGCTGCGCGCCTCGATCCGTGGCCTGCGCGAGGTGGGCTTCACTGTGGTGGCCATGAGCTTGTCGCTGGTCGCGGTTTTTATTCCCATGCTGCTCATGGGCGGATTAATGGGGCGTATGTTCCAGGAGTTCGCCGTCACGCTGTCGGTGGCGGTCCTGGTGTCGCTAGTGGTGTCGGTAACGCTCACCCCCATGATGTGCGCGCGTTTGCTGCAGCAGCGTGACGGCGCTGCGCGCGCGACGCGCGGGCGGCGTGCCTGCACGGCGCTGGGGCGGGGCGTATGCGCAGCCCTGGGAGGCCTGCGCCGTGCAGGGGGCGCAGTATTGAATATGTTCATGGCGCTGGGCGACTGGTGCCGGCATGGCTATGAGCGTTCGCTGCATTGGGCGCTGGCGCACAGCCGGTTGACGCTGCTCATTCTGTTTGCCACGATTGGCTTGAACATCTACCTGTACGCGGCGGTGCCCAAGAGTTTCCTGCCGCAGCAGGACACCGGGCAGTTACTGGGTTTCTTCCGTGTGGACCAGGGCACGTCGTTCTATGCCATGAAGCCCAAGCTGGACCGTTTTCGCGACATTCTGCTACAGGATCCCGCGGTACAAAGTGTGGCCGGGTTCGCCGGGGGGCGCGGCGGCAGCAACAGCACCTTTCTGATGATTCAGCTCAAGCCACGCGAGGAGCGCAAGGCCAGCGCTATGGAAGTGGTCAACCGCTTGCGGCCGCGCTTTGCGGGGCTGCCCGGTGCGCGCCTGACGCTGGTGCCTCAGCAGGACATCTTCCTGGGCGGCATGCAGGGGGGTAGCGGCAGCTACAGTTATTCACTGTTGGGCAGTGATCTGGATGTCATCAAGGCCTGGCTGCCGCGTGTACAGCGTGCGCTGGCTGCGCTGCCTGAGCTGACGGACGTGGATACGGATATCGAGGACAAGGGCCGGCGCGTGGAGCTGGTCGTCGACCGCGATGCGGCGGCCCGCGTGGGCGTTGACATGGCGATGATCGCCAGTACGTTGAACAATTCCTTCAGCATGCGGCAGGTGTCGGTGATTTATGGGCCGCTCAATCAGTATCACGTGGTGATGGGGGTGGATGAGCGTTATGCCACGGATGTGGACTCGCTCAAGCGCATCGAGGTGGTGACAGCGGACGGCAGCCGCGTACCCTTGTCGGCCTTTGCGCGGTTCGAGATGGGCAATGCGCCGCTCAGTGTGAGGCATACTGGCTTGCTGGCGTCGGAGTCAATTTCCTTCAGCCTGGCGCCAGGCGTTGCGCTTGAGCAGGCGACCGCGGCCGTCGAGCAGGCAGTGGCGCGCACGGGCTTGCCTACTGACCAGATACAAGCGGGCTTTGAAGGCGAGGCCGGCGAGCTGCAGAAAACGCTGGGGCAGCAGCCATGGCTGATTCTGGCTGCTCTGCTGACCATGTATATCGTGCTTGGCATCCTGTATGAAAGCTATATTCATCCGCTGACGATTCTATCGACGTTGCCGTCGGCGGGGATTGGCGCGCTGTTGGCACTGTTGGCGGTGAAGGAGCCGTTTTCGCTCATTGCCTTCATTGGCGTGTTCCTGCTGATTGGCATCGTGAAGAAGAATGCCATCATGATGGTGGACTACGCCTTGCTGCTGGAGCGGCGCGACGGCTATGCGTCGCGCGAGGCGATCTTCCAGGCCTGCCTGGTGCGCTTCCGGCCCATCATGATGACGACGATCTCGGCCATGCTGGGCGCGCTGCCGCTGATTCTGTCCAATGGCGCCGGGGCTGAAATGCGGCGCCCGCTGGGCTTGACGATCGTGGGCGGCCTGCTGATCAGCCAAGTGCTCACCCTGTATACGACGCCGGTGGTGTATCTGTATCTGGATCGCCTTCGTCTGTGGGTTGCGCGGCGGCGCAGGCCGGTGGCCGCGGATGTGCGTCCGAGGGAGGCGTAATGGTGAGCGCATGGCTTACTGGCGCCGATGGGTTGAGGCCGGCAATCGACGTATGTCGCGCAGGCCTGGCCGCGCAAGCGGCCGGTGGCAGGGAAGAACACGTGACGGATAGTTGGGGTTCCATGAACAAGGCGAGTGTGAGCGCAACGACAAAAGGCAGTGGACAAGGCGCGCGGCGCCGCAGTGCAGCGGGGCGGCCTGTGTGGGTAGCCGCGCTGCTGGCGCTGCTGGCAGGTTGTGCCGTCGGGCCTGATTACCATAGGCCCGATCTGGAGGTGGGCGCTGCCTACAAGGAACTGCCCGCGCAAGGCGCCGAAACGCGGGCGCCGGGCTCGTCTGCCTATGGCGCCGCGCCGGTTCCTGAAGGCCAGGATGCTATGTCGTCGGGTGCCTCAACGCAGGCGGCGGGCGGTGGTGCTTTCCCCGGTTGGGTGCGCGCACAGCCGGCCGATACGGCCCTGCCCTCGGAATGGTGGTCGCTGTATGCGGACGGCGTGCTCTCTGGCTTGATGGCGCGCCTGGCGCAAGGCAACTTCGATATCGCCCAGGCCGAGGCTAAGTACAGGCAGGCGCGGGCGGCGCTCGGCGCAGCGCGCGCGGGGTTGTTTCCCACTGTCGGTACGTCGGCTTCGGCTACCCGTTCGGGGGGCGGGGCTTCGGGCGGCGGCATAGGCGACGTGGGCAATCAATATAGTCTGTCGGGTACGTTGAGCTGGGAAGTTGATTTGTGGGGCAAGGTGCGCAGGTCAGTGCAGGCCAGCCACGCAGGTTTCGAGGCCAGCGGCGCAGACTTGGCGGCGGCGCGGCTCAGCCTGCAATCCACCCTGGCGCAAAGCTACTTCAACCTGCGCATGGCCGATGTGCAATTTCGCCTGCTGGCGGAAACCGTTGCGGCGTATGAACGTTCGCTGACGACGACGCAGAACCGTTACGCGGTGGGCGTGGCTGGGCAGGCTGATGTCGAGGCGGCACGTGTGCAACTCGAAAATGCCCGGGTACAGCAGTTGGCGTTGGCGGCACAGCGTGCGCAGCTCGAACATGCCATTGCTGTGCTGGTGGGTGTGCCTCCCTCGCAGTTTGCGCTGCCCGAGGCGCCGGCCGTGGCTTTGGCCGTGCCCGAGATTCCGGTGGGCCTGCCGTCTCAACTGCTGCAGAGGCGCCCGGATATTGCCGCTGCGGAGCGGCGCGCAGCCCAGGCTAACGCCCAGATCGGCGTGGCACAGGCAGCCTGGTTTCCCGCGCTCACGCTCAGCGCACAGGGCGGTTTTCGCAGTGGCGAGTGGGCACAGTGGTTGACGGCACCGGCGCGCTTCTGGTCGCTGGGCCCCGCGTTGGCGTTGACGGTGTTCGACGCAGGCGCGCGCAGCGCCCAGGTGGAGCAGGCACGGGCCAATTTCGACGCGCAGGCGGCGGTATATCGGCAGACTGTATTGACGGCGCTGCGCGAGGTGGAAGACTACCTTGTGGCACTGGATGCGCTGGGCCGGGAGCAGGTCGCGCAAGATCGTGCCCTGGCGGCGGCCCGCGAGTCGCTGCGCCTGACGCAGAACCAGTATGATGCTGGCCTGATCGACTACCTGAGCGTGGTGCAGGTGCAGACAGCGGCGCTGTCCGCTGAACGGTCGGCGCTGCAATTGCGCGCCGATCGCTTGGTTGCCAGCGCCCAGCTTATTGCCGCGCTGGGTGGGGGATGGGATGCGACGGCGTTGAGCACGCGCTGAGCCCGCGTATGCCGGCGATGCCATGCGCGCCATGCGCGCGGGCCTCGTTGAGCGTGGCGGGCGACTGGCCCCCGATGGCGTACACCGGCAGCGCTGCCTGCTGGGCCAATGCGGCAAAGGCTGGCCAGCCTATACCCGGCACGCCAGGGTGCGAGGGGGTGTCAAGCACATGGCCCACCACCACAAAATCCGCATCCAGCGCCCGTGCGGCCTGTAGTTCTTGTGCCGTATGGGCGGAAACGCCCAATAGATGGCCATTGCGGCCCGAGGCGCCCGGTGGTGCCTCCTGGGGCGGCGGGGTGGGGGCGTGCCGAGGCGCGCGGGCCAGGGCGTCTTGCGCACGCATGTGCACGCCATCGGCCTCGGCCCACCATGCCTCGGGGTGGATGCTGTTGATCAGGCAGCGTGCGCCATGGGCGTGGCAGCATTGCAGCACCTGCCGGAAGGCATCCAGGCATTGCGCCTCGTTGGCCGCCAGGCCGGGTTCGCGAAATTGCACCAGCCGCACGCCTTTGCGCAGCGCGGTGTCGAGGGTGGCAAGGTAGCGAGGCAGCGCCGCAGCATGACCGATCGAGGTAATGAGGTAGTGCGCGGGCAACTGTGCCCAGCGCATGGGGGGGTGGGTGGCTGGCAGCAGCGGTTGGACGGGCAGCGGCTGCGCCTGCGGATCGACCCATGCCAGTTGCTGGCCTTCCAGGCCTTGCGGCTCGCCTTCCCAGCCAGTGACGCGGCAGAAAGAAAGGCGAACGATATTTTTGCTGTATTCGTGCGTATAGGTGACCCAGGGCGTGGCTTGGGTGACGCGGATGCCGAGTTCTTCGTGCAACTCGCGCGCCAGGGCCTGCAGCACTGTTTCGCCAGGCTCGAGCTTGCCGCCCGGCAGCTCCCACCAGCCCGGCCAAGGCTTGTCGGCAGGCCGCTGGGCCAGCAGTACCGCGCCATCGTGGCGCAGGATCAGCCCGGCGGCAACCTCGACAAAGGGTTTGGTCATGAACGGCCTTGAGAGCGGCCCGTATCGGACCGGGGCGGGTTGGTGCCGGCCAGCGAGGCGCGGCGGCGTGCCAGTGCGCCGGCGCGACCGTTGAGCGCGATGCGTTGACGGGAAGTGCGGGAAGGCGAGGGAGTGCTAGGTTTGAACATGACCAGGGTTCAGGGTGGTAAAAAAAACGGTTCATGCCCGCCGTTGGGCGGGTACTGCGGTATTGAATTGGACGCGTGGCGGATCAGGTGTGGCGCGCGGCCCAGTCGCGCGCAAACTGACGCGCCACGCGCCCGGAGCGCGAGCCACGCTCGAGCGCCCACTGCAGCGCCTCGGTGCGCGAGGCGTCGATGTCTTGCTGTGTACAGCCGTGCTGCGCCAGCCAGTAGTTGACGATGTCGAGGTAGTCATCCTGGCGGAAGGGGTAGAACGACAGCCAGATGCCGAAGCGTTCGGACAGTGAGATTTTTTCTTCGACTGTTTCGCCTGGGTGGATTTCGCCGTCGCTTTGATGCTGCGCCGCCAGGTTTTCGCTCATGTATTCGGGCATGAGGTGGCGGCGGTTGGACGTTGCGTAGATGAGCACGTTGTCGCCGGAGGACGATACCGAGCCGTCGAGCACGGATTTGAGCGCCTTATAGCCGGCTTCGCCTTCCTCGAAGGAAAGGTCGTCGCTGAAAATGATGAAGCGCTCGGGCCGGCCGGCGACCATGTCGACGATGTCGCCCAGATCGCCCATGTCGGATTTGTCGACCTCGATCAGGCGCAGGCCGCGGCTGCCGTAGGCGGCCAGCATCGCCTTGACCAGTGAGCTTTTCCCCGTGCCGCGTGCACCGGTCATGAGTACGTTGTTGGCCGGCTTGCCTTCCAGAAAGTGCAGCGTGTTGCGTTCGATGACCGCCTTTTGCCGGTCGATGTGCTGCAGATCTTCGGTATGGATGGTGGCTACATGGCGAATGGCGTCGAGCCAGCCGCGCGCACCTTGCTTGCGCCAGCGGTACGCATGAGCGGACCAGTCGGTGTCGGGTGGCGCGGGGGGCAGCCAGGCCTCGAGTTGCGCCAGCACGCGCTCCGCGCGGGCAACCAGGGTGCCAAGATCTGGGGAAGTCAACGGAATTCTCCGATATCCGGAAGGCAGAAAAACTATTATTATCGCGCATTTGACGCAGGTCGGCATCCGGCGGCCTGGGCACCGCGTGGCTTGGGTGCCTCACGTATAATCCTAGCCTTGATATTTCGGGCTTTGCGCCGCCCCAACCTTGTTCCGGACAACGTTTTGAGCCTCACAGAGTTAATTACCCCGATTTCGGATGACATGAAGGCAGTCGATGCCGTCATTCGCGCACGCCTCAACTCCGACGTCGTCCTGATTCGCACTATCGGCGATTACATCATCGGCGCTGGCGGCAAGCGTATGCGTCCGGCCATGCTGCTGCTCGTGGCCAATGCGTTGGGTTACAGCGGCCGCAATCATCATCTGCTGGCCGCTGTGGTCGAGTTCATCCACACGGCTACCTTGCTGCACGACGACGTGGTCGACGAATCCGATCTGCGGCGCGGGCGCAGCACCGCCAATGCCATGTTCGGCAACGCCGCCAGCGTGCTGGTGGGCGACTATCTCTATTCGCGCTCGTTCGAAATGATGGTCGAATCCGGCTCTATGCCCGCGATGACGGTGCTGTCCGGCGCCACCACCATAATTGCCGAGGGTGAAGTGCTGCAACTGCTCAACGTGCACGACCCCGATGTATCGCTCGATCGCTACCTTCAGGTTGTGCGCTACAAAACCGCCAAGCTGTTCGAGGCGGCTGCTGAGGTGGGCGCCATCGTGGCCGGCGCCACTGCCGGGCAACAGGCGGCGGCTGCCGCCTACGGCCGCCACATCGGCACCGCCTTCCAGCTCATCGACGACGTACTGGATTACTCCGGCGACGTTCATGTGCTGGGCAAGAGCCTGGGCGACGACCTGCGCGAAGGCAAGCCTACACTGCCGCTTATCCGCGTCATGGAAACCGGCACAGCCGAGCAGCGCGAGTTGGTGCGCAATGCCATCAGCGAAGGCGCGGGCGATTTCACCGCCGTGGCCCGCGCCATCCAGCAAACCGATGCACTCGAATACACCCGCCAGGCCGCCCTCGCCGAGGCCGAACTGGCTCGCCAGGCGCTCGAAGGCCTGCCCGTTTCCGTTCATCGTGAAACTTTGCTAAAATTCTGTTCCTTCGCGGTCGATCGGGACCGTTAAGCAAAAATCCCGCGCCACGGGTAACAGGCCGCACCGCAAGGTGTCGCCGCCGCGGCAAAGCTTCAAATCGGGGCGTAGCTCAGCCTGGTAGAGTACTGCGTTCGGGACGCAGGAGTCGCATGTTCGAATCATGTCGCCCCGACCACCGTTTTTCAAACAAAAAGCCCTTGGCAAAAAATCGCCAAGGGCTTTTTGTTTTTGGTACGCGGTGCGTAAACCCGGTTATTACGGTTTCTCTACTGCCCAGGCCGCTGTTCAGCCCCTAAGCACGGCACACTATTTTGAATGCGCCTGCCAAGAAGCAACACGAGTCGCCCAAACAGGCGGAGCGACGATCCCTGACCTCTGCGCGGCACCGCATGCTGGCGGCATTGCGTGCTGGCCTTTGCATGGTATTCGGGCGATACTGGCAAAATGTTGATTTTTCTGAGTTTTTTCTAAATGTTCGGGGATGCGCCTGCGGGCCGACCCGGATATCACACCCGCATAGAACGCGTAGCGATTCCTGATGGCGAGGATCTGTGGATCCGGTCTCTGCGCGATCGGCAGCAGTTCCACGATCCTGACGGCCAAGCCCTGCGCCTGGGCATTTGTTCGGCCTCGTGGCCGCTGTTCGGCTTGATCTGGCCATCCAGCCTGATATTGGCCGCGCGGCTGTCGCGGCGCAGTGTCTGCCCTGACGAGCGCGTGCTGGAAATTGGCTGTGGCCTAGGCATTCCTACGCTGGTTGGGCGCCGCCGCGGGGCGTGCATGACGGCGAGTGACCGTCATCCGCTGGCGCAGCGCTTTCTGGAGATCAATGCGCGGCTTAACGACGTACCGGCGGTCAAGTATCGGCATGGGCAATGGGGTGAAGGGCGCGATATATGCGTACGCGACATTGGCATTGAGCCGCTCAGTGCCCGATACGATCTTATCCTTGGCAGTGATCTGCTCTACGACCGCAACGCCCCGGCGGCGCTTGCGGACTTCCTGGATGATCATGCCGCGGCCAGCGCCGAGGTCTGGATCATCGACCCTGATCGGGGCCACAGGCCGGCGTTCAACCGCCATATGGCTGGCTTCGGCTTCGAATTGGTAGAGCAAGAGCGGCTGGACGCTGTTGCAGCCCCGGCATCGGGGCAGCCGTACAAGGGGCGGCTGCTGGTTTATTGCCGCGGCTGAGCCGCTCCGCCGTTAATTTCCTGTTGCATTCTTTGCTATTGTTTTCCCGTGATTTTGCGCCTGCATACTTGTTTTTGCCAAGATCGGAACGCATGATAGGCACACCCCAATCCGGGGCGGCTCATCTGGAGATCTCTTATGCGTACCGTTTCACTGCGAACCCTATTGTTTGCCGCGCTGCTCGGCGGTGCGATGGCCCTGCCGGCCGCAGCGCAACCGTCGGCAGCCAAAGAGGCAGGTGCCGCCTCTTCTGGCAAGCCGCTGACGGCACAACAGCAGCGCATGGCAACCTGCAACAATCAGGCCAAAGGCAAGGCGGGCGAGGAGCGCAAGGCTTTCATGAGCCGCTGTCTGAAAGGTGAAAACGGCACCCCGGACAAGGCATTAACGGCACAGCAGCAGCGCATGAAGGATTGCAATGCGCAGGCCAGCAGCAAAAGCCTTAAGGGCGACGCTCGCAAGGCATTCATGAGCACTTGCTTGAAGGGGTAGGCGCGGCCTGGGGCGTTGCTGCGGCCTGTACGTCGCTGTCGTGAAACGTCACGAACTCGTCCAGGGCGATACGCTCTGGGCGGTAGCGGTTGGCGGGGCAGTCGGGGTCTTCGTAGCCGATGGAAATGCCGCAGATGACAGTCTGGTCGTCGGCAATGCCCAGTACTTGTTTGACCAGATCGGGGTAGTTGGCCAGGGCGGCTTGGGGGCAGGTGTGCAGGCCCACGCCGCGCGCGGCGATCATGATGTTCTGCAGGAACATGCCGTAATCCAGCCAGCTCCCTTTCTCCAGATCGTTGTCGATGGTGAAGAGCAATACGACGGGGGCGTCGAAAAACTGATAATTGCGGCCGTGCTGGGCGGCGCTGGCGGCGCGGTCGCCCTTCTGGATGCCCAGTGTGCTGTACAGGCCCCATCCGGTTTCACGCCGGCGCGCCAGATACGGTTGGCGCCAGTTTACGGGGTAGTACTCGTACTCGCGCCGCGCGGGCTCGCCGCGATCATGGGCGTCGCTCAACAGTTCGGACAGCCGGCGGCGCGCGTCTCCTTGCACCACGTGCACTTTCCAGGGCTGAATGTTGCTGCCGCTGGGTGCATGGCGGGCGATATTCAGAATATCCTGGATGAGCCGCGGCTCGACGGCCCGCGGCAGAAAGCCGCGTACGCTGCGGCGCGAGGTGATGGCTTCTGCGACGCAATTGGATGCGGGCATGGGGGTGTCTCCTGAAGGTGGGCGGCTTCAGTCCGCCAGAGCGCGTTCCAGTACGCATGCGATATGCACGGCCTTGCGCGAGGGCTCGCCCCGGGTGCCGTCAGCGATCTGGTGGCGGCAGCTGGTGCCGTCTGCCACGATGAGCGTTTCGGCGGAGGTGGCGCGCACCGCCGGCAGCAGCGCGAGTTCTGCCATGCGCATTGAGACATTGTAATGCGCGGCGTCGTAGCCAAAGCTGCCCGCCATGCCACAGCAGCTTGATTCGATCAGGCTGGCTTCAAGCTCCGGAATCAACCGCAGGATGCGCAGTGCCGGTTGCACCGCGTCGAATGCTTTCTGATGACAGTGTCCGTGCAGCAAGGCTTTGCGTTCCGGCAGTGCTTTGAGTTTCAGTGTGGCACGACCCGCTTCGATCTCGCGCGCCAGGAACTCTTCGAACAGGAATGACTGGCGGGCCAGTGTTTGCGCGGCATCGCCCAGGCCCAGTGCCAGATATTCGTCGCGCAGCCCGAGCAGACAGGAGGGCTCCAGGCCCACGATGGGTACACCGCGCTCGGCGAAAGGCAGCAGTGCATCGATCATGCGGTGGGCTTCGCCGCGGGCGTCGTCCACGAGCCCCGCGGCCAGGTAGGTGCGGCCGCAGCAGAGCGGCCGGCCAGGCTGGCGGTCGGCGGCCGAAGGCCGAGCAACGTATACCTGGTAGCCAGCGGCGCGCAGAACGCGCAGCGCCGCGTGCGCGTTCTCAGCGTCGAAGTAATTGTTGAACGTATCGGCGAACAATACGACATCCGCCTCGCGCGCATCGGCGGAGTTGGCGTGGTCGAGAAAGGTGCGGCGGCGCCAGGCCGGCAATGTGCGCTGCGCCGAGAAGCCCAGCAGTTTTTCGGAGAGCCTTGCCATGCCGGGCAGCGTATCGCGCAGGTTGGCAAGCCACGGCAGACGCGCCGCCCATGGTGCCCAGCGCGGCAGTGTGGCGATGATCCTGTCCTTGAGCGGAACGCCATGTTTGCGGTGGCGCTGGTGCAGCACTTCGATTTTCATGCGCGCCATATCGATGCCTGTGGGGCAGTCGCGCTTGCAGCCCTTGCAACTGACGCACAGATCCAGGGCCTCGCGCACGGCATCCCCCTGCAGCGCGTCGGGCCCGAGCTGCCCCGAAAGTGCCATGCGCAGCGTGTTGGCGCGGCCTCGAGTCAGGTGCTGCTCATCAAGGGTGACACGGTAGCTTGGGCACATAGTGCCGGCGTCGAATTTGCGGCAGTGGCCATTGTTGTTGCACATTTCAACCGCCTTGGCCAGGCCGCCAGTGCTGTCGCCGCCGCTGCCCGGTTTGCCGGTCGCACCTGTGGCTGCGTCGGCCTGAACATTCCATGCCGACCAGTCCAATGCGGGCTTGATGGTGATGGTGCGATAGTTGGGTGGGAAGCGGAACGTGGTGCGATCATCCATTTTTCCGCAGTGCACGATTTTTCCTGGGTTCATCAGCCCATCGGGATCGAACAGATCTTTGACTTCTTCGAACGCGCGCGTCAGCCGCGGGCCGAACTGCCACGACACCCATTCGCTGCGTACCAGGCCGTCGCCATGTTCGCCTGAAAACGCGCCTTTGTATTCGCGCACTAAGGCGCTGGCCTCTTCGGCGATGGCACGCATGCGCTGCGCGCCGTCGCGCCGCATGTCGAGAATCGGCCGCACATGCAGGGTGCCGACGGATGCATGGGCATACCAGGTGCCGCGCGTGCCGTGCTTCTCGAATACTTCTGTCAGGCGGCGAGTGTATTCGGCCAGGTGTTCAAGCGGTACGGCGCAGTCTTCGATGAACGAAACCGGCTTGCCGTCACCGCGCATGCTCATCATGATATTCAACCCTGCCTTGCGTACGTCCCACAGGGCTTTTTGCTGCGCGGCATCCGGCATGCGCACGACCGCATCCGGCAGACCCAGGCTAGCCATGAGATCGACCAAATCGTCCAGGCGCGCGCGGTCGCGTTCGGGATTGTCGCTGGCGAACTCGACCAATAATATGGCCTGCGGCTCGCCGATCAGGGCGCGATCGATCACAGGCCGGAAGGCGGGGTTTTCGCGCGCCAGGTCGATCATCGTGCGATCCACCAGTTCGACGGCACAGGGCTCGAGCTGCACAATGTGCCGCGTCATGTCCATGGCTTGATAGAACGTCGGGAAATTGACCACGCCCAACGTCTTGCTGGATGGCAGCCGTGCAAGCTTGAGGGTAATCTGGCGGGTATATGCCAGCGTTCCTTCACTGCCCACGAGCAGGTGTGCCAGATTGACGCTGCCGGGCGGCCCATAGGGGCGGGGGTTGCGGGGCTGGTAAATATCCAGGTTATAGCCGCCTACGCGGCGCAGCACTGCGGGTACACGCCGCGCGATCTCGGCCTGTTCGCGCGCCGCGATGCCCGAGAGCCCTTCCATGATGCGGCGTACACGATCAGGTGTGTTCCGCATCTGCTCGACGTTGGTAAAACAGGCCAAGGTGCCGTCCATGAGTTCGGCATCGATGCCGAGCACGTTGTGCACCATATTGCCGTAGGCGATCGAACGAGAACCGCATGAGTTGTTGCCTGCCATACCGCCGATCGTGCATTGGGCCGCTGTGCTGACATCTACGGGAAACCAGAGGCCGTGCGGCTTGAGCCAGGCATTTAGGTGGTCGAGCACAATGCCGGGCTGTACGGTGACCGTCATGGCCTGCGCATCGAAATCCATGATCTGGTTCAGGTGCTTGCTGTTATCGATGACCAGCGCCGCGCCCACTGTCTGACCGCACTGCGAGGTGCCCGCGCCGCGTGCCAGCACCGGCACGCCGAGTTCGCGGCATAGGGCCAGCGCGGCGGACACATCGTCCACCGATTGGGGGATCAGCACGCCTACCGGGTCGATCTGGTAAATCGATGCATCAGTGGCATAGCGACCGCGGTCGGCGGCGCCAAACAGCACATCACCTGCCACCGCGCGGCGCAAGCGCAGCGCCAGCTCGCGTTGTTGGGCGTAGGGAGACGGGGGGATCAGGTGAGAGTGGGGCGCGTTCATCAGGAGCTCCTGCGGTGGATCGCCGCCAGCGTCAGCGGGATTGGTGAGGCGGTGTGTTCATGGGCGTGAAGTCTTCGAGCACGGTTTCAAGTTTGTGCTTGAGATGGCGTTCCATGATGTCCGCAAGCCGCTGCGCGTCGCGCGCTTCAAGTGCATCCACCATGGCCAGGTGTTCGGCCATGGCGTTGTTCCACTTTTCGCGCACCAGGTTGGAACGAAAGCGTACATTTTGCAGCCGCAGGTTGATGCCCTGGTACACCCGCACGAGCAGCGCGTTGTGGCCGGCGGCGCTTATGCGGTCGTGGATCTCGCGGTTGACGCGGTAATACGCGGGCAGATCCTGACGGGCGTGCGAGGCCTGCATCTCGAAGGTAAGTGCGCGGATCTCGGTGATTTCCTGGTCGCTGATGCGTTCGCAGGCCAAGCGGCCTGACAGCGCCTCGAGCGCGCCCAGTACTTCAAAACTTTCGCGAATATCGTCTTCGGAGAGCGCGATGACTTGGGCGCCGCGGTTGGGCTGTATGTCGATCAGGCCGTCTGCGTGGAGCAGGCGGAACGCTTCGCGCAATGGTGTGCGGGAAACCTGGAGTTGATTGCACAGTGCCCGCTCGTTCAAGCGGGTGCCGGCGACGAGCGTGCCTTCGATGATCATGTCGCGCAGGCGCTCGGCGACTGTTCCAGGCAGCGTTTGTCTGTTCAACGGTTCAATGTCGGATGCTGTGTCGGCCAGCAAGGCGGTGTCTGCGTCGTTTATTTTCATTGGTATACCAAATTTTGACATGTGGGCTGAAAATTCCCTTGCCTTTTGGTTTGACTGGTGTTTATTATTCCCGAACGTTGGAATTTTGTATACCAGATTGGCTATGCATCATTTCACGCAGCGTCAACCGTCGGCATAAATAAAGCATTATTTTCCGGAATACGGCAAAGGCGCCTGCTTCCGGCCCATGTTTTGATCAAGAACCCGGCCGCTGTCATAACAGGGTTCCCTCGCATAAGAATGAATCGGCACGATACCGCTCATATAAGGGCGGCGATGCAGTTAATCGAAGAGGAGACATCCATGAAGCACGCAACCCTGAAGCCATCCCGCACATCCGTTGCTCTTGCCTCGCTGTTGGCGCTGGCGGGTATCGCCGCCACGCCCGCCCATGCCTGGGAGCCTACCCGCAATGTGGAGATTATCGTTCCGGCAGGGGCAGGCGGCGCGTCTGACCAGATGGCGCGCACGATTCAAAGCATTATCCTCAAACATAAGCTGATGAACCAATCCACATTGGTTCTGAACAAGGGCGGTGCCAGTGGTGCTGAAGGGATCATGGACACCAAGGCGTCGCCGGGTAATCCGCACAAGCTGATGGTGGCCTTCTCGGCCATCTACACACTACCCATCGCGGTGAAGCTGCCGTTCAACTGGCGCGATTTGAACCCGGTGGCCATGATCGCCAAGGATGAGTTCCTGCTCTGGACCAATGCCGAAACACCCTACAAAACGGCGGGTGATTATTTGAAGGCGGTCAAGGAAAAGCCCGCCGGTAGCTTCAAGATGGGCGGCACGGGTGCCAAGCGCGAAGACCAGATCGTTACCATTGCGCTGGAGAAAGCCTCGGGTGCCAAGTTTACCTACGTGCCCTATAAAAGCGGCGGGGAAGCGGCAACCCAATTAGTGGGCAAGCACACGGATTCCAACGTCAACAACCCCAGTGAAAACATCGCACAATGGCGCGCCGGGCAGATCAATGCGCTCTGTGTGTTTTCCGATGCGCGCATGCACTATACCGACAAGGTCACGACAAGCCAGTCGTGGTCCGACATCCCCACATGCAAAGAGCAGGGCTATGACGTGCAGTACCAGATGCTGCGCGGTTTCTTCCTGCCGCCTGACACCACGCCGGAACAGGCTCAATACTACGCGGGCGTGCTGCGCAAGGTCAGTGAAACGTCGGAGTGGAAGGATTACCTGAACAAGCAGGCGCTCAATGGCCAATTCCTGGAAGGCAAGGATTATGTAGCCTTTCTGGAAAAGGACGAGGCATACCACAAGACGCTGATGAATGAAGCCGGCTTGGCTGCGAAGTAATCCAAGTTGTCGAACGGGCGAGCCGGGCAATCGACCCGCCCGGTGATCGACAAGCCGGGTAACCGACAAGCCGCGGGATCGTCGCGCCGAGTGATGGACAAGGTGCATGATCGGCAAGGCAGCCAACCGGCTGGCCGGTCAACCGGCAAGTCGGCAGATCGGCAATCTCTCCAGGAGGTTTGATATGGCGCAAGAATCGGCGCGCGAGGACGCTCAGCATGCGCGCAGCGGCATTCTGAGCACCTGCGTGGTGGACGCCCTCACGGCAGTGGCGGTGTTTCTGATCGGTGTGGTGATGATGGTAGACAACACCAAACTGGGCGTCAGTTGGGGCGAAACCGGCCCGCAATCAGGTTACTTCCCCTATCACATAGGCGCGATCCTGTGCATCGCCAGCGTAGCGGTGTTGTGCAGCGCACTCTTTGGCAAACGGCGCAATCGCGAGCCTTTTGTGGCGTGGTCGCGTTTCAGGCTGGTGCTGGCGGTCCTGGTGCCCACCATCGTGTATGTGCTGTTGATTCAGTTCATGGGTATATACGTGGCGTCAGTGCTGTTCATAGCGGGCTTCATGCGGGTGCTGGGGCGTATAGGCTGGCTCAAGACTGTGCTGGTCAGCGTGGGCGTGAATGTGCTGCTGTTCTGGATGTTTGAAGTGCAATTCATGGTTCCGCTGCCGAAAGGGCCGCTGGAGGCCTACTTCGGTTACTGAGCATTTTTCAGTGCGGCGTTTGCAGTGTTTGCCGCGGATTCAGCAATCTGTGCGAGTGCAGAAGATTCCTCGTTTGCGACAGCTTCAGCGTTTACAGCAGTTCCAGTGATTGCAGCAATTTCAGCGATTGACGTGATTGAAGCAGTTGCGGCCGTTGCGGCAGCTGCGGCGATTCAAGCACACAGACCCGGAGAATCGTTGTGGATGAACTAGGCGCGTTGTTTCATGGTTTTGGCACGGTGCTGAGCTGGTACAACATTGGCATGATGTTGATCGGGCTGGTGTTGGGCGTGGTGATTGGTGTGCTGCCCGGCCTTGGCGGGCCCAACGGTGTGGCGATCCTGTTGCCGCTCACGTTCACCATGCCGCCCACGTCCGCCATCATCATGCTGTCCTGTATCTATTGGGGGTCGCTCTTTGCAGGCGCAATCACCTCAATACTCTTTAATATTCCCGGCGAGACGTCATCGGTGGCCACCACATTCGACGGCTATCCGCTGGCGCAGCAAGGCAAGGCCGGCAATGCACTCACCGCCTCGTTCACCGGGTCGTTCGTGGGCGCGTTGTCGGGCGTGCTTCTGATTACCTTCTTGGCGCCCATGGTTTCGCGGTTCGCATTGCAGTTTGGTCCGGCGGAATTTTTCGCCGTCTTCCTGCTGACGTTTTGCAGCTTTGTGGGCACTGACAAGAAGACGCCGTTCAAGACGGTGATTGCCATGATGCTGGGTTTCGGCCTGGCCGCCATCGGCATGGATACTGTGAGCGGCGAACTGCGCATGACGTTTGGCATGCCGGGTCTGTTGCGCGGGATTGATTTTCTGGTGGTGGTGATCGGTCTGTTCGGCATCGGGGAGATTCTGGTCAGCATGGAGGAGGGCCTGAAGTTCGAAGGCAAGAACGGCCGCATCAACTTGAAAGTCGTGCTGCAAACCTGGCGCGAGCTGCCCCGTTACTGGGCCACGCTGATACGCAGCACGCTGGTGGGGTGCTGGATGGGCGTGACGCCGGGCGGCGCCACGGCCGCATCATTCATGGGTTATGGGCTGGCACAGCGCTTTTCGCGCAATGGCCACAAGTTCGGCACCGGCGAACTGGAAGGCGTGGTGGCGCCCGAAACGGCGGCGCACGCATCGGGCACATCTGCCCTGCTGCCCATGCTGGCGCTCGGCATCCCGGGCTCGGCCACTGCGGCGGTGCTGCTGGGCGGGCTGATGATCTGGGGCTTGCAGCCCGGCCCGCTGTTGTTCGTGGAGCAGAAAGAGTTTGTCTGGAGCCTGATCGCCAGCATGTATCTGGGCAATTTCGTAGGTTTGATCATTGTGCTCAGTACGGTGCCGCTGTTCGCGGCGATTCTGCGCATTCCGTTCGCGATTGTGGCTCCCATCATTATTGTGGTGTGCGCGATTGGCGCCTACTCGGTCAACAATGCCATGCTGGATGTCTGGTACATGCTGTTGTTCGGGGTGGTCGGCTACGTGCTCAAGAAGCTCAACTATCCGCTCGCGCCCCTGGTGCTGGCACTGGTGCTGGGCGACAGAATGGAAGACGCCTTCCGGCAGGCGATGTTGGGCCCCGGCACTGGTCTGCACTTGTTCTGGTCTAATTCGCTGGTTGGCACAATCACCACGCTGGCGCTGGCCATGCTGTTCTGGCCGCTTTTGGCGCTGGTGTGGCGAAGGGTGCGTGGCCTGCGCAATGGGCGGGGCGCCATGGGTTCCGGCTTGATGAAACAGTGAGGTGCGGGTTGCGTGAGGTACGGGTTGTTGCCGCCGCGTCAGCTCTCGGCGGCAACCTCCAGCAGCCATTCGCGGAACGCAGATAGTGCGGGATGATGGCTGTGCCGCTCTGGGTAGCACAGTACATAGCCATGCTGAATCGAAACCGGGATATCGAACGGTACGGCGACGTGGCCCGATTCGATTTCGTCGTGCACAAGGCAGCGCTGCAGCACAGCGATGCCCATGTCAGCCATGACGGCGCGCACAATGATGGATACTTGGTCCATCCCCGTGGACAGCGTGGGCGTGGTGTCGACGCCCACGGCGGCGAACCACTGCCGCCAGTTCTCGCGCGCGTTGGCATGGTAAAGCAGCGGTTCGTCCAGCAGTTCGGCCGGTTTCTTCCAGCGGCCAACAGCGCGCCGTGCCTTGAGCCTATCGGGGTGGCAGATGACCACCACATCGCGGCCAATGATGTAATCGCAATGCAGCCGCGGCCATTGGCCCGGTACACCGGCCAATATCGCGGCATCTGGCGCAAGCCCCGAAAAATCCTCATCACGCCGGTAGGCGGCGAATGTCAGCGCGATGTCGGGATGGCGCTGATGGAAGGCGGGTAGGCGCGGCACCAGCCACACGCTGGCCAGTGTCGGGACGACAGCCAAACACAAGGCATCGCGCGAATAGCCTGCCCGCAACTGGGCCGACACCCCCTCGATAACCTGTAAGGGCTGCGCCACGGCGTCAAGCAGTTGTTGGCCCGCAGCGGTGAGTGCAAGCCCGTGTGCGTTCCGCTGCAACAGCGGCTGGCCGAAGTGCGCTTCCAGGCGAGCGATGGCCCGGCTGATCGCACCCTGTGTCAGGCACAATGCGTCGGCTGCCCGGGTAAAACTGCCCAGCCGTACCGCGGTAACGAAGGCATGTAGTTCGGACATGGACGGCGAGTGTATGCGCATGGACGGAAGTTGAAACGCGTCGGTAAATACAGGAAGCCGCGTTGAACGCAGCCCGCGAAAAACAGGTACATGAATGCCGCGGCATCGCCAGCCCGGGCGATTACCCGATGACATATCAGACAATCGACCGAACATGACAGAATGTAATGATAACTTGCATTCTAGTCGTTTGTTGCGGCCACCTGAATTGCCGATACTTCAACATCATTACTACTACTCATTGGGGAACCGTATGTCTGCTTATCGTTCGAAGTTGGCCTGTCTGGCGTTTGCGGGCGCCACGCTGTCCACATTTGGCGTTATGCCGGCCGCTGTCGCGGCGGACGCCTATCCCTCACATGCCATTCGCCTGATTGTGCCGTTCGCGGCTGGCGGCTCCACAGACCTGGTGGGGCGCCTGATCGCCGAGTATCTCAGCAAGGATCTGGGGCAGTCGGTGGTGGTCGAGAACAAGGCAGGCGCGGGCGGCGCGCTGGGTGCGGAGCAGATTGCGCGCGCCCAGCCTGATGGCTATACCATCGGCATGGCAACGGTAAGCACGCACGGTTCCAACCCGGCCATTTATCCCAACCTGAAATACGATCCCATCAAGGATTTTGCGCCCATTTCCAACGTGATGGGTGTTCCCAGCGTGTTTGCCGTCAACCCCAAGGTGCCGGCCAAGACGATGAAGGAATTCGTTGCGCTGGCCAAGGCCCAGCCGGGCAAGTATTCGTTCGCCTCGCCGGGCGTGGCCTCTTTGGGCCATGCCAACATCGAGAACTTCATGATGCTGTCGGGTATCGATCTGCTGCATGTGCCCTACCGCGGCGCGGGCCCGGCACTGAACGACGCGCTGGCCGGCCAGGTGGATTCGATCACCGACAACCTGTCTTCGACGCTTCCGCATCTGCAGGAAGGGCGCTTGCGCCCCTTGGCTGTGCTGGGCGCAGAACGCAGCAAAGTGCTGCCTGATGTGCCTACCTACGCTGAGCTTGGCTACCCCGAAATGGGCACGGGCGGCTGGTTCGGCCTGGTGGCGCCCGCGGGCACACCCAAGGCGGTCATTGAGAAGCTGAACGCATCGGTGCGCAAAGTGACGCAAGACCCGGCCTTCCAGGAACGCGCGGCCAATGTGGGCGCGACGATCATGACTAACTCGCCGGAAGCGTTTGCCGCGCAGATGAAGGCAGCCATTGAGCGTTATACCTTGGTAGCGCAAAAAGCCAACATTCAAGTTCAGGCAAACAAGAAATGATGTCAGGCACGGGCCCGAATCCGCCATTCATTCGTATTGACCCGGCGGGGCCGGTGATCCCTTTGGTGTGCGACTCGCCGCACAGCGGCACGGTGTATCCGGCCGACTTCAACGCGGCGGCGCCCATGGCGCTGCTGCGCCAGGGCGAGGATACACATGTGGACCAGCTCTGGGAGGCTGCCCCGCGTGTTGGCGCCACACTCATTGCAGCTACATTCCCACGCACGTATATCGACCCTAACCGTACGCTCCAGGACTTGGATCCGGACGCATTGGACGGTGTGTGGCATGAGCCGTTGCAGCCGGGAGAGAAGACGCGCCTGGGCAAGGGGCTGGTGTGGACACGCATGGATCCGCGCACGCCGATCTATGACCGCCGCCTGACGGTTGCACAGGTGCGCACCCGCATCGAGCATTATTATCGTCCCTATCATGCAGCGATTGCGCAGGCGGTCAAGGAGCGTTACGAGGCCTTTGGCGCATTGTGGCACCTGAACCTGCATTCCATGCCCAACGATGCCTACGCGCGGCTGGGCATGGACAGCAGCCGACCGTTGGCGGATTTTGTGCTGGGCGACCGCGATGGCACAACCTGTGAGCCCGGATTCGTGGGCTGTATTGAAGATTGCCTGCGCGATCTGGGCTATACGGTTGCGCGCAACGACCCCTACAAAGGCGTGCAGCTCATCGCCCAGATCGGCCAGCCGGCGCAGCGGCGGCACAGTCTGCAGATCGAGATACGCCGGCCTGTCTACATGGATGAAGCCACGCGCGAGCGCAATGAGGGCTTCGTCACCCTGCAGCGGAACCTGGGAGCCTTGTTGGCGGAAGTGGCGGGGTATATCCGGCGCCGCATATAGCTTGGCGCGCCGGCCCGCGCTCGCTGGCTGGCTGCGATGCGGCTACCAGAACCTCACAACGACGTAGGATGATTAGCCATAAGGCCATCTGTGTACAGCCTTGCATTTGGCGCTAAGCTATATCCAGTAGGTCAGGATGTTTCCCGCCATGGGCAGCGCACTGGCAGGCATTGCGCGTTGCCGTGTTCAATTCGCAAGGAGCGTACACATGTTACGTCGAATAGCCGTGCATCTGGATCTTGGCGCCGACAGCCGGCGCCGCCTGGAGTTTGCGCTGGCCATGGCTACCCGCCATCAGGCCGTTCTGCTTGGCCTATACGCCAGCTATCTGCTGCCTGCCTACACGCCTGCGGCGGAAGGCATGATGCGGCAGGCGCTCGACATTCTCGAAGCCAAGCAGAAACAGGAAAAAGCACGCGTCGAGCACGAGTTCCACGGGCTTGCCAAGCACCACGGTGTGCAGTCCACGTGGCTGACGGGAACCGGCACGCCGGCACAGTTCCTGGCGCGCCAGGCGCGCTATGCGGACGTTCTCGTCATCAGCCAGGAAAACATCGACGACCGCGAGGCTGGCAGCGGCCCCGGGTTTGTGGCCGAGGTGTTGATGTCTACTGGGCGGCCGGTGGTGATGGTGCCTTCGGCCGGTACCTTCAACAAGGCCGTGGGTGAGCGCGTGTTGTGCTGCTGGGACGGCGGGCGCGAGTCGGCCCGCGCGCTGGGTGATGCCGCACCGATCCTGCAGCATGCCAGCAAGCTGTTTGTCCTGGGCATGGATGCGGGTTCTACGCGCATGCGGCACTATGCCGAAAACGGGGGCGAGCTGGTGGCCTATTGCGCGGCCCATGGTTACCCGACACCGAAACAGATCACTCGCGACACCAGCGCTACGGGCGTGGGCGAGACCATCCTGAACACAGCCGCGGACAATGATGCGGATCTGATTGTGATGGGGGCCTATGGCCACAGCCGCCTGCGCGAGTGGGTGTTGGGTGGTGCCACCAACACCATACTGGAAAGCATGACAATACCGGTGTTGTTTTCGCGCTGAGTGCAACCCGCCCGACCGCCACTGCGCTTGTCGCGTGCGCGCCTATTGCGCCCGTGCGTACGGCTCCCGCATTTACTGCACCTGAATCAGGCCGGGGTTATCGGCCTGTTCCAGGATGCGGCGCACGCGATCCTGCCACATGTCTGCGAAAGCGCGCGCCTGCTCGGGTGTGCCGGTGCCCTCAACAGATGCCAGTAGGGCAGGCAGCATCTCGGCGGGGGCGGGCACAAGGCCGGCATTGAACGACACGGTAACGCTGTGCCCCGTGTCCTGCCGGGTAAAGCGGATGCTGCCGTTGATCGGCGCATCGAAGAACAACAGATTGCGGCGGTCGTGGTGGCCGCGGATACCCTTGAAGCCGTTATCGGCTGTGGCGCCCGTAATGAAGCTGACCACATTGGCCACCACCCCCGTGGTGCCATTGAGTTGGCCATCACGAAACTCGGCCTTGATGGCGCCGCGCTGCGCGGGTGCATCGCCGTAGAGCGCCCGCAGCGCCGCGCGCGTCATCAGATACGCGCCCGCCACCGTTGGGCAAGAGTGGCCGGCCAGGCGAACCACGTCGGCATATCCGTAGCGGATCTGGCCGTCATCGCTGGCGCCCAGCAAATGCGCCAGCGGATCGTGCAGGGTAATGGCGGGGACGGTGTCGTAGAATGCGGGGAATGTCATGAGCGAGCCCGTGGAGAATAAAGGTGGCTGCGCCGGCCCGAGCACGGGCCGGATTCATGCTGCCACTATAGCGCTGCCGGGCCGCTGGCCGCCGATAGACCCGGTGGCCAGCGTGGTCTGCGTATCAGCCTCGACCGATATACGGCATTTTGGTGGCCATGACGGTCATGAACTGCACGTTTGCGTCGAGCGGCAGGCTGGCCATATAGACCACAGCCCGGGCCACATGGGACACGTCCATGCGCGGTTCCGCGCGGGTGGCGCCGTCTGCCTGCAGTACACCGGTGTTCATGGCCTGCGTCATCTCGCTGGCGGCATTGCCGATGTCGATCTGGCCGCAGGCAATATCGTATTTGCGGCCGTCCAGCGACGTGGCTTTGGTCAGGCCCGTGATGGCATGCTTGGTGGCTGTGTACGATACCGCGTGCGGCCGCGGTGTGTAGGCGGAAATCGAGCCGTTGTTGATGATGCGCCCCCCGCGGGGATTCTGGTCGCGCATCATGCGAAATGCCCCCTGGGTGCACAGAAATACGCCGGTCAGGTTGATATCGACAGCCTTTTTCCAGTCTTCATACGGCAGCTCTTCGAGCGAAACGGGGCGGTTGAAGATCCCGGCGTTGTTGAACAGCAGGTCGAGCCGGCCCCAGGCGTCTTTGATGGTGGCGAACAAGTGATCCACAGAGGCCGGATCACTCACGTCGGTCGGCACGACCAGTGCCTCGCCGCCCACGGCGCGGCCTTCCTGCTCAGTGGCCCGCAGGGCGTCTTCGCGGCGGCCTGCCAGCGCCACAGCGTAGCCGTCGGCCATCAGGGCCAGTGCAACGCTTTTGCCGATGCCGGAACCGGCGCCGGTCACCAGTGCGGTTTTCTTCAAAGTCATGGTCTCTTCCTGGTTTTATCAATCATGAAGGGTGCAAATACCGTGTGTACCGTGAATGCTGCGCGCTCCGTTGCTGCATAGCCGCGCGCCGCGCATGTGCCGCTGTGCCTGAGGCATTGCGGCGCATCCCGCGCTGCTAGTGTAGCCGCGTCTGCTTCAATGCATTTGACCATTCCCAAGCCAAGTCGCGCCGCGCCAGCAGATTGATTGCGAGTGTAAGCACAATGGCAATCAGCGCCCCCAGCCCAGCCAGCGCCATGTCTTTGTGCGAATCCCATATATCGCCTTGTGTGCCCAGGTACTGCATGCCAAGATCGCCGCCGAAAATCTCCGCGGCGCCCCACTCAATAAGCTCATAGAGTGCAGAAGTGCTGAGGGTGAAATCCAGCGGCAGAAAATAGGCCCAGAAACCGCGTACCTCGACGATGCGCAGGAAAAACTCGCGTATGGGATAGGCCAGCAGCAGACCGTAGGCAAAATGCACGAGGCGGTCGTAGTGGTTGCGTTCCCAGCCAAATACGCTGTTCAGACTGTGGCCGGCCAACGTTGTCCACCATTGGTCGTACGGCACGTTGGAGTAGGTGTAGTGCGCGCCGACGGCATGCAGCGACAGAAAGCCAAGGATAAGCAGCAGCGCCACATTGGAAAACTGGAACAGCCGCCGTGTAGCCCAGAGTATCGCGGCCAGTGCGATGACGATGGCGTTTTCAAGCATCCAGGTTGGGCGGTCGGCGGGATGCAGGGCCAAGACGAGCCAGAGTGCGAGATAAGCCCCGGCGGCGATATACACGGTACAGGTGCTGAGTTTGCGGCGGTTGGGAGCGTGCATGCCTGGTTCTTCGGTTATGAGGCTGTGAAAAGAGGTGAAGCAGTTGGCGCTTGGGCAGCCAAGAGGCGGCGCAGCAAGAATGTGACGCTGCAAGCAGATGACGCTGCAAGTATAGGAAAAAAGCAGTTTCCAGCAATGTGTTGTCGTGAAGCCGCATCCTGCCCGGTAATGGTTGATACCTGATGCTACGACAGGGCGCGCTCACACGCCAGGCCGTCTCAGGGCGCGGCAATTCGACACGGCTGCTTACATGGTCAAGGCGTTGGTGCGCGAGCAGGTGGTATAAAAAATCGACGAGCAGGCCGTGTGGCCTGGAACAAAAATGCAAGGAGTCTCCATGAACCGTACCCTCACCGCCACCCTGGGTCTTGTGCTGTGCGCCGGCCTGGCGGCCTGCGGCACCACGCGCGATAAAGATAATCTTGCGCAAAAGACCGCCGAGTACGACTGCGACGCCGGCAGCAAGGCGCTGTCCGCGCAGTACACTTTCCAGGGGCAGGAAGCCCTGAGCGCCCGCGTTCTCTTTGACAATCAGGTGGTCGACCTTACGCGCGCCACCAGTAGCAATGCGGATATGGTCGGCAATACTTTCCGTGGCAATGGCTACACCTGGACCACCGAGAAATTCACCTATGACACCGTCGGCGAAGCGAACGGTCGGATGCTTACACGGGATACGCAGGCGGCATATCCCGGCGCCAGCCAACAGGCGGCGCAAGGCGCGGCAACCGTTGTCGCGCGCGATTGCACGGTCAAGGGCATCAAAGGCTGATCCTCCAACGCGGCACAATGCCGGACGATCGATTCGAGCTAAACTGGCGCGCATCGATCGTCCTTTTTTTGTGCCATGCGCATTCTGCTTATTGAAGATGAAAGCGAGCTTGCCCGCTGGCTGACGCGCAGCCTGGCTCGCCACGGCGGGTTCATCGCCGATTGGGCCGACGATGCCGAGCTTGCCGAGCGCCGCATGGCGGTCGAAGAGTTCGATGCAATCATTCTTGATCTGGGCCTGCCCGGCATGGATGGCCACAGCTTTCTGTCGCGCCTGCGCGCGCGCGACGACCGCACCCCCGTGCTGGTACTCACCGCGCGCGATTCCCTGGTCGAACGCATCGATACGCTGCACAAGGGGGCGGACGACTTCCTGCGCAAGCCTTTTGTTATCGAAGAGCTGGAGGCGCGGCTGGTGGCGCTGATACGGCGCAGCCGTGGGCGCGAGCATCCTCGGCTGGCGTTGGGGGATTTGGTGCTCGACACGTCCGCACAGCGCTTTCTGGCCGCCGGGCAGCCGCTGGCGCTTTCGCCGCGCGAATTCGCGCTGCTCAAGGTGCTGATCCAGAAAAGTGGCGAGCCCGTCTCCAAGCAGCACATCCTGGACCGCATCAGCCCCGACGACCACGACATCAACATTGAGGCCATCGAGGTGCTGGTGCATCGGCTGCGCAAAAAGCTGGTCAATACCGGCACGCACATCGAGACGCTGCGCGGCATGGGCTATTGCCTGGAGCCGGCGCGTGAGGCCTGAACGGTCAACGGGCGGCGCGCGCAGCCTCAAATCCATCCTGCTCTGGGCGCTTGTGCCGGCGCTGGTGGTATTCATGACGGCCGCGCTGTGGCTGTCCAATCACGAACTGCGCAAGCAGATCGATATCGCCTACGACCGCTCGCTGGCCGGCGCGCTGCGTTCCATCGATCATCTGATTTCCACGCAAAGCGGCGGCTTGTCGGTGGAGCTGCCCTACCAGATGCTCGAGTTCTTCGAGCTGACGGCCAACGAGAACGTCTACTACCGCGTCATGACAGAAGATGGCCTGGCCGAGATCGGCAACCAGCAGTTGCCGCTGCCGGATGAAGCGCTGCAATCCCACGTGCCCCGCTTCTACACCGTCACTTATCTCGGCGAGCGCATACGCATTGCCGCCATGGCGCGCCCCATGGATCCGCCGCTGTTCAACAATCCGGGCGGGCGTGTAATCGTGCTGGTGGGCGAAGACATCTCTACGCGCGAAGTGTTCATTACCTCGATGATGTGGCGCTCAGTGGAGCGCGATCTGGTGGGCGTGCTGACGGTAATCCTGACTGTGGTGCT
The DNA here is from genome assembly GCF_021653995.1 of Paracandidimonas lactea. NCBI lineage: Bacteria > Pseudomonadati > Pseudomonadota > Betaproteobacteria > Burkholderiales > Alcaligenaceae > Paracandidimonas > Paracandidimonas lactea. The sequence goes on from NZ_JAJJOZ010000002.1 coordinate 484,082, forward strand.
GGGTGTGCTGTTTGCTGTGCGGCCGCTCACACGGCTGGAACAGGAACTGGAGGGGCGCAGCGCCGACGACCTCAGGCCGATTGATGCGCACAATATCCCCGCCGAAGTGCAGCCGCTGGTGAAGGCGGTCAACCTGCATATGGCCCGTTACGAGCGGCAGGCCAGCCTGCAGAGCCAATTCCTGGACGATGCGTCGCATCAACTGCGAACCCCGCTCACCGTGCTGCGCGCCCAACTGGGCTATGCCCTGCGCGAATCCGATCCGGGCGAGATACGGGCTGCACTCAAAGCCATGGAAGAAGGGCTGGTGCGCACTGAGCGTACCGCCAACCAATTGCTTTCGCTGGCGCGGGCGCGTGATTTGTCCGCGCTCGTCGATGAGCCCGAGGACACGGATCTTGTTGCACTGGCGCACGACGTGGTGCGCCAGCTCTATCCGGCGGCGCGGGCCCGGCGGCAGGATCTGGGCCTGGATTGCCCCGATGGCGCGGTGCGCATCGCCGCGCCCGAATGGCTGCTGCGCGAGGCGGTCTCCAACTTGGTCGATAACGCCATTCGCTATACGCCCGTTGGCGGCATCGTGACGCTTGCCGTGCGCGCCGAAGACGGCCGCGCGTACGTCACGGTGGAGGACAACGGGCCGGGCATGACAGCCGATGACATCGAGAAGGCCGGCGTGCGCTTCCGGCGCGGCAAAGCCGGCAAAAACACCTCGGGCGCAGGCCTGGGCCTGGCCATCGTCAACGCCATCATGCAGCAGCTCAATGGCGAGTTCCGGATCGAATCCGGGGGCCGTGGCTGTCGTGCAACCCTAGTATTTTCCCTAGGTTCCCCCCTTGAAGAGGCGTCGGATCAAAGAAAGCTGTCAATCTGAAAGCCACTGGAAAGGTTTACTTGCGTACGCTTGCCCGTCGAGCTGCCCCATAAGGGGCAGTGCCGATTGCTGATTGTCTGAACGCCTTTGCGGCAGAGCAAAGGCGAGAACACATCGACTGGAGACGAACCATGAAACCTTCCATGCTCAATAAACTGCTCTCTGGCCTGTTGCTGGCCGGCGGTGTAATGGCTGCGGGGGCCGCTGCGGCCGCCGATGCGCCGCGCCGCCCCGAATGTATCGCGCCCGCCCAGCCGGGCGGTGGTTTCGACCTCACCTGCCGCCTGGCGCAGGAAGGCCTGGAAGCCACCAAGCAGATCACCGAACCTATGCGCATCATCTATATGCCGGGCGGCATCGGCGCGGTGGCCTACAACCACGTTGTGGGCCAGAAGCCTGATGCCGCCAACGCCATTGTGGCGTTCTCGGGCGGTTCGCTGCTCAACCTCGCGCAAGGCAAGTTCGGCAAGTACAACGTCAATGACGTGCGCTGGCTCGCGGCCGTTGGCGCCGACTACGGCGTGGCCATCGTGCGCGACGATTCCCCCTACAAGACGCTGGGCGAGTTGATGGCCGCGCTCAAGCAGGACCCCACCAAGATTGTGCTGGGCGCCGGCGGCACCGTCGGCAGCCAGGACTGGATGAAAGCCGCATTGACGGCGCGCGCCGCGGGCGTGGATTTCCGCAAGATGCGCTTTGTTGCGTTTGAGGGCGGCGGCGAATCGGCCACCGCACTGCGCGGCGGCCATATCCAGGCCTATATGGGCGACGCGGCCGAAGCCTATAACCTGCTGCAGGGCGGTGCGCCGGTGCGTGTACTGGCCGTGTTCAGCCAAGAGCGCCTGCCGGGTGAAATGTCCCACATCCCCACCGCGAAGGAGCAGGGCTTCGATATCGATTGGCCCATCATCCGTGGCTTCTATGTCGGCCCCAAAGTGTCTGACGAGGCCTACAACTGGTGGGTGCAGGCCTTCCGCAACATGGAACAAGACCCCAAGTTCGCCGAACTGCAGAAGAAGCTTGGCCTGTTCCCCTTCCGCAAGTCGGGCGATGATCTCGACAAGTTCGTGAAGGAGCGTGTCAAGGCCTACGCCGCCCAGGCGCACGAATTTGGCCTGATCAAGAAGTAAATCATGACTGACCGCTATCTTGGGTTCGCCGCGCTTGTCTTTGCGGCGCTCATGGCCTGGTTCGGCTGGGGCATCGAGGCACCGTTCTCGTATGAACCTGTCGGGCCGCGCACCTTCCCGATGCTGCTGGCATTGTGCATTGGGTTGTGCGGGCTGTGGCTGCTCCTGAAGGGGCAGTTCACGGCCGAGCGCAACCCGTCGGGCGCCAACACGCGCATCATGCTCATGGTGGTGTACTGCATCGCCTATGCGCTGCTGTTCAATGTGTTGGGCTTCATCATCGCTACGCTGCTGGTTACTGTCCTCATCGGCCGCCTGTTCGGCGGCGCATGGGGCAAGGTAGCGCTGGGCGGCTTGATCATGAGCGTTTTCTTCTTCGTCCTGTTTGATCGAGTGCTCGACGTTGTACTGCCGCTCGGTCTGCTGGAGGTATTCCTGTGAGCGACATCCTTTCTCACCTCCAACTGGGCTTCGGGGTTGCCTTTTCCTGGTCCAACCTGGCCGTGGCGCTCATCGGCGCTTTTCTGGGCACCATGGTCGGCGTGCTGCCGGGCCTGGGCCCGATCAATGGGGTGGCAATGCTGATCCCCATCGCGTTCGCGATGAACCTGCCGCCCGAAACCGCGCTGATCCTGCTTGCCGCCGTGTATGTGGGCGCCGAGTACGGCGGCCGCATCACCGCCATCCTGATCAACGTGCCGGGCGAGGCCAGTGCCATCATGACCACGCTCGACGGCTATCCGCTGGCGCGCCAGGGGCTGGCCAATGTGGCGCTTTCGTTGTCGGCCTGGTCGGCTTTCTGCGGGTCGTTCGTTTCGGTGTTCGGCATTGTGCTGCTGGCGCCGCTGCTGGCAAAGTGGGCATTGGCCTTCGGCCCGGCCGAATACTTCGCGCTCATGATCTTTGCTTTCTGCTGCCTGACCAGCCTGCTGGGCAACCAGCCGGTCAAAGGCGCGCTGTCTGCCATGATAGGTCTGGCGATTGCAACGGTGGGCGTCGATTCAAACTCGGGCGTCTATCGCTACACCTTTGATTCGGTGCATTTGTTCGACGGCATCGATTTCGTGGTCGTGGTGATTGCGCTGTTCGCCATTGCCGAGCTGCTCGAAATGCTCGAAAAAGTGGTGTCGGGCCAGCATGTGGAAGTGGAGTCATCAGGCCGCAAGCTGTTCAACCTGAAAGAGCTTATCTTCACCAGATGGAGCGTCGCGCGCAGTGCCTTTATTGGCTTTTTGGTCGGCGTGCTGCCGGGTGCGGGAGCTAGTGTGGCCGCGGCGGTGGCGTACTCCAACGAAAAGCGCATCGTCGAAGCCAAGGATCCCGATGCCAAGTTCGGCAGGGGCGACATGCGCGGCGTGGTGGCCCCCGAGGCGGCGGCCACGGCATCCGCAGTGGGTTCGTTTGTGCCCATGCTCACGCTGGGGGTGCCGGGTTCGGGCACCACGGCGGTGATGATGGGCGCGCTCACGCTGTACAACATTACGCCGGGGCCGGTTCTGTTCGATACCAAACCTGAACTGGTGTGGGGCCTGATCGCATCGCTGTTTATCGCCAACGTCATTCTGTTCGTCATGAACGTGCCGATGGTGCGGGTGTTCTCCAAGGTGTTGTCGGTACCGGGTTGGCTGATGGTGCCGGGCATTCTGGCCATCAGCTATATCGGTGTGTATGCCATCAACGCAGGCACCTTCGACCTGACCATGGCCGCTGTGATCGGCAGCATCGGCTACCTGCTGCGCAAGGCCGGCCTGCCGATGGCGCCGCTGGTGCTGGGTGTAGTGCTGGGCGATATGATGGAGCAGAACCTGCGCCGTGCGCTATCCATTACCAACGGCGAGCTGTCAATTCTGGTCGAAAGCCCCATTTCCAAGGGCTTGTGGATCGTGTCGCTGTTTATTGTTGTCGTGCCGCCGCTGCTGCGCTACCTGCGCAAGCGCAAGGGTATCGCCACAGCTTCTTTGGCAACAGACGACTGATACACGCGGCTCGCCAAGTTACAAGCACGGCCGCACCTTGAGCCGCACCCCAAAGGTTGGATGTAGGTCCAACCTTTGGGGTATTTTTATGGCCGGGTTTTTGGAGGGCGCACGCGCTTAGTGCGTACCGCAAACGGTGAGCGGCGCACGCTCAAGCCTCGGTGGGCCAAGTAGCCTCGCTGCCGCGCAGGGCGCTCGCGGGTGTGTCCCAGCGCATGGGAGCACCTTCGATCTGGCAAGGAGGGCGCAGGCGATGCGCGGGGCCCCAAGCGGTATATTCCGTCGCGGGGGCGAGGTCCGCATCGGTTTCGGGCGCCAGCGGGCCGGCATCGCCGGCCTGTCGGGTAACCAGCAGTTCGCCCATGCGCGCCAGCGATAACCGGGTGGCGCTGCCCTGCCGTTGCGCCAGGCGCATGGACAGGCCTCTCAGCGCCGCGGCGGCCATGAGGTAGCCGCACGCTTGGTCCAGGCATTGCGCGGGCAGGGGCGTGGGGCGGTCCTTGCCATAATGCGACATGCCGGCGTGGGCTATGCCATTGCTCATCTGCACCAGGCTGTCGAATCCGCGTCGCGCGCGCCATGGGCCTGTCCAGCCATAGGCATTCAGGCATACATCCACGAGGCCGGGGCGTATCGCCTGGCGTTCGCGCTCGCCCAGGCCCAGCCGCTCCAGCGCGTCGGCGCGGTAGCCATGCACCAGCACATCCGCGCCTGTCAGCAGCGCCAGCAGGGTTTCACGCTGGCGCGGGTCGCGGATGTCCAGTTCTGTGCAGCGTTTTCCCACCGTTACTTCGGGCACCATGCCCGGTTCCGACCACCAGGGCGGATCGACGCGCAGCACGGTGGCGCCATAGCCAGCCAGAAAGCGCGTGGCCACTGGGCCAGCCAGCACGCGCGTGAGATCCAGCACCCGCAAACCCGCCAATGGCCGCGCGGGGCAGGCGAGGGTCGCATGCCCACCGTCCTCTTCCCGCCAGGCGGGTGTGCCCGTGGCGGACGCGGCGCTGGCGCCCGCATCAGTGTGCTTGGTGGCACCACGGATGGCGCCGCCCGCTGCTTTGCTACGTGCATCAGTATCAGCAGCGCTTTCGGCGCCCGGATCCGCGGCTACGTAGCGGGTGATGTGGTAGAGCGGCTCGGCCATCACGGCCCGGCCCTGCTCGTGTTCCATCCACTGCGTGCGCGAGCGCATGGCGGCGGCGCAGGCATGCGCGGCCACTAGCTCTCGCTCCAGCGGCTCCGCGTCCCAGTGGGCAATGGCTGCTGCCACTGCGTCGCGTTCGGGGGCGCAGCCCAGCACTGCAATAGCCGCCTGGCGGTGATGCGCCATGTTGGCGTGAATGCGTATCCAGCCATCACGGGTAGGGTAATCGCCAGTGACGGCATCGCGCACGGCAGGCACTGTCCAGCCTATGGGCCTGAGCGAAGTCTGGAACCAGAACGAAGCAAGGCGCGCGTCGGTGCTGACCTCGGGCCGCCGGCCCCAGCGTAGCGCGATGTAGTCTGCCAATGCGCTGGCGGCGGTGCCGATGGCCGCTGTCGCAAAAGGGGTAACTGCATAGACGGAGGGCAGGGCGCCTTCGCCGGTCAGCAGGGGTAGACGCGAGGCTGTGGAACTCGAGGAGGCTGCGGGCAGCATGGCCCGCATGAAATATGCAAACGTTTCACGGTGACTCATCGCATTCTCCATTGCGATTGCCGACGGCACAGCCAACGGCGTTGCCGCTACGCTAGTGCCTTGGCCGCTCATCAGCGCCTGGTGGCAGGGGCGCCGGCGGCCGTTGCCGGGCCCCGCCCGGTCCCTGTGCTGGCGGTGTGTTGTTCTACTGTATCGCAGCAAAGGCATGTCGCGTCAGACGTATCCTCAGACATGTCGCCCGGCGTGTCGGGACGTAAGCCTGGAAATGATTTCTGATGAAATGATAGACATGCAAATGATATAGCAGTAGAATGCTGGCAGTCATTACCCGGCAGCCCTGCAATCATCGCGGGCGGTATCAACCGGTAATGTTTTTTGGGGGGCAACCCTCAGTCAATTGGCCGCTACGCAGTGGCCCGGCTTCACGCCGAAACCCGTACACCCGGCCTCAATCAGGCCGCGGAACAACCGTCCAGCCCTTTATGGCTGGCGCCGCAGTATCAGGCTTTCTTGACGCATACCGGCTTCGTCGGCGCGTGCGTTTGCATTTGCCTGCTGCTGCAGACTAGGCACCAAAGATGTGTCGTCCATGCCGGACCGCAGGGTAGCCCCCGCGCGGGCCAGCCGGCTTGCGCGCGTCCGGCGCCTGCATGCAACACAAAGGAGAAACATCGCTATGCATGAGGGTGATTTTTTTCAGCTCTCCACATCGTCCACCTTGCTTTTGCTGGTGGGGTTCTATGGCTTGACCTTCCTGATGTCGCTGCTGATTGGGCAAAAGAAAGAAAACGTGGACGGCTATATGGTCGCCAATAATTCGGTGGGCTTTGGCCTCTCGGCCGCCAGTATGATCGCCACCTGGATCTGGGCCGCCTCGTTCTACGCCAGCGCGACTTCGGGCTACAAATACGGCCTCTCGGGTCCGCTGCATTACGGCATGTGGGGCGCACTGATGATTCTGTTCATCTACCCCTTCGGGCGCCGCTTTCGCGCGCTGGCCCCGCGCGCCCATACGCTGGCCGAGGTGCTGCAGGCACGTCATGGCCGCTCCAGCCAGCTGATCATGGCCGTCTCGAACCTGGTGGGCAGCTGTATCAGCTTGATGGTCAACTTCACGGCGGCCGGCGCGCTGGTGTCGGTATTGAGCCCGCTCAGTTTCATCCAGGGCGTATTGATCGCCGGCTTGGGCGTGCTGTCGTATACCTTGTGGTCGGGCTTTCGCGCATCGGTGATGACAGACTTCGCGCAACTCGTGGCCATGATTTTGGCGGCGGTGGTCATTATTCCGGTGATTTTCTTCAACGCGGGTGGCACCGACATGCTGATCGCCAATATGCACAACCTGTCGCTGGAGCAGCAGGATTTCTTCTCCACACAGGCGATTCTGGAGCAGGGCGCACCGTATTTCGTGGCCGTGCTGGCCTATGCGATCGGCAATCAGACCATTGCGCAGCGTCTTTTCGCGGTGCGCGAAGACTTGATCAAGCCTACCTTTCTCACTGCCACGCTGGGCTATGGCGCGGTGGTCATCGGGCTGGGCATGCTGGGCCTGCTAGCGTTGTTCGTTGGCCTGCAGCCGGCCGATGGCGACATGAACAACATCATCCCGCAGATGGCGTCCACGTATCTGCCGCCAGCGGGTATTGCACTGTTCTTTATCCTGGTGATCGGCTCGCTCTCGTCCACAGCCGACTCTGATCTGGCTGCGCTGTCGTCCATCATGATGACGGATATCTATGGCAAGAACATCGCCAAGGGTAAGGTTGACCCTGCGCGCATGCTGTGGTGGGGCCGCGCCACGATGGTGGTGGCAACCATGCTGGGTGTGGTGTTCGCAAGCCTGAAGCTCGACATCCTGGTGATGCTGGTGTTTGTGGGTGCGTTGTGGGGTGCCATCGTGTTCCCGGTGATTGCCAGCTTTTACTGGGGCAAGGTTACCAACCGCGCGTTTACGACGTCGGTGATTGTGGCCGTATTGCTGTTTACGGTGGCGCGCTTTGAACTGCTGCCCCTCGATGGCCTGGCTGGCCTGTTCTTTGAGTTGTGCGCAACGGTCGGCCTTGCCGTGGTGATTGGTCTCATGGCGTTTGCGTTCTTCAAGCCCCGCATCGCTATTGCGCTGGGCCTGCTGGCCGGCGCCATTGCGCTGCCCTACACCATCGGCTTTCTGCGCGACTACACCGTGCTGTTGGGTTCGCTGACCGCCTATGGCGTGAGTGCGTTCATTTGCACGGCCATGAGCTGGCGCAGCAATGAAAACTTTGACTTCAGTCTGCTGAATGAGCGCGTCACCTCCTTCGATGAGGAGACGCAGGCGGCGGAACCCGTATCTGCGCAGGGCCGCGCCGCCGCCGAGCTGGCGCATGCGCGCGGGTAGCAAAGTGACGGGGCATGCCGCCTTTGGCGGCTGCCTCGATACTGTCCTAGGCGCTTTTAGTGTTGGTTAACGACGATTGAGGAGAATGTTTATGTCCCTATTGCTTTCAAGCTATGTTCTGATCTGGCCGTTGCTGTCCGCGGGTGTTCTGGCCATGCTGCTGATCAGCCTGGTCCGCGATATGCGGGCGGCGCGCCGCAACGGCGATTCGATGATTTGATCATGCGGTGTGCGCGGGGCCAACCGAAAGCGCGTGGCCGCGCGCACCCGCCCGTGGCAGGCCCATTGTGCATGGGTCAGCCCGAATTGCGCAGCCCCGCCGCAATACCGTTGATCGTCATGTGGATGGCGCGCTGGCTGCGGCTTTCTTCGTCGCTTTCCTTGCCGGGCTTGCCGACCTCCTGGCGATGGCGGCGCAGCAGCTCTACCTGCAGGTGGTTGAGCGGATCAATATACGCAAAGCGCTCGGTCAGCGCCGCCCGAAGAGTCGGTTCTTCATCCAGCAGCTCGCGCTGTGCCACGTCGCTAAACATCTTGAGCGTGAGCGCAAACTCGGCTTCGATCTGCGAGAAAACCTTTTTGCGCAGCCGAGCATCGGGCACCAGCGCGGCATAGCGACGGCCAATTTCCAGATCGGTCTTGGCCAGTACCTGCTCCATGTTGGAGATCAGGGTACGGAAGAACGGCCATACCTGTGCCATCTCGCGCAATTGCGCCAAGCGCTTGGCGGGCGTGGCGGGTGCGCTGTCGCAGCCTTGCTCGACATACGCGCGCAGCGCGGAACCCATGCCATACCAGCCGGTGAGCATCACACGGCATTGCGCCCACGAGAACCCCCACGGAATCGCGCGAAGATCTTCAATTCGCTGGTTGGCCTTGCGCGAGGCGGGGCGCGAGCCGATGTTCAGGCCGGCGATTTCGAGTATGGGCGTGGAAGCGAAGAAATAGTCGTTGAACCCTTCGGTGCCATAAACCAGATCCCGATAGCTGCGCTCGGCGATGTCGGACATGAAGGTGAGTGCGCTGCCAAAGCGCGCCATGTTGTCGTCTTCTGCCTGTGCGCTGGATGACGCGGGGGCAAGGCTGGCCTCGAGTGTGGCCGCGACGATATTGGCCAGGTGCCAGCGGCCCACTTCGGCGTCTTTGTACTTGGCCTGAATCACTTCGCCCTGTTCGGTAAGCCGTATCTGCCCGTTTACGGTGCCAGGCGGCTGCGCCACGATGGCATCGAAGCTCGAACCGCCGCCACGCGCCACCGAACCGCCCCGGCCGTGGAACAGCCGCAGGCGCGTCTTGCGCGTGTCGAAAACCTGCACCAGCCGGCGTTCTGCGCAGTACAGCGACCAATTCGACGTCAGGTAGCCGCCGTCTTTGTTGCTGTCCGAATACCCAAGCATGACTTCCTGGATACCGTGCTGCGCGCCGCGCACGCGCGCCGCCACGTCGGGAATATCGAGCCAGGCGGCCATGATGTCGGGACCGCGCGCCAAGTCGGGTATGGTTTCGAACAGGGGTACCACCATCAGCCCCGCCGGGGCGTCATCGCCATCGCGCATGGGGGCGATGAGCCCTGTTTCCTGCTGCAGTACCAGTACTTCCAGCAGATCGCTCAAGGTTTCGGTGTGCGAGACGATGGCTTGTTGAATGGCGGCATGCCCGTATTTGTGCCGGCAGGCGGCGGCCATACGCAAAATGGCCAGTTCTTTTTCGGTTTCGGGTGTATAGGCAATCCATGGCGATACCAGCGGACGCAGCTCGCGGATTTCGCGGCGCAGCAACGCGACGCGATCCTCCTCGTTCAGCTTGGTGTAGTCGGCGGGTTTGCCGTTCCATTGCACGCCGGCTTTGTGCAGCAGCTCGGTGATCACGCGTTCATGCACGTCGGAGCTCTGGCGCAGGTCGACCGTGGCGAGGTGAAAACCGAAGATGGCGACGGCCTGTATCAGGCCCGCAAGGCGCAACTGCGCGATGACGGCGCCGTGGTGTCTGTCGAGCGAGTCCGCAATTACTTGCAGATCGTGTTGAAAGGCCTCGGGGCCCGCATAGGCGGGCGCGTCGTAAGTGGGCCGCGTGGCGAGCGCGCGGCCAGTGAGCGCCTGCGCCGTGGCAGCCAGCCTGGCGTAGATATGGATGCAGGCGCGTCGATAGGGCTCGTCGGCGCGATGGGCGGAGGCGTCCTGGCTGGCAAGCGATAGTGCAAAGAGCTCGGGGCTCGCGTTCTCCAGCGCGCGGGACAGCGACAACTCGGTGCCCAGCGTAATCATCTCATCGAGATAATGGCGCATGATGACGGTGGATTGGCGCAGCAGCGCCTGCTCCAGCGTGGCCGCGTCGACATTTGGGTTGCCGTCGCGGTCGCCGCCTATCCAGCTGCCCATGCGCAGAAACGGCGGCAGCGGGGCGGCCTTGACATCGAAGGCTGACCCTGCGGGCGGGTTCAGGCACTCGCCCAGGTCTTGGTACAGCCGCGGCAGGGCGTTCAGGAACGTGCTGTGGTAGTAGCTCAGGGCATTGTCGATCTCGTCGACGACGGTCAGTTTCTGGCGGCGCAGCATGCGCGTCTGCCACAACGTGGACACCAGGCCCGTCAGGCGAAGCTGGGCGTGCCGTTGTTCGGCGGGTGTAAGCGTATCGTCCGCGTGGGCCAGTAGCGCGGCAATCTCGCGGTGTAGGTCCAGCGTGCTCTTGCGCTGTACTTCAGTGGGGTGGGCAGTGAGCACGGGCACGATACACGTCTGCGCCAGAAACCGCTGCACCTTGCGGCTGCTGATGCCCTGCTCATGCAGCAGGGCCAACGCGTGTCGCAGGCTGCCGCGGGTGGGTGCGCCGTCCGCCAGATCGTGCGTGCGTTGGCGCCGGTTCTGGTCGCGGTCTTCGGCCAGGTTCGAAAGATGCAGAAAATAGCTGAACGCGCGCGCCACGGAATTCGAGTCTTCGTCCGCCAGGCGCTGTATCTGCCGCGCCAGCGTGCGGCTGTCGCGGGGGTCTCCTTCGCGGCGGAACTTCACCGCCGCTCGCCTCAGCTTTTCGATGGCTTCATACACCGTCTTGCCTTCGCACTCTCTGATGACTTCCCCCAGGGTTTTACCGAGGCGGCGGATGTCTTGACGCAAGGCGAGGGGTTCCCGGGGGGAAGCGGCGGGCTGAGTCACGTTGTCTCCTGAGGGTTGAATTTGAATGGATTATCATAAGGCTCTTTTCACCTGCCGCACTGGCAGCCGTTCAACTCCGAGAATCTCATGCCGCAATATCGCTCACGCACCTCGACCCATGGTCGCAACATGGCCGGCGCGCGCGCCCTCTGGCGCGCCACCGGTATGCAGGATGGCGACTTCAACAAGCCCATCATTGCCGTCGTCAACTCCTTCACACAGTTCGTTCCCGGCCACGTGCACCTGAAAGACATGGGGCAGCTCGTGGCGCGCCAGATCGAGGCGGCGGGCGGTGTGGCCAAAGAATTCAACACCATTGCCGTGGACGACGGCATTGCCATGGGGCACGGCGGCATGCTGTACTCGCTGCCCTCGCGCGAACTGATTGCCGACTCGGTCGAGTACATGGTCAACGCCCATTGCGCCGACGCCATGGTGTGTATCTCCAACTGCGACAAGATCACGCCGGGGATGCTGATGGCCGCCATGCGCCTGAACATCCCGGTGGTGTTTGTTTCCGGCGGCCCGATGGAAGCCGGCAAGGTATACGAGCCGGGCACTATGAATGTGGTCGAAAAGCTCGACCTCATTGACGCCATGATCCGCGCCGCTGACCCCAATGTGTCGGACGCCGAAGCTGCCGAGGTCGAGCGCAACGCCTGTCCCACCTGCGGATCGTGCTCGGGCATGTTCACAGCCAATTCCATGAACTGTCTCACCGAGGCCATGGGGCTGGCGCTGCCGGGCAACGGCACCATTGTGGCCACCCATGCGCGGCGCAAGGGCCTGTTCGAGCAGGCCGGCACGCTCATCGTTGAGCTGTGCAAGCGCTATTACGAGCAGGACGACGACTCGGTGCTTCCGCGCCGCATCGCGTCGTTCGGCGCATTCGAAAACGCCATGACGCTGGACGTGGCCATGGGCGGTTCCACCAATACCGTGCTGCATCTGCTGGCTGCGGCACAAGAAGCCGGCGTGGATTTCACCATGTCCGACATCGACCGCATCTCGCGCCGCGTGCCCTGCCTGTGCAAGGTTGCGCCCGCCACCAACAAGTACCACATCGAAGACGTGCATCGCGCTGGGGGCATTTTCGGCATCCTGGGCGAACTGGGCCGCGCCGGTCTGCTCAACCTGGACGCGGGCAACGTGCACAGTGGCACGCTGGGCAAGGCCATCGAAAACTGGGACGTTAGCCAGCCCAATGCTTCTGAAGACCTGCAAACCTTCTTCAAGACGGCGCCCGGCGGCGTGCGCAGCAAGGTGGCCTTCAGCCAAGACAACTATTACAAGCAACTTGACCTGAACCGCGAAAAAGGGTGCATCCGCAGCCGGGAGCATGCCTACTCGCAGGACGGCGGCCTGGCGGTGCTGTATGGCAATGTGGCAGTCAACGGTTGCATCGTCAAGACCGCAGGCGTTGACGAGCGCATTCTGCGCTACACCGGCGTGGCCCGCGTTTATGAAAGCCAGGAAGACGCGGTGGAAGGCATCCTGGGCGACCAGGTCAAGGCCGGCGATGTGGTCATCATCCGCTATGAAGGCCCCAAGGGGGGGCCCGGCATGCAGGAAATGCTGTATCCCACTTCCTACCTCAAGTCCAAGGGCCTGGGTGCCAGCGCCGCGCTGCTGACAGACGGGCGCTTTTCGGGCGGTTCGTCGGGCCTGGTGATCGGCCATGCCTCGCCCGAAGCGGCCGAGGGCGGCACGATCGGGCTGGTGGAAGACGGCGATACCATTGAGATCGATATCCCGGCGCGCACGATCCACCTGGCTGTGTCCGACGAGGTGCTGGCCCAACGCCGCGCAGCCATGGAGGCGCGCGGCAGCCAAGCCTGGAAGCCCGTAGGCCGGGAGCGCGTGGTGTCGCAGGCCTTGCGCGCCTATGCTGCGCTGGCCACATCCGCCGATCGCGGCGCGGTGCGCGACGTTTCGCAATTGGGGTAAGAGGCCATCACGGCTGAGCAGTAACAAAGCAAGGGCGGCCCGCATGAGCCGCCCTTTTTCTTGGGGCCTGCATGAACCGACCCATAAACGTTCGGCACTGATCCAGCCTCTGGGGCCGGTGCATGGCGGGGCGAACGCTTGCGCGCGCGCCCCGTCATGCAGTTACCAGTGCAGGTAGAACATGGCCTTGGCAAGAAATACGATGCCCACCACATGGCAGAACACGCTGATATGGATGCGCTGCGAATGGATGGCTCGCATCTTGCCGGTGCGCATTAGTGTCATGGCGGTGATGAAGTGAGCGAGCACGCTCAGGGCCAGGAGGATTTTTATGGTGAGCAGCAGGCCGAAGCTGCTGGCGAAGGGGTGGGCCAACACTGCCCTGTGCTGGTAGGCCATGCCGATGCCCGCGCCGTACAAAACCAGCAGCACCCAGGGCATGACGCGGCGCGCCACCGTGCCGATGGCGACTTCCATGGTGCGCATGACCTCGCGCGGAACGCGCTTGCGCACCGCTTCCAGGATGATGACCTCGAAAAATACAGTGCCGACGAACATAATGGCGGCGAACAGGTGCAGCGTGAGCAGAAGCGAGTAGTTCATGGGGGGCTTGCCCGAGGGCTGGGTGCATCAAGGTAACGAGAATGCGTTTTAGTTTTGAATCATTTCATGATGACGGGGCTGCAGCCATGATGCAAATCAAATCTGGCGCCGGCATTGCGTCGGCGCAACGGGCGTCGGGCATCGGTAAACGGAGAAGGGCAAACCGATAACGGGAAACCGGAAACCGGAAACCGGAAATGGGAAACGGGCTGGCGCGGGTCGCTGCGGTTAAACTGGGCAAAACGCCAAAGCAATATACCCAGCCCGCTCATGCGGGCGGGCCACACGGCCGGCGGCCGGCCGCAACCAGGAGACTGCAGCATGACTACCCCGCGACGCCTGCGTTCCGCGCACATCACACAGGGCCCGGAACGCGCGCCCAACCGCTCCATGTATTATGCGCTGGGCTACAAAGAAGAAGACTTCAACAACCCCATGGTGGGCGTGGCCAATGGCTACAGCACCATTACCCCATGCAACAGCGGCCTGCAAAAGCTCGCCGATGCGGCAATCGCTGCAATCAAAGAGGCGGGCGGCAATCCGCAGGTGTTTGGCACACCCACGATTTCCGACGGCATGGCCATGGGTACCGAGGGCATGAAGTATTCGCTGGTGTCGCGCGAGGTGATTGCCGATTGCGTGGAAACCTGTGTGCAGGGCCAATGGATGGACGGCGTGGTGGTGATCGGCGGCTGCGACAAGAACATGCCCGGCGGCATGATGGGCATGCTGCGCGCCAATGTGCCGGCCATCTATGTATACGGCGGCACGATTTTGCCCGGCAAGCTGGATGGCAAAGACCTGAACATTGTTAGCGTGTTCGAGGCTGTAGGCGAGAACGCCGCCGGTCGCCTGAGCGACCATGAGCTCAAGCGCATCGAGCTGCACGCTATCCCGGGGCCCGGCTCCTGCGGCGGCATGTATACGGCCAACACCATGAGTTCGGCGTTCGAGGCCATGGGCATGAGCCTGCCCTATTCCTCCACCATGGCCAATGTGCACGACGAAAAAACGCAGTCGGCTGCTGAGTCGGCGCGCGTGCTGCTGCAGGCGATCAAGCGCGATCTCAAGCCGCGCGACATCGTGACGCGTCAGTCGATCGAGAACGCTGTCAGCGTCATCATGGCCACGGGCGGCTCGACCAATGCAGTGCTGCACTTGCTGGCCATTGCCCATGCGGCAGGTGTGGAATGGACCATTGACGACTTCGAGCGCGTGCGCAAGCGCGTGCCGGTCATCTGCGATCTGAAGCCCAGCGGCAAGTATCTGGCGGTGGATTTCCATAAGGCGGGCGGTGTGCCCCAGGTGATGAAGATTCTGCTCAACGCGGGGCTGATCAATCCTGATTGCATCACGATCACGGGGCAGACTATCGGCGAGATCCTGAAAGATGTGCCAGATGAGCCGGCGGCCGATCAGCACGTCATCAAGCCCATCAGCCAGGCTCTTTACAAGCAGGGGCACCTTGCCATTCTCAAGGGCAACCTTGCGCCGGAAGGTGCGGTGGCCAAGATCACGGGGTTGAAGAACCCGGTGATCACTGGGCCTGCGCGGGTATTTGAGGACGAGCAGTCGGCGCTCAAAGCCATCCTAGACGGCAAGATCAAGGCGGGCGACGTCATGGTGTTGCGCTACCTGGGCCCCAAGGGTGGGCCGGGCATGCCCGAGATGCTGGCCCCCACGGGCGCGCTGATCGGCGAAGGGCTGGGCGATTCAGTCGGCCTGATTACCGACGGCCGCTTTTCGGGCGGTACCTGGGGCATGGTGGTGGGCCATGTCGCGCCCGAAGCGGCGGTGGGCGGCCTGATTGCCTTGGTGCATGAAGGCGATTCCATCACCATCGATGCGCATCAGCTGTTGCTGCACCTGAATGTGCCCGACGATGAAATCGAGAAACGCCGCGCGCAATGGAAGGCACCTGCGCCGCGCTACACACGGGGCGTGCAAGCCAAGTTCGCGTTTAACGCCTCCACCGCCAGCACGGGCGCTGTGCTCGATCGGTTCTGATCCCGCGCGCCAGGCCAGCCACACCGGCCGTGCGCGGCGTTCGTGCTAAAGCGGCGCATATAGGGCAGCGCCGGTGGCGGCCAGCATGCTTGCGCATGGCCGCCATCCGGGCGAATGCATGATGGGGCGAGTTTTCCCGCGTGCGGGCCGCGGCCTCGTCTTCGCTTATGATTGTGGCTGGCGCAGGCGGCGGGCGCAGGGCCCGCCGCCTGCGCAGGGGCGGCACGCACGGGCCGCAAAGGATACGAGGATGCTTACTCAAGAACAGCGCGCCGAGCAGCGGCGCATTATCAATGAACTGGAGGTGGTCGCGGATTTCGACGCCGAGCGCGAAGTAACGCGCCGGGTGGCGTTCCTGGCCGACTACCTGCGGCGTACGGGCATGCGCAGCTATGTGCTGGGTATCAGCGGCGGCGTGGATTCGCTCGTCGGCGGTTGTCTGGCGCAGCGCGCTGTTGAGCGGATACGCGCCGAGGGCGGCCAGGCTACGTTTGTGGCCATGCGCTTGCCGTATGGCGAGCAGCGTGACGAGGTTGACGCGCAGGCCTCGCTGGAAGTCATCAAGGCCGACGAGGTGCTCACCGTGAACGTGAAGCCCGCAGCTGATGACATGCTCGCGTCGCTGTTGGCCGGCGGCCTGGCGTTTCGCGATGAAAACCAGCAGGATTTCCTCATGGGAAACATCAAGGCGCGCCAGCGGATGATTGCGCAATATGCGGTGGCCGGCGCGCGCAGCGGCCTGGTGATTGGCACCGATCACGCCGCCGAAGCATTGATGGGGTTTTTCACCAAATTTGGCGATGGCGCGGCTGACGTCACGCCGCTCCAAGGCCTGAACAAGCGCCGCGTGCGGGCGCTGGCTATGGCAATGGGCGCCAATGAAGCGCTGGCCATGAAAATACCCACAGCCGATCTCGAAACGCTGCGCCCGCTGCGGCCTGACGAGCATGCTTTTGGCGTTACCTATCAGATCATCGATGACTTCCTGGAAGGCAAGGATGTGACGCCCAACGACTACGAAGTGATCCTGCGCACTTACCACGCCAGCGCGCACAAGCGGGCGCTGCCTGTGGCGCCAGGGCAGGCCTGAGCCACGCAGCATGAACCGCGTGGCTTGCGCTGCGCGGGCCAAGCGCGCTGTTGCGTTTCGCTGGGCGCGGCCGGGGGCGTTTACTTGCCTTGCAGCTCAAACACCAACGTGTCCAAGTGCTCCAGTCCGCGATCCTTGAACTTCGGCTCCTTGTCGATGATGTCGCGCTGGTCGAGCAGGCGGACGTCGGTGTGTGGCGCATACAGCTCCCGTACTTCGGCTTCGTCCACCGCAAAAGGCGGCCCTTCCATGCGCAATTGGTCGTAGTTCAGCGTGAGCAGCAGCCCACGGTAGCCGGGCGCCAATTGGCCGTACACGTGGCCCACATAGCGCTGGCGCATGTCGGCGGGCAGCGCAACCAGGGCGGCGCGGTCATAGGCGCCGGCGCAGCCACCCAGTATGTCCGCATCCAGGTCAAAGATGTCGCCGCACAGGATCTCGATACGGCCGCTTTTGTAATGGCGGCCCAGTGCTGACTCGGTGATTACCGGCGTCAATGCATTTTCTTCAAAAAAGCGCTCCACCGCGATGGGTGAAAGCTCGATGCCCAGGACCGAATGGCCTTGATCAGCCAGCCAGACCATATCCAACGATTTTCCGCACAGCGGCACCAGCACCTTGCAGCCGGGTGGCAGGCCTAACAGCGGCCAGTACTTCTGCAGCAGCGGTGTGACGCGCTCCATATGAAAGTGCGTGCGTCCTTCGCGCCAGCGTTCAAGCCAGAATTCGGTTTCCATCCCTATCCTTTAGTGTTGCCACGAATAAATCCAAACAAAGCCAACGCGATGCAAAACGATGCATAGGCGTCTCCACGCGCTGCCATTCAAAGGTGTACACGGACTGTGCTGCGCGCGGAAAATGCGTCCAGTGTCTGCCGGTTGCCGTCGGTGCCAGGTATGTGCGCATTGAGCGTCGGCGGTGTATTGATCCACACATGGCCGGGCACAAACCCTGCGGCGATGCGATGTGCGCGCGCAAGCTTAGTGGCCCAGATGCTGGCCGCCAGGGCGCCGGCCCTGGTGTTCACGCGCGCGATGACTTCTTCGTCGGCATCGAACGGGGCCACATGGCACACCGGCCCCGGTGGCATGCCGAGCAGGCTGTATGCCGTCTCCGGCAGGCCTGCCAGGATTGTGGGCAGTACATGCGCGCCGTCATCGCGGGCATCGCCAAACACCGGTATGGTGCCGCCGCTGAGTACGGTCGCCCCTTCTTCGCGGGCCAGGGTGATGCGGGCCAGCAGCGTGTCGCGGTGATCGCGCGAGATCAGTGGCCCGAGGTCTACATCGGGTGCCTGCGGATAACCTGGCACCAGCCGTTCGCATCGTGCCTGCAGGGCAGCCACGAAACGCGCATACAGAGGCCGCTCGATATACACGTGCGCGGCGCCCAGGCACGCATGGCCAGTGTGCGTAAAACAGCTGCGCAGTACGCTGTCGAGCGCCGCGTCGATGTCTGCATCTGCACAGACCACGGTGGCGTGCTTGCCGCCCAACTCAAAAATCACGGGCCTAACGCCGCGCGCCACCGCCTGCATGACGGCCGCGCCGGTCTGCGCTTCGCCGCTGAATGCAATGGCGTCAATATCGGGATGTGCGGCCAGGAACTGGCCCGCCGACCCTGGGCCGTGCCCATGTATAAGATTGAATACCCCGTGCGGAAGGCCAGCCTTGCGGATCACTTCGGCGAGTAAGGTGGCCGAGGAAGGGGTGCGCGCCGACGGCTTGGCCACTGCGCAGTTGCCCATGGCCAGTGCAGGCGCAAGTGAGGCGGCCAGCAGCAGCAAGGGCTGGTTCCAGGCCGGAATGAGAGCCACGACGCCCAAGGGCTTGCGTTGCAGGTAGGTGATGAGGCCCGCGTTGTCGGGCCCATTGCTTTCGTGGACCTCGTCGCCCATAGCGTTGATCAGGTCTGCGAAGGCGCGAAAGCGGGCAATGCTGCGCTGTATATCGTGTGTGCGCGCTTGCTGGATAGGCCGGCCGGTATCCTGTACCTCGGCCACCACGAAGTCGTCGAAACGTTCTGCGATGCCGTCGGCAATTCGGCGCAGTACGGCGGCGCGCTCGACGACAGTGAGTGCGCCCCAGGGGCCCAGCCGCGCGGCCCGCGCCGCTTTGACGGCGCGATCCACCAGTGTCGCATCGGCCTCGCAGATCTGGCCAATGGTTTCGCCGTTCACGGGATTGATGTTCGGTATGCGCTTGCGCGTCGTGATCCATTCGCCATCGACGAGGCAGCGCCGCACCGGCATTTTTGCCATGTTGTCTCCATCCGTGCTGGCGCATGCCACGCACTGGGTTCCTCTGCCACATGCGGGCCATTTGAGGCAGACGCCGCCCATGCGGCGCAGCGCCTGCGTCGGACAGCATGCCTGATCCGGCTATTCTAGTTTGATTGCTCGCGTCACGCAGCGCGCGGCAGCCAAGTCCCAGGCCGCACAGCCTACTGTTTTGAAGATCATGGCTTGGCCGGCTGGCGGCGGTTGGTCGAGTGCGCTGGACAGCGGCGTGACCGTCTGCCAGTCTACGCCCGCCTGCAGGAAGTCGCCGGCTTCGTGGCGCGCGCCCGCGAGGTCGTCGGCATATAAACGGCTGCCTGCGATGGTGGCGGGGCCGATCTCGGCCAGGTCGGGTCGGTAAGCGCCCACGCCGATGACGAGGCGGCCGGCTTGCGGCGCCGCATCGTAGACCGGTGTAGCGCTAGTGGTGACAGTGATGACCACCTGGGTATCGTTGGGTACCCGTTCGGCGGGCAGCAGTTCAGCTTGCAGGCCAGGTGTGTGCATGGCGGAAAATGCCTGGGCCCGTTCCAGGCGCCTGCCGATGACGGCGATACGCAAGCCCGGGTACAAGGCCGCGAGTGCTTCGGCATGGCTGGCGGCTTCGGTACCCGTGCCAATGATGGCTGCGTGGGTGATCGTGCCCGGCATCAGGGTGCGCAGGCCCAGCATCGATATGCCGGCAGTGCGCCGTGCCGTCACCGTAGGGCCGTCCAGTACGAAACGGGCGCAGCCCGTGGCGCCGTCGTAGGCGGTGACAATGCCGTTGATGGTAGGCAGGCCGATGTCTCGATTGGCAGGCACCACATTCACCAGCTTGTGCACGCCGATGTCGCGTGCGGTGGCTGGCATGGACAACATGACGCCGCCACCGGGGTACTCAAGCACTTGCCGTTCGGGGGCATGGATGGCGCCTGCGGCCAGGTCACGGGCGGCCTGGGCCAAGTCGTCCAGCAGCAGCGCGAAAGGCAGGCGCAGCGCCGTCTGCGCCGCGTCGTAGACGGTAATCGCTCCTTTAGTCATCGTGTTCTCCAGTCGTGCGGCATGCGCGCCGCCAACTTCTGTTCGGCCATCGCTGATCTGTAGTGCTTGCTGTGAATCAAGTTGTTGCTCCATCGTTAGTTGTTCCGGCGTACGGATGTATTCGAATGATTATTACCGCGGGCATCACCAGATATTCTGTTCAACGATGGGTGTGCCATCGAGTATGCGCCGCCAGCCCAGGCGCCGCAGGTCCAGCGTGCGAAACTCGCCGTAGGCGATGAGCTCGGACAGCGCGCGCCCGATGGCTGGCGACTGCTGCAGCCCATGCCCGCTGAAGCCATTGGCAAAGTAGAGGTTGTCTACGTCTGGATGCAAGCCCAGGATCACATTCTGGTCCACAACATTGAAATCGTAATGGCCGGCCCAACTGCGCATCACGCGCAAGGCCTCGAAGCCGGGTACACGCGCGGCCAGTATCGGCCACAGCAGTTCGTCGAACAGCGCGTACTGCACGTCAAAGTCGTGGCTTTCAGGGTCTTGGTCTGGCGGCGGGTTGATGCCGGTGAGAAAGCCTTGGCCCTCGGGCCGGAAGTACGCGCCGGAGGGGTCGATGACCATAGGACAGCCCGGCGGCACCGCCGGCGTGTGAACGAAAAAAACACTGCGCTTGCGTGGCTGCACCGGCAGGGCAATGCCCGCCAGGCGTGCCAGTTCAGGTGCGCCGCTGCCAGCAGCGTTGATCAGTGCGCCGCACTCGATCACATCGCCACTGTCCAGGGCCACTGCGGTCACGCGCCTTCCCTGGCGACTTACATCCACCACCTTGTGATTGATACTGACAGCACCCTGCGACAGCGCTTTGTGGCGCAAAGCCTGCATATAGCCATAGGCATCGAACCAGCCTTCGCCCGTCAGACCCAGCGTGCCGGCTGCCAAGTCGTCTGTGCGCAGCCACGGAAACCGCGTCTTCAGGGCATTGCGATCCAGCAGGGCAATATCCGCGCCCAGCCCGGCCTGCAGCGCATGGTTCGTGCGCAGTTGCGCTTCGCCTTCGATAGACGCCAGAAACAGATAGCCGCCTTCGTGAAAAGCGGGATCGGGCCGTTGGCCATCCACCGCCAGCGTGGTGCCCAAGTGGCGCAGGAAGGCGGTGCCGAACAGCGACATCTGTATATTCTCGGGCGTGGAAAACTGATGCCTGATCGAGGCTGCGGACAGTGTCGTGGCGCAGCGCTGAAACGTGCAATCCTGTTCGACGATGGCTACGGTGCCATTGAAGTCGGGATTGGCCGTCAGGAAGTAGGCGGCGGCGCTGCCCGTCGCCGCGCCGCCTGCGATCACGATGTCGTAGCGCTGTTGTGGCATGGCGCCATGCTCCTGTCTGTGTGCGATATGGCCATGTACGGCGTACGGGCATATGCCGTGCCAGGCCGGCAAATTCAAACCTATTGTGGCGCTAAAAATGGCGTGCCGCCTTAGGGATTTTCCCCTGCGCGAGGTGTGTTCAGCGGCCTCAAAATGCTGTGCTACCCTGAAGAAAAATACGTTATTGGAGACTAGGCCATGACAACGCAAGCCTTGCTGCAATCCCTCGGGCTGGCGCCCGACGCGCTCACCGGCGGCGACATCCCGGTGCGCTCGCCCATAGACGGCGCCATCATCGCGCGGCTGCGCTCGCACAGCGCGGCGGATGCCGAAGCTGCTATTGCGCAAGCCAGCACGGCCTTCCAGCTGTGGCGCCGCGTGCCCGCGCCGCGCCGCGGCGAGCTGGTGCGCCTATTGGGTGAAGAGTTGCGCGCGCACAAGCAGGCGCTTGGCCGGCTGGTGTCGATAGAGACCGGTAAGATACTTGCCGAAGGCGAGGGTGAAGTGCAGGAGATGATCGACATCTGCGACTTTGCGGTGGGGTTGTCGCGCCAGCTTTACGGCCTCACGATTGCGTCCGAGCGTCCGGGGCACCGCATGATGGAAACATGGCATCCGCTGGGCGTCGTGGGGGTGATTTCGGCCTTCAATTTCCCGGTTGCTGTGTGGTCATGGAATGCCGCTCTGGCGTTGGTGTGCGGCGATCCAGTGGTGTGGAAGCCTTCCGAGAAAACGCCGCTCACGGCGTTGGCCTGCCAGGCTTTGTTCGCGCGCGCGCTGGCGCGTTTTGGCGATGCGCCCGAAGGCCTGCTGCACGTATTGGTGGGCGCGCATGAGCTCGGCGAAAAACTGTCCGACGACCCACGTATCTCCTTGCTTTCAGCTACTGGCTCCACGCGCATGGGCCGGCAGGTGGGGCCGCGCGTGGCACAGCGTTTCGGCCGCTGCCTGCTGGAGCTGGGTGGTAACAATGCGATTGTCGTGGCGCCGTCGGCCGACCTGGAGATGGCCGTGCGCGGCATCCTGTTTGGCGCGGTGGGCACAGCGGGGCAGCGCTGCACCACCACGCGGCGCCTGATCGTGCACGACAGCGTGGCCGATGGCCTGCTGGCGCGCCTCAAGGCCGCCTATGCCAGTGCCCGCATTGGCAACCCGCTGGAGGCGGGCACCTTGGTTGGGCCGCTGATCGACCGTGCCGCCTTTGACGCCATGCAGGCAGCGCTGGCGCAGGCGCGCGCCGAAGGCGGCAAGATCAGCGGCGGCGAGCGCCAGCTTGCCGATACCTGGCCCGAGGCCTGGTATGTATCGCCCGCGCTGGCCGAGATGCCGGGGCAGTCCGCAGTGGTGTGCCGGGAAACCTTTGCACCCATCCTGTACGTGATGCGCTATCAATCGTTCGACGAGGCCCTGGCCATGCACAATGCCGTGCCGCAGGGCTTGTCGTCTGCGCTATTCACCACCGACTTGCGCGAAGCGGAGCGCTTCACCGGGCCCGAAGGCTCGGACTGCGGTATTGCCAACATCAACATCGGCACCTCTGGGGCGGAAATCGGCGGAGCCTTTGGCGGTGAAAAAGAAACGGGCGGCGGCCGCGAATCGGGTTCCGATGCCTGGAAAGCCTACATGCGGCGTGCCACCAACACCATCAATTACTCCAACGAACTGCCCCTGGCCCAGGGCATCAGGTTCGGTGATCGTTAATCAACGGCTTTCACCATGTCTTCGATCACCTTCTTGGCATCGCCGAACACCATCATGGTCTTGTCCATGTAGAACAGTTCGTTGTCCAACCCGGCATAACCGGCGGCCATCGAGCGTTTGTTTACGATGACGGTGCGCGCCTTGTACGCCTCCAGGATGGGCATGCCCGCGATTGGCGAGGACGGATCGTTCTTGGCCGCCGGGTTCACCACGTCGTTGGCGCCCAGCACCAGCACTACGTCGGTTTGTGCGAACTCGCTGTTGATGTCCTCCATCTCGAAGACCTGGTCGTAGGGCACCTCGGCCTCGGCAAGCAGCACGTTCATGTGGCCCGGCATGCGGCCCGCCACCGGGTGAATGGCGTACTTCACCGTCACGCCCTTTTCTGTCAGCTTGTCGGTGAGTTCCTTGAGCGCGTGCTGGGCGCGGGCGACCGCCAGGCCGTAGCCCGGCACAATCGTCACCGTCTCGGCGTTGCTCATCAGGAAGGCGGCGTCATCCGGGCTGCCCGATTTGACGCTGCGCTGCGCGTCCGAACCGCCGGCCGCAGCCGCGCCAGGCGCGGCCCCGAAGCCGCCCAGGATCACGTTGAAGAACGAGCGGTTCATTGCCTTGCACATGATGTAGGACAGAATCGCGCCCGAGGACCCCACCAGCGAGCCGGCGATGATCAGCATCGGGTTGTTCAGCGAAAAGCCGATACCCGCCGCCGCCCAGCCTGAGTAGCTGTTGAGCATGGACACCACCACTGGCATGTCCGCCCCGCCAATCGGGATAATGATCAGCACGCCAAGAATGAACGCCAGCGCCGTCATGATGATGAAGGGCAGCCAGGCCTGCGTGGCCATGAACCACAGGCCGCAGGCAATCATGGCCAACGCAATGGCCAGATTCAGCATGTGCTGCCCGGCAAACACCACCGGCGCGCCCTGGAACAGGCGGAACTTGTACTTGCCCGCCAGCTTGCCAAAGGCGATGACCGAACCCGAGAAGGTGATCGCGCCAACAAAGGTGCCAATGAACAGTTCCAGCCGGTTGCCGGTGGGGATGGGCGCGCCCGCCGCGGCAATGCCAAAGGCATGTGGCTCGGCCACGATGGCGATGGCGATCGCCACCGCCGCCAGGCCGATCATGCTGTGCATGAAGGCCACCAACTCGGGCATCTTGGTCATCTCGACCCGCTTGGCCATGAGGGTGCCTACCGTGCCGCCGATCAGCAACCCAAGCAGCACGCGGCCCAGCCCGATGGTGGCAGTGCCCGCAGTGGCCAGGCTCAGGATCAGCGCCGCCGTGGTGAGGATGGCGATCGCCATGCCGACCATGCCGAAGGCGTTGCCTCGGCGCGACGTGGTGGGGTGTGACAGGCCCTTGAGCGCCTGGATAAAGCACACCGAGGCGATCAGGTACAACAGGGTAACCAGGTTGGTCGATATCATGCTTCGCCTCCGCGCTTTTTCTCTTTCTTCTTGAACATCTCCAGCATGCGGCGTGTGACAAGAAAGCCGCCGAATACATTGACCGCGGCCAGCGCCACGGCAAAGATGCCCATGCCGTGCGCCAAGCCGCCCTCGGTGAGCGCAGCGGCCAGCATGGCGCCAACGATGATGATGGCCGAGATGGCGTTGGTGACGGCCATCAGTGGCGTGTGCAGCGCCGGGGTGACATTCCAGACCACGTGGTAGCCCACGTACACGGCCAGCACAAAAATGATGACGTTGATCAGGGTAGGGCTTACGGCTTCCATCAATTGCTCCTCAGTACCTTGCCGTCGCGGCATACCATGCAGGCTGCCACGATTTCGTCGTCGGCCTTGATATCGGCCTCGCCTTGCGCATTCACAATCAACTTCAGGAAGTCGAGTACGTTGCGCGCATACAGCGCCGAAGCGTCCTGCGCCACTAGCGCTGGCAGGTTGCTCAGGCCAATCAGCGTGACGCCATGCGCCTGCACGACCTGGTCTTTGACCGACAGCGGGCAGTTGCCCCCGCGCTCGACGGCCATGTCTACGATGACCGAGCCCGGCTTCATGCCTTGCACCGTCTCGGCGCTGATCAGGGTCGGGGCGGGGCGCCCGGGAATGAGCGCAGTGCTGATCACGATATCGGCCTGCATGCAGCGCTCTGCCACCAGCGCACCCTGGCGCGCCATCCAAGCCGGCGGCATGGGGCGCGCATAGCCGCCCACACCTTCGGCGATCTCGCGTTCTTCATCGGTTTCGAACGGCACGTCGATGAACTTGGCCCCCAGGGACTCGACCTGCTCTTTGGCAGCCGGGCGTACGTCTGAGGCTTCGACCACCGCACCCAGCCGCTTGGCCGTGGCAATCGCCTGCAGGCCCGCCACGCCAGCGCCCAGCACCACCACGCGCGCGGCTTTGATCGTCCCCGCAGCCGTCATCATCATGGGCATGAGACGCCCGTAGTGATTGGCCGCCAGGATGACGGCCTTGTACCCGGCCAGGTTGGCCTGCGACGAAAGCACGTCCAGGCTTTGCGCGCGCGTAATGCGCGGTGCGGCCTCGAGCGCGAAGGCCGTTAGGCCCGCGCCGGCCAGGGCGGACAGCACCTCGGCGTTGAACGGATCGAGCATGCCGACGAGCAGCGTGCCGGGCTTCATCTGGGCGCGCTCGGCTTCGTCCGGGGCGCGCACCTTGAGCACCAGTGCCGCCCCAAGGGCTTGGGGCTGATCACCCAGCGTGGCGCCGGCCTGCTCATAGGCCTGATCGGGGAAGTTTGCCGTGGCGCCCGCCCCGCGTTCAACGATGACAGTGTGGCCTGCCGCTGTGTACTTCTTGACCGTTTCCGGTGTGGCGGCCACGCGTGTCTCGCCGGGCAGGCGCTCGCGCGGAATTCCAATTTGCATGGTGTTTCTCTCCTCCTCAATGATGAATGCTTGCGGCAGGGGCGTGCCCCATGCGGCGGCTGCACAGTGTGCCGCCGCATGTCCCGCCGTGTTCCCCCGGATGCTTGCCGGGGGCTGCACGGGTGTCAGCCCTTGCTGGCGGCCAGCGCCTGCTCCAGGTCGGCCAGAATGTCGTCGATATGCTCGATGCCGATAGACAGGCGGATCATGTCTTCGCCAACGCCCGCTGCGGCGAGTTCTTCGGGATTGAGCTGGCGGTGCGTGGTGGTGGCGGGGTGGCAGGCCAGCGACTTTGCGTCGCCGATGTTGACCAGGCGCAGGATGAGCTTGAGCGCATCGATGAAGCGCGCGCCCGCTTCGCGGCCGCCTTCGATGCCGAAGGACAGAATGCTGGCGGGCTTGCCGCCGAAATATTTCTGCGCCACCGCATGTTCGGGGTGATCGTCCAGGCCCGCGTATTGCACCCACGAGACATGCGGGTGGTGCTTGAGGAAGCGGGCGACCGCCAGCGCGTTTTCAGTGTGGCGGGCCATGCGCAGCGACAGGGTTTCGATGCCTTGCAGGATCAGGAAGGCGTTGAAGGGCGACAGCGCGGCGCCGGTATTGCGCAGCGGCACGACGCGGCAGCGCCCGATGAATGCAGCCGGGCCGAAGGCTTCGGTGTAGACCACGCCGTGGTAGGACGGGTCTGGCTCGTTGAGCATGGGGAAACGGTCTTTGTGCTCGGCCCAGGGGAACTTGCCCGAGTCGACCACTGCGCCGGCGATAGTGGTGCCATGGCCGCCCATGTATTTGGTGAGCGCATGCACGACGATATCGGCGCCATGTTCAAAGGGGCGGCACAGTGCGGGCGAGGCAACGGTGTTGTCCACGATCAGGGGTACGCCGTGGCGGTGTGCGGCATCAGCCAGCGCCTGGATGTCGACCACGTTGCCGGCGGGGTTGCCGATGGATTCGCAGAACACGGCACGGGTTTTGTCGTCGATCAGGGCTTCGAGCGCCGCGATATCGTTGTGCGGCGCAAACTTTACGGTGATGCCCTGGCGGGGAAACGTGTGGGCGAACAGGTTATATGTGCCGCCATACAGCTTGGAGACAGAGACGATATTGTCGCCCGCTTGCGCGATGGTCTGGATGGCATAGGTAACAGCGGCCATGCCCGACGCGACGGCCAGGGCGGCGACGCCGCCTTCAAGTGCGGCCACGCGCTCTTCCAGCACCGCATTGGTGGGGTTCATGATGCGGGTATAGATATTGCCTGGCACTTTGAGGTCGAACAGGTCTGCCCCGTGCTGCGTGCTATCGAACGCGTATGACGTTGTCTGGTAGATGGGAACCGCCACCGCTTTCGTGGTGGGATCGGGTTGATAGCCGGCGTGGATGGCAAGTGTTTCGAATTTCATTTTTGTCTCGTGTGTTTACGTCGTGAAATCAATGAGGCATCACGCCGCATGGTACTGTCCATATACCCGCGCGGCTAGAGATTTTTTGTCGAACTACATATCCCAAAGTAATAACGTTGTAATTTTCCGGCTTTCCATCGGCGAGGAGGGCGGTGCGGGACGGCAGGCATTGCTGTGCGATGACCAGTTTAGCGCCGGGTGGGGCATCAGCCGTCCATACACTGACGAGTGCGCGTTACATGGGTTAGCATTCATATTCTTTGCCATAAACGGTGCAGGGGGTAACCTCGTGGTTTCAGAGGCCGATTAATGAAAGTCTGGTTCAAGCGGGTACTGTTCAGTCTCGTTGTGGTGGCGATTGTCGCGTTGGTCGGCGTGGCCATCTTTTTGCTTACGTTCGACCCGAACGCATATAAAACCAAGATTGAAGAGATTGTTTACAACCGGTACCAGCGCACGCTCGCCATCAAGGGCGATATTCAGCTTTCGCTGTTTCCCCGCATCGGCCTCGCGGTGCAGGACGTCTCTTTGTCCAATCGTAACAGTCCTGACACCTTTGCATCCATAGACAGCGCCCGGTTCGCCGTGGCCATCTGGCCGCTGCTGTTCAACCGCTTCGTGGTGGATCATGTGGCGGTCACGGGCTTCAAGGCCTGGATCAAGCGTGACGAGGCCGGTCAGTTCAATTTCAGCGACCTGCTGCGCGCGTCCGCATCGCGGCTCGGCGGCATGGCGCCTGCGCTGGCCCTGCCGGCATTGGCTTCCTCAGCCCTGCAGGCCGCGCAGCAAAACGGTCCGCCGGCGGAAAGCGCTTCCGCGCCCGATCATTCTCTGCTTGCCCTCTCGCCGCTGGCCACTGCGGTCGCCCAGGAAGCCGTCGAGAGCACAGATTTTGATATCGACATTGCCGGCCTGGACCTGAAGGGTGGGGAGATCCACCTGCACGACAGCAAGACGGGCGCCGTCGCACGCATCGAGAAACTCGACATTGATACCGGGCGGGTCACATTCAACCAGGCCTTCGATGTCACCTTCAAGGGCCGCCTGATGGGCGAATACCCCGCGGCTGACGCAAGTCTGGCGGGGCAGGGCCTGTTGCGCCTCAATCCCCACGATCGCATCTATTCGGCGCAGAAGTTCAGCCTTCAGGCCAGCGGCGTGCTCGGCCCGCTCAAGGCCAAAACCGCCACAGTGCGCGGCAACTTTGCCTACAACGCCCTGTCCGAGCTGCTCGATGTCAGCAACATCGAGGTCTTGGTTCAGGGTGAGGCCAGCGGCGAGCAAGCCCTTACGGGGCTCGAGACCACGCTCAGTGTGCCGCGTCTGCGGATGGACCGCGGTCGCGCCGAGCTGAGTGTCGAAAAGCTCGCCTATCGCGCCAAAGGCAAACGGGGCGTCGAAGATTTCGATATCGCCATCGACGCGCCCAGGCTGGCCATTTCGCCCGAGTCGGCAAAAGGGGAGCCTGTGCACGCCACCGCCAAGTTCACACAGCCCGCCCGGGTGCTAGCCGTGGCGTTGAATATGAACGGGTTGGGGGGCAACGCCTCGCGGTTGTCCCTCAAAGAGCTCAAGATCGAAGCGGGCCTCAAGCAGGGCGAACGGCTGATTCAATTGAACATGTCCTCGCCGGCCACATGGGATGTCTTCCGTCAGCTCGGCGGTCTGTCCGCGATGAAGGGCGATATACGTATCGATGATGCCCAACTGCCCGGTGGCAGCTTCGAGTTTCCCTTTATCGGCAGCCTGCAGGCCGACTTGCTCAAGGATAAGGTCGAAACCGGCATTGATGCCGTGCTCAGCGGCAGCAAGCTCAATTTTCGCCTGACGGGTACCGAGCTTGCGGATCCCAAACTGGCATTCGCCTTTAAGGCGGACAAGCTCGATTTCAACACGCTGTTTCCCTCGCCGCCGCCCGCGGCTCCGGCTGCGGGATCGGCGAGCGGCAAGCCAGCCGAGCCCGCCAAGCCGGCACCCAAGGCTGCTCCCAAGCCAGCCAGCAAGGCACCGGCGCCCACGCCCGCGGCGTCCGATATGCCAGATCTTTCTTTTCTCGCGCCGCTGGACCTTACCGGCACCATTGACATTGGCGAACTCAAGTTCAAAGAGCTTGAGGCCAGCGCCGTCAAGGCCGGAGTACGGGTGCTCGCCGGCAAGCTGGTGGTCGACAACATCAATGCCGCGCTTTACGACGGTACGCTGAAGGGGAGCTTGCACGCTGCCGCCGACAATTCGCTGGGAGCCAATCTGACGCTGGCTAACGTGGCCGTCGGCCCGCTGCTGCACGATTACGCCCGCGAAGATCGCCTGACCGGCACGGGCACGGTGTCCATTGATCTGGCCAGCGCCGGCAAGACCGCCGCGGCTGTCGAGGCCGGTATGTCGGGCTCGGTCAAGCTGAAGCTGCGCGACGGCGAAGTGCGCGGCATCGACTTCCACCAAACGCTCGGCGAAGTGAATGACGTGGTGCGCAATGTATTCAGCGGCCAGTTGCCGGCCATCATGTCGCAGGTAGATGCGGCGCGCAGTACCGCATATTCTTCTCTGGATGCCGAAGTGTCTTTCACGCAGGGCCAGGGCACGTTCACCAAGCTTGAGCTGCTGGCGCCAAGGTTGCGCGTCAACGCGGGCAAACCCGCCTCGGTCGACCTCGTCAATGATCAGCTTGATCTGGTGGTGCTGGTAAGGCTGGTGGGCACGGGTGGCGCGGCAGACGATGCACTGAAAGACTTGCGGGGGATCGTGGTGCCGCTGCGTCTATCGGGCCCCTTCGGTAAGTTGTCGTACCAAGTGCAATGGAAGGACATCAACAGCAAGCCCGTCAAGCAGGCAGTTCGCGAGGGCTTGGTCGATCTGCTGTCCGCGCAGCCCGAGCCCCAGCCGGGCAACGCCGCAACCGCGCCCAAGCCCGCCAACTCGGTCAAGAGCATAGGCGACGCTATCAAGGGGCTGCTGGGCCAGTGACATGGCGGTACTCCATATTCTCTACTCGACGCGGGTGGTGCGCGGCCAGGGCGCTGCCGCCCGCCCACGGCATGAAGGAGCAGGACAATGACGCAATATCATCCTATCGCCGGATGCGGCGGTTTGCCAGGCAGCGCGGCCGCCGCATGCGACCGCCGCTGGTTGATTGTGGACCAGGATGGGCAATGGATAGGGCCGGCGCAGTGCGACAGGCTGGACGGGGTACAGGTGGAGCTGCGTTTCGGCTATTTGGTGGTCCGCGCACCGGGCATGTTGCGCCTGGATGTGCCGGTGGACGTGATCGAGGATGATGACAGCGTGCGCACGACGGCCCAGGTTGGTGGCCAGCATGTGGACGTGGTGGACGAAGGTGCGCTTGCCGCGGCCTGGTTCTCGAATTGCCTGGAGCGCCCCTGCAGGTTGGTCAAGGTGCACCCCGACGCGCCCTCGCCGGCCTGGCCGGCTGCCTGAGCATAGCGGTAACAGCGGCGGCACATCGCCTGGCCGCTGTCTATCCAATCAAATTATCAAGGCCTTTACGGTGGTTAGCCCTCCGCCGTGAGGCGGCGGTACTTGGCCATCAGCATCTCGTTGTCTTCGGTATGGTCGGGGTCGATTTCGATACACTCGACCGGGCACACCACCTGACACTGGGGTTCACCGAAGTGGCCCACGCACTCGGTGCAGCGCGAGGGGTCGATCTCGTAGATTTCGGGCCCCATATAAATGGCCGTGTTGGGGCATTGGGGCTCGCATACATCACAATTGATGCATTCATCGGTTATGCGCAGCGCCATATTGGTATTCCTGGATAAAGCGGATTCGATTGCAGGCGCACGGCGGCGTCTCGATCGCAGTGTAATCCTTTGCGTTGGCGCGGGCCGTGATTAACCCTGTTTGTATCGCAGGCCCGCGGCCTTGCAGGGCGGCTTGGTACGCCTGCACTGCGCCATAACGCCCATAGCGCGACCGCAACCGCCGGTATTGGCGCGCCTTATGACGATTGATTCTGTTCTTCGCGGCGTTGGCGTGCCTTTTTGTGCAGCCAGCGTTCGACGGACGGAAACACGAACTTGCTGACGTCGCCGCCGAGGATGGCGATTTCGCGCACGATAGTGCCCGAAATGAACTGATACTGGTCCGACGGCGTCATGAACAACGTTTCGACCTCGGGTAGAAGATGGCGATTCATGCCTGCCATCTGGAATTCATATTCGAAGTCGGACACTGCGCGCAGGCCGCGCACAATGACCCGGCCGTTCTGCTCGCGCACGAAATCCTTGAGCAGGCCGGCAAAACTCTGCACTTCGACATTGGGGTAGTGGCTGAGCACTTCCCTGGCGATTTCGACGCGTTCTTCAACGGTGAAGAACGGTTTCTTGGCCTGGCTGTGGGCGATGCCGACCACCACGTGATCGAACAGGCCGGCAGCCCGGCGCACGAGGTCTTCGTGCCCGCGCGTCATTGGGTCGAAGGTTCCGGGATAGACTGCAGTAATCATGCGAGTGCTTTCTGAGTAGAGGTTGCCGCCATGTTGGCCGCCCGACGTTACTGAGTGGCGGTCCTGGCTTGGTTTCCTGCCAAACCCGAATTATTGACTGTTTCTTGCGTTGCAGCAAATCGCAACAGGTGAAACCAGACTTGCCCCGCCCGCGCTGCGCGCAGTACATGCCAGCCATCGGGTGGAACCAGGCTGGATTCGCTTTCGACATACAGTAGGCCGTCTGCCTTGAGCACGGCCGGCAGCCTGGCCCATAACTTGTCCATCCAACCCTGGTTGAAGGGCGGATCAAGGGCGACCAGATCAAAGGTGGCGCCGTCCAGGCGGTCGAGCACCACCAGCGCGTCGCCGGCATGTATGCGCACCTGGGTGGCCTGGAGCTTGTCGCGCAATGCACGCAAGGCGTTGATGGCGGCGGGGTTGGTTTCGGCCATCTGCACGTGGGCCACGCCGCGCGAAGCGGCCTCGAAACCCAGCGCACCGGTGCCCGCGAACAGATCAAGGACCCGCCGCCCGGCGAACTCGCCCTGCCAGAAATGCCCCAACCAGTTGAACAACGTTTCGCGTACTCGGTCCGGGGTTGGACGCAGCCCCGGCGCGTCGACAACGGGAATCGGGGTCTTGCGGTAAACACCGCCTACAATACGGACTACGTGCTTCTTCATGCGCGTTCTGGACGACATATCTCGTTGTTCGGGGCGCATCGGCGCGCCTGCGCGCGCTTTGGCAGCCAATGGAATAGTGTAAAGCGAATGTTCAATTTCTTTAAAAGAAAGAAGCCGGCGCCGGCCGATGCCGGCATGACCGTCCAACCCGGGGCGGGCGAAACGCCTGTCAACGACAGCCCGGTCAGCAATGATGTGGTCAACGATAGTCCTGCCAGCGAGAGCTCTGCCAGCGGCCGTCCCGTCAGCGAAGACGCCAGGGGCGATGGCGGGCCTTCGGACGGCGTCCCACCCCCGCCCGCCGACAGCGCTGTGCCTGCATCCTCGCCCGCGCCTGTCGCCGCGCCTTCACCTGCCGCGCCGCTCCCCGCTGGCGATGCACCTGAAGGCGATGTACCGCCAGGGATAACGGCTGCCGCTCGTACCGTGCAGCCGGGCAGGCCTGTTGGCGCGCCTGCTGGCGCGGCGGCCGCCCCGTCTGATGCAACCGAGGCGGCTGCTGTCGTGTCCGCATCCACTGCCACGCCTGAGCCCGCCCCCGCTCCTGCCCCCGCCCCCGCCAAAACCGGCTGGCTTGCGCGGCTCAAGCAAGGCTTGGCGCGTACTGGCCAAAGCATCGGCGGCTTGTTCGTGGGCGTCAAGGTCGACGAAAACCTGTTCGGAGAGCTCGAAACCGCGCTTATCATGGCCGATGCCGGCATGGAAGCCACCGAAAAACTGCTTGCGGCCCTGCGGGCTCGGGTACGCAAAGAGCGCATCGATGACGCCGCCAAGGTCAAGGCGGCGCTGCGCGACATTCTCACCGAACACCTCGCGCCGCTCGAAAAACCCTTCCCGCTGGGCAGCGTGGCGCCGTTGGTGGTCATGATCGCGGGCGTAAACGGCGCGGGCAAGACCACGTCCATCGGCAAGTTGGCGTATCACTTCCAGGCCCAGGGCGCACGGGTGCTGTTGGCCGCCGGCGATACGTTCCGGGCGGCGGCGCGCGAGCAGCTCATGGAGTGGGGGGCGCGCAATAACGTCACGGTGATCGCCCAAGAAGGCGGCGATCCGGCCGCGGTGGCGTTCGACGCGGTCAATGCCGGCCGCGCCCGCGAATGCGGCGTCGTCATGGTCGATACGGCGGGGCGTCTGCCCACGCAGTTGCACCTGATGGAAGAACTCAAGAAAATCAAGCGCGTCATCGGTAAAGCCGACGGCCAGGCGCCACATGAAGTCTTGCTGGTGGTCGACGGCAACACGGGCCAGAACGCACTGGCGCAGATACGCGCATTTGATGCCGCCATTGGCCTGACCGGCCTTGTCGTCACCAAACTGGATGGCACGGCCAAGGGCGGCACACTGGCCGCAGTAGCCGCCGGCAGCCAGGGCGTGCGGCCCGTGCCTGTGTACTGGATCGGCGTGGGCGAAGGGCTGAATGACCTGCAACCTTTCGTGGCCCGTGAGTTCGCTGGGGCGCTATTGGGCGATTAAACCGCGACGTCCCTCCTGAGCGTGCCCACCGCCAGAGCACCCATATCAGGCGGCTGGTGCAGGGGGATGCCAGACAGCCGATATCAAGCGGCACATCCGAGGCCTCCAGTCGCTCAGCCTGGCGCGCCCCGCGCCTCGGCTTCCAGGCGGTCCAGCGCCGCCTGCACCTGGCGCTTCAGATGGTCTTGCGACGCCTTGAGCCAGCCCAGCGCGAACAGCGCCGCCGGCTGTTTGCGCGCCGCAGCCTCGTAGTAGACCTGTGCGTTGTACAGGTCGTTCAATTCACCCATGGCATGCTGCAGCGGTTCGAGCAGGGTGCGCACATGGTTGAGTTGGTCGGCGGGCAGCACGGATTCTGAAAACTCGATGCTGTAGCGCAGGCGCTTGAGCTTTTTGCGCAAATCATGTTGCGCCTCTTGGGGCAGTTCGCCGAATCGCCGCCCCTCCCGGCAGAACGTTCGGAGCCATTTCTGCAGGCGCAAGCCGAGCAGCGCGCTCAGGTCGCGCGCGGGCGCTTTGCCGCGCCGGCCCGAAAACTGCACCGGCCGTGTCTGGGTATCCGCATGGGTAGGCCTGGCATGCGCTTCTGTGGCAAGCTGCCGCGCCATCAAAGACAGCAGGCAGGCTTGGAATGCGCGGCTGGCGGCCACGGCGCGCGGGTCATGGCCGGGCGGGTGTTGTGTACGGGCCTTGGGCAGGGGCAGGGGGGGCATGCCGGCCCGCGCCAAGCGTGGGGCAATCTCAAAGCGCAGTACATGGTAGTCGCTGGCAACCCCCAGGCGCCTGAAATACCGGGCCAACCGCCGCGCTTCGGGCGGCGGCTCTACCCATTTGGAGAAGAATTGCCAGCAGGTGCGCAGGCGCCGCAGGCCCAGGCGCAATTGGCGCACGTAACGCCGCTGAAGTGCGTCATCAGCGCCCGCATTGTCAACGCCCGCCAGCAGGGTGGCGTTGCGGATGACGGGGCCCAGGCAGCCCGCTACACAGGCGTTATACGCCTGTTCCGGCGTCATGCCTGCGGTAAGGGCGACAGGCTCGGGCTGCGCGGGCTTAAG
Organism: Paracandidimonas lactea; assembly: GCF_021653995.1. Taxonomy (NCBI): domain Bacteria; kingdom Pseudomonadati; phylum Pseudomonadota; class Betaproteobacteria; order Burkholderiales; family Alcaligenaceae; genus Paracandidimonas; species Paracandidimonas lactea. The sequence goes on from NZ_JAJJOZ010000002.1 coordinate 519,128, forward strand.
CAGGCATTTGGCGGTGGGGTCGATGCTCAGCCCGCTTTCCCCTGGCGGGGGTAGTGTGCCGGCAGACTTGGCGCTTGCGGCGTCCGGGGCCACGGCGCGGCGCGACCTGCCGTTATAGACACCGTCGCCCGCCGCATGCTGCACCAGGCGGTCGCCGCGTTCCGCTTTGCTGCGCAGGTCGAGGATGAGCGCGTATTGCTGCTGCCAGCGTTGCGCCGCCTCGAACACCGCCGAGACAGGCCCCGCCAGCAGCTCGAACTCCAGCTCGCAGACGGCCAGCGCCAGCCCGCCGGCGCGGACGACGCCGTGATCGTAGGCTAGCTCGACAACGCCTTCGGTTGTGTCAGATCCCTGACGCAGCGATAGCCGGACAATGTCGGTTTCAAAACGCACGCGCAGCGGCCGCCTCAACCCTGCCAGGACTGGTTCGAGCACTGTGCCCGCATAAACGGCCAAGTCCAGCGAAGCATTGGGGCGCGGGTGATTAAGTTCGATGCGGGAGATTTCGTCGGGGCCTGGTGCTTTGGCGGTTTGCATCCATTGCCCGCCCTCGCGGCGCAGCCGCAAGGTTACCCCCGCCTGGGCCAGCTCGCGAAACCGCGTATCGAAGTATTGGGCGCGCAGTCGCTCCTCGCGCGCACCCAAGGTGCGCATCGATTTCTCGACGTCTGCGCGGGCGGCGTCGGGAACATGCAGCTTCAGTTCGCGTTCGAGCACAGCAGCTACCTCTACCCGTCACGGGCCCGGGCGCGATCCCGATGTCCGTGGCATGAATCCTTAAGATTTCAAAGATTATTCATCTTAACGGCAGTTGGCCATTTCTGTCACAGTAGTGCGCGCCGGGCTCGTGTGATCAGCACCTCAGCGACGATCACGATGGCAAAGATGAGTAATAGGATCAGGGCCACCTTGTCCCACTGGAACAGGTCCATTGCACTGTTCAGGGCCATGCCGATGCCGCCTGCGCCCACCAGGCCCAGTACAGCCGACTCGCGCACATTGATGTCCCAGCGCAACAGTACGATGGACCAGAACGCGGGGCGGATCTGCGGCCAGTAGCCGTAGCCGATGACGGCGCTGGTGCGTGCGCCAGTGGCCGTCAAGGCTTCGATGGGCCCAGGCTGCGCGTCCTCGACCGCCTCGCCGAGCAGCTTGCCCACGAAGCCGATGGAGCGGAAGGCGATGGCCACCGTGCCCGCCAGCGGCCCTGGACCAAAGACGGCGATGAACAGCAACGCCCAGACCAGCGAGTTGATCGAGCGGCTGGCCACCAGAATGAAGCGGGCCGCAAGGTTGATGGCGCGATTGGGTGTCAGGTTGCCTGCGGCCGCCAGCCCGATCGGAACTGCCATGACGATGGCGAGCAGGGTGCCCAGCGTGGCCATGTGCAGGGTTTCGACCAGCGCTTGCTGGATGGTGCCGGGGAAGCTGCGCCAGTTCACGGGCCACATGCGATTTAGCAGATCGGCCATCTGTGTCGGTGCATCCCATAAAAACTCAGGGATGACGTCGATATGGCGCACCGATTGCACAATTGCCAGGGCAAACAGAAGGTACAGCGCAAAGCGCAGCAGGCGCTGGCCACGGGTATAGCGCGCCCAAGTGCCGGGATATGCCGCAAGCCCGTTCATGCTTCGTCTCCAGCGGTATCGGCGCGGGCGGGGCGGTGCCTGCCACGAAACAAGTCGGCTAGTGTGACGCCATCCAGCAAAATCGCCCGCACGCCGCGCGCCAGCAGCTCGCCCAGCAGGATGATGGCGATGATGGTGCCCAATATCGTACAAACGAAGTCGTAGTCGAAGCGCTGGAAGGCTGAGAAGAGCGTGCCGCCGATGCCGCCTGCCCCCACGATACCGACCATGGTGGAGTTGCGCAGGTTGGAGTCGAGCTGGTAGGTGGCAAAGCCCACAAAACGCGCAAACACTTGAGGCAGCACGGCGAACAGAATGACGTTGGCGAACGACGCCCCGCTCGCGCGCACCGCCTCGACCTGCTTGAGCGAAATTTCTTCAATCGCTTCGGTAAACAGCTTGCCGATAAAGCCTACCGACGCCACAGAAAGCGCCAGTACGCCGGCCAGCGCGCCAAAGCCCACCGCCTTGACGAAGATGATGGCGACAATGACGGGATGCAGGGCACGGCATAGCGATACGATTGTGCGCGCCGGCCACGTTGCCCACAGTGGCATTAGGTTGCGTGCGCCTAGCAGGCTGATGGGCAGCGCCACCAGGATGCCCAGCGTGGACGCCAGTATCGCAATCTCCAGGCTTTCCGCGATCCCCGTCCACAACACGTCCATGCGCGCGAAGCTGGGTGGAAACATGCGGTCCAGAAAGCGTGCGCCATGTCCCAGGCCCGCCGTGAAGCGTTCCCATGAGAAGCCCAATTGCGTGGCCGCAAAAATGGCATACAGGACGATGGCGCCCAAGCCCCAGCGCGTCATGGGTGACAGGGCGAACGGCCGAACCGGCGCACCGTCGGCGTCCCGCGCCGGTATGCGGGCGCGGCCTAGTTCAGCCACGATTCCCCTCCGTAGATGTCCTTGAGCGTGCCGGGGGCCAGGCCTTCGGGTGGGCCGTCGTAGACGATGCGCCCGCCCGACATGCCCACCACGCGCGTAGCATACCGGCGCGCCAGCTCTACGTCGTGGATGTTGACGATCACCGGGATGTTGTTGGCGCTCCCCTGTTCGATGAGCAGTTCCATGATCTCGACGGACGTCTTGGGATCGAGCGACGATGTTGGTTCGTCGGCCAGCAGCAGTTGAGGGCGCTGCATCAGTGCCCGCGCAATGCCGACGCGCTGGCGCTGCCCGCCCGACAGCGCATCGGCGCGCTGATTGGCGAAGCCGCCCAGGCCCACCGTGTCGAGCAGCGAAAACGCGTAGCGGATATCGTCGGGCTCGAAACGGCGGCGCCAGGCATTGATGAAGGAGGTGTAGCCCAGCCGGCCTGTCAGCAGGTTCTCCATGACGGTCAGGCGCTCGACCAAGTTGTACTCCTGGAACACCATGCCGATGCGCCGCCGCGCATGGCGCAGGGCCGATCCGCGCACTTGGGCCAGGTCGAGCTGGCCCGCCTCGTCGCGCAGCAGGATGCTGCCGCGCGTGGGCTCGATCAGCCGGTTGATGCAGCGCAACAGCGTACTCTTGCCAGTGCCTGAAGGACCGATGATAGCCGTCAGCCCTTCGCCGGTGAAATCCAGATCGATATCGCGCAGCACCGGTGTGTTGGCCCGATACGCCTTGTTCAGGCCTTTTATGTGCAGCGAAGCCATAAGCGTTTACTTGCCCTTGGCTGCTGCCTTGTCATAGGCAGAGCGCGTAAAGCTTTCGCCGCCCGCCTTGGCTACGTCGCGCACGATCTTCCAGTCTTTTTGATACGTGACTGGATAAAAACGGTCCGCGCCATCGAAGGCCTCTTTCATCTCTTTGGGAAAGCGGTAGTCATAGAAGCATTTGAGCATCTTGTCGCGGAAGGCTGGTTCCAGGTCGTAGGCATAGGAGAACGAGGAGGTGGGGAACTTCTCGCTGCGATAGATCACGCGAAAATCTTCTTCCTTGATCTGACCGCGCTCGGCCATGCGGTGGAATACATCGGAGGCCACGGCGGCCGCATCGTAGTCGCCCGAATTGACGCCCATGATGGACTGGTCATGCTTGCCGGAGTACAGGAAGGCGTAATCCTTGCCGGGCACCAGACCCTGGTCGGGAAACAGCGCGATGGGCGCCATATTGCCCGAGTTGGACGACGGCGAGGTGTGCGCCACCTTCTTGCCCTTCAGGTCCGACAGCTTCTGGTACGGGCTGTCCTTCTTGACGATCAGAATCAGGTTGTAGCCCTGGAAGCCATCGGCATTGCCCTTTACCGCGAACGGCACCGCGCCGGCCAGGTTAACGGCGAAGTTGGTAGGGCCGGTCGAAAAGCCGCCCACATGCAGCCGGTTTGACCGCATGGCCTCGATTTCCGCGGCATTGCTTTGAACCTGATAAAACACCACCTTGCGATCCATGCACTGCGCCAGGTGCTTGGTGAAGGGAGCGAAAATCTCGGCATACACGGCAGGGTCTTCGACCGGCGTGTAGGTGAACACAATGGTGGAGGGTGTCTTGAGCTTCGCGGGGTCTGTCGGCGTATCGGCCACCAGATCCTTGTTGGCGTCGCAGTACATGGTGTCAAGGTCGCCGCGATTCGGGCAATCGTCGGCGCGCGCCGCCTGTGTGTACCCCAATGCGGCCGCAAGCGCGGCCATGGCAAAGACAATACGTGATTTCATGGTCGAGTCTCCTTGGTATCGTTGTTCTTGGCGTTGTTCTATATGGTGTTTTGTAACGCAAGCCCATGATATCTGAAACAAACCAGAAATAAACCAGGATTACCCTTGTGATGGCGCGCGATCACCCATGGGAAGCAACCGCCGGCGCGCCCCGCGCCGTGTAGCCGAGCTGAGCCGAAATGTCGTCTGCGCACGCGCGCAGAGCGCGGGCTGTCGGGCCGTCCAGGCTGGCATCGAAGAGCGTGCTGGGGCCCAGGCTGGTGAGCGCAAGGCAAATGGCGCCGGCATGGTCGAACACTGGCACCGACAGGGCATCGATGCCCGGCAGCGGGTTGCCCAGCGCACGCGCCAGGCCGTCGTGACGGATGCTGGCCATCAGTGCGCGCCATTCGTCGTCGTCCGGGCGCTGGGCGTCGGTGCTGGTGACGACTGCGGTATCGCCGATCTCGCGATCAATATAGTGTGCGGCGACGCGCGGCGGCAGCCACGCGGCAAATACATGGCCGGTGGCCGTATAGCGCATGGACATGACCGTGCCCGTACGCATGTTCACGTGGACCGGATAGCTGGCCTCGGTGATGTGGATCATGGTTGGGCCATGGGAGCCCAGCACGGCAATGGCCAGCGTATGGCCGATCAGGCCCGCCAGGCGTGCGACATGGGGGAGCGCCACCCGCACGGGGTCGAGCCGCTGCAGGCTCACCAGGCCCATTTGCAGGGCGAAGGGGCCGAGCTCGTAGTGGCCAGTGGCGGCATCCTGTTTGACTGCGCCCACACGAGTCAGGCTGACGAGATAGGGGTGGGCGCGCGAAGAGCTCATGCCCGCGCGCGCGGCAAGGTCGCCCAGCGCCAATGGCACCGCGGCCTCGACCAGCGCCTGCAGCAGGCGAAAGCCTGATTCCACTGACTGGATGCTGCGCCGTCCGTCGGACGCGGTGTCTGGAGATTCTGTCATGGGTGTTCGTTCAAGGCTGTCGGGGGCGGGGGGATAGCGCAGGCGCACCCTGGCGCTGATCGCACACTATATACGCAAATGGCGCCGCCATGCCGCGTGGCGCAGTGCCCCAAATGTGGGGGACTGTATGGGGGACTGTACACGGGGCACATGCACACTGGAGCGCGGCGCGGGTGCCATCGCGCGCTGGTGCCCGGTGGCCGCGCCCCGGAAGTTCGCGCGCGGCGGGGTTAAAATGGGCCAACTTATCCTAGGGCTGACCATGAGCAACGCTTCCATCCTTACCGCAGACGCCGGCCAAGGGGCCGACATATCCCCGGTAACTGAAATCATCGCCGAGCTGCGCGCTGGCCGGCTGGTTATTCTGGTCGACGAAGAAGACCGCGAAAACGAGGGCGACCTGGTCATGGCGGCCGAGTACGTCACCCCCGAGGCCATCAATTTCATGGTCACCCATGCGCGTGGCCTGGTGTGCCTCACCCTCACCGAAGAACGCTGCCGCCAGCTCGAGCTGCCGCTCATGGCCAGCCGCAATGGTACGCGCTTCGGCACCAACTTCACCATGTCCATCGAAGCCGCTGAAGGCGTCGACACCGGCATCTCCGCAGCCGACCGCGCCCGCACCATCCAAGTGGCGGTGGCACGCGATGCCAGGCCATCCGACCTCGTCCAGCCCGGCCATATCTTTCCGGTGCAAGCTGTCAAGGGCGGCGTGCTGGTGCGCGCTGGCCATACCGAGGCGGGGTGCGATCTCACCGCGCTGGCGGGCCTTACGCCCGCCGCGGTCATCTGCGAAATCCTCAAGCCTGATGGCACCATGGCGCGCCTGCCCGATCTCAAGCTGTTCGCGCGCGAGCATGGGCTCAAGATCGGAACCATTGCCGATCTCATCCAGTACCGCAGCGAGCACGAATCCATGGTTGAACGCCTGGCTGCCCGTGATGTGGTCACCCCGTGGGGCGAATTTCGCGCCGTGGCCTACAAAGACCTCGCCTCGGGTGCGCTGCACCTGGCGCTTGCCCATGGCAACATCCAGCCCGATGTCGAAACCCTGGTCCGCGTGCACGAGCCCACCAGCCTGATCGACGTGCTGTTCGAGGGCGCCACCTCGCACAGCTGGAGCATAGGCAGCGCACTGCGCGCCATCGCCGCCGCCCCCAGCGGCGTGCTGATCATGCTCAACTGCCAGGGCGCGCCCGACCTCGTGTACAACTTGGTCGAGGCCTGGAACCAGCCGCCCGCGCAAGATACGCAGTTGTCCGACCGCGAAAGCCGATACGGCCTGCGCACCTATGGCATCGGCGCCCAGATCATGCGCGATCTCAACGTCGGCAAGGCGCGCCTGCTGGCCAAACCCAGAAAAATGCCAAGCATGACGGGTTTTTCGCTCACAATAACAGGTTACGATAGTGTTCCTCCCGCTCCCTGAACCCTTCACGACAGGAAATCCACTATGAATCCCTACACCATGGCTCCCGACTTGAACGGGGAAGGCCTGCACATCGGTATTGTGCGGGCGAGATTCAACGAGGAAATCGGCATGGCCGAGCTCGACGCATGCCTGTCCCAGCTCGGCGAGCTCGGGGTTGACGAACGCGATGTCATGGTTGTGTCGGTACCCGGTGCGCTCGAACTCGGCGTCACGCTGGCCCAAATGGCGGAAACCTTCGAGTTCGACGCGCTCATCGCCCTCGGTGCGGTCATCCGGGGCGAAACCTACCACTTTGAAATCGTCAGCAATGAAAGCGCGGCGGCCATCAGCCGTGTCGCCCTCGAAACCGGCATTCCGGTTGCCAATGGGGTGCTCACCACCGAAACCGACGAGCAGGCGCAGGTGCGCGCCGCTGAAAAAGGCCGCGATTGCGCCCGCACCGCGGTCGAAATGGCCAACCTCGTGGCCGCGCTCGAGCCCGAGGAAGATGAAGACGATTACGACGAAGACGAAGACGACGAAGACGACGACTTCGATGATGAAGACGAGGACGAAGATCTTGACAACAGGTAATACGCAGGGCGCCCAGGGGGGCGCGCCGCGGCCCAATCCACGCAGCGCGCGCCGCAGGGCGCGCGAATTCGCGCTGCAGGGCATTTATGCATGGCTGCTGCGAGGGGCCGATGGCCTGCAAGAGGCCGGCGCGATCGACGCACACATCCGCGACGATGAAGAATTTTCCGAGGCAGACGCCTCGTGGTACAAAACACTGCTGCATGGCGTCATGCGCGAGGCGCCCGCCTTGCGCGAGCGCTTCATGCCGCATGTCGACCGTCCGCTCGACGAGCTCTCGCCCGTCGAGCACGCCATTTTGCTCATCGGCAGCTTCGAGCTCGTCCACCACGTCGAGGTGCCCTACAAGGTGGCCATCAACGAAGCGGTCGAACTGGCCAAGTCGTTCGGTGGCACCGATGGCTTCAAGTTCGTCAATGGCGTGCTCGACAAAATGGCTGCCGATGTGCGTGCCGCCGAAGTCAACGCGGCGGCTGCGCGTCGTTCGGGGCATCAGGCCCGTTGAGCGGCGAATTCGATCTCATCGCCCAGTATTTCACGCGCCCGGCGCCGCCGGGTGTGTTGGGCGTTGGCGACGACTGCGCCCTGTTGCCGGTGGCGCCCGGCCATCTGCTGGCTACCAGCACCGACATGCTGATCGAAGGGCGCCATTTCTTTTCCGATGCCGATCCAGCGGCGTTGGGGCACAAGGCGCTGGCGGTCAATGTTTCCGATCTTGCCGCCATGGGGGCGCAGCCGCTGGGCTGCTTGCTGGGCTTATCGCTGCCACACATCGACCACGGCTGGCTCACAGCGTTTGCGGGCGGCTTTCATGACTTTGCCAAGCAGGCCAGTTGCCCGTTGATCGGCGGTGACACCACTGGCAGTCCACAAGGCATTGCGATTAGCGTCACTGTACTGGGGCAGGTGAAGCCCCATCATGCGCTGCGGCGCGGCGCCGCACGGCAGGGCGACGATATCTGGGTCACAGGGGCGCTGGGCGCGCCGGATGTCGCCCTGCGCCTGCTTCAGGGAAACCTGCCGGCCAATGATGCGCTGCTTGCCGCTACGCGCGGAGCGCTCGAGCGCCCCATGCCGCCTTGGGGTTTTGCACAGAAGCTGGGCGGCGTTGCACACGCAGCCCTGGATATCTCCGATGGTCTGGTGCAAGATCTGGGCCACATCCTCACGGCCAGCCAATGCGGCGCAACCCTGCATGAGGCGCTGCTGCCCGTGGATCCCGCACTGCGAAGCCTGGATGCCGCGGTTGTGCGCGACGCCGTGCTGGCGGGCGGCGATGTCTATCAACTATGCTTTACGGCACCAGAATCCCGGCGCGCAGCCATTGTCTCACTGGCGAAACATGCCGGTGTGCGCGCTACGCGCGTGGGCACGATACACGCTGGCGAAGGGCTGCGGGTGCTTGATTCCCATGGCGCCGCTATCGCCGTCGGGCGTGGCGGCTTCGATCATTTTTCCTGACACGGGCGCTGACCGCCTTTCCGACCATGCCGGCTCCTTCGCCAACCTCAAACGATAAATTCGCCAACCGTCCCGGCGCTTCTTGGGTATTTGCATCTATACCTCGCACGCTTGCCTTCGGCCTGGGTAGCGGCTTGCTGCGTCCAGCGCCGGGCACCTGGGGCACGCTGTGCGGCTGGCTCCTGTGGGTGCTGCTCGTAGCGCGGCTGCCAGACATCGGCATAGGCGTTGCCTTGGCGGTGGCATTCGCGTTGGGTTGCTGGGTATGCCAGCGCACCGGGCAAGAGCTCGGCCAGCCGGATCACGGCGGCATGGTTTGGGATGAAATCGTGGCGTTCTGGCTGGTGTTGTGGCTGGTGCCCGCTACCTGGGACGCCCAACTGGCGGCCTTTGTGCTGTTCAGGGCCTTTGACATCGTCAAACCGCCTCCCATACGCTATTTCGATCGCCGTATCAAAAATGGCTTTGGTGTCATGTTCGACGATCTGATCGCGGCAGCATACGCGCTGCTCGCCATGGCCATATTGGTACGTTTTGGGCTGTTCGCATAATACTCGGGGGCCGACATGCGACTCAACGAAAAAGAACAGGGGCTGGCCGCACTATTGGGCCAGCGGCTGGTCGACAAGGGCTGGATGTTTGCCTGCGCCGAATCGTGCACAGGCGGCCTGCTGGCGGCGGCAATGACAGACACTGCTGGCGCCAGCCAGTGGTTCGATCTCGGTTTCGTCACTTACAGCAACAGGGCCAAGGTCGAGCAGTTGGGCGTCAGCGAAGATACGCTTGAACGCTTTGGTGCCGTCAGCGAGGAAACCGCGATGGAGATGGCTTCGGGTGTGCTCGAGGCGGCGACGCCCGCGCATCTGGCCGTTTCTGTCACCGGCATCGCCGGGCCCGATGGCGGAACGCCTGGCAAGCCGGTGGGCATGGTTTGCTTCGGTTTCGCACAACGCACGCTGGGCGGCGTCACCACGCGTGCCGCCACAAAAATCTTTGAAGGAGATCGCGCCGCCATCCGGCGCGCAGCGGTGGACTTCGCCCTGCGGACTGCGCTCGATTTGCTGCCTGCACCCTTATAGGTCGCGCACCGGCATGGCGGCGCTCGACGCATGCCGTACACATGAGGCATGCACTGCCGCGTCCAACGCTGCCCCTGGGCGATGTTGGGGTTGTGTCAGGCTGTACGCGCCGCGTTGATAGCGTCGCGCGTGGCGCGGGCGGCGCGTGCTGCGGCCTCGCGCCAGTCATCGCCGCCGCTGGCATACAGGATGGTGCGCGACGAGTTGATCATCATTCCGGTGCCATGCCTGTTGCGGCCTGCCGCTACGGTGGCCGGGATATCGCCGCCTTGGGCGCCAATGCCCGGGATCAGCAGCGGCATGTCTCCCACGCGTGCGCGTACCTTCGCAATTTCTTCTGGAAAGGTCGCGCCCACCACCAGCGCGCATTGGCCATTGGTGTTCCAGCGATCCGCCACCAGGCCCGCTACGTGCAGATAGAGTGGCGTGCCGTCTTCCGATTTGATGAATTGGAGGTCTGAACCGCCGCGGTTGGAGGTGCGGCACAGCACGATAATGCCTTTGCTGTTCCAGGCCAGGTAAGGTTCGACGCTGTCAAAACCCATGTAGGGGTTTACCGTGACAGCGTCTGCTTGATAACGCTCGAATGCTTCGCGCGCGTATTGCTCGGCCGTCGAGCCGATATCGCCGCGCTTGGCGTCGAGCACGACGGGCAGGTGAGGATGATACTCGTGCACATAATCGCACAGCGCTTCGAGCTGTTCTTCGGCACGCACCGATGAAAAGTAAGCAATTTGCGGCTTGATTGCACAGGCGTAGGGCGCCGTGACATCCACAATGGCTTTGCAGAACTCGAACACCGCATCGGGGCGGCCGCTGAGTTCGGCGGGAAACCGTTGCGGATCGGGGTCCAGGCCCACCGTGAGCAGCGAGCCGCTGCTGGCCCAGGCGTGTTCGAGTTTTTGAGTGAAAGACATGTTTGGCACGGGGAAATTGATCCGTCGGGTAATCGCTTGATTATAGTGAAGCGGCCCGGGTGGCGCAGACGGCGTGGGTTGCTATGTTGGCGGGCGCAGAATTGCTCCGGCCATGCGCGAAGACCAGCAGGGCGGTTTGCCTACCGGTATTTATACGGCCGAGGCTACGTGCGAAGCGATGATGCCGGCCCATACAATGGCCGCCAGTGCCAGCGACAGCAACACGGCGGCGCTGCCCAAGTCTTTGGCACGGCCGATCAAGGGGTGGTGCTCGGTTGTAATCTTGTCGGCCAGCGCCTCGATGGCCGAATTGATCAGCTCGACAATCAGTACGAAAATCAGCGACGCCACAAGCAGCGCCACTTCCAGCCAAGTATGGCCCAGCCAGAGCGCCAAAGGCAGCAGCGCAACAACCAGCAAAAGCTCCTGGCGAAACGCCGCTTCATGCCGACAGGCCGCCGCCAACCCCTGCATCGAGTAACGTGCCGCGTTAACGAGGCGGGCCAGGCCGCCTTTGCTTTTATAGGAAGAGTGCATGCTGTGCTTTGGTTTCCCCGTACATGGTTCACGCGGAGCCGAAAGTGGCGCGGGTTTGCGCCGCATGCGCACGTCTTCGGAGCCTGCGTGGATTATACGGGGGGCGCCGCGCTCACAGATTCAGTCAAACTACGGCGCGGCGTGACGCATCAATCCGCGGGGGGCCGCCGCGCTTACAACTGCACAGCAAAGGCGCGGCATACAGATGCGCTTATTCCGGCTGGAACTTAGTCTGTTGGATATCCTTGCGCAGGCGCTCGGTATCGTTGGCCACGAATGTGGAGAACTCCGCGACTGATTGTGGTGCGGCTACTTCCACGCCCATCTTGCGGTAGGTCTCGACAATTGCCGGTTCCGCCAGAATCGCGCGCAGCTCGGTGTTCAGGCGCTCCTTGATCGGCGCGGGCGTGCCTTTGGGCGCGAACAGCCCGGTCCAGATGGTGTAGTCGATGCCTTGCAGGCCGGCCGTCTTGGCTGCCACAGGGATGGCCGGATTACCAATGTCCGGTGTGGCGCTCGTTACCGCCAGCGCGTTCAGTTTTTTGGCGGCAATGTGTGGCAGCATGGCCGGCAAGCCGAGCAGCGCCAGGTCGATCTGGCCGCCCATCAAGTCGGTGCTGGCCTGCCCCGCGCCGCGATAAGGGATCGCAGCGATATCGACACCGGCGTCCGCCTTGATCTTTTCCATCACCAGGTGAAAGAGCGAGCCGCTGCCAGGGATGCCGTATGACAGGCTGCCTGGTTTGTCGCGGGCCAGCTTCAGTACGTCAGCGAGCGTGTCGACCTTCAGGTCGGGCCGGGCCAGCAGCACCAGGCCGCTGGTGCCGACTTTGCCGATCGCATCAAGATCGGTGGCTTTGTACGAAGGGGACGCCGCAACCAGGGGTGCCAGGGACACGTTTGACGTAATGCCTACCAGCAGGGTGTAGCCATCGGGCTTTGCGCTGACAACTTTGGCGGTGCCCACCATGCCATTTGCGCCGGTCAGGTTTTCCACCACGACCGGTTGCCCCAGGCGCTGGGCCAGGCGCTCGGATAATACGCGGCCTATCGGATCCAGAGAGCCGCCGGGCGCATAGGGGATGACAAGGCGGATCGGACGGTCGGGATAGGAATCGGCCGCCGCTGCATGGTGAACCGGCGCCAACGCTGCGATGGACAGGGCCAACGCGCCTACTGCACGAGATACTCGGTGATACATCAGACTCTCCTCATGGTGTTCAGGTGAATTCGGAAAAGGCGGCCGCGACAGCGGCGCTGGGGACTATGTCAGTACATCTTCAAGCCAAGCGTGTATTTGGGCGGCGATGTCGGCGCTGTTGTTGTCCATCATCGGCAAATGGGAGTTGCCGCGCACACCGAGCGCGGGGAGGTCAATGCAATGCGTCGTGGCGCCGTTGCGCGCCAGCAGTGCCGTCCAGGCATCTGCCTGTCGTCGGTACTCGCGCCAGCATTCGCTGGTATCAAAGTAATCGCCCCACACCGTGCATACGGGAATGTGGCGCATCGCCGTTGCCGTATGGTCATTTTCCGCAACGCCGCCGGCGGGCTCGACCAGCACCAACGCCTTGATCAGATGGGGCACACGTTGTGCGACCGCCTGCGCCAGACGCGCACCTTCGCTGTGCGCGATCACTACACCGGCGCCGCATTGTTTCAGCAGCGCGCAGTAGGCATCAATCATTAAGTCCCGATGCATGGTCCAGCGCGGCACGAATTGCCGCGCCAACTGCTCAACATGCGCTGTTGGGAACCGCTGCCCAGGGTGCGCCACATACCGTGGCTGGCTGTTTTCTTTTGCGACCGTGCCGATGCGGAACATCGCCCAGGCCTGTTCAATCGTACGGTGCTCGGGGCGGCTGCGGTCCAGCGCGTGCGCCGGCCACGAGGCGCGGCCACGCTCCACGGCGTCGCTGACGAGCACGTCGCAGCCTTGACGCAGGAAATAATCCAGCCAGCCCGGACGGCCATCTGGCGTGTCTTCCCACGTGCACCCGGTCATGCCACCGCCGTGCCACAAATAGATGGGACAGGGCATTGCGGGCTGTGCCTGGGCATACTGCTGCACATACATCTGGCCAGTGATGCACTGGCCGTTCGGATCGGAGATACGAGGCGGCAGCCCCGGTACGGACGCCAGCTTGCCTGATGTGCCGCTGATCAGCGTGGCAGCGCCGCCGACGTGAAAACCCCGTATGGCTTTAAGCGGTGGCAGGGTTGCGGTGGCGGCGTCGGCGGGGTGAGAAATCATGGGGTTGAAACGCTAGGGTGTTGCCTGAGTGGGCACAGTATCCTTCTGCCACCTAAAACTGTAAAATATAGCTTTTATATCCAAGCATAAAAAATAACTATGGCAAGGCGTACGCCCGCGCTTGCGATACCGGAAGCCGAGGTGCGCGAGGCGCGCAAGCTGGATATCCCCAAGCTGCTCACCTTCATCGCGGTTTGCGAAGAAGGCAGCATTTCCGCCGCCGCTCGGCGTCTGCACATCGCGCAGCCAGCTGTCACCACCTCCATCGCCAAGCTCGAGTCATCACTGCAGACCACCCTGCTGGTGCGCTCCTTGCGCGGGGTACATACCACCGCCAGTGGGCGCCTGCTGCTCGAACGTGCCTACCGCATCACGGCGCTGGCACGCGAAACCCTGCAAGAAGTCGTCGGGCTGGCGCATCAGCCAGAAGGCGATGTGTCCATCGGTCTGCCTTCGTCCGTTGCGGCTGTTCTCGCGCAGCCGCTGATCGTGCGCTTGTCCGAGCATTACCCGCGTATACGCCTGCGCCTGGTCGACAGCTTTTCAGGATATTTGTGGTCCTGGCTGATGGAAGGGGAGCTGGATCTTGCGCTCGTGTTTGATCGTACGGCGGAGCCCGCCGTGGCGCTGACGGTGCTGGCTCAGGAAGACATGCATCTGGTTGGGGCGCCTGCTGGCATGCCCGCCGCCAAAGAAATCGGCGTGGCCGATCTGCACCGGTATCCACTGGCCATGCCTTCGCGCAAACACGGTATCCGCTCGGCGCTCGAGAGCCACATCCTGCGCCACGGGGGGCTGCCGGATGTCCAGCTCGAGATTGACGCCGGGATACACCTGATCAGGCTGGTGGAGTCAGGCAAGTGGTACACGTTGCTGGCCCCGTGCGCCGTAGCCCCTGAAATACGTGCCGGCACGTTGCGCGCCGCGCGTCTGACGCCGGTGTTTACGCGCACCATTCACCTCGCCCAGCGACGCTCGACACAGGGTGATGCGGCAACACAATTAGTCGCGGATGAACTCACCGCCCTGGCTCGGCAACTGATGGCCGATGGCAGTTGGCAGGCCCGCTGGTTCGCCGGGCCGTAATGCGCGCCGGCGCGTTTATCGGCGCGTCAGTTGGCGGAGCCTGCATCCGGCCGTTGCTTGCGTACGCGCCGCGCCATCATGTTCAGGCCTTCGACCAGTGCCGAGAACAGCATGGCCGAGTAAATATAGCCCTTGGGCACGTGGACACCAAAGCCTTCGGCGATCAGCGTCATGCCGATCATGAGCAAGAAACCCAGTGCCAGCATCACTATCGTAGGATGGCGGTTGATGAAGCTGGCCAGCGGGTCGGCGGCCAGCAGCATTACCGAAACCGCCACCAAGACCGCAATCACCATCACTGGTATGTGGGGCGTCATGCCCACCGCCGTGATGATGCTGTCCACAGAAAAAACAAGGTCCAGCAGCAAGATCTGCACGATAGCTGTGGAGAAGCTCATCGCGACCTTGTTGGGAGGGCCCTTGGCATGCGCATCCTTGCCCTCGAACATATCGCCGCCAGGGTCAGGGTCTACATTGTGGTGGATTTCCTTTGTCGCCTTCCAGATCAGGAACAATCCGCCGGCAATGAGAATGATGTCTTTCCAGGAAAAACCCTGCGTGAAGATTTCAAACACCGGCTCGGTAAGACGCACGATCCACGCCACCGTACCCAGTAGCGCAAGCCTCAGGATGAGCGCCACACCAATGCCGATACGGCGTGCCTTGGTGCGCTGCTGTTCGGGAAGCTTGTTCGTAAGGATGGAAATGAAGACAAGGTTATCAATGCCGAGAACGACCTCCATCGCAATCAGAGTGGCCAGCGCCAGCCAGATGGTGGGATCGGACAGCAATTGCATTGTGGCGTCCATGCTCTTTTCTTCCTTGTTATCCAGCTGGCCCCGTGCGGAACCGATGCCCATAAACGCGGCTTGGTGCAGTGAGCCGCCCACCGTGGTTGGAGGCCGCCAGCAAGCGTCATACCAGACAGGGTTTGTCGATGCATGCTCCTCCGGCGCTGGCCTGCTGCCGGGCTATGGCAGCGCCGCCTGCGGCAATCGGCCTGATATGACGCCGCGCCCAGGAATCGCCATTTTTCCTGGGCATAGATATGTGTAGAAAACCAACAATTTCGACGTTTTATGCAAATACTAGGGTAAACCCTTGCCAATAGCCTAGGGTTTACCCTAGAATTCAGTTATCCGATCACCAACCTATAGAGGTTCAAAAATGGCAAACGCAGTCAAGAACATGATGGCGGCACTGAACTGGTTTGATCGTGCCGTGACAACCTATATGTCCGACTTGGCAAGCATCCGCGCCAAGGGTGTCCACGCCTACGAGTAAACACATCTCGCCGCGGCATCCGCAGGCGCATCCGGCAACAAGGATACGCCACTGCCGCAGAATTCCCAATGCCTCCGCAGGCCTAACCTGTCGGGGGCATTTTGTTGTTGCGACGGGCGTGCGTCTACCCTGCAAACCATTCAAAGCTTGGCGTAGGGTAAGGTTTTTTCATACCATTCCAAGGCGCTGGGCCAGGCCGGCTCCCAGCCGGACGCGCGCAGCCGCGCATTGGAGAGCCGTTTGCCTGTGGGCGCTTGCAATTGCCTTGCCGCCGCAGGGGCGCCCGCTAGCATGGCCAAAGCGTCATAGAGTTCCGATGTAGGCAAGGGGTGGTTATCTGTTCCTATGTAAAGTTGCTTCGGATTCTCCAAGGCCAACAGGTGTGCACAGGCACTGGCAGCATCATCAATGTGAATACGGTTGGCCCAATGCCCGGGGCCATCAGGCACCGTGATCGTTCCAGCCCGCAACCCCTCTAGCAGCCGCGTCCGCCCTGGGCCATATAAGCCTGTCAATCGCAGTGTGACACCGACGCCTTGCGGTAGCGCCGTCTGCAAAGCTGCTTCGGCCTCCAGCAAGGTGCGCGCGCGGAAACCCGAGCGCTGAACCGGTGAGTCCTCGTTTATCCAATTTTCGGAAGGCGGCCAGACGACAGACGATCCCACCAGAACGCAGCGTTGGAGCCGCTCGACACAATTGGTGGATAGGCTGCCTAGAAGTGCTTTAAGACCGTGTGAATAGACGCTTGCGTAATGAGCGGCTGTCCTGCTGTCTGGCGATGGCGCATAGAGAATATGAGTGATTTCAGAAAAGGCGGCGTCGCTTAGAAAGGAAAGGCTGGTTGGGTTCCCCAGATCGGCTTGGTACCAGGTAATTGGATCTTCGCCCTCTCGATGTACAGGGCTGCGCCGCAGCCCGATACACCTCCAACAACCATGATCCAGAATCTTCGCCGTTCGTATACACAAATCGCCGCCGACCAGTAAAAGCGTATTCATTTCAAGAACCCTTCGTCGAGTGCGCCCCAGAACGCGCCATTAGCTCCTGCACCCGCGTCTGCGCAGCAGGAAGGTGGCGACCAGAAGGCCGCCACCCGGTTTTTGCCATGCGTTGCTGACCGCCTGGTGGCGTCAGCCCGTTTGCACCTCGATCCGGCGTGGCCGGGCTTCGTCGCGACGCGGTATCGTCAGTTTTAGCACGCCGTCCTTCAGGGACGCATCGATTTTCGATGCGTCAAACTCAGCCCCCAGCGAAAAGGCTCGCGTGAAATGTGGCTGACGCAGCTCCGCGTGCTGCAGGCGAAATCCGCCCGGCGTGGGCACGACCGCCTCCGCCTCGATGTACAAGTTTCCATCGTGTACCTTCACATCGAGCCGGTCCTTCGTCACGCCGGGCAAATCAGCCCACAGTGTGACGCCGTGGCTATCCTCAAAGATGTCCACGGGCGGCGTTAATGTGACACGGCGCTGTGATTGGTCATCTTCACGGCGAGCCACCGCCGTTTCGTCTTTCCTGACCAGTTTTGTGGTGTCGTTCATGATGTCCTCCTCGATTCTGCAACGGGTTTCATTGAACAGAGATGGCTCGTGGCTTGGACGATTCCTGCTTACCGATACTGACGGTCAGACAGCCATTGGTGTATTGCGCCCTTACCTTATCGGGGTCTGCGTGCGGCGGCAGCTCGATGACGCGCCGGAAAGCTCCAACGAATCGTTCCTGCGCGTAAGTGCGCAAATCATCGCCAGACCCTTCCGGCTGTGCGCTCTCGCGCTCGCCGCTGATGCTAAGCAGCCCCTTGTCGATCGACACATCGAACTTCGCCGGATCGACACCTGGCGCAAAGGCGACGATCTCGATAGAGTCGTCGGTCGAGCCAATGTTGACCTGAGGGAATGCACCGAAGCGCCCGGAACGGATGCTGGAAGGGAAGCCGCCGAAGAGGCCCGCCATTTGCCGTTGCAGACGATCGAACTCGCTGAATAGGTCGGCGCCGAAGTAGAGATCGCTCATGATCATTTCCTCCTGAGAAAGCAGCAGGAAGACGGATCGGCCTACGCGCTCCAGTCCGTCTGCCGTGCTGCGGGCGAACAAATTGAAACACGCAGCGCGCCGGATTGCGGGCGCGGCTGCCTTGGTGGAATTTAAGATAGGATCCCAGCCCGGAAATTTCAAGGGGGTGTTACAGCTTTTCTCTTGAATTCAAACAGCGACGACTATGTTTGTTACCCCCTCGACGGGGCATGCGGGCACGCCACGGAATCTGCATTGCAATTCGAGCGGATCAGCCAAGGCTTTGCCGATTACAAAAATGTAATTTCATTGTCAGTCTTTCGACAGAGGCCGCCGCGTATATTGATACTCAACCAGCACACTTGGCCATTCTGAGGAGCATGACATGAAAGCATTTCGCACCACGCTAACCGCGCTTATCCTGAGTGGCCTGGCGGGAGGTTCCTGGGCACAATCGACCGAAGAGCATAGTGCCCACCATCCAGGCAACACGGCGGATGTCCCTACGAAAAGTGGTGAGTCTGTAGCGACGGCCCCGGCCGAACAAGCCCAGTTGCTAGGCAAGATGGACACTCAACTGAAGGCAATACAAGATTTCCACGAAAGATTTCAAAAGGCCAACCCTGAGGAGCGCCAGAAGCTTTTCTCCGAACACCGAAAACTTATGCAAGAATCCATGGACATGATGTCGTCGGCATCATCAAGCTCGCAAGGCATGGGGATGATGCAGGGCATGGGCATGGGCATGATGCAGGGCATGGGGTCGATGGAAAAAACGAGCCCATCGGCCCCCTCTGACAAGCAACCGCCAGGAGGCGCCGGATCCCGAGACATGATGATGGGGCAGTCGGGCATGCAAAACATGATGCAGCACCATGACATGATGCTCAAGCGCATGGACATGATGCAGGGAATGATGCAATTAATGATGGACCGGTTGTCCGCTACAGAAGGGCAGTAAACGCTGGCAGGGGCGCATTGCGCTGATGGCGTACGTCAGTTTACTTTTACCTTACCCATCATTCCGGCTTCCAAATGGCCAGGGGCCAAGCAAGCAAAATCGACATTACCGGCTTGAGTAAACTGCCACACCAAGCCGCCAACCTTGCCGGGGCCTAATGTGATCATGTTGGGCTCGGTATGCTTCATCCCCGGCATTTTCTTCATTTCCTCGGCATGCGCTTTCATGTCGGCAAGAGACCCAATCACCATCTCGTGCGGAATCTTCCCTGTGTTCTTGATAAAGAACCGAATGGTCTCGCCGGCCTTGACCTGAATCTCGCTGGGCGTGAAGCGCATGGCGTCGTCCATTTTGACTTCGATCGTACGAACCACTTTCCCTGGATCGCCCGGTTGTCCAATTGGCGAATCCGGGCTCGACATCGTCGACATGTCGTGGCCCGGCATGCCGTGCCCCGGTGCGCTGTGGCCGCCGGTATGGGTGCCCGCCGAAAATGCTACGGTCGGTAATACGCTTAAGGCCAGAATAGAAAGGGTCTTTCTCATCAAAATAGTCTCTTCAAGTTTGTATGGGCAGCGATGTTTTCACGCTCGCAGCAATGTAAATTCAATTTCAAAAGCGAAAACTCACGCCAGCCACGAATCGGGTTTCTTGCTTGTGCTCGCCCTCTGCTCGCGCATAGTCTGCCGTCTTGCCAAATTTACTGGACCACTCGACCCCGACATAAGGCACAAACTGGCGCGTAATTTCGTACTTGAGCCGCAAGCCTGCGGTGCCGTCCGTCAGCCCGCTGCCTATGCCTCGGCGTTCATCATCTTTGCCGTGTAGATTGACCTCCAGGCTCGGCTGCAGGTAGAGCTTCTGTGTCAGCAGGATGTCGTACTCTGCCTGTAGACTCAGTGCGGTGCGCCCGCTGGGGCCCGCGTAGGCTGTCGCATCCACTTCGAACCAGTATGGCGCAAGCCCTTTGATGCCCAGTGCCAGCCATTCACGGTTTGGCATGTGCCGACCATGATCAAAGCGCATGCCCAACTCGGTATCCCAAAATGTTGAAACCGCATGACGCCAAAGCAGTTCTGTCGTCGAATCGTGCAATCTTCCGCTCGCGATCTCGCCTTCGGCCTTGATCACAGCACGATTATAAGTGCTGCCATACCAAGCCTCGCCTTCATAGGCGGCCCATTCCTCGCCTCGAGCCCTGACGTATTCCAGCCGGTCGATGCTCACGGAGCCGAAATGATGCATGTCCGACATAACCAAGACTTGTGACGGCGGCAATGCGTACTTGCCGGCATTACGCACATAGCCTTCGGAATATGCATCTGGATCCCGGGCGTCTGGCGGAGCTGAACCGCCTTGCATCTGCATATCGCCGTGATCCATTTCCCCGCCGCCATGGTTCATTGCACCCATACTGTGGTCAGGGGCTGGGGTATTGCCGGCGACATGATTCATGCCTGACGAAGGTACGCTTGCTTTCGACGATTCCGAGACATGGCCGCTGTGGCCCCCATGTGTCTGTGCGTAGGCGGACGCGGGCACTGCAGCTGCGGTTGCGATCGCAACGACGAGGATCTTCTTTTTCAATTTTTTGTCTTTCATCAGAATATCTGACGGCTTTTTCGTGTTCTTCATGCCACCACCACTTCGCGGAACATCCCCATGTCCATGTGTAGCATCAGGTGGCAGTGCCAGGCCCAACGCCCCAGGGCGTCCGCGGTGACGAGAAAACTGATCCGCTGGGCGGGCTGCACGGGTATTGTGTGTCGACGGCACTGAAATGCTCCGGCGGGCGTTTCAAGTTCACTCCACATACCGTGCAAATGCATGGGGTGCGTCATCATCGTGTCGTTGTGCAGAATGACGCGGACGCGTTCGCCATAACGGAAATGCACGGGCGTCGATTTCCCGAATTCCACACCATCGAACGACCAGGTGTAGCGCTCCATGTTTCCCGTCAGGTGCAACTCGATCTCCCGCTCCGCACCGCGCGGATCCATGGCACCGTCCACGGTATGCAGATCAGCCAGCGTCAGTACCCGTCGCCCATTGTTGCGCAGGCCAATGCCTGGATCATCGAGATTGGTGCGCGGCGTATCAACTCGCATATCAGTACTTGCACCATACTCAGTTCTTGCATGGCGCACATGTGTGCTCGCGCCGCCTGTGGCCATACCTGCGTGACTCATCCCATGCATGCTGCCATGGGGCATTTCCGCCGTACTGCCATGTTGCATCGGAGCGGCGCCCCCGTGCGACATACCAGTACCGTTATTCGTGCCGCCCATTGCGCCCATCATGTCACCCATGCCTAGCCATTGCACAGGATCCAGGGCCGGTACGGGTGCTTCCAAACCGGCATGCGTGGCCAGTGTGCCGCGCGCATAGCCAGTACGATCCATCGCTTGCGCGTAAAGGGTGTAAGCCTCATCTTTGGGCTGCACTAATACATCGTAGGTTTCGCCCGGCCCGAAGCGGAATTCATCGACAGTAACAGGTTCCACATTGACGCCGTCGGCTTGAACAACTGTCAGGCCAAGACCGGGGATCCGCACGTCGTAGAAGGTATTGGCCGCCCCATTGATGAATCGCAGGCGGACTCGCTCGCCGGGGCGAAACAGGCCTGTCCAGTTCCCGGCCGGCGTTGTGCCGTTCATCAAATAAGTAAGGACGTCGGCCGACAGATCTGCGAGATCCGTGGGGCTCATGCGCATTTCATTCCACATCTTGCGCTTGTCCACGGCTGCTTTAAGTCCTAAATCGGAGACATCGCGGAAGAAGTCCACTGCCGTGGGCTGGTTATAGTTGTAATAATCGCCTTGCATCTTCAGCTTGGACAGGACCTTCATAGGGTGTTCATCAGTCCAGTCTGACAGCTGAACGACATACTCCCGGTCGGCGCGAATGGGGTCTGCTTGGGCCGGGTCGATAATAATTGCGCCATAAACCCCAGTGGCTTCCTGCATACCGGAGTGTGAGTGATACCAAAAGGTGCCGCTTTGCTGCACTTGGAATCGATAGGTAAAGGTTGCGCCCGGCGGGATTCCGGCAAAACTGATCCCTGGTACGCCATCCATCTCGAACGGCAGGATGATGCCGTGCCAGTGAATGGACGTAGGCTCCTTGAGGCGGTTCTTTACCCGGATGGTCACCGTATCGCCCTCATGCCAACGTAGAGTCGGCGCGGGAAGCGAGCCATTCACTGTCGTGGCCATGCGCGGGCTGCCCGTAAAGTTCACGGGCGATTCACCAATTTCCAGATTGAACTCGGTTCCTTTCAGGATTTGCGCAGAACCCGTGCTCGTCTGGTTCGATTGCCTCCCCAGCGCTCGAGCATAAGGCGAAAGACCGAGAAGAACGCCGCCCGTAGCTAATCCTTGTACAAAGCGGCGGCGGGGCATGTATGGTAATGGGACAGCCAGCGTAGTGCGGTGTTTCACGCGCAGTATTCCTCTGAGGTCAAGTTTTTATTGGGTGCGTTCTTGGCGGCCTAGCCTAATGCCAAAACAACCGAGCAATTCTTAACTTTAATCAAGTACAACTGTCTGATCCGTGACGCCTGGATTACATTTCTGTAATCAAAGGGCATTGCTTGCTCACGGAATCAAGCCTCCAAGCAATGGATACACAAGCCATTTGGTCGCCGAAATAGGCAGGCCCCAGGTCTTGATGGACCAAGGGCCGTTTTCGAAGAATATCGCCGGCGTCAGGCACACAAGGGCAGGTGCTGCGCTGAGCAGGTTGCGAAGTTATGTGCCAACTGCTATAGCCGTTTCCTATGGAAGTGCGCGATAGGTGATACCGTTGGGCGCCGCGCCCACCTTATAGGTTGCGGCTACGGCCTGGGTACCCGTGTCAATGGCGCTGACTGTGTCGGCCTTGCTGTTTGTAATGAACACCCATTTGCCGTCATCGCTCGCTACCACGCCGTGGGCACCTCTGCCCGTCGTCACGGTAGCGATGACGCGCTGTTTACCCGTATCGATTACGGAAACCGTATTGTCCGGATCGCTATCGCTCCCCTGATTGGCCACATATATTTTGCTGCCATCCGGTGTGGAAAAAAGCTGGATTGGGTTACGCCCCACGTCGATTGTGTTGGAAACCTTCCGGCTTTTGGTATCGACGACAGCGACACGATTCTCATCGCGCAACGATACGTAAACCTGCGCCCCATTTGGCGTAAATGCGACCTGGACCGGCGCTTTGCCCACCGGGATGCGCGCGGACTCCGTGAGTTTCTGCGTATCGATCACTGACACGCTATTGTCCACTACATTGGCCACATATAACTCGCGTCCGTCCGGGCTCAGCCGCAGGCCATGGGGATAGCGGCCCGTGGAAATTTCGGCCGCGACCGCTTTCTGGTTGATATCGACCACTGTTATCCGATTCGCATCAGCATTGGTGATATAAGCATGGTCCCCGCTCCGGCTCGTGACGACGTGGGCGGGATGGTCACCTGAAGGCAAGGTCGCGATCAGCCTATCTGGTTTACTCGCATCCAGGAGCACCAGGGCCGCGCTACGCTCACCCCCATGCATAGTGTCTGCATTCTTGGGCTGGCTTTTCCCCCCGCCATGGCTGCCATGCCCGTCGGAGGAGGTGCCCACCGCCAGGAGTAATTTGCCCTCGGGCGATATCTGAACATTATGCGGCACGACCGGTATATTCACTGTCTGGACTTCACCCGAGCCCAGTGTAATTACGCTGACGGAGCCATCGCCCTCATTAGCGCTATACACGATACCATTGCTTGGCGAGGCTGCATGTGCAATGCCCAGAGCGGTGGCAAGGATAGTTGAAGCCAGACTGATACGGAGCTTACGCATACATAATCTCTAGAATGGAAGCAGCGAGCGCTGAGAAAACGACCGCCACTGCCGTTTTGATGCTACTGAACGATTGTTGAGATGCCAGCGTGAAGAGGCAATGGGATCCACTGTAGCGGGGCGATACTGTCGAACACATTGCTGGTCGATTACATCTTTGTCAGCCATCGCTGAGTGGAGGAAAGGAGATCGACGGGATATCACGGAGGTTAACGACGTGCGGCACTACGGCGCCGTCGCAACACCAAAGAGCAATTCCCAGGCCCCGGCCTTGGCCTGTCGCCCCGTTGATTTCGCCAGTGGCCAGCTTTAGTTCTGTTGAATTTATTGACAATCGACATCAATCCCAATGTAACAAAACGAAACGACCATTTTGCCCCACTTGAAGATTCAGACTTCATCCTTATAATTAGCACTCGTAGGGGTCGAGTGCTAACAACCCTTGCCGCAGCCCCAGGCTCGCGGTGGTTGCGGGCAAAACCGGCCCCTCTGCTTACTTTTCACTCGTTAAACAATATTTTTTGAACAGGAGTTCCTCCATGGCACTGCGTCCTTTGCACGATCGCGTGATCGTCAAGCGTCTGGACAACGAGCGCACCACCGCGTCGGGCATTGTGATCCCTGACAGCGCTGCTGAGAAGCCCGATCAGGGCGAAGTCGTGGCTGTTGGCCCCGGCAAGAAGACAGAAGACGGCAAGGTGCTGCCGGTTGACCTGAAAGTGGGCGACAAGGTCCTGTTCGGCAAGTATGCCGGCCAAGCGGTCAAGGTCGACGGCGAAGAGCTGCTCGTCATCCGCGAAGAAGAAATTCTCGCCGTAGTTTCGTAATCCGCGCGAACGACTCGTATTATTTAAGGAATTCAAGAATGGCTGCTAAGCAAGTTTATTTCGGTGACGATGCACGCGTTCGCATCGTCCGTGGCGTCAACATTCTGGCCAATGCTGTCAAGACCACGCTCGGTCCCAAGGGCCGCAACGTTGTGCTCGACCGCTCCTTCGGCGCCCCCACCGTCACCAAAGACGGCGTTTCGGTTGCCAAGGAAATCGAACTGAAAGACAAGTTCGAGAACATCGGCGCCCAACTGGTCAAGGAAGTCGCTTCCAAGACGTCCGACAACGCCGGTGACGGCACCACCACTGCCACCGTCCTGGCACAAGCCGTGGTTGAGGAAGGCCTGAAGTACGTGGCCGCCGGCATCAACCCGATGGACCTGAAGCGCGGTATCGACAAGGCTGTTGCTGCTGCCGTCGAAGAGCTCAAGAAACTGTCCCGTCCTTGCACCACCAGCAAGGAAATCGCCCAGGTTGGTTCCATCTCGGCCAACAGCGACACCTCGATCGGTGAAATCATCGCCAACGCGATGGACAAGGTCGGCAAGGAAGGCGTCATCACCGTTGAAGACGGCAAGTCGCTGGAAAATGAGCTCGACGTCGTCGAAGGCATGCAGTTCGACCGTGGCTACCTGTCGCCCTACTTCATCAACAACCCCGACAAGCAAGTGTCGGTGCTGGAAGATCCGTACATCCTGATTTTCGACAAGAAAATCAGCAACATCCGCGACCTCCTGCCCGTACTCGAGCAGGTTGCCAAGTCCAGCCGTCCGCTGCTGATCGTGGCTGAAGACGTCGAAGGCGAGGCCCTGGCCACCCTGGTTGTGAACAACATCCGCGGCATCCTCAAGACGACCGCTGTCAAGGCTCCTGGCTTCGGCGACCGCCGCAAGGCCATGCTCGAAGACATCGCCATCCTGTCCGGTGGTACGGTTATCTCCGAAGAAACCGGCATGTCGCTCGAAAAAGCTTCGCTGGACGACCTCGGTCAGGCCAAGCGCATCGAAGTGGGCAAGGAAAACACCATCATCATCGACGGCGCTGGCGACAGCAAGTCGATCGAAGCGCGCGTCAAGCAGATCCGCGTCCAGATCGAAGAAGCCACGTCCGACTACGACCGTGAAAAGCTGCAAGAGCGCGTGGCCAAGCTGGCCGGCGGTGTTGCCGTGATCCGCGTCGGTGCGGCCACCGAAGTCGAAATGAAGGAAAAGAAGGCACGTGTCGAAGACGCCCTGCACGCTACCCGCGCTGCGGTGGAAGAGGGCATCGTCCCCGGCGGCGGTGTTGCACTGATCCGTGCCAAGGCCGCCATCGCCAATGTCAAGGGCGATAACGCTGACCAGGACGCCGGTATCAAGCTGATCCTGCGCGCTGTCGAAGCGCCCCTGCGCACCATCGTTTCCAACGCCGGCGAAGAAGCCAGTGTCGTGGTTAACCAAGTTGCCAGCGGCAAGGGCAACTTCGGCTACAACGCTGCCACCGGCGAGTACGGCGACCTGGTCGAACAGGGCGTGCTGGATCCCACCAAGGTGACTCGCACTGCGCTGCAGAACGCTGCCTCCGTAGCCAGCCTGCTGCTCACGACCGAAGCCGCTGTGGCTGAAATCGTGGAAGACAAGCCCGCGCCCGCTATGCCCGACATGGGTGGCATGGGCGGTATGGGTGGCATGGGCGGCTTCTAAGCCAGCCTGTGCACGAGCCGGAGCCATGATGGCCCCGGCCTTCCGCACCGGCCACCGAGCTTGCCTGGCAAGGCTCGGCGGCCACAAACAAAAACCCCGGTATCTCGCGATGCCGGGGTTTTTGTTTGGTCGGATGCATGCGCCTGAAAGTGCAGGCGCATGGTAGATGGCTACCCGTCCAGCTTTTGCTTGAGCAGGTCGTTGACCTGCTGCGGGTTGGCCTTGCCCTTGGCGGCTTTCATGACCTGGCCCACCAGCGAGTTGAAGGCCTTTTGCTTGCCGGCGCGGTACTCTTCGATGGCAGCGGGGTTGGCGGCCAGGACCGCGTCGATCATGGCGCCGATGGCGCCGGTGTCGCTGATCTGCTTCAGGCCGCGCGCCTCGATGATGGCGTCCGCGCTACCGCCGTGTTCGCCCGCCCACATGGCGGCGAACACTTCACGGCCGATCTTGTTGGAGATCGTGCCGTCGATGATGCGCTCGATGAGGCCGGCCAGTGCAGTAGGCTTGACGGGGCATGCGGAGATCTCGATTTCTTCGCGGTTCAGCGCGGCGGAGACTTCGCCCAGCACCCAGTTGGCCGCCAGCTTGGCCTGGCTGGCGGGCAGGGCGGAGGCGGTATGTTCGAAATACACTGCCGTGTCGCGGCTCATCGTGAGCTGGGCGGCGTCGTAAGGCGTGAGGCCCAATGCCTGCTCGAAGCGTTCGCGCTTGTGGCGGGGCAGTTCGGGCATTGCAGCGCGCACCTGTTCCACCCACTCGGAGGCGATCACAAGCGGCGGCAGGTCTGGGTCGGGGAAGTAGCGGTAATCGTGCGCGTCTTCTTTGCTGCGCATGCTGCGGGTTTCATCGCGGTCGGCGTCATACAGGCGGGTTTCCTGCACCACTGTGCCGCCGTCTTCGATCAGCTCGATCTGGCGGCGCGCTTCGAACAGGATGGCGCGCTCAAGAAAGCGGAAAGAGTTGACGTTTTTGATTTCAGTGCGGGTGCCGAATTCTTTCTGACCCTTGGGGCGCACCGACACGTTGGCATCGCACCGGAATGAGCCTTCCTGCATGTTGCCGTCGCAGATGCCCAGCCAGACCACCAGGCTGTGCAGGGCGCGTGCATAGGCGACAGCCTCGGCGGCCGAGCGCATCTCGGGTTCGGAGACGATCTCGAGCAGCGGCGTACCAGCGCGATTCAGGTCGATGCCGGTGGAGGATTCGCCATGCGGGCCGGTGAAGTCTTCGTGCAGCGACTTGCCGGCGTCTTCTTCGAGATGGGCGCGCGTGAGGTTGACGGTTTTTTCGACGCCGTCCACAAAGAAGGTGACCGTGCCCCCTTGCACGACCGGGATCTCGAACTGGCTGATCTGGTAGTTTTTGGGCAGATCGGGGTAAAAATAGTTTTTACGTGCGAACACCGACAATGGTGCCACATGCGCACCCACGGCCAGACCGAACTGGATGGCGCGCTCGACGGCGCCGCGATTGAGCACAGGCAGGCTGCCCGGCAAAGCCATGTCGACGTCGTTGGCCTGGGTGTTGGGGGCGGCGCCAAAGCGCGTGCTGCTGTCAGAGAATATTTTGGATTGCGTGGAAAGCTGCGTGTGGGTTTCCAGCCCGATGACGATTTCCCATTCCATTATGCGTATTCCGGTTTGCGTTGATGCCAGTCGGTTGCTTGCTGGAAGCGATCGGCGATGGCCAGCAGGCGGCCTTCGCTGAAGTAATTGCCGATGATTTGCAGGCCCACAGGCAGGGGCTTGCCGGCGGGGCCGCCAAAGCCGCAGGGCACCGACATGGCAGGCAGGCCCGCCAGGCTGACGCCCAGGGTGTAGATATCGGCAAGCCAGTCGGCGACCGGGTCTTCGCGGTTGTCGCCGATGTGCTTGGCCACGGTGGGTGTGACAGGCCCCATGATGACGTCGCATTGGCCGGCGAAGGCCTGTTGGAAGTCGTTGACAATCATGCGTCGCACGCGTTGCGCCTGCAGGTAGTAGGCGTCGTAGTACCCGTGAGACAGCACATAAGTGCCCACCATGATGCGCCGCAGCACCTCGGGGCCGAAGCCTTCGGTGCGCGAGCGGCTGGTCATCTCGGCCAGGTCGCCGTACTGCGCGGCGCGGTGGCCGTAGCGCACACCGTCATAGCGCGATAGATTGCTGGACGCTTCGGCCGGCGCGATCACGTAGTAAGTGGGGATGGACAGCTCGGTGCGCGGCAGCGAGATGGACACGCGTTCGGCGCCCAGCGACTCAAAGGTTGCCAGTGCGGCTTCGACCGCTGCGGCAACGTCGGGTGCCAGGCCGGCGCCGAAGAACTCGGCCGGTACACCAATGCGCAGGCCCTTCAGGGGCTGGCTGCCGGCGGCGTCGAAGCCGCCTGAAGCAGCATCGAATTGGGTGCGGATGCGGCCCGGCTCGTTTTTGGCGCCGTCGCAGGTTTCGAGGCTGGTGGCGTCGCGCGGATCGAAGCCACTCATTGGGTCAAGCAACTCGAGCAGATCCTGGGCGTGGCGGGCAATGGGGCCGGCCTGATCCAGGCTGGAACCATAGGCAATCATGCCGTAGCGCGACACCGTGCCATAGGTGGGCTTGATGCCGCTGACGCCGCACAGCGCCGCAGGCTGACGCACCGAGCCGCCGGTGTCGGTGCCCGTGGCACCCATGGCCAGGCCCGCCGCTACCGCGGCTGCACTGCCGCCCGAGGAGCCACCGGGCACGACGCTGTGATCCCAGGGGTTGAGGGCGGGGCCGAAGGCCGAGTTTTCGTTGCCCGAGCCCATGGCGAATTCGTCGCAGTTAAGCTTGCCCAGGGACACTGCGCCGGCGCCTTGCAGGCGGCTGACTACCGTGGCATCGAAGGGGCTTGTGTAATGCGCGAGCATCTTGCTGGCGGCGGTAGTGCGCCAGCCTTGCGTGACGAACAGATCTTTGTGGGCGATGGGAATGCCGGCCAGGCTGGGGGGCGAAGGCTCCACCAGCAGGCGGTCGGCGACGTCGGCTTCGGCCAGGGTAAGGGCTGGGTCGACATGCAGGAAGGCATTAAGCTTGCTGCGGGCCTGGATGGCGTCGAGGGCGCTGGTGGCCAACTCGCGGGCGCTGACGCGGCGTTCGCGCAGGGCGGCCCGCAAGGCGGCGATGCTGTCGAATTCGGTGTGCAATGGCATTCTGGATATCGTTTGTGGAGGTTGCGGGTTGCCTGCCGGGCGGCGCGGTGGCCGGGCGCGTGGGCCGCTATTCGATGACGGTGGGCACCAGGAACAGGCCATCGTGCTGCGCCGGTGCATTGGCCATCAGCGCCTGGCGCTGTTGTACAGTGCTGGTGGGCCAGGCCACATCGGGGCGCAGCCGCAGGTGGATGTCTTGGTGTGCGGCCAGCGGGTGGGCCATGGGGACGATGCCCGCCGTGTCCACAGCCTGCAATTGGGCGATGAGGTCCAGGATGCCGTTCAGTTCGTGTTGTGCCCGGGTATTCTGGGCCGGGGAAAGTTCGATGCGGGCGAGCCGCGCGATGCGGTCCACGTCTTGCTCGGTGATGGCCATGGCTTTGCGTGCAGGAGAGTGAGGCGAAGGGCGCTGATTATGGCGCCAGGAAGCATACGTGAGCGGCAAGTAACATTAGATAACATGCCGCTTTTCATGCGAATCAGAAGCCAATTATAAGTTATCATTGCTGGTTTGATTCGTTGGTCAAATTATGGCGCCTTTCCCTGCTGCGCCTATCGGTTGCGCGCGCTGACGGATTCCTTTCTTCACCTATACATCACTGAGCGCCCATGTTCGGATTCCTTCGCAGTTACTTTTCCAGCGACATGGCGATCGACCTCGGCACCGCCAATACCCTTATCTACGTTCGCGGCAAGGGTATCGTGCTGGATGAGCCGTCCGTCGTCGCCATTCGCCACGATGGCGGCCCCAGCGGCAAGAAAATCATCCAGGCCGTAGGCCGCGAAGCCAAGCAAATGCTGGGCCGTGTTCCCGGTAACATCGAGGCCATCCGCCCCATGAAAGACGGCGTCATCGCCGACTTCACGGTTACCGAGCAGATGCTCAAGCAGTTCATCCGCATGGTGCACCCGCGCAGCATGTTCGCACCCAGTCCGCGCATCATCGTCTGCGTGCCTTGCGGTTCCACGCAGGTCGAGCGCCGCGCGATCCGCGAATCTGCCCTGGGCGCGGGCGCCAGCCAGGTGTTCCTCATCGAAGAGCCCATGGCGGCGGCCATCGGCGCCGGCCTGGCCGTATCCGATGCCAGTGGTTCAATGGTGGTCGATATCGGTGGTGGCACCACAGAAGTGGCCATCATCTCGCTGGGCGGCATGGTGTACAAGGGTTCGGTGCGCGTCGGGGGCGATAAGTTCGACGAAGCCATCATCAACTACATCCGCCGCAACTATGGCATGCTGATCGGCGAACCCACCGCCGAACTCATCAAGAAACAAATCGGTTCCGCCTTCCCGGGTTCCGAAATCAAAGAAATCGAAGTCAAAGGCCGAAACCTGTCCGAAGGCGTGCCGCGCAGCTTCACGGTGTCGTCCAACGAGATCCTCGAGTCCCTCACCGATCCGCTCAATCAGATCGTCTCCGCCGTCAAAACCGCGCTTGAACAAACACCGCCCGAGCTGGGCGCCGACATCACCGACAAGGGCATCGCCCTTACCGGCGGTGGCGCGCTGTTGCACGATCTCGACCGCCTGCTGCAAGAGGAAACCGGCCTGCCGGTGGTGGTCGCTGAAGACCCACTTACCTGCGTGGTGCGCGGCTGCGGTGAAGCGCTCGAACACCTCGAACGCTTAGGCACAGTCTTCATCTACGACTGATTCACGCACGACCAGGCCCCGCCCTTGAGCGGGGTTCTTTCCCTGGAAGGCGCTTTTTCCATGCAAGAAACCGGCACGATCAGACTGTTCAAGCGTGGGCCCACCGCGGAGCTGAGGCTGTTCGTCTTCGCGCTGCTGGCGCTTTCGCTGCTGGTTGTTGACGCCCGCTGGAAGGTCCTCGATCCGGCCCGCCAAGTCATTTCCGTGGCGCTTTACCCATTTCAGCGCCTGATGCTTGCGCCGCGCGACGCCGTCGAGCACTTCAACGACTGGAAAAACGCCGCTTCTCTGGCCCGTTCCGAAAAAGAAGCCCTGCAGCGCCAGCGCATCGAACTGGCGCAACTCTCCACCCACGCCGCCCAGCTTGCGACTGAAAACGAGCAGTTGCGGCGCCTGCTCAACGTATCTGGCGAAGTTACCCAGCCGTCCGTCGCGGTCGAGGTGTTCTACGAGCCGCCCAATGCGTTCTCCCATCACCTCATTTTCAACAAGGGCTCATCCAGCGGCATCCGTCCGGGCATGCCAGTCATGGACGAGGGCGGCATCGTCGGGCAGATCGTGCGCGTCACGCCTTTTACGGCTGAAGCCGCGCTGCTTACCGACGACAAAGTCTCGATCCCGGTGCAGGTGCTGCGCAACGGGCTGAGGCTGATCGCGTTTGGCGGCAATGTATCCGGCAAGGTCGAGGTTCGCTACCTCACCGCCAACGTCGATCTCGTGCCCGGTGATGTGCTCATTACCAGTGGCATCGGAGGCTTGTTTCCCGCTGGTTTGTCGGTTGCGCGTGTCGACAGCGTGTCGCGCGATCCGGCCACGGGTTTTGCGCTGGCCGAGGCCACGCCGCTGTCTCATCCCGAGCGCCATCGCCATTTCCTCGTGCTGCTGGTCGATGTATCCGATCAAGGCATGAGCACCGAAGGAGGCAGCGATGGCGCGCAGGCCGGATAATCACGCGCCCGTTCCGCAACGCCGGGTGTCTTCCCTGGCGCGCCTCGAGCCCATCGACACCTCGCCGTTCAAGCGGCCTTCCAGCGTGCTGTTTGTCTGGTTCACGCTGCTGCTGGTCTGGCTTATCTCCCTGCTGCCCTGGCGCGAATGGCAGCCGGCGCCAGATCTGCTGCTGCTTGTCATCGCCTTCTGGTGCGTGAACGAACCGCGCCGCGTGTCCATGCTGGCCGCGTTTGTATTCGGGCTGCTGGTTGATGTACACGCAGGCACGATGCTGGGCGGGCAGGCACTGGTCTACACCCTGGCGGCCTATGGCGCCACGGCGCTGCAGCGTCGGCTGCAGCATTTCAATGCGGTCGTTCAGGCGATACACATGCTGCCGGTCTTCGTACTCGCGCAGTTCATCGGCCGGGTGATCTACGCCTGGCTCAGTGGCGAATGGGCCGGCTGGGCATGGCTGTGGTCGGCGGTGTTTATGGCGGTGTTATGGCCTCTGGCCGATCTGCTTCTGCTTCTGCCGCAGCGCCGCCTGGACGACAACGACGCTGGTTCGGTCTAGGCGCCCGCCTATGTTCGAGTTCAAGAAAACAACTCAGCTCCAGCGGCGCCGCCTGCAAACGCGCGTGCTTGTGGCGGCTGTGTTCATCATTGTGTGCTTCTTGCTGCTGGCCGGCCGCCTGTGGTATTTGCAGGTCGTACGCTACGAGGGCCTGGCGGCCCGGGCCGACCGCAACCGGGTCTCGGTGGTGCCGGTTGCGCCGCGGCGCGGCGAGATCCTCGACCGCAGTGGTGTGGTGCTGGCGCGAAATTACCGCGACTACATTCTGTCGATTACGCCCGCCAACGTCGAGCGCAATATGGATGATCTGCTCGACGACCTCGGGCGGCTGGTGTATCTGAGCCAGGGCGATCGGCGGCGTTTCATGCAGAACGTCAGGCAGAACAGCCGTTATTCGCCCGTACTGCTGCGCAACAATCTCAACGAGATCGAGGCATCGTGGTTTTCAGCGCATGCGTTCAAGTTTCCCGGCGTCGAGCTGAGCGCCCGCTGGGTGCGTGAGTATCCCGAAGGCGAGCATGCTGCGCATGTTATTGGCTATGTAGGCCGGCTGTCCGAGCAGGATCTCGATATGCTCGAAGAAACCGGCCAAACGGGCAATTACCGGGGCACCTCGCAGATCGGCAAGAAGGGTATCGAGAAAACCTGGGAAAAGGCCCTGCATGGGCGCACGGGCATCGAAGAGGTCGAAGTTACCGCTACCGGGCGGCCGGTGCGTACACTCAGCCGGGTTGACCCTGTGCCGGGGGCAGACCTGCACCTGTCGCTGGACATCGGCCTGCAGAAGGTCGCCGAGGCCGAATTTCAGGGGCGGCGCGGCGCCCTGGTCGCCATAGAACCACGCACGGGTGAGGTGCTGGCGTTTGTCTCCGCGCCATCCTTCAACCCCAATTTGTTCATTGACGGCATCGATGTCGAGAATTGGCGCGCCCTTAATGATTCGCCCGATCATCCGCTGGTCAATCGGCCGCTGAACGGCACGTATCCGATCGGGTCCACCTATAAGCCGTTCGTGGCACTGGCGGCGCTGGAGCTCGGTGTACGCTCGGCGGGCGAACGCATTTCCGATCCAGGCTACTACGAGTTCGGCGGGCAGCGCTTCCGCAACGCCGGCGGTGCGGCCTACGGGCCTACCGATATGCATCGGGCCATTGTCAAATCTTCAGATACCTACTTCTATTCACTGGGCCCAGAAATCGGTGTGGACCGGCTGCATGACTTTGCCGCGCAGTTCGGCTTCGGCCAGCTCACCGGTATCGACCTCGATGGCGAGCGTCGCGGCATCCTGCCGTCCACAGAATGGAAGCGCAATGCCTACAAGAAGCCCGAGCAAAAGCGATGGTACGCCGGCGAGTCCGTATCGGTGGCTGTGGGGCAGGGGTACAACTCGTTTACATTGTTGCAGTTGGCCCAGGCCACCGCAGTGCTGGCCAACGGTGGCAAGTACATGACGCCGCATCTGGTCGCAGGTATCGAGGATGCGCGTACTGGTCAAATTGCGCCCACCATCAAGGCGCCGGATCACACCATTGCGATCAAGCCGGAGAACCTGGCGGTCGTGCGCAATGCCATGGCCGACGTTCTGCGCTCCGGCACCGCGCGTGCGGCTTTTGTGGGGGCCAAGTACCAGGCGGCGGGCAAGACCGGCACAGCGCAGGTATTCAGCCTGCGCGGCGCAAAGTACCGGGCGTCGGCGATCGACGAGCGGTTGCGCGATCATTCGCTTTTCATGGCCTACGCGCCGCTCGACAATCCCCAGATCGCGGTGGCGTTGATCGTCGAGAACGGCGGCTGGGGGTCCACAGTGGCCGCGCCTATTGCGCGCAAAGTCTTCGACTACTGGCTCGATCCGGCGTACCGCAATGCCGCCGCGCCCACGACGGCCAGTGCCAGCCAGGCTGATCGGGCGCCTCCTGTGCCGGCTGACGGCAGCCGAAGCGCCATGGCGCGCGGCCCGGCCGGCCGGGCACCCGCCACACAGCTGGAGTCTTCTCGATGAAACGTATTCTGTATTGGCTGCAGCGTTCCGCCTTGGCGTTCGATCCTCCGTTGCTGCTGCTGCTGGTCATTCTCGCGACGCTGGGGCTTGTCGTCATGCATTCCGCAGTGGGTGGCACTGACTGGCGTTTTGCGGATCAGTCCCGCAATTTTTTGATTGCGTTGGCGGTGATGTGGGCGGTGGCGATGACGCCGCCGCCGCTGCTAATGAAAGTGGCGCCTTATTTTTATGCGCTGGGCGTGATTCTGCTGCTGGGTGTGGAGTTTTTCGGTGAAACCAGCAAGGGTGCGACGCGTTGGCTCGACTTGGGCATTGTGCGTATTCAGCCGTCTGAAATGCTGAAGATTTCTGTGCCGATGATGCTGGCCTGGTATTTCCATCGCAATCAGGGCAAGCTGCGCGTGCTTGATTTTTTTGTGGCGGGCTTGTTGCTTGCCGTGCCCTTCGTGCTGATCGTAATGCAGCCCGATCTGGGTACCGCGCTGCTGGTTTTTGTCACGGGCTTCTTTGTCATCTATTTTGGCGGTCTGTCGTTCAAGCTGCTGGTCCCGCTGGCCGTGGTTGGCGTTGTTGGCCTCGGTACGCTGGTCTACTACGAACGCGACATCTGCCAGCCCGAGGTCGACTGGGTGGTGCTGCACGATTATCAGAAATACCGTGTCTGCACGCTGCTGGACCCAAGTTCCGATCCTTTGGGCAAAGGGTTTCATACTATCCAGTCGATGATCGCGGTGGGCTCTGGTGGGCTGTACGGCAAGGGGTATATGAAAGGCACGCAAACGCATTTGGACTTTATCCCCGAACGCACGACTGATTTCGTCTTTGCGGTGTATGCGGAGGAGTTCGGGCTGTACGGCGGGATAATGATGCTGGTGCTATATCTGCTGTTGATTGCACGCGGGCTGGCGATTGCGCTGCGTGCGCATACCCAGTTTGGCCGGCTGCTGGCGGGGGCGATGGCACTGATGTTTTTTGCGTATGTATTTGTGAATGTAGGGATGGTGACGGGCATCCTGCCTGTGGTGGGCGTGCCGTTGCCGTTCATGAGCTACGGCGGCACGGCGCTGCTGACGTTGGGGATTGCCAGCGGCTTGCTGATGAGCATCAGCCATTATCGGCCGGTGCGGCATTAGGTTTCTTTGCCGCGTACGGGTTCTCGGGCTCGCTTTCGTTTGCGTTCCAAACTCATCGCTGTCGCCGTGTGTGGGCTCTTGGGAGCAGCCACGCAACAGATAGGCTGTCCAGCCCCCCAGCGCCCTCAGTGTGGTACTAAAGGCGCAAAAAAAACTATACAAGCTCCGTTGCCCCGCAGGGGCAAAAGGGCGAGTTCGCACACGCCGCTGAAAGCACGCGAATTTGACGGGAACCCCCAAGGGGCGAGCGATCGAAGCGACCAGCCTGCCCTGCCACGGCGCGCCGGCTAAAGAACACCCAAACTGCCCGCCGCTTCAAATACCCCGCGTACAGCCCAGAAAGCACCCCTAAACCGCTGAAGAACGAAAACATTCAGAACATTTCAAGTTGACATCAAAAAAACATAATAACTAGAATACAAATAGTTCGCATCTGCATTAATAAAATTAAGGGGAAGCACCATGCAAACAAAACCCGCGTGCTCTTGTACGCGCTGTAACACAGAGTGCACGGCATGACCGCCGCCGCATCGCTCAAATCGTGGTATTGGGTTCATAAATGGTCCAGCCTCGTCTGCACACTATTCCTGCTCGTCATCTGCGTCACCGGCCTGCCGCTCGTTTTTCACGAAGAACTCGAGCACCTGCTGGATGACGGCAAGCCCTACGCGGTCGTGGCTGAAGGCACACCACGCACCGGCCTGGACACCATCGTCCAGAGCGCCCGCCGGCAATATCCCGGCGAAGTCGTCGAATACGTGTACATGGACGACCACGAGCCAGTCGTGTACGTAGGCATGTCACCCTCGCACGCCTCCGATCCAAAATCCCACCATTACATGCGCTTCGACGCCCACACCGGCGCCTTGCTCAAAGACGGCGCCACCCTGGCCCAGGAACAATTCACCTTTCTTGGCTTGATGCTGGCACTCCACGTCGATATGTTCGCCGGCCTGCCCGGTCAACTCTTCCTGGGCCTGATGGGCCTGCTCTTTGTCATCGCCATTGTGTCGGGCGTGGTGCTGTACGGCCCCTTCATGAAAAAACTACAGTTTGGCACGGTGCGCAAACAGCGTTCCACACGGCTCAAATGGCTCGATCTGCACAACCTGCTCGGCATCGTCACCTTGGTCTGGGCCACCGTGGTAGGCGTTACCGGCGTCATCAACGAACTCGCCACTCCGCTGTTCGGCCTGTGGCAGTCTACAGAAGTGGCCGAGCTCATCGCCCCGTACCGCAACGACGCGCCGCCCACGCGGCATACCTCTATGGATGCCGCCGTGCAGGCCGCCGGGGCGGCGGTACCGGGCAATGAAGTGGTCAGCA
The DNA here is from genome assembly GCF_021653995.1 of Paracandidimonas lactea. Classification (NCBI taxonomy): domain Bacteria; kingdom Pseudomonadati; phylum Pseudomonadota; class Betaproteobacteria; order Burkholderiales; family Alcaligenaceae; genus Paracandidimonas; species Paracandidimonas lactea. The sequence continues at coordinate 556,065 of NZ_JAJJOZ010000002.1, forward strand.
TCAGCTACCCCGGCAATCGCTATGCAACGCCACACCATTACGTCATCTGGACCAAAGGCGCCACGCCACTGACCGGGCACCTGTTCACCCCAGTGCTGGTGGATGCGGGCACGGGTGCGGTGACCGCAGTGGCGCATCCGCCCTGGTACCTGAACCTGCTCGAACTGTCGCGGCCGCTGCATTTTGGCGACTACGGCGGCATGCCGTTGAAGGTGATCTGGGCGCTGCTCGACGTACTCACCATTGTCGTGCTGGGTAGCGGTCTGTACTTGTGGATCGCACGCCGCAAAGCCAACGACGCCCGCATCGAGCACCTGGCACGTCGGTTCGACACCAGCCTCAAGCCCGCGAGGTCGTGATGGCACAAAAAGGCTTGGCCGCGCTTTGGCGGCTGTGGGGCGCGCCGACAACCCTTGGTGTGTTCACCTGTTTTGGCCTGCTGGCGGCGCTGCTGGGGGTGGATATTTGGCACTGGCTGGCCTGGGCCGCATTGTCCTTGCCGGTAGCCGCGGGTATCTGGTTCTGGCTGTTCCCCCGTTCCTGACATCAGGCGGCCGCTGGCCGCCCGCCAAGCGACCGTATACCGACCACGCGAGGGTGCGACATACGGCGTCGCGTCTGTCACCGCCCACATTGCAGGACGCAAGGCTGCATCCGCGCCCGCAATCGAAGGCTGTGCCACGTCGTCCATGCAGGCCCGTCACTTTGAATCAACGCAATCTGGAGAGGATCACCATGTCATCCATGACATTGACAAGACCGGTCGTGCGCGCGCTAGCGGCGGCGGGGTGCCTGTCATACGTTTTCACAGGGGGTATGCACGCCGCCTTGGCGCAGGCCGTGTCGCCGGGCCGATCAGGCGATACGCGCACCCTTGCGCCCATTACCGTCACAGCGCAGCCTGAGCAAGAATCGCCCTTCAAGCCGCTGGACGGCTATACCGCGCGACGCTCCATCTCCGCCTCAAAGACCAATACGCCTTTGAGTGAAACGCCGCAGGCCGTCACCGTGGTGGGCAGCGAGCAGATCCAGGATCAAGGCGCCACGGGTGTGCAGGACGCACTCAACTACGCGGCGGGTGTGCGCTCAGATGCCTATGGCCTGGATTCACGCTCCGACAACGTCCGCATTCGCGGCTCAGACCCGGCTATGTTCCTGGACGGCCTGCGCACCAACTACAACTGGTACACCAGCACCACGCGCACCGAGCCGTATACCCTCGAGCGCATCGAAGTGCTGCGCGGCCCATCGTCCATGCTCTATGGGCAAGGCAGCACCGCCGGCATCATCAATATGGTTACCAAGCGGCCCCTAGCCGAGCCCATGCGGGAGATTGGCATTTCGTATGGTTCCCACAATCGACGCCAATTGCAGGCCGACCTCACCGGCCCCATCGACGAGAGTGGCGAATGGCTATACCGTCTGGTTGCGCTGGGGCGTCTTGCCGATACCCAGGTCAATCATGTGCCAGACGACCGCTGGGTGCTCGCGCCATCGTTGACGTGGAAGCCAACGGCCCGCACCTCGCTGACGCTGCGCGCGCTGCTGCAGGAAGACAAATCGGGCTCGACGTCGCAGTTTCTCCCATGGGAAGGGTTGTTGCTGTCCAACCCTAATGGCCGCATCCCCACCGACACTTTTGTAGGCGACCCGGACTGGGACCGCTACAACTCGCGCCGGCGCGCAATCGGCTGGAGCTTCGAACACGCCTTTAATGACAACTGGACCGTACGCCAGAATACGCGCTGGTCATACAACCAAGTGGATTATCGCAGCCTGTACAGCGATTATGGAGACAGATCGGGCGGCGGCGCTGGCTGGCCGGCCGATCCCATCAACAAGCGCCTGATTGGCCGTTATGCATACGGTGATATCACGACTGTCAGGATGCTGACAGCCGACCAGCATCTGGAGGGTCGCTTTGACACAGGTGAGCTACGGCATCAGATGTTGTTGGGTTTCGATTTTGCCTATGCGACGGAAGATAAGCTGAACGCCTTTGACAACCCGGTAAATCGCGGTGGCACAGTGCCGCTGATCGACGCCTACAACCCGGTGTACCCCGCTTTCACACCCCCCGTTTTCGATGACCACAAGCCGACGGCGCGCCAGCGCGACACGGGCGTTTATCTGCAGGATCAACTGCGCTACGGCAACTGGATCGCCGTAGCTGGTCTGCGCCGCGACAGCTCCCGCAATGCGGTGGAGGGGCGCGCGAAACAGGTGAGTCGGGCGACCTCAAAACGCCTTGGGCTCATGTACGCCGCTGACAACGGATTGTCTCCGTATATCAGCTACAGCGAATCCTTCTCCCCCGTGCTGGGGCGCGATAAACAGGGTACGTCTTTTGTGCCGCTGCGCGGAAAGCAATTAGAAGCGGGCCTGAAGTACGAGTCGGCCGACGGTGGGTTTGTGGCCAGCGGCGCGGTGTATACGCTGAGCGAGGAGAACCGCTTGGTCAACGACCCGAGCAGCCCCACGGAGCAAACCCAGGTGGGCAAGACACGCAACCGCGGTCTTGATCTGGAGTTCAGCGCCAAGGTCGGCCGCCAGTTTGATCTGCTCGGCAGCTACAACTACATCGATCTTGATGAGCAGCTTGAAGGCCTGCCCAAGCACCAGGCATCGATCTGGGGCAAGTATCGTTTTTCGATTGGCAGCGTCAGCGGCCTGTCGGCGGGTGCGGGCGTACGGTGGCTCGGTGGCTTCAGGGATGGCAAAGCGCCCCGCACGCCTAGCGTCACACTGGTCGATGCGATGTTGGCTTACGATACGCCGTCCTGGCGCTATGCGCTCAACGTCAACAATCTGCTCGACAAGACCTACGTGAGCACGTGCCTGAACCGCGGCGACTGCTGGTACGGTTCGCGCCGGTCCATCGTTGCCAGCGCAACCTATCGGTTCTAAGCAGTATTGAATCCGCCGGGCGGGTTGCGGGTGCCGGCTGTTTCATGTCAATGCACGTCTACATGCTCTTTGATGGGCGTGTCGTCTTGCACGGGGACGGTCTGCCGCTCGATCATCCGGCGCACCCGTGGCGGGCCTTCGCCTTGGTGCAGGGCCCGCAGGTTCTCGTAGTTGTCGGCGTCTGCTTTGGTGCGGCGCCGATTATGCCGCACGTATTCTACCCAGGTGGCGACGTGGTATGTTTCGATCCAGCGCGTGGGCAGTTCCAGGTCGCGCAACAAGGCCCATTGCCGGGCACCGTCGCGGATCCGGATGCGTCGCCGCTGCGCCATGATGCGCAGAAAGGCAGTGACATTCTTTTGCGCGATGTCGTACTCCACCGTGACCATAATTGGCCCGCTGCGCGGACGCAGATCGAGATGGAGCACAGGCTCGTTGAAACGGTCGAGCGGGTCCAGGTCGAGTTTGCTGAACTCGGGCAAGGTATAGCGCAGGCCAATGATTGCGCCCGCCAGCAACACAACCGCCGCGGCTGTAAGCCCGCCCGCCACGCCATGTGCTTCCGCCAACAGGCCCCAGATCCAGCTGCCGATTGCCATGCCGCCGAAGGTGGCCGTCTGGTACAGCGCCAATGCACGGCCCACCACCCAGCGTGGGGTGGAAAGCTGAACCGTGACGTTGAACAGCGACAGCGTCATCACCCAACAGGCCCCGGCAGGCAGCAACACCAGGCAACTGAGCCAGAGCTGATTGCTTTGGGCCAGCAACGCGGCGCTTACCGCCGACAGGACGAAATTACCCCGCACGATGGCTTCGTTCTGCCATTTTTCGCGTACACGATTGTTGAGCAGCGCGCCGGCAATGGCGCCTGCGCCGAAACAGCCCAGCACCACACCGTAAGAGAATGCGCCGCCCTGGATGAGATCGCGCGTGACCAGCGGCAGCAGCGCCAGCACCGATACCGCCGCCAGGCCAAACACGAATGACCGGAACATTACCTTGAGCAGGTTGGGTGACATGACGGTGTATCGTAGGCCCGCCCCCATGGCACTGCCGAAGGTTTCGCGCGGCAGCGTGCTGGGCGCGTGCTCGGGTTGCCAGCGCCAAAGGGCCCTGATGAGGGGGATGTAGCTCAGGGCATTGGTGGCGAAGGCCGCCGCTGCGCCGGCCGTGGCCACGATCATGCCGCCCACCGCCGGCCCGATGCTGCGCATGAGGTTGTAGCTCATGCTGTTGAGAGAGACCGCGCCCGGAAGGTCGTCGCGCGGGACCAGGTCGCCCATGGAGGCCTGCCATGACGGGTTGTGTAGTGCCGTGCCACAGCCGATCAGAAAGGTGAACGCCAGTAGCAGCCACGGCGTGAGCATGCCCGCGAAGCCGAAGATGGCAAGCGCAATCGAGACGCCCATCATCAGCGATTGCGCCACCAGCATAATGTTGCGACGATTGAAGTTGTCTGCCAATGCACCGGCGGCCAGCGAGAAGATCATGATGGGCAGCGTGGTGGCTGCCTGCACCAGTGCGACCAGGTCGGCCGAGGTGGTGAGCGTTGTCATGAGCCAGCCCGCTGCCACTGCCTGTATCAGGCCGCCAAGGTTGGATGCGAGCGTTGCAGTCCAGAGTGCGCGAAACGCGGGATGGCGGAACGAGGCGAGGGGCGATGCGCTCATAGGGGTGCGGGAAAAGTCCGGAGGCGGCGGGTGGCCGACAAGAGGGCTTCGATGTTACGAATGCGGTTAAATCAGAGGATACACGAGTCGTGCGGCTCGCGCGCGCTGAGCGGGCACCCTGCCGCAACCGCGCCACAAACGGGCAGCGGAGCCGTGCAGCCCCGGCGGGCTGAGCGCCGCGTGCTGGGGCTACTCTGGTAGCATGCCTCGGATATCAACCTTCCACACAGGAACTACGCATGAGCATGAACATCATCTTCGCGCATGGCAAAGAATCGGCATCGGACACGAGCAAATGGCTTGAACGGTTCAGCCAGTCGCTGCCCGACGCCACGTTCCATCACTGGTCGCGCGGCGGCCCCGGTGTCGGTGCGGAGGTGGCTATTGTATGGAATCCACCACCAGACCTGCTGCGCCAGGAGCCTGGCATCAAGATTATTTTCAACCTCGGGGCGGGGGTGGATGCCTTGTTCAGGCTTGACGGCCTTCACGAAGGGATCCAGTTGGTGCGAATCGAGGACGGCGGCATGGCGGTGCAGATGGCCGAGTACGCCGCCTATGCGTTGTTGCGTGCATCCCGCCAGTTTGATGCCTACGAAGAGCGGCAGCGGGCGGGCAAGTGGGAGTGTTTGCCCGATATCCGGCGCAGCGACTGGCCGGTAGGTGTGATGGGGCAAGGGGTAATGGGGGCACGGGTGGCGCAAGTGCTGGCGGGGCTGGATTACCCCGTTGCCGCTTGGTCCCGAGGCGGTAAAGCCATGGAGCATGTCGAGGTATATGCGGGGCCCGCGCAATTGCCAGCATTTCTGGCCCGTACCCGGGTGCTGGTCAATACCCTGCCGCTTACCGACGAAACCCGCAACATCCTTTGCCGCGATACGCTTGGGCGCCTTCTGCCCGGCGCTTATCTGGTCAACATCGCGCGCGGTGAGCATTTGGTGGAAGAAGACCTGCTGGCACTGCTGGATACCGGCCACCTGCATGGGGCGACGCTGGATGTATTCAGGACTGAGCCCCTGCCGGCCGATCATCCATTCTGGCGCCATCCGCGCATTACAGTAACCCCCCATGTGGCGGCGGCCAGCCTGCTCGATGAAACCGTCGAACAGGTCTCGGGCAAAATCCGCCAGTATCAACAGGGCGAGCCCCTGTCCGGCGTCGTGGTCTGGAACAGGGGCTATTGAAGTGTAAGCGGTGGCGGCCATGCGGCCGCCGGCTTCAGATGGGCGCCGACCGAGCGGCGCGGGATAGTGCCGGTGGTGATGGCACGGGCCGCCTTAGCGGTGATAGTGCCGGTGATGATGGCGGGGGCCGTGACGGTAATACCGCGCCTCTTTCCAATGGTGCTTCTTCCAGCCGGGGTGGCCGTAGTAGCGCGGGCCGTGGTGGCGTGAGCCGTAATACCGCGGGCCATGGTAGCGCGGCCTATCCCAATCGCGGTAGCCGCTGCGGTAGTGGCGATGGCGGTCATAATGGCGATGGCGGTCGTAATGGCGGTCGCTGGTCAGCACATTTCCCAGCACGCCGCCCGCCGCGGCGCCGCCCAGCGCCATCATTGGATCGCCATTCGATAGCACTGCGCCGGCAGCTGCGCCCAAACCCGCGCCGATCATCGTGTTGGCGGTGCGGTCCCCTGCGGCCGCTGTGCTCGCAAGACCCAAAGCCAGAGCACCGGCCAGCGCAAATCGTGCGATTTTTTGATTGAGCGTCATCTTATGTGCTCCTTGAACAAAAAGTCTTCAAAAGAGGGCGATCCGTCATTACTGTACAAGCGGCTGCGCCCTGGGCATGCGGGCTTGCGCCTTGGCACCCGTCAAGTTGGATTCAGCGTATCGTCAACCGGCGAGGGTGGGCAAGCACAAAAGCCGGTTCTGCAGCCGATTGAAATAAATGATCTGTACGCAAGATTTTTGCTTACATAGTTGTGTCGAGGCGGCTGAGGACCGGAGGCGATTGTTACAGATTGTGTGTTGCCGTTTTGCCTCGGTTGCGCGGCTTTATGAGCCAGTGCATGACGGCTGCACTGCTTGGTGCGTGGCGTCGTGGCGCGCCTGGCATTGCGCGCTTGGCCTGGTCTTCAGGCGTAATTGCGCGCCAACCGTACCACGGTGACGCCGGGCCGAAGTTGGCGCAGCGACGGCATGATCAATGTGCAGTTGTCGTAGGGGGTAATAATGGGCTCGTTGTCGGCCCAGCCGATGACGTCGCCAGCGTGGGACAGCGTTTCGAGCCCCTGCCAATCTTGTGCGAACCGGACGTCCATGGATGGCGCCACGATTGCGTGCGTGACTTCAAGGATCCGCTGTGGCTCGTTGGCGGGCAGCAGCCAGCCGGCGGGAAGGTCGATCGCATCGATGACATCGGCCTGCCGCAACATGCGGGCCACTATGTCGCGGGCTACGCTTCGAGAGGCGGGATCGCCATGAAAGCCGCATTCGATCAGCAGCGCACACGCGTCCTGCGCGGCGGGGTCGCCGAAGCGACCGTAGTCGCGCAGCCGCACGCCGTCTTTGTGGCCGGCATCCACGATAACGTGGCGTGGTGCACCCAGCGCGCGCGCCAGCATGATATTGCGCGGCAGGACGCCGGTGAGCAGCAGTGGCGCGCCCGGCTCGTGCATGGAGTGCATATCGAGCAGCCAGTCGGCCTGCCGCGCCCACGGCCGTAGCGCAACCGCGCGCCGGCGTTCTCGATTGTTGGGCTCCGCAAGGCGCGCATCATCCCAGACGCGGTTCAGGTCTTCATCCAGATAGCGGCTGGCATCGTGGTGCGCCCGATCAAAGGTATCGAAGCTGTCCAGGTTGCAGAATGCCATGATGAGCCGCCCACGCCGCGGGCGCAGGCCCGCGGCGAGAAGGTCTTTCAGCGCCCATGCGCCACACAGCTCATTGCCATGGACGAGTGCGGTGATCATCAGCGTGCGCCCCGGCTTGCCGGAATCAAACAGCCAGACGCCCGGCGTATCGGTATTGCCCTGGCGCTCTGCGGCGAGATCGGGATAGGGAAGGTCGAATTGCATGGGCGGCCTCGTTTGCCGGTTATGGCGCGTGTCAGTTGCGTTGATCAATGCCGGCAAGCTTTACAAGATGCGCGTACTTGCTGGTTTCGTTCTGTTGGAACTGTAGCGCATCGACGCCTGGGGCAAAAAGCGTTGCACCGCTAGCTGCGAGCTTGTCGCGCAGCGCTTTGGTGGTGAGCGCCTTGGACAGCGCCGTATGCAGCTTGCCTGTGACGTCGGCGGGCAGCCCGGCGGGGCCGTACAACCCAAACCATACACTGATGTCCACTTTCTCGAAGCCGGGTGTTTCGCTGAGCGAGGGAATGGAGGGGGCTACGGATGATCGCTGCGCGGTGGTGACGCCCAGGGCTGTGATCTTGCCGGCTTGTATCTGCGGCAGGCCCGATGACATGACCAGCAGGCCGAAGTTGAGCTGGCCGCTGACCAGGTCGGTAACCAAAGGCGATACCCCGCGGTAAGGTACGTGCTGGGCCTGGATGCCGGCGGATTCGTTGATCATTTCGCCGGCCAGATGGAGCGTGGTGCCGATACCCGAGGAGCCGTAATTGTATTCTTCGGGCTGCCCGGCCTTGAGTTTTTGGATGTACTGGCCGGCGGTAGTAACGCCGGCCACCTTCGAGGCGGCCAGAACCATGGGTTGCGAGGCGATCATGCCAAGCGACGAGAAATCTTTCAGGCCGTCGTACTTGACTGCCTTGTTGATCATGCCCGCAATCACCATTTCGTTGGTGGACCCGAGCAGCAAGGTATAACCGTCGGCCTCCGCGCGGGCCACACGCTGGGCGCCAATGGTGCCGCCAGCGCCGCCCATGTTCTCGACAACGACATGCTGGCCCAGGTGGGGTGCAAGTTGCTCGGCCAGGAGACGTGCGGTGAGATCGACGCTGCCGCCGGCTGGGTAGCCGACAACGATGGTGATTGGCCGGGCCGGATAGGGATCGGCCTGGGCGGGTAGTGTGCCGATGAGGGAGACCGTGGCGAGCAGGGCGGTGAGGATGCCGCGTTGGCGGAGGTGCGTCATGGTGATCGCTCCTTGAGTTGTGCATTGTGGGAGTGCGAGACGGCCAGCCAGCGGGTTGGCGCGGCAGCCGCCGCAACGGTGTGCAGCCATGAACCGAGGCGTTGTGCGCCGCGAGTCGAGCGGTATTCTGACTTTCCCAAGCCGCTTTGATGTGCTGAATCGGCACATCAAGGTGCTTATTGCGTGGAGGTCGTACGCGCTGTTGCGTCCCATACAGCCTCGGCGTTGCCGGACAGGCGGCCGCGGGGGCGGTAGAGGCGCACTTCGAATGCGATCTCATCGTTCCGGCCTCCCAGCGCGGCAAGGACGCCGCGCCGGCAGTCGCCAGCCACCATAGACCAAGGCAGCCAAGCGACGCCCAGCCCATTCAGCATGGCGCCAAATGCCGCGTCGAGGGAGTCGCAGCGCACCGCCGGCACCAGCGGGTACGGCATGCTTTCGAGCCTGTCGCCCAGAATGCGGGCCATGGCCAGGCCGCCGGTGTAGGAAATGAGGGGCAGGGATGCGCCGGAAGGCGGCAGGGTGAAACGGGGTTCGCCGTTGCGTAGGGCCTGACACACGGGGACGAGCTTGTCGGTGGCCAGTGTCATGTACTGGTAGCTGCCTGGCTGAAGTTGGTGAGACAGTGCGGGATGCTCATAGCAGCAGAGCAGGTCGGCCCTGCCCTTGGCAAGCAGGGCCGACATATCGGCCATCATCCCGGTGGCGATTTCAATCTGTGTGGAGGGCCCCAGCACGGGGCGACGGCCCTTGCGCAGGCGGGCGATCCAGTCGGCCACAAGCGTGCGGGCCAGGCTGCGCCCCGTGGCGATGCGTACGCAGCCTTCGGTATCGCCGCACTGTGTGGAGATCTGGCTGCGCACCCGATCCAGTTGCTCGACCACCTGGCAGGCCGTCTTGAGCAGCGACTCACCTTGCGGTGTGAGCGAAACCGGGACGGTGCCATGGTTGACCAGCGGGGCGCCGGCCCACGACTCAAGCGCGCGGATGCGCCGGCCGAAGGCGGGGTGCGTGACATGGCGCTGCTGCGCCGCGCGCACAAAGCTGCTCGTACGGGCCAGTGCGATGAAGTCTTCAAGAAGTTTGAGTTGAGACATGGCGGACGGGGCGGATCAAAGCGGCCATTCTACGGTTTGTGCGCCGTACAGGCACTGGCGCCGCAATGCGCATCGGCGTGGAGTCGCCGCCAAAACGCTGGCATCCTGCCGGCATTGATGTTTGCTTGATTTTTTATTGATGCTTTCTTGTTGAGCGCATCCATAAGATCGCCACATTGTTCATTCTTGGACGGAGAGGTGTTTGTTCATGAACGCGCTTGTGGAAAGCTGGCAGCCTGGGGCCTACGATGGTCAGCGCCTGGATGTTTCTGTGGTTGTTCCACTTTATAACGAGATTGAAGTCATTGGCCTGATGTACGAGCGCCTGACCGCTGTGCTGGTTCGGCTGGGCATGGCCTATGAGCTGGTGCTGGTCGATGACGGCAGCGGCGACGGTACGCCGGCCGCCATGCAGGGGCTGACAGAGCAGGACGCGCGGGTGACGGCGGTGTTCCTGAGCCGCAACTTTGGCAAAGAGGCGGCGTTGACGGCGGGGATTGCGCATGCCCGCGGTGATGCGGTGATCGTGATCGATGCCGATCTGCAGGATCCGCCCGAGCTGATACCCGACATGATCAAGGCATGGCGCAAGGGCGCTGACGTGGTCTGTATGCGGCGCCGCTCGCGGGCTGGTGAAACCTGGTTCAAGCGCCTGAGCGCCCATCAGTTCTACCGCCTGCTCAATGCCATCAGCGATGTGGAGATCCCTCCGGATACGGGCGATTTTCGTCTGATGAGCCGGCGCGCGGTGGATGCGCTGAACCGTCTGGGCGAACGCAACCGTTATATGAAGGGCCTGTTCTCGTGGATAGGGATGCCGACTGTAATCATCGACTATGATCGCGCGCCCCGCGCGGCTGGTACGACCAAATGGGACTATTTGGCCTTGCTCCACTTGGCGTTTGAAGGCATTACCTCGTTTTCGATTGCGCCATTGCGGATGGCGATGGGGCTGGGGCTGTTGACCGCACTGGTAGGTGTTCTGTTCACACTGTGGATCGTTGCCAAGGCTATCCTGCTGGGCGACCCCGTGCGGGGCTACCCGTCGCTGATCTGCCTGATCTCGGTGCTGGGCGGTGCTCAGTTGTTGTCGATAGGCCTGCTTGGTGAGTATGTGGGCAAGACGTATTACGAAGCCAAGCGCCGGCCGGTTTATCTGGTGCGGGAAGTAATCCGCAGCCATGGGCGAGCGGCGCAGCGCGTATCGCGCGCGGACGCCAGGAGGCACATCAATGCAGCGTAATAGCGAACGAGCCTGGTGGATTGCGGCGGCCGTCCTGCTGCTGCCTTTGCTTTCTATGGCGATATTGCCGCTTTCGGATACGAGCGAACCTCGCTACGCGGAGATCGCGCGGGTGATGGCAGTAACGGGTGACTGGATCACCCCATGGTTCAGCCCTGGCGTGCCTTTCTGGGGTAAGCCGCCGCTGTCGTTCTGGGCCGAGGCGGCGTCTATGCGGCTGCTGGGCGTGGGTGAGTTCACCGTACGGCTGCCGTCGTGGCTATGCATGCTTGCCAGTGTAGCCACATTGTATGCGGGCTTGCGGCGCCTGCGCGGCTCACGGCTGGCGCTGTGGTCGGTGATTGTCTATGCAAGCGGCGCGTTGGTCTATATCAGCTCTGGCGCGGTTCTCACTGACCCTTTTCTGGCGCTGGGCACGACATTGTCGATGATATCGTTTGCGGTTGTCGTGGCGAGCCAGGCAGTGCCCAGTCGCATCGCTGCCGGCCCTGAGTGGGTGGCGGCGCAGTGCTATGCGGTCCCCGGCGAGCCCGCACCCTGGTACTGGCGCTACGGCTTTTTTCTGGGTCTGGCGATTGGCCTGCTTGCCAAAGGCCCGCTTGCGGCGGTCTTGATTGCCACGCCGGTGGCGGCATGGCTGGTGTTGCATCGCCGACGAGCGGGAGCGGCCAGGCGCCTGCCATGGGCTGGCGGTCTTTTGTTGATGCTGTTGATCAGCGTACCGTGGTATATCCTGGCCGAGCTGAAAACACCCGGTTTTCTGGATTACTTCATTGTCGGCGAGCATATCCGACGCTTTCTTGATCCCGGCTGGGCGGGCGACTTATATGGTTCTGCGCACCGGGAGCGCTTTGGCATGATCTGGGTGTACTGGCTCCAGGCATCCTTCCCGTGGGGGGTACTGGTGGTGGCTACGCTGGCGGCAGCGCCATTCAGCCACCGCGTCCGTACGGCGGTTTCTCGCGTCGCCGCCGACCCGCTCGCAGGCTACTGGCTGGCATGGGCCGTATTCACCCCGATCTTTTTTACCCTGTCGGCAAACATACTCTGGACCTATGTACTGCCGGCGCTGGCGGCTTTCAGCATCCTGGCGGCCATGCTGATACAGGCGGCCAGCCCTGTGTTTCCGCGAATGGCATCTCGCGCCGTTTTGTTGGCGGCGTTGGTGCCGGCGGTGGTGCTGGTATGGAGTGTGTGGAGCGCGCTGGAGCCCAACACCCTCAAGTCTGAGCGTAACCTGGTGCGTTTCGTGGCAGGCCAGAATCAGCCCGGCACCCCTTTGGTGTATCTTGGCAAAACGCCTTTCTCGGCAACGTTTTACTCCGCGGGCAAGGCCGGCGCTGTGACAGCCGCGGCCCTGGCGGCTCATTCGGCATGCACGGAGGCCTGTTTTCTGGCTGTATCGAAGGACAATGAGGCGCAAGTGGCCCGGATGCTGGGCCACCCCCTCGCGCCGCTGTATCAGAACAAGCGCTATGTGTTGATTAAAATAGATAACAACCACGCACCGCGGGCGCTGGCCCGCTTCGAAGGCGTGAAGGCCCCCCCGGGCACCGGAGACCAACCCCGACAATGATACCGTCCTCACATAACGTGCGCATGTTGGTTGTCGAAGACCACGCAGGCCTGGCCGCCAACCTGCTCGAGTTTTTCGACAGCGAACGCTATGTGCTCGATTTTGCCAGCGATGGCATGACGGCCATGCACCTGGCGGCGATCAATGAATACGACGTGATCGTCATGGACGTCATGCTGCCGGGTATTTCGGGCTTCGAGATTTGCCGCCGTTTGCGCGCCGACCTGCACTGTACGACCCCAGTCATCATCATGACGTCCAAAGATCAGTTGAGCGACAAGGAGCAGGGCTTTCAGGTGGGCGCCGACGATTACCTGGTCAAACCTTTCAATCTGCGTGAATTGCAGCTGCGTGTGGATGCGCTTTATCGGCGCAAGGCGGGCTTTGCGCGTACGCCCACGATACAGGCGCCGGGCGTCAGCTATGATCCGGGCACATTTACAGTGCATGCCGCCGATGGCACCGCGCTCGAGCTCACGGGCACCGCGGCGCGCATCTTCGAGGAGTTGATCAAGGCCTATCCAGGCTTTCTTTCGTATCAGCAGATACAGGAGCGCGTTTGGGGCGAGCGGGAAGTCGATATGAATACATTACGCACGCATGTGTATTCGTTGCGTAAACTGTTGCAGGACACCTTTCATGTTCCCATGATCAAGACCCTGCACGGGCGCGGCTATCGGTTGCTCGCGCCCGATCACACATGAGCAAGCTGAAATCCATCGCGCGGCGCATGTATCGCGCCATCTTGGCGGTGAGCCTGCTGAGCATGGGCGCCATGGTGGTCACAGTGTTGCTGGTCAATGAAGATCTCGAAGAGACGATGATGCGGATCGAATACAGCGAGGAACGCGACTTCATCCTGCAAAATCGTCCTCCCGACGAGATGCTGGTGTGGGACACCCAGGATATTGCCATTGTCTATATACCCAAGGGGCACGACAGGCCTGCCGCCATGCCTGCAGTGCTGCGCGGTCTGCCTGCAAAAGACTTTTCCAAAGAGCTGGTTTTCGAAGGCCGCACGTATATCGTCAATGTGCAAGTGATGGGCGCCGGCATCCTTTATATGGCCAAGAACATCACCCACTTTGAAGACCGGGAGACACTGTTTCAGATCGCGCTGGTAATCATGACCCTTGTGATTGTGGCCTTGAGCTTGCTGCTGGCGCTGCTGGGGGCCAGGCGCATCGTGATGCCGCTCAGGCTATTGGCCCAGCATATCAGCCGGGTGCCTGTGGGCGCCAATATGCCGCGCATCAATGAAGACTACGCTGAAGCCGAATTGCATACCATCGCCACGACGTTCAATCGTTTTCTTGATGAGCTCGAATCGTACGTCAAACGGGAGCAATCGCTGCTGGGCCTGGCAAGCCATGAGCTGCGCACACCGATTGCCGTGATGTCCGGCGCGCTGGATATTATTGAAGCGCGCGGTCAACTGAACGCGAATGACAGAACCACGCTGGCGAGAATGCGGCGAGCCTGCGATGAGATGCGCGCCAACGTCGATGTGCTGCTGAAGCTGGCGCGGCGCGATGGCGGCACGACAACGCTTCAGCATATCGACATGGGCGAGGTCGCGCGCCAGGTGATCGACGATCTCGCCGTCAGCCACGCTGCCGGTGAGCGCGTGATGCTGGCAGTGCGCGGTACCGCGGTTGCCCAAGCTGATCCGACGCTGGTCACGATGTTGTTGCGAAATCTGATCCAGAACGCTTTGCAGCATACGCAGCAATCTGTACATGTTGTTCTGGCGCCGGGGCTGATCGAAGTGGGCGACGAGGGCGGCGGGCTTGGCGCCGAGCAGCAGGCCATTTTACGCGGCGAGAAGCGCCTGTCCTCGGACGGCACCGCGCTGAGCGGCCTTGGGTTGTATATTGTTACGCTGACGTGCGAACGTCTGGGTTGGCGGCTGGAAGTTGGGCGTGGCGCTGAGGGCGGGACGTTGATACGTGTGTATACCCTGTGCGCGGCGCAGGCAGCGGTATAAGGGCGGTGCCGCTGGGCTGCGTACCCGGATGTTTGCCGCAGCCCCGGTGCGCGGTGTGCCGCCATGCGGGCAATCAACATAAGGGTGTAGCGTGAATTTCGTATTTCGAGGCGATGAACTGTTGGTGCGCGACGGCATGCCGGCAAACGGGGTGGCGGGCGATGAGGCAAGCAGGGCAGACTGTAGGCTGGCGCTGCCAGACGCGGCAGCCTGCGCGCTGGCTGGCGCGATGGATCTTCAACCAGTGTGGCTGAATGGCGGGCCTGACCATCTCACCTGCCACGTGCGGCGCGATGCCCAGGCGCCGGCCGGCTATGCCTTCCGCAAGCTCAGGGCGCTGCTGTCCGAACTGGGCCAGACGGCCGCCTTGGCCAGCCGAGCTTTTCAGGTGTCGGAATGGGTGCGCACGCATCGCTATTGCGGCGTGTGCGCCACGCCTATGCAAAAGTCTGGCAAAGAATTGTGTTTCCATTGTCCCAACTGTGGCTTCTCGGCCTACCCCCGCATTTCACCGGCGATGATGGTGCTGATCCGGCGCGGCGACCACATCCTGCTGGCGCGCCATGCCACCTATGCCACTGCGCGCTATACCGCCTTGGCTGGGTTTGTCGAGGCGGGTGAAAACCTCGAAGAAGCCATTCACCGCGAAGTGCTCGAAGAAGTTGGCCTGAAGGTCGCTGATCTACGCTATTTCGGCAGCCAGTCCTGGCCGTTTCCCCATTCGCTGATGGTGGCTTATACCGCCGAGTACGCGGGGGGCGAACTGCGCATCCAGGAAGATGAAATTGCCGACGCACGCTGGTTCGGCCCGGATGACGTCATCCCCGATATACCCATGACGGAATCGATTGCCGGCAGGCTGGTGCGATCCAACCTGCCGCCCGGCGCCAAGGCCGGTTAGGCCTCGTGGCAGGCCGTACGCACGCCGGGCGCGATTTCCCGCATCACGGGGCGTTCACGCTTGCAGCGTGCCGTCGCCAGTGGGCAGCGAGGGTGGAAGCTGCATCCCGAGGGGGCGTTGATCGGGTTGGGTATTTCGCCTGTGCTCGCTTCGCGGGTGCGGTTCGGCGCCGCAAGATTGGGGATCGTGTCGAGCAGCAGCCTGGTGTACGGGTGGCGCGGTTGGCTGAATAGCGCCTCGGTAGGGCCTTCTTCGACGATGCGGCCCAGGTACATGACAGCGATTCGATCCGACATATGGCGCACGACGCTCAGGTCGTGGCTGATGAACAGATACGTTAGTTTGAGCCGGTCTTGCAGATCGCGCATCAGATTCAGGATCTGCGCTTGAACCGATACGTCCAGCGCTGAAGTCGGCTCGTCGCATACCAGAAATGCCGGCTCGGCGGCCAGGGCGCGCGCGATCGAGATGCGCTGGCGTTGGCCGCCCGAGAACTCATGCGGAAACTTGCGACCGTCGCTGGCGGTGAGGCCTACGGTGGTCAGGAGTTCCGCCACACGTTCACGCACCTGGGTTTCGCTGCTGCGCAGCTTCAGTTCGCGGATGGGCTCCGCGATAATATCGGCGATGCGCCAGCGCGGATTGAGACTGGCGTGCGGATCCTGGAAAATCATCTGAATCGACAACGGCTTGCCTGTGTCGTCCGCACTGAAGCGGATGTCGCCGGATGATGGCGGGAAAAGCCCTACGACCAGCCTTGCCAGGGTGGACTTGCCGCAGCCCGATTCACCCACGAGGCTCAGGCAGCCGCCGGCGGGCACCTCGAACGACACGTCGTCCACCGCGGTCAGCAGCCTGCGCGGCTTGCGCTCGACAATTCGGTTGAGCAGCGGCGGCGAGACGTCGAAAATACGGCTCACGCTGCTTACCTTCAAGGCGGGAGGCGGATACACCGCCGGCGATGGGGATACGGTGGGTTGCTGCATCATCAATTCACACCTTTGGAATAAAGCCAGCAGGCGACGCTGGAGGCGTCGATATCGGTCAAAGAGGGACGTTCAGTGCGGCATCGCGATCCGGCCTCTTTGCAGCGCGGGTTGAATGCGCAGCCCGCTGGTATCGCATCCAGGCGCGGCATGGCGCCGTCGATCTGCGTCAAACGCGGCACGCGTGCGCCCAGCGCGGGGATGGACTGCATCAAACCCGAGGTGTACGGATGCCGCGCCTGGCGTATGACGGTTTCCACTGGGGCGAGTTCGACCATGCGGCCGGCGTACATCACCGCGACGCGATCCGCTGTTTCGGCAATCACGCCCAGGTCGTGCGTGACCAGCATGATGGCGGTGCCATGGTCGCGACAGAGGCGGCGCAGCAGCGCGGTAATCTGCGCCTGGATCGAGACGTCCAGCGCCGTCGTGGGTTCGTCAGCGATGATCAGTTCCGGCTCGGCTGACAGCGCCAATGCGATCACGACACGTTGGCGCATACCGCCCGAGAACTGGTGCGGATGGTGGTCGATGCGTTCTTCGGGTGCTGGGATCCCCACTTCGCGAAGCAGGTCGATGGCGCGGGTGCGCGCCTGGGCGCGCGTCAGGCCAAGATGCAGGCAGATGGTCTCTACGAGCTGCTCACCCACGGTAAACAGCGGATTCAGGCTGGTGAGCGGGTCCTGGAATATGGCGCCAATGCGCCGCCCGCGCACCTTTTCCATTTCGCGGTCAGCGAGGTTGTCGATGCGGACGCCGTTAAGCAGTATTTGGCCGTGCGCGATACGGCCCGGCGGTTCCAGCAAGCCGAGGATGGCCTGTCCGGTCATGGATTTGCCGGCGCCCGATTCTCCTACGACGCCCAGGATCTCGCCACGGCGTATCGAAAACGAGATGTCGGACACCGCGTTCAGCACGCCAAAGCGGGTTGGGAACTCGACCCGCAGATCGCGTACCTCCAGCACGGTGTCCGTACGAGGCGGCGATGCGTGCTGCTTGTCGCTATGGTGTGCGTCAGGCGCGGCGTGCATCGTGTGCGCCGGGTTCGTAAATGCGGTAACTGCTGGAAAAAATTTCTTGAACAGTGGGATGTCCATATGTACGCTCCGGGTATTTCTGAATGAGGCCGTCAAACTGTGCCTGCGCCTGGCGCTGCGCCTGGTGCATGTCCATCCCCGCCACCTGTCCGTCTCGCATCGAGAGACGGCCGTCAACGAACACGGCGCTGACCAGCGAGCCCTGGCCGCTGATCATCAAGGTTTGCACCGGGTCGATGGCGGGGCCGGTGCGCATGCTGGCAAGATCGAATACTGCAATGTCGGCCTTGCAGCCCTGCGCAAGTCGGCCGATATCGTTGCGGTGCAGCGCCTTGGCGCCGCCGAGGGTGGCGGCGTCATAGAATTCTTCGGCGCGGCAGGCATCGGCGCTGCCTTCCACCACGCGGCATAGCATCATGCCCGCGGCCAGGTTGGCCAGCATGTCGGGCGGCGCCGTATCTGTGCCCATGGCAATGTTGATGCCCATGTCGCGACACAGGCGGAATGAGCGCAGCACACTGCCGCCGCGCGCCGAAACCAGCGGGCAGTGGACGATGGTCACGCCGTGATCCCGGTACAGTTCAAGTTCTTCGGGTTTGGCGCGGGTTGCGTGGGGCGCGATGAGGCGGTCGGACAGCAGGCCCAGGCTGTGCAGCCAGCGGGGCGCGGTTGTGCCGTGCAGCCCTTGCATGATCTCTTCCTCCATCGCACCTTGCGCCATGTGCAGGCGCACAGGCAGGTCGCGCTCCTGCGCGGCGCGCATCGTGGCGTGCAGAAGTTTGGCGGTACAGGTTTCAATGCGGTCGGGCGCCAGCAGTGTCCGCACCAGGCCGCCGCGGCTGTTGTCATGGTGTTCATGGAACGCAAGCGCATCCTGCAGCCCACGCATGCCGCGTGCCTCGTCGAAGCGAGGCTGCATGCGGCCGTCCGCTGTCACGACCACGCCGCCGGAGCGATAGGCCGGGCTCAGATACACGCGCAAACCCAGCTCGGCGGCGATGTCGGCGGCCGATGCGAATTCTTCCGGGGTTTCTCCCCATTCGCGATAGAACAGCGATGCGATGGGCGCTGCGGTGGTAATGCCGTTGCAGAGCAGTTGCGCAAAGGCGTAGCGCTTCTGGAATGCCAACTGCTGCTCGGTGTACATTTCGTAGGGGCCGCTAGCCACATAGGTTTCGGGCCATACCCGGCCTTTCTTCCAGGCTGGCTGGTTGTCATAGCCGAGCACGGTGGTGTCCAGATCGGATAAGGCGTCCAGATCCACAAAGCCGGGGCCCACCAGCGCCGGGCCGAGGTCGATGCGGCGCGCGGCGTGGCCCGCGTAGCGATGGCCGACGTAAGTAACGCGGTCTTCGTCGAAGACGAGCTGGCCGTTGCGGTACAGAACGTGTTTGCCGTTCTCGTGCCCCATTACCCACTGTGCCTGAAGCAGGGTGGGCCCATCCGGGCGTTGGCCCAGCGCAAGGGTGGCCAGGGAGTCGGTCGACTGATTCATGGTGTCTCCATGAGCGCTTGGCCCTCGCGGGCTACTACGCGCCCGCGCTTGAGCACGAGCGCGCGCGGTGCATGCAGCACCACGGCTTCGGAGAGTGTGCGGCCTTCAGTGAGGAACAGATCAGCCCGGCAGCCCGGCTGCAAGCCGTAGTCGGGCAGCGCCATGATTTGCGCACCGCCGCGGGTACAGACATCCAGTGCGATTTCTACTTCATCGTCGCGGCGGAAGTTGTTGCGTAGGCCTATCATCATCGCGCGCTCGAGCATGTCGCCGTTGCCGTAAGGCCCCCATGTGTCGCGGAAGCCGTCGTTGCCGCCGCCGACCAGGATGCCCGCCTCCCGCAGCCGCGCGACCGGCGGCGTGGGGCGCGCCGCAGGGCCAGTGGTAAGAATGTGGATGTGCAGGTCGGCGAGGGCGGCGATCAGGCGCTCGGTCATGGCGCTGTCGGGCGCGCCCAGGCAGAACGCATGGCTGACAGCGACCTTGCCTTGCATGCCGTGAGCCCGTGTGCGCTCAATGATCAGCTCCATGGAGAATGCGCCCAGCTCGCCCGTTTCGTGCAGGTGGATGTCGAGGGGTCGGCCGAAACGCTCGGCCAGGCCGAACAGGGCGTCCAGGTGGCCCTTGGGATCACGGTCCATGCCGCAGGGATCGATGCCGCCTATGACTTCAACACCCATTTCCAGGGCGCGCGCCATCATATCCAGCGTCCCGTCGCGCAGCAGCAGCCCGCTTTGCGGAAAGGCAACCAGCTCGATGTCGACGATATCGCGCAAGGCTTCACGCGCCTGCATTACCCCTTCAACGCCCGCCAGGCCATATAGCGTATCGACGTCGACGTGGCTGCGGATGTGGCTGGTGCCATACGCCACGGACGCAATGGATTGGCGTATTGCCTGGCGTTTCGGATCGATGCCGAGTTCGGCTTTGGCTGTGCGTTCGTTTTCGATCTTGTCGATCAGGGCCGGGCCCACTTCATTTCGGTACCAGTCCATGCCCAGCAGGGACTTGTCCAGGTGCGTGTGTGCGTCGACAAGCCCCGGCAAAGCGATCCGGCCGCCGCCGTCTTCGACCAGCGTGCCCGCTGGTGTTTGCAGCGCGGCGCCGATGGCGCTGATGCGGCCGTTCTCAATCAGAATATCCGTCGAGGCCCCGCCCATCGGGCGCACGTTCTTGATCAATAGAGAAGCAGTCATGGTGAGCAATGGTTTCCTATCGCAATTTTGGGTTCAAGGCGTCGCGCAGCCAGTCACCCAGCACATTGACGGCCAGGACAAGCAGGCAGAGCTGGGCGGCGGGAAAGACTACGGTCCACCACAGGCCCGAGAACAGGTACTCGTTGCCCAGCCGGATCAGTGTGCCCAGCGAAGGTTCGGTGGGCGGCATGCCGACGCCAAGAAAGCTGAGTGTGGCTTCGATCAGGATGGCCAGGCCAAAATTGAGCGTCGCCGCCACCATGATAGACGTTAGCGTGTTGGGCAGAATATGCTTGAACATGATCTTGAAGGGATGCACGCGTGTCAGGATGGCGGCATGCACATAGTCTTTGTTGCGTTCGAGCATGGCCAGCGCCCGCACCGTGCGCGCATACTGCACCCACGATGTCAGTGATATCGCCAAGACCAATATCAAAGCGGCGAAGCTGTCTCGCATGCTTTCGGGCAGCAACTCGCGAAACACGGCGCTCACGAGAATAGCGATCAGGATATTGGGAATCGACAGCAGGATATCGCCGGCCCGCATCAGCAGGCTGTCCACCCATCCGCCGAAGTAGCCCGCCAGCAGGCCGATTGTGACGCCTATGGCGAGCGACAGCGCCACCGAGGCGATGCCGATGATGATCGAGACGCGCGAGCCATACAGGATCGCGGACAGCACGTCGCGCCCTTGCACGTCGGAGCCCAGCAGGAAAGGCCATTGCCCTTCGCTGTTCCAGATCGGCGGGATCTCCGCATTCATCAGATCGAGCGACGCGATATCGTAGGGGTTCTGAACGGTAACCCAGGAGGCCAGGAACGCGGCGGCGATAAGCAGCGCGAGGACGACGGCTGCGCCAACTGCGAGCGGCTTGTGGGTGAACGACCACCACAGATCGCTTTGCCGCATACGGCGCCAGAATGATGTGCGAGGTGCGGGTGCGCGCTGCGCCATTGCTGGCGCTGCGGATTTGGTATCAATAGCCATTGTGTCGCAGCCTGGGGTCGATGAGCGCATAAGTGATATCTACGAGGGTATTGATGGTGACGAATATGAACGAAACAATGCACAGATAGGCGGCCATGACGGGCAAGTCGACGAATGTCACGGCCTGGATGAACAGCAGCCCCATGCCCGGCCACTGAAATACAGTCTCGGTAATGATGGCGAACGCGATCAGGTTGCCGACCTGCATACCTGTGATGGTGATGACGGGCATCAGGCAGTTGCGCAAGGCATGCTTGAAGTAAACCGTCTTGAGTGGAATGCCGCGCGCCCGGGAAAACTTGATGAAGTCGGTGCGCAGGGTTTCCAGCATTTCCGCGCGCACCAGCCGCATTACCAGCGTGATCTGGAACAGTGCCAGCGAAATAGCAGGCAAAATCAGTGCGGCGCGCCCAGAAGCTGTGAGCAGGCCAGTGCGCCACCAACCCAGATCCACCACCTCGCCCCGGCCAAAAGCGGGTGCCCATCCCAACGCCACCGAGAAAACCAGAATCAGAAGTATGCCCACGACAAAGGAGGGCAGTGATACGCCCATGATCGAGGCGAACTGTAGGCACTCCGCATGCCATTTTCCTTTGTGGATGGCTGTCAGAACGCCTAGCGGTATGCCGATGACCAGCGACAGAAGCGTTGCCACCAGCACAAGTTCCAAGGTGGCGGGGAAGCGCTCCGCGATCAGCCCCGACACTTCCTGTTGGTTGCGGTAGGAAATACCGAAATCACCTTGTGCTCCGCGCGTCACGAAGCGGGCAAACTGCGCGGGTGCACTATCGTTCAGCCCCAGGCGCTCGCGCAGATGCTCGCGGTCCGCCTGTGTGGCCTGCTCATTGAGCATCAGCTCAACAGGGTCGCCGATATAGCGGAAAATCATGAAAGCAAGGCCGGCGACCACCAGCATGACCAGCGCGGCATTGAACAGCCGCTTTATCAGAAACACCAACATGCGTCACTCCTGCTGCGTGTGCGGCATACCTGCCCGCCGGCCGGTATGCCGAGGGTAGACTCCGGCGCTTACTTGACGTACCAGAGGCGGGGTTTGTTGTCGGCGGTTTGCGGAAAGTCTTTGAATTTGGTCGACACGGCCCACGCGATGGGCTGCTGGTGCAGAGGGATCATCAGCACTTCATCTTTGGCCAGCTTGAGTGCTTCCGTCTCTAGTGCGACGCGTTTGGCGGCATCCATTTCTTTGCCGGCCTGGTTAATGATGGCGTCCAGCTTGGGGTAAGACCAACCGCCCCAGTTGAATACGCCCGCGGTATCGTTTTTGGTGTGCAGTACCTGCACAAGGATGCTGTAGGAATCCAGCATGGGTTCATTGGCCCAGCCCAGCGTGTACATATCCGTCTTGCCACTGATCCGCTTGGGAAGCTGGATGGCGCGCGGTGCGACATCAAGCTTGGGTTTGACGCCGATGCGCGAGAACATCGACGCGACGGCCTGACAGATTTGTTCTTCGTTCACATACGATGTCGAGAAGCAGTTGAGCGTAAAGTCGAAGCCATCGGGATAGCCTGCCTTGGCCAGCAGCTTCTTTGCCAACTCGGGGTCATAGGCGGCGGGTGTATCGAGCGCGCGGTCATAGCCCGGGATCTCGGGCGCCACCAGCGTGCCGGCGACGCGTGATTTGTCGCGCATGACGCGTTTCTTAAGCAGGTTCAGGTCGATGGCATGCTGCAATGCCTGACGCACCTCGAGCTTGTTGAATGGATTGGGGCGCCCATCTTCGAGGGTGGGCTTGCGGTTCATGCCGAACATGATGGTGCGCAGATCAGTGCGCTCCAGCACGCGAACATTGGACGCAGCTTTCAGGCGCGGCAGATCCTGTATGGGCGTGTCTTCGACGAAGTCGATTTCGCCCGACAACAGCGCCGCCACGCGCGTGGCGGGCGAGGAAATGGGGGTGAACTCGATGCGATCCAGATTGTGCTGCGGCGTATCCCACCAGTTTGTGTTTTTTACGAAGACGGTTTTGGCGTCGGGCTGCCGCGATTCAAGTTTGAACGGGCCTGTGCCGTTAGCGTTGTAAGTGGGGTAACCGTCGACCTTGGCGCCGATGTCGGTGGGCTTGAGCGCGTTGTGCTCAGTCAGCCATTCCTTGTCGAAAATGAGGATATTGGTCAGATCGTTGAGCAGCAGCGGGTAGGTGCCGGTGAGCGTGATGTCGACTGTGTGGTCGTCGATTTTTTGGACGCTCTTGTAGGCGGGCAGGTTGCCCTTGAGCGGTGAAGCCGGGTCGCTGACACGATCGAGCGAGGCGATGACATCGTCGGCGGTGAAGGGGTTACCGTTGTGAAACTTGACCCCCTTGCGCAGTTTAAATCGCCAGGTGTCGGGCGAAACGACTTCCCAGGATGCAGCCAAAGCGGGCTCGATCTTCAAGTCGCGGTTATAACGAACCAAGCCCTCGTATACATTGCTTAGTACGTTGATGGCGAAGCTATCGCCGTAGGCATAAGGATCCATCGAACCGATGTCCCGTGCCGGCCCCCAGCGAAGCGTTTCGGCATGGGCCGCAGATAGACAGAGCAGACTCGCCGTCAGGGCGGCAATGAAGTGTTTGGATCGCATCAGCATGTCTCCGGTTTTTGAATGTATGCATAATAAATGCTAAATCGTACACAATCTATGGAAATCATTTGGGTATTTTCCCTAGTGCCCAGGCTCGTAACGGAGTAGGGGGGGGCGCTGCGATTGTTTTGCGTTTCTCTGGGGTATGTGAGCCGTACCCGCGCCTCGCCGCGATCAATCCCCGGCCGTAGTTGCAGCCATGAGTGCCGCCGCCATGGTCCTGGCTGCTCCTGCACCTGCACCTGCACCTGCACCTGCACCTGCAGTTGTTGTTGTTGTTGTGTCCTTTATAGTGTTTGTGTTGTTCGCTTTTTTACGGGATTTTCGAAGTGATCCGTCCTTTTTCGGAAATTGTCGTATACAATTAATTAAACAAATTGAATACAATATGAGCATGTCCAATCAACAAGCAAACCGCAGCGAAGCGATCTACTACTCGCTGCGCCGCGCCATCATCGAGCAGGCATTGCGTCCGGGCGTCAAATTGCCCGAAGACATCATCGGCGAGCAGTTCGGCGTCAGCCGTACCAGCGTACGCAATGCGCTGGTGCGGCTGAGCGCCGAAGGGCTGGTGGATATTCGCCCCAACAAAGGGGCTACCGTTGCCGAGCCTTCACTCGAAGAAGCGCTGGATATTTTTTCGCTGCGCCGCTGTCTTGAGCGCGAAGTAGTCTCGCGTCTGGCGCGGCAAGTCAGCCCGGCAATACTGGATGCGCTGCGCGAGCATGTGCGCAAAGAAGAAGCGGCGCTGGGCAGCAAGGGGCCGTTATCCATGCGGCTAGCGGGGGAGTTTCATACGCTGCTGGCCGAGCTTACGGGCTCGCGCCCGCTGGCCCGCTATGTCAGTGAGATTGTCTCGCGTTGCTCACTCATACTGGCGCTCTACAGCCGTCCGCACTCGGGCGAGTGCGGCATTGATGAGCACATGCAAATTATCGATGCGCTGCAGCGCCGTGACCCCGACAAAGCCATGCACGTCATGGAGCACCATTTAAGCGCCGTTGAAGCGCGCGCCAACATCACCGAACAGGGCTTGGAGCCCGATATTCGGGCCATCTTGAGCGGCTACGTCCATTCAACGTAGGTCGTATTTTTCAATATTGCAAATCAGGAGACGCTGTATGTCTGTGTCGCAAACTCTGGCCGCATGCGCAGGCCGTCACCATGTCAGTGTGGATTTCAGCCAGATTTCTGCCCGGGAGCGATACAAGCTTCTGATCGGCGCTGTCGTGCCGCGGCCTATTGCGCTGGTGACCACGCGCAGCACAGACGGGGTGGCGAATGCAGCACCATACAGTTTTTTCAATTGCCTGTCCGCCGATCCCGCCATTGTCGCGCTCGGCGTCGAAAACCATGAAGACGTGTCGTTCAAAGATACCGCCCGCAATATACGGATGACAGAAGTGTTCACGGTCAATATCGTGGACATGGCGCTGATGGATGCCATGAATACCTGTGCGGTGCCGTTTCCGCCCAATGTAGACGAGCTCGCTGCCGCTGGGCTGACGCCCATGCCGGGCGTGGCCGTCGATTGCCCGTATATTCTCGAGTCGCCGATCGCGCTCGAATGCCGTCGCTATGTCACGCTTAACGTCGGTCGTTCGCGTGAAATCATTATGGGGCAGGTGGTGCGTATGCACATCCGTGAAGACATTCTCGACGCGCAGCGTTTCTATGTGGACCAGGCGGGGCTGGATGCTGTAGGCCGCATGGGCGGCCACGCCTACGCAAGCACACGCGACCTCTTCGATTTGCCCACCATGTCGGTGGCACAGTGGGAAAGCAAGCAATCCGAGCGCCTTCGCATGCCTGCCACGCAAGAGGCCGTGCCGACATGAACGTGCTGATCGTCAATCCCAATGCGTCGTCGACGATGACCGATGCGATCACCGTCGCGGCACAGTGCGCGGGTGCCGAAGATATCAAGGTGCGCGGCGTCACGAATCATATGGGGCCGTCCGCGATTCAGGGCGTGGTCGATGGCGCGCGTGCAGTTCCGGGGCTGCTGGATATAATCGCCGGCGATCACTGCGCCGATGCCTTTATCATTGCGTGCTTTGATGATACCGGGCTGGATGCTGCGCGCAGCATCACGAGTAAACCGGTGGTGGGTATAGGTGAAGCGGCATATTATGCAGCCGCGTGTGTGGCAGAGCAGTTTTCAGTGGTGACAACCCTGCCGTGCTCCACGCCCATACTGCGTGCCAATTTGCAGCGCTACGGCCTTTTGCACCGTTGCGCGTCGGTGCTGGCGGCGAACGTGCCCGTGCTGGATCTGGAGCATCCGTCGGATCAAGCCGTGGGCAAGCTGCGCGCCACGATACGGCGTGCCATTGATGATGACGGCGCCACGGCCATCGTTCTGGGCTGCGCCGGGATGGCTGCCCTGCATCGGCAGCTCGGCAGCGAATTCGGCGTGCCGATTATTGATGGCGTGGCAAGCGCTGTGGGAATGGCTTCTAGTTTGGTGCGGATGGGTGCGCGCACCGCCCGTGCGGGCTTGTACGCGCCGCCGACCGAAATGGCGATATAGGCGCTGGTGGGCGGGGGGCGGCGTTCTTGCGCAAGGTAACGAAACAAAACGTCTGTTTCCGTGCCCCAATCGATGTCACCATGTCCGGCCCCCCAGCGCTTGCCGCAGGTAATCAATCAGTAGCCGTACCTTGGGCGAAACATGCTGTCTGCTCGGGTAGAGCGCGTATACGCCCAGCTCTATCGAACGGTAGTTGGGCATGATTTCTTCGAGCGCGCCGCTGCGCAGGTCATCGCCCACAAGAAACGATGGTTGCAGAATGATACCCATGTGTTGCAGGGCGGCATCGCGGCAGGTGTCGCCGCTATTGGTGCGCATGCGCGGGTTGACATTGACGCTTACCGGCCCGTCGGGCCCCGTGAAGGCCCATTGGTCGCCCATGGAAAACAGGCTGTAGGCCAGGATGGAGTGGCTCGCCAGTTCGGCGGGCTCAGTGGGGCGGCCGTGCTCATCAAGATAGCGCGGCGAGGCGCACAACACCATGCGTGTGCTCGATAACTGACGGCTGATGAGCGATGAGCTGCGCAGCCGCCCGACGCGTATCACCAGATCGTAGCCTTCTTCCACCACATCCACCAGGCGATCGGCCAGTGTAATGTCCAGCATCACGGCTGGGTGCTGGGCCATGAAGCCGCCCCACAACGGTGCCAGATGCAGCAGGCCGAAGGTAACGGGCGCGTTGATCTTAAGCGGGCCGCGCGCCTCGCCGGTGCCGGCGGTGATCTCGGCCTCGGCTTCGTCCACGTCGGCCAACACGGCCTTGCTGCGTATGTGGAAGGTGGCGCCTTCGCCGGTGAGTGAAAGGCGCCGGGTGGTGCGGTTAAGCAAGCGCACACCCAACCGGCTCTCGAGTTCGTTCAGTGTGCGCGACACTGCCGCCTTTGATAAGCCGAGCATATCGGCCGCACCGACAAAACTGCCGCAATCGACGATGGCGACAAACACCTTCATTTCCTGGAAGCGGTCCATACGGTTCGCGTCGTGCCCTCGCTGCAATCATGGGGTGGGCCGCCACGCACAAATTGCGCGGCGGAGATTTCGCCGGATAACGACCCCTCACACGCCTAAGCTCCGTGACGCATCGGTTCACGAAACCAGACATGTGCCTGAACCATGTGATGCATCGGCTTGGAAAACAAGGCGGGGCCTGAACCGGTGTAATGCCCCCGCTCAGGAAAGCTGGCACCCGCGTGCATTTGGTGATGCACCGGTTCCGGAAACCTGGAATGCAGGGAAGAATATCGAATATTGTTTTGTAAAAGTAAACAGTGAGTTTAATACAAATATGTTTATTTCTTGATGTGGAACAAATACAGTGACATCCATGGCTGCCCCGGTATCCCCTTCTATGCTGGTCGGAGCGGGGGCTGAACCACGAAACGTCTGTACCGTTCATGCTTTCATCAAGGAAACCTAATCATGACCACCATCGCTGCAAACACAACTGCCGCCGCACAAGCGTCGACCTCCTCGAGCCTGCTGAGCCTGTTTGGCCGGCTCGCCATCATCGCGCTGTTCCTGCCCGCGGGCCTGAGCAAGATCACCGGCTTTGCCGGCACCGTGGGCTACATTAATTCTATTGGCCTGCCTGCGCCCACGCTGGCCGCCATTGTCGCCATCATTGTTGAGGTAGGCGGCAGCCTGGCGCTTATTGCCGGCTTCCACACGCGTATCGCGGCGTTGGTCATGGCTGTATTCACCGTTGTGGCCACGTTCTCCTTCCATACGTTCTGGTCTGTGCCTGCCGACCAGGTGATGATGCAGCAACTGCTGTTCTACAAGAACATTGCTGTGATTGGTGGCCTGCTGACCTTGGCTGCCCATGGCGCGGGTGCTCTCAGCATGGACGCGCGCCGCGGCCGCTGAGCAGCGCTGCGTATTTCGACATGCGCCGCAGCCGCCCAACGCGGCTTATGTCGATACGCGCTGTGGCGGTAGACCGGCGCTGCGTGCGTCGATACGCGTCGCAGCTGCTGAGCTGTTTCGCGCAATATGTCCCTCCGGCCACCCGGAGGGAACCGTCTTTCCGGAGATCCCATCATGTCTGACCTGTCTATTGCACCCGTATTGTTTATTTCCCACGGGGCGCCGACGTTTGCGCTGGAGCCCGGCCGCCTGGGCCCCCGCTTGACGCGGGCGGGCCGCGGCCTGACAGGTGCCCGCGCCATTCTGGTGGTGTCACCGCACTGGCAGACGCGCGACCTGGAGGTCGCCACTACGGCGGCTCCGGAAACCATCCATGATTTTGGTGGTTTCCCAGCCGCCCTGTATGCCCTGCGCTATCCGGTGGCCGGCGCCCCGGAGGCCGCCGCGAAGGCACTGACCCTCTTGCGTGAAAGCGGCTGGCCCGTTCGCGAGGATACCGAGCGCGGGCTGGACCATGGCGCATGGGTGCCGCTGATGCATTTGCTGCCCGATGCCAACATACCTGCCTTCCAGGTGTCGCTGCCCCATGCGCTGGACACGCACGGCGCGGTAGCGTTGGGGCGGGCACTGGCGCCCCTGCGCCAGCAAGGCATTGCCATCATTGGCTCGGGCAGCATGACGCACAATCTGTATGAGTTCCGCGGCCAGAATACGCGTGTCGAGCCTTATGTCGAGGAATTCAGCGCCTGGGTGGATGCAGCGGTGCGGGCCCCGAACCTACCCTTGTTGGCAGACTACCGCGCTCTGGCGCCCCACGCGCAGCGCGCCCATCCCACCGAGGAGCATTTTCTGCCTCTGCTGGTGGCCATGGCGGCAACCGGCGGCAATGAGGCGCCGGTACTGCTGGACGATGAAGTGACCTACGGCGTGCTTTCCATGGCTTCGTATGCCTGGGGGCTGAAAGAGGCGGCCGCCTGACCTGGCATCGGCCGCCTGATTCGACGGCATCCCGGTGCGGCCCCCAGTATGGATAGCGCCAATCAACCGACGCAGGCGCCGGTGTGGGCAACGCCAATCAACCGGAGCGGATGTATGCGCGGATAGCGTCAAGCAGCCGGTACGGGCGCTTGAGGGCAGCCTCGGTCAGCCGGCCAGTGCGCCGGCATCTTTCTCGCGGGCTGCCGTGCGGTGTTCGAGCACGGCATCGCGCTTGCGCCGCAAATGCTGCTCAAGCAGCTGGCGTGCAGCTGTGCTGTCGCGCTGTTGCAGCGCCGCCAGGATCTGCGCATGCTCATTGAGCGCATGTGCCCATTTCTGTTCGTCTTGGTTTGAACGAAAGCGCAGCGCATGCATGCGGCTGTTCAACTGCTTCCAGGTGTCGCGCAAAACCGGGTTGCGGGCGGCTTCGCTCAGTAGATCGTGGGTGCGTGCGTTGAGCCGGTAATACGTTGGCAAGTCGCGGCGTTCGAAGGCGGCCTGCATTTCGTGTTGCAGCGCGCGCAGCTCGGTGAGCTCCGGCTCGGTAACACGCTGCGCAGCCAGCTCGCCGGCCAGGCCTTCGAGAGACGCCAGCACATCGAATGCATTGGCAATGTCGTCGTCGGTGAGAACCGGCGCGAACGCGCCGCGGCCAGGTTCGAGCACGACCAAGCCTTCGGCGGCGAGCAGGCGGATGGCTTCGCGCAATGGGGTGCGTGAAACCCCGAGAATCTCGCAAAGCTCGCGTTCGTTGAGTTTGCTGCCAGGCTTGAGCGTGCCCTGGACAAGCAGTTCGCGCAGACGCGCAGCCACCCGCTGGTGCAGGGTGTCGCGGACTACGCTCATGTCGGCAGGAGGAGTAGTATTCATTTTTGTATTATATATTCAAAAAAGCACGAAAACATCGGGTAATCCCCGACTAACTTATAGAGTGGGCTTTCTGCTATTGTATTTTGTATAACGTATAACCACACCACTCTCGTTAGGAGATGCCCGCAATGCCTAATCTGAATTTCCACCCTGCTGGACGCCACTATCTTCAGATTCCCGGCCCCAGCCCGGTTCCCGACCGCATTCTGCGGGCCATCAGCTACCCCACGATAGACCATCGCGGCCCCGAGTTTGGGGTGCTGGGTCGTAAAGTGCTGGGTGAAATCGGAAAGATCTTCAAGACCAAACATCCAGTCGTTATCTATCCGGCCTCGGGCACGGGCGCGTGGGAAGCTGCGCTCAGCAATACCATGAGCAAGGGCGATACGGTTCTGATGTATGAAACCGGCCACTTCGCCACGCTCTGGAAGAAGATGGCCGAGCGGCTGGGGCTGAAGCCGGAGTTCTTGGGGCTGCCGGGTATCGAAGGGTGGCGCCGTGGCGTGCAGGCCGACATGGTTGAGGCGCGCCTCAAACAGGACGCCGGCCACACCATCAAGGCGGTATGTGTCGTACACAACGAAACTTCCACTGGTGTCACATCCGACATTGCCGCCGTGCGCCGCGCCATTGACGCCGCCGGGCATCCGGCGCTGCTGATGGTCGATACCATCTCGGGGCTGGCGTCGGCCGATTATCGCCACGATGAATGGGGGGTCGATGTCACGGTCAGCGGTTCCCAAAAAGGTTTGATGCTTCCTCCGGGCATCAGTTTCAATGCGCTTTCGCCCAAGGCGCTGGAAGCCAGCAAGCGTGCCACCCTGGGCCGTTCGTTCTGGGCCTGGGACGAAATCGTCGAAATGAACAAGACAGGCTATTGGCCTTATACGCCCAACACCAACCTGTTGTATGGCTTGTCGGAAGCGCTGGACATGATCCAGGAAGAGGGGCTGGACAACGTGTTTGCCCGTCACCAGCGCCTCGCCGCCGCCTGCCGCGCAGCTGTGAATGCGTGGGGGCTGGAAATTCAGTGCGTTGAGGAGGCCTGCCATTCTCCCGTGCTGACAGGTGTGATGATGCCCAAGGGTGTAGACGCCGATCAGGTGCGCAAACTGATTTACGAGAACTTCAATATGTCGCTGGGCGCAGGCCTGGGCAAGCTGAAGGGTCTGATGTTCCGCATCGGCCACCTGGGCGATGCCAATGATTTGACGCTGATCGCTACGCTCGGTGGCTGTCAGATGGGCCTGAGCATGGCGGGTGTGGCGCTGAAGGGCGATGGCGTGGCCGCCGCGATGGCGCATTTGCAGGCCACCGCCAAGCCGCAGGCGCGCCACCCGAACGAGTCATCCATCACCCAACCTCACGCTAAACAAGGAGCGCAGCAACAGGAAGAAACGCTGGAAGGTACGCTGTAAGGCGCGAATGCGCATATCGTCAGCGCACTGACCAATACCCATACAAGCACCAACATCCTGCACACACGCTACAACAACAACGCCACAATACAGCCTCGAGGAGACAACGATGTCGAAGAACTATCTACGTATCATGGTGGCGGCCGCGCTGGCCGCCGGGCTTTGCGCGGGCGCGTCGGCCGCCGAAGCCCTGAAGCTCCGTGTTATCGGCCAGCCCCTGGCCACAGGTCTGATCCAGGCCAAGAAAGAACAGCCTTTCTTCGAAAAGTTCAAGGAGAGCACCGGTCTGCCGATCGAGATGGATTACAAACCCATCGATACGCTGGGCATCAAAGACACAGAAGAATTGCGGGTGTTGAAGTCCGGGCTGTTTGAAATGGCGTCGCTGCGCTTTCCCCAGAACGCGCGCGATGAACCGACGCTGCTGGGATTTGACCTGGTTGGCCTGAACCCCGACTACCCGACGGCGCGCAAGGTGGTGGATGCGTTCTACAAGCAAGCCGACGAACGGTTGCAGAAGCAGTTCGGCGTCAAGCTGCTGGGCGTATTCCCCTTTGGCCCCCAGATTCTGTTCTGCAACAAACCCATCACCAAGCTGGCCGATATCAAAGGCTTGAAGGTGCGCGTATACGACCAGAATCTCGCCAAGTTCATCGACTCGCTGGGTGGCACGCCCGTACCCATTTCGTTTGCCGACACGCATCAGTCTTTGTCGCTGGGGGTGGTGGATTGCGCCATTACCGGCCCCAGTTCCGCCAACTCGTCGGGCTGGCCTGAAGTGACGACGCACCAATTGCCAATCGGCTTCCAGATGGCAATAAACGGCTACGTCATCACCAAAAGGGCATGGGACAAACTGTCCTCCGAGCAGCAGACCAAGCTGCAGGCGGCGGTGACTGCCATGACGAACGATATCTGGACCTACTCTGAAGCCTTGTTCAAGGATGCCGTAAGCTGTAATGCCGGCAAAGCTTGTGAAACCGGCAAGAAGTTCAAGCTAGTCGATGTGCCCGTCTCCGATGCCGATAGGGCCATGCTCAAGGACGCCGTCACCAAGGTGTCGCTACCCGCATGGTCTGATGTGTGCAACAAGGTCAACAAAGGTTGTGTAGACAACTGGAAAACGGCCGTCGGCCCGGTAGTGGGGATCAAATGATGAGCGCGGCCCCATCCAAGAACCTGCCGCGGTTCGCCGCGGCGAATACAGAAGGTGCGGCGGTGGGGCACGCGAGCAGCGAAACCGGGCCTAAGGCCCGGGCTCGCGGCATGCAGCGTGTCGAAGCCGTGCTGGGCGTTCTGTTTGGCGTTATCTTTCTGGCACTGTCGGCGATTGTCTCGGTCGAGACTATTTGCCGGAAAGTGTTCAACTTTTCGCTGCAAGGGGCGGATGAACTTGGTGGCTACGCACTGGCCGTTGGTTCGACCCTGGCATTCAGCATTGCGCTGATCGGCCGCGCCCATATCCGGGTCGATGTGTTTCATGAGCGCTTCCCGAAACGTATGCAGGCTTGGCTGAACGCGCTGTCGGTGATCAGTCTCTCAGCATTCGGCCTGTTCATCGGGTGGAATGCCGTGCAGGTGCTGATCGATACGCTTTCCTACGGCAGTACAGCGCCCACACCCTGGGCCACACCCTTGATCTATCCTCAATCTGTCTGGTTCATTGCGCTGGGCATATTCGCGGCGATCAGCACGGTATATGGCCTTCGCGCCATCGGGCTGCTCCTGCGCCGGGATGAGTCGTCGCTGCTGCGCGAGTTCTCGCCCAAGAGCGTGAAGGAAGAGGTCAAGGAAGAGCTGGATGACCTGGCCAAGCGCCAGCAAGGAGAGGCGTGATGAGTGTAGCCATGATTTCCGTGGGTTTCTTCGCCATGCTGGCGATGATGCTGGTCGGCCTGCCTATTGTCGTCTCCATGGCGGCAGTAGGCATTGTCGGTGGCATCGCCGCCTATGGCATACCTTTCCTGGACTCCATCGCGCCCGTGGTGTGGGGCGTTCAGAACGATAACCTGTTGACGTGCATACCGCTGTTCGTGCTGTTGGGCGAACTGCTGCTGCGCTCAGGCATTGCCGACCGCATGTACACAACGCTGGCGGCATGGCTGGGCCGCCTGCCCGGCGGCCTGCTGCACACGAACATCGGCAGTAGCGCCTTGTTCGCCGCCACGTCAGGCTCGTCGGTGGCGACGGCTGCCACAGTGGGCACCGTTGCCTTGCCGTCGCTGCGCGCGCGCGGGTATTCAATGCGCTCTTCCCTCGGCTCGCTGGCCGCAGGGGGCACACTGGGCATCCTCATCCCGCCCAGCCTTAACATGATTGTTTATGGTTCGCTCACCAACAACTCCATCGGCAAGCTGTTCATCGCCGGCATCATCCCGGGCATTTTGCTGACGCTTATCTTTATGCTCTATATCGCAGGGGCGGCGCTCTGGAGCAAGGAGACCATGCGCGAAGAGAAAGTGCCGCTGGACGAGCGCATCCGCCTGCTGCGCCACTTCGTTCCGCCCGCAGTGGTGTTCGGCGTGGTGATGGGCAGCCTGTATTTCGGTATTGCCACCACAACTGAAAGCGCTGCGCTGGGTGTTATCGCCGCGCTGTTCTTCGTGTGGAAGTCGGGCAGGATGAGCTGGGAATTGATGCGCAATTGCTTTATTTCCAGCGCGCGCATCAGCGGCATGATCCTGCTGATCATGGTTGCCGCTTTTATCCTGAACCTTACGATCAGTCTGACAGGTGTCGCTGAGTCGATGACCAAATGGGTGGTGAGCCTCGGGTTTTCCGCCACCGGCCTGATCCTGGCGCTGTTGGTGTTTTACCTGATATTGGGCATGTTCATGGATGTGCTGTCCATGCAGGTGGCCACCATTCCCATCACCTATCCTATCGCGATGGCGCTTGGTGTCGATCCCATCTGGTACGGCATCTTCATCGTGCTGGTGTGCGAGTTGGGCATGATTACACCGCCGGTGGGTATGAATCTGTTCGTCGTGCATGGTATCCGGCCGGATAATGGCGGTATCCAGGATGCGATCTGGGGGGCTGTGCCGTATGCCATCATCATGATTCTGTTTACGCTGCTCCTGATGGCAGCACCCGGGCTGGCTACCTGGCTGCCGGCACAAATGTAATGTAGAGAGAACCAGGGATACACAATGATCGAGCAATCTGAAGTGTGGCGCCTGACAGCGGTGCGGCTGCATCAGCAGTATCGCGACGGCGCGCTTACGCCGACTGAGGTGGCGCAGGCTTGCCTGCGCCGGCTGGATGAGGTCAATCCGCAGCTGAACGCGGTGATCGCCCGGCGTGATGCGGCGATGCTTCGCGATGCGCAGGCGTCCACCGAACGTTATGCGGCAGGCCGTCCGCTGTCGGCGCTGGACGGCGTGCCCGTCAGCATCAAAGACAACTTGCAGACTAGCGACCAGCCAACAACGTGGGGGTCTCCCGCGCTGCGCACGCATCAGGCCGCCGCCGATGAGATGCCAGTGGCCCGCCTGCGGGAGGCGGGTGCGCTGTTCATCGGCAAGACCAACCTGCCTGAGTTCGCGCTGGAGGGCTATACCGACAATGTCCTGTTCGGCGCCACGGTCAATCCGTGGGATACGGCGCTTACGCCTGGCGGTTCCAGCGGCGGCGCGGTGGCGAGCGTGGCGGCGGGGGTGACACCGATTGCGCTTGGCACTGACGGTGGCGGTTCGATACGCCGCCCGGCCTCGCATTGCGGGCTGGTGGGGCTTAAACCCTCCATCGGCGCCATCGCACGTGATGAAGGCTTGCCATCGCTGCTGCTCGATTTCGAGGTGGCGGGGCCTTTGGCGCGTACGGTGGCGGATGCTCGGGCCATGTTTGCGGTGTTGCGCGGGCCGCAGGCCCTGGATCGACGATCGCTTTGCGCCGCCGAAGCCAGCCGCCGCTCGGCGGGCCATGAAACCTTGCGCATCCTTTATGTGCCCACGATAGACAGTGCACCGGTCGATTCGGAGATTGCAGGCCATTGCCGCCGGGCGGTGGATGTCTTGAGCGATCTCGGGCATGCGGTAAGCGAAGGCGTCATGCCGCTCAATCTTGCCTTCATGACTGAAGCATGGCCCATCGTGGGGCAGGTGGGCCTTGCGCGCATGTTCGAGCGTTTCCCGCAGTGGCGCGAGGCAGCTTCACCGAAATACCTGGAGATGGCGGAGCAGGGCGCTCGGTATAGCGCTGCGAGACTGTGGGCGGTGATGGATGATGTCGAAGTGCTGCGGCGCGATTGCGTGCACCTGTTCGGCCATTACGATGTATTGATTACGCCCGCGACGGCTGCCTTGCCGTGGCCGGCCACAGAGGCCTACCCACCCAAGATCAATGGGCAGCAGGTCGGGCCCCGTGGCCATGCGATATTCACGGGCTGGGTCAATGCGGCGGGTTTGCCCGCATTGGCTGTGCCGGTGGAGCCATCGGCATCCGGGCTGCCGATGGGTATCCAGATGATCGGGCGTTTCGGCGCCGATGATCAGTTGCTGGCGTTGGGCGAGGCTTACGAGGCGGCCGCGCCTTGGGCGCATCGCTGGCCGGAGCTTTGATGCTTTATCGTTTTAATGCGATGCCATTTTTACACGCGATCGCTTTGCTGCGTTGCCGTTCTGGCGTGTTGATATTTTGATGCCTCGCCGGCGCGCCCAGTGCCGGCGTCAACCGTGACTCTTCTCATACAGGAACTCATATTCATGTCATCCGTAATGCGTGCAGCGTCTCCAACCGATACCCAGCAGGTTGCTGACGCACTCATCGGCGCCCGCCGGGAAGGCAAGGTGCTGTCTGCGGCGCCCTACGACGGCGTGATCGCGACGGCTGAACAGGCATATGTCGTACAGGATGTGGTGGCCGATGCGCTTGGCTGGTTCGACGCCGGTTTTCCTGGGTACTGGAAGTCCGGCGGCCCCAATCGGGACGCCACGCTTACGCACGCATCATTGCCGCCCGCCGGGGTGTGGAACAGCCCGGCCGAGGCGGGGGTGTTCGTTTTTCACCGGCGTGGAATCGAAGCGGAAGTCGCGCTGCGCCTGGGTAGCGATATCGACCAGCACGCCGCCGCCCGTTTAGACGAGGAAAGTGCCCAGGCATTGATCGACGCCATGGCGGTGTCGCTCGAGATTGTGGATTCTCGCTGGCAGGAATGCATGGCAGCGCCTGCACTGCTGCGCCTTGCGGATCTACAGTGCCACGGCGCACTGGTGCTGGGGGATTGGCAGCCCTGGTCGGCACGCGATTGGGCGCAGCAGACCTGTCGTGTGCAGATCGGCGCACAGCCCATCACGGAGCGCCGCGGCACGCACCCGCTCGGCACCCCTACGTGGGGCCTGCCTGTCTGGTTGCGCCACGCCACGCGCAATGGCGCGGTCGTGCCTGCTGGAACGGTCGTTACCACAGGGACTTGGGTCGGCATTCTCGATGCTCAAGCTGGTGATCGCGTGATCGTCACCTTCGACGGCATAGGTTCGGCAGAAGTTCAGCTATAGCCGGCTGCGGCAGCCCATTGCCGCCAGCCACCTGTTCTTGCCCGGTACTCCTCGCTCTGCGCTGCACCCGTCGCCGTTTCGGGTGCTTTGCGCTGTACGCGTATCTTCTGCCTGCCGGCTACTCTCCCAGAGCCAGGTATTCTTCGCAGTGTTAGGCATCGTCGGTTGTGTCGGCCGCCCTTTGCTGTACCTGGCATTACTCTGCCTTGAATCGCCCCCGTACTACAATGGCGGCCTGTCACACCCTCGCCGCGCCGCCGCGATCCCTCAACAGAGAGCCTGAACGTGGATACCCGCCAATCTCTTGACGCCCGCGCTGTTGGGCTCATGCTCGTACTGTGCCTGATCTGGAGCATGCAGCAGATCCTGCTCAAGGCCACCCAGGCTGACATGGCACCAGTCTTGCAGATCGCCATACGGTCGGGCGCAGGTGTGCTGTTAGTCGGCCTGGTAATGTTGAGTCGGCACGAACGCCTAACGGTGGCCGATGGCATATGGAAGCCTGGGGTGGTTACGGGTGTGCTGTTCGGCCTCGAGTTTGTCATGGTCGGCCAGGGGCTGCAATACACCTCGGCTGCCCATAGCATTGTCTTTCTCTACACTGCCCCGATTTTCGCCGCGCTCGGCCTGCAATGGAAACTGCCATCGGAGCGGCTGGCACCCATGCAGTGGCTGGGTATATTGCTTGCGTTCAGTGGCATTGCGGTCGCTTTTTTGCTGCGAGGGCCGAGTGCCCTCGGGCCTGACATGCCAAATATGCTGCTAGGCGATTTTCTGGCCCTGATGGGCGGCCTGGCCTGGGGAGCCACCACTGTCGTGGTGCGCACGACACGGCTGGCTGCACTGCCGCCCACCCAACCGTTGCAGTATCAGTTGCTGGGAGGGCTCGTGATATTGCCTGGCGCCGCCATGCTGCTGGGCCAGACCACGTTTACGCTTACGCCTATGCTGTGGGGCAGCCTGCTGTTCCAGTCCCTTATGGTTTCCTTCGTTAGCTACTTGGCCTGGTATTGGCTGCTGAGTAAATACCTTGCCTCGCCTCTGGGCGTATTCTCGTTCCTGACGCCTATTATTGGCGTCATCCTGGGGGCCTGGCTGCTCAGCGAACCCATCGAGCCCGCCTTTCTCGCGGGTGCGCTGCTGGTACTCGGGGGTGTGGTTTTAGTGAGTGGCTATGGCTGGTGGCTGCAGGTAATGCGGCGAGTGTGAAGGGGGAGGCGCGAGGCGCCAGGTTGCCGCGCGCACAGCCGGCACGCGGCGCGCGGGTCGCCAATCTGTAAACCGCTGCTCCCGCTACGCTCGCATAACAAAGGCATGCAACAATGGCATGCAAAAGCGTGCCAAATAAAAAGGAGGCAGTATGGCAGCGGAAGAGGAGCTTTGTTATCTTAGCGCGACAGACATGGCGCACGCGGTGCGGACGCGAAAAATCGGCGTTCATGAGCTGATCAGCGCGCACATCAGCCGCGCCGAGCGCTTGAATCCGCGGATCAATGCCATTGTCACGTCCACGTTCGAGCAGGCGCTCAACCAGGCTCGTACGGCCGATACCCTGTTGTCCCAGGGCCATGTGCCTGGGCCTTTGTTCGGTTTGCCGGTTGCTCACAAAGACTCTTACCTCACCGAGGGTGTACGCACTACCTTCGGTTCGCTTGCATTCAAAGATTTCCGGCCCACCGTCGACAGCGCCGTGGTGGCGCGGCAGAAGGCGGCCGGTGCGATTTCGCTCGGCAAGACCAATCTGCCAGAGTTTGGCGCGGGCTCGCATACGTTCAATGAAGTCTTCGGGGCAACCCGCAACCCCTATGACACATCTGTATCCGCGGGCGGCAGCAGCGGGGGCAGCGCTGCGGCGTTGGCGGCGGGCCTGGTTGCGCTGGCGGATGGCTCGGACATGGGCGGGTCGCTGCGCAATCCGGCGAGTTTCTGCAATGTCGTGGGTCTGCGGCCATCCAGCGGGAGAGTGCCGCTGGCGCCAAGTGCGAATGCGTTCAATATGCTCACGGTTGGCGGCCCGATGGGTCGTAGCGTGCGCGATGTGGCACTTTTATTCAGCGTGCTGGCAGGGCCGCACGATGCCGATCCGCTCAGCCTGCCGGAGTGCGCTAGCGTATTCCGAGACATCTCGCCCATGGCCTGCGATGGCCTGCCCGTTGCGGTTAGCCCCACACTTGGGGGCCTGCCGGTCGAGCCTGAGGTGGCGCGTGTATTGGGCGAAGGGATCGATGCGCTGCGCGCCATGGGTTGCGCGGTGGATGAGGCCGAGCCCGATTTCAGTGGCGCCGACGAGAGCTTCGAAGTGCTGCGCGCACTCGCCTTTGCGGCCAACTATGGCCAGCTCAGGGCCGAGCGTGGTGAGTTGCTCAAGGACACGGTACGCTGGAACATCGACAAAGGTCTGACACTGACGGGCGCCGAAGTTGCACAGGCCGAGCGCAATCATACGGCGATGTTCCAGCGCATGCAGCGTTTGCTGGAGCAGTATCGTTTTCTGGTGGCGCCGGTTTCACAGGTATTGCCCTTTCCGGTGGATACCGAATATCCGCAACAGATCGCTGGTGTGGCCATGGAGCATTACATCGCCTGGATGCGATCCAGTTATCGCATCACGGTCACCGGCCATCCCTCGATCTCTGTGCCCTGCGGCTTCAGTGCAACCGGCCTGCCTGTCGGCATCCAGATCGTTGGCCGCCTGCGCGGCGAGCGTGAGCTGTTGGCTTTTGCTGCGATGTTTGAAGCGGCAAAGCCTGCGGGTATCAGGCGCCCCGTGCTGTAACCCCGCGTGTAAGACGGCCAGTGTGCGTAGGGGCTGTTTTCGCCACTGTGGCTGCCGGCCGTGTCGACACTGGCGCTGTGCCTGCCGTTTGCTCAAGAGGGCTCGGCAATCAACCGGCCTAACGCAGCGCCAAGCTGCAAGTCGTCCAGTTGGCCGAAATGGTGCAAGCGTATTCGGCCCTGGCGGTCAAGCAGCAGCAGCGTAGGTGTACCTTCCAAACCCAGCATCGCCATCGTTTTTGGTACGCCGCCATGAATTAAAGGCTCGTCGATCCCAACGGGAAACTGGACGCGGAATTCATGCAGGAACGCCTCAAGCGACGGCGCCCGCATGGCCTCATGGTGTTCGAACACAGTGTGCAGGCCAATCACCGCCACATTCTTCTGAGAGAACGCATCCCACACCCGCTTGGCCTGCGGGATGCCATGCAGCACGCATCCGGGGCACAGCATCTGGAAGGTATGCAGCACCACCACCCGCCCGCGCAGATCGTCGACCTGAATTGGCTGGGCCGTGTTGAACCATTGCGTCACATGCCAGGCGGGCATTTGCGGAAAATGGCGCTCCACCGCGTTGTCGTGCGCCGGCGCTTTCGCAACGCCCGGCTGTTCAGCCTCGTCAGGTACTGGGGCCGTGCCGCCGCGAACCGAGTCGTCGTTCATTGCGATCTCCTGCCGGCAACCGGAGTATGCCGACACACAAAGATTGTTCCTATTGGTTCAAGCATACTCCGATGCCTGGTACACCATCATCGTGGCCAAGAAGCCAACAGGTAATCCGTGTGATGGAGCGTTGCATCAATCTACGAACGCCTCAGCTTAAGGCTGAAAGCTGTGTTTCACCATCACGCAGCACCCACGTTCGCAGCTTCAGCTGGGCTGTGATCCGTTTTATGGCGGATTCGTCCATCAGCGAAAATGCAGTGGAGAGTGCGTCGGCGGTGGTTGCGTCGTTGGCCATCACAGATACGCTGCGGTAGCGGGGTTTGGGGTTGCCGGTGTGCGGATCAAACAGGTGCGTAATGGCGCCATCGGCGTCGAATATCGTGCCGTGGCCCGACGAGGTGCTTATCGCACGGTCGCGCAGGTCAATGATACGCAGCGGCTTGCGGTCTTCGCTGTCGCCGGCCAGGCCCACACGCCAGGGACGGTTGCCTGGGCCGCCATTCAGGCCGCGTATTTCCCCCATATCGACCAGCACATGCACCATGCCTGCTTCCTTGAGCAGTTCGGTGACGCGATCTGTGATGTAGCCTTGTGCAATACCGTTCAGCGTAAGCGCCATGCCAGGCCGGGCCAGGCGTACCGAACGGCCATCGATCTCGATGGCGCGATAGTCCACCAGGCTTAGTACCCGCCGGATATCCGCCGCCGAAGGCATGGCCGATCGCCTGCCAAAAACTGTTGATCCAGCGGTAACAGCATCCGCCTCGGCGCGGCCGGGGCCGGTGCGGCCTGCCGCACTGACAGCTTTGCGGCCTGCCACAACGGCATCCGCATAGAGCTTCCAGAGCGGCTGCACTGTCGGGTCGAAGGCGCCCTCCGTCAACCGGCTGAAGCTTTGTGCCTCTTGCAGCAAGCGCAGCAAATCCAGTGGGGCGTCGTCCAGGCGTCCGTCGCGATTCAGGCGCACCAGCGCGCTGTCGTCCTGATAGAGGCTGAACACCTGCTCCAGACGATGTACTTCGGCAATGGACCGGTCGATCAAAGCCTGGGCGAATGCGCGATCAGGGTGATGGATGCGCAGCGTCGCGTCGGCGCCCAGTGCAATGCCGCGCCAGCTGACAACGGCTGGAGGCGGTGCGGCGTAAGCCCGGCGTTTCGGCCAGACGCTGGCCGCGACGGTGCCGGAGGTGACGGCGCCGGCGGCCATAATGCCGATAAACCGGCGGCGGGAGGCTTTGAACGTATTCATGATGCGGCTCCAGCAGGCGTTGTGCCCGGCGATTCAGAGGGGACCGGCACGCTCATGCCGGCGTCGAAAATATAACTTTCAGGCATGGTCTCAAAGCTGATCACTTCGCCGCCGTGCAGGCGTTGGAAGGCCTGCGCGGCATCTTCGGTGCCAAAGGGCAGGGCGTCCTGTGTGCCCATGCCGCCGGTAAAGCGGCTGTGGATCACATAGTGCGCCTTGCGGGCATCTATCCAGGCATCATTCGGAAAATTGCCTTCAGGCGTCATCTTGGCCATGTCTTGTACATAGGCCGCAACAATGGCCTTTGGCTCTTCAGGCAATTGCGTGTACGCGAACAACTCGCGTATGGTGGTGAACCACACAGGCTGCTCGCGGTCGCGCAGCAGGATCTGGCCTTTGGGCCCTTTGTGTTCGTACAGGAACATGCCGCAGTAGTGGCCCACTGCATCTTGCGGAATGGCCGCGTGGGGCGCTGGCGGCGGCGTATCGTCGCTCTGTTTGCTACAGGCGCCCAGCAACAAGCTCAGCGCCAGCAGTGCGCATGCAGTCAGGCCCCGCTTCATATAGGCCTCCGTTTGAATGCGAGTATTGCCAGCGAAAACGGTGCGGCGATCCACAGCAACTGCGCACCGATCAACACTTGAGCGGGGATGCGTGCCTGTTCGCTCAGGCCTGCCATGCCGGAGAACATGGATACGTTCTCATAGCCGGTAAGATTGAGCAGGCGATAGACGTCGGTTGGGTTGAACAGCAGCACCACATTCAGAATGGATGAGGTGATTGTTTTGCCTTGATCCGCAACCAGGATGCCGAGCAGCGCCATGTCGTAGATGACCACCAGGAACAGCCACACACCGATGGCAATGCCTGCCGCAGTGGCGCGTTCTCGCACTACGGCGCTGATCAGGTAGCCCACGGACAGAAAACTGGCGCCCAGCAGGATGCTTGCCGCAATCAGAAGGACGAACGGCATCCAGGCGCTGAAGTCGACGCCGCCATGCGCCATCTGCAGTGTGATTCCGGCCAGGCCATAACCGGCAACCGTTGCCAACCCCAGTATCGCTACATGGCCGAAGAACTTGCCCACCACGACTTGCCAGCGGGAAACGGGGTGGCTGAGCAGCAACGCCATGGTGCCGCGTTCGACTTCGCCCACAATGGCGTCGTAGGACAGCAGCATGGCGATCAGCGGCACCAGGAAGATGGACAGGCTGGACAGACTGACGACCGTCACCGTCAAGGGATCAACCTTGACGCTTCCCGTGGGCGCGCTGCCCAGAAAGCCCAGCGACAGCGCCAAGGCGGCAAGCAGTACGGTGACAGCCAACACCCATTTGTTGCGCAAGCCGTCGCGGAACTCTTTCTCGATAATGATCAGCGTAGGGTTCATGGCTCAAACATCCTCGCGCCGCAGGAAGTGCGCATACATTTCATCCAGGCC
Organism: Paracandidimonas lactea; assembly: GCF_021653995.1. Lineage (NCBI taxonomy): Bacteria > Pseudomonadati > Pseudomonadota > Betaproteobacteria > Burkholderiales > Alcaligenaceae > Paracandidimonas > Paracandidimonas lactea. The sequence goes on from NZ_JAJJOZ010000002.1 coordinate 599,068, forward strand.
GGGGGCCTCCAGCTCAATGTCTACAACGCCGGGTATGGCTTGGGCTTCGCGCAGTGCGGCCAGCTTGTCGTTTTCGGGGCATTGGCGCAGCAGGCGCCGTTCGCCGGCGCGCTGCCACCCCGCGGGCGGCTCAGGCAGGTCGCGGTCGAGCGTTAGCAACAACCGGACGGGTAAGCCGGCATCGCGGCGTAGATCCGACAAGGTCCCGTCGGCAATCTTTTTGCCGCGTTGCATCACAATGACCCTATCGGCTTGGCTTTCAAGTTCGGCAAGCGCATGCGTGCTCAGCAGAATGGCCGCGCCCGCGTTGCGCAGCGCTGCCACAATGTCGTAGAACAGCAGCCGCGAGGCCGGGTCGAGGCCGGTTGTGGGTTCATCCAGCAGAAGCAGGCGCGGCTCACCCAGCAGGGCCTGAGCCAGGGCCAGCCGCTGACGCATGCCTTTGGAATAACCGCCGACGCGTTTCTTGGCCGCTTGTGCGATGCCCACGCGGGCCAGCAAATCGTGATTGCCTGTGGTGGGCAACCCTTTCAGGCGGGCATAGAAGGCGAGCGTTTCCTCGCCCGTCAACGAAGGGTACAGCGCAACGGTTTCGGGCAGATAGCCGATATGCCTGCGCTGTATCGCCGCGCCTCGGCTGTCGGCTTCGTGGCCCAACACATTCACGCGTCCTTCCTCTGCCCGGATCAGGCCCAGGATGAGTTTGATCAGTGTGCTCTTTCCAGCGCCGTTGTGGCCGGCCAGCACGACGCATTGCCCTGGGTATAAGTCAAAGCTGACGGCATCCACCGCGCGCTGCTTGCCGTATTGTTTCGTGACGCCAGAAAGAGAGACCGGCAGGGCAGCCCTGGCGCCTGCCAGGGCATAAGGGGCGGACGCCTGCGTGCCGCCCCTGGTGTGGGACTGGGCGCTAGCCTCGACGCTCATTCAGAACCTCGTATTTCTTCAGGGTGGAGGGAGTGGGGCGAGTCATCAGGGGCGCGCTGTCTATGACGCCGCCCGGCAGTATGGCTGGAAACTGTGTCTGCGCCCAGCGCACGATGGCTACGGCGGGGCTGTTCAACAGCATGCGCGCGGACGGAGCGCGCCAGATCACCTGGTCGATGAGGCCATTGGGCCGGTATGCCGTGTCGCCGATGCCGTCGCCATTCAGATCGAAGGCGCTCATGTCGCTCCAGTAGTTGCCGCGGCCATCGACCGACCATTCCAGGAAGCGTGTGCCAACGTACTTCACTTGGTTCTGGTTGTTTACGAATGCATTGTTCGTAATCTCGTTGCCTTCGGAGCCGGCCGTGTAGTGCACGCCGATCTCCGCGTTCTTGAAAATATTGTCCGCAATGCGATTGAAGTTCGCGTTATAGATGAATACGCCTTTCTCCGCGCCGTCCACAATATTTCCTTCGATAGTGGACTGCTGGGTAGCGTTGAGCATCAGCCCTTGGTGGGTGCTGTCGATGCCGATGTTGTTGCGTACGGTCAGAAACTGCGAAAACATCAATGCATAGGCGATTTCGTTGCCGATGGAAACGTTGTTGCTGACTTCGCTCTTGTTTGTGTACATGTAATGCACGGCGTAGCGCACGTGCGTGAAATGGTTGCCGCTGAAGACGTTCTCGCGGCTTGCATTGGAAAAGATGCCATCCCGGCCGTACGAAATGATGTTGCCTTCGATCCGCGAGCCCGGCGAGTTCCAGATCGTGACGCCGTTGCCGCGTTCGTTCACGCGCAGGCGTTTGTTTCCCTCGATGCGGTTGGCGGTGACCAACGCGTTTTCGGGGCCCCATACATACACCCCGACCAGGTTGTCGATGATGTCGTTTTCTACGATGCGTGCGCGGTGCGCAGTCTTATCCAGAAAGATGCCTGCGTCCATATCGGGCAGGCTTAGGCCCGACTGGCGTACGGTGAGGTGCCGGACTGAAACATCCGGCGCCTTGATCCAGATCGTACGCCCTTCACGTTCGCCGATCAGTGTGGCGGAACGGTCGTCGGGGCCTTGCAGTGCAATCGGTTTGTCGATGACGATGTTGCCGCGATACTCGCCGGAGGCTAGCCGCAGCGTATCGCCGGGCGCAGCCGCGGCGATGGCTGCTTGAAGATCCGCGTGCGCGGGCACGTGCACCGTCGCCGCGCGCACCGTTCCGCCTGCCGCCGAAAGCATCAGCGGCAGGGCAGCCAAAGCTGCCTGAAGCGGGAAACGGTATCGCATGCGGCCTCCGTTACGCCTTCTTGGGCTTGACGTTCATCTGGCCCGACATCTCCATATGCAGTGCGTGGCAGAACCATTGGCAGTAATACCAATGAACGCCCGGCCGCGCCGCGATGAAGGTGACCGATGATGTCTGCTGTGGTCCGATCTCCATGGCGATACCGTAGCCCGAGAGCGTAAAGCCGTGCGTCAGGTCTTCGATCATTTCCATGTTGGTGACCACGACGGTGACCTCGTCGCCCTGGTTGACTTCGAAGTTGGGCACCGTGAAAACGGGCGCCACCGCCGTCATGTACACGCGCACCTTATTGCCGTCGCGCACAACCTTCGAGGCGCCTTCCAGCGTCACGCCGTCCTTCTCGGCCATCTTGCGCACATCGTCCCACCATGGGTCGTCGCGCGTCCAGACGCGCTTCGGGCGTACCTTGTCGCGGCGCACCAGCAGCATATCGTGCGGTTCGGCGAAGCTTGGGCCGTCGTGCACCAGTTTCATCTCGTCACCCGAAATGTCGATCAACTGATCGTTTTCGGGCTTGAGCGGGCCCACGTTAAGGAAGCGGTCTTTGGAGAACTTGTTCAGCGACACCAGCCACTTGCCGTCGGCCTCTTTGGTTTCGCCCATGGTGGTGTGGTTGTGGCCGGGCTGATAATGCACATCCAGTTTCTGGATGATGGGGTCCACTTTCTCGCCGTTGTAGGCCTTGATGGCCTTTTCCATATTCCACTTCACCATCTGGCTGTCGATGAACAGCGTCGTGTAGGCATTGCCGCGGCCGTCGAACGCCGTATGCAGGGGGCCAAGGCCAAGCTGCGGTTCAGCCACGACGGTATCGCGGGGCTTGATCTTGTCGGCGAACAGGTCGTCGAGGCGGCGCACGTCGATCATGGTCACGGTGGGTGAGAGCTTGCCGTTGAAGACCACGTGGATGCCGTCCGGCGCGGCATTGCAGCCGTGTGGCGAGTTGGGTACCGGAATGTAGCGTGTGTACTTGGAGCCCTTGCGGCCGTCCAGCACCTTGACGCCGTTCATCTCCTTGAAATCGCCCTTCTTGACGCCTTCCTCGATGGCCTTGATGCTGAACACGACCGCCCAGTCTTGTTCATTACTGCCCATGTCGTTGACGTTCAGGCCTTTCTCGGAGTTGTAGCACGTGGAGAATGCGTACTTGCCCTGGTAGTCGGCGTCCATGTTGTCCAGGTTGCCATCCACAATCACCTGCCAAGCGATCTTCATCGTATCGCCGTCGATGGCGGTGAAGACAGACCAATAGTTTTCCTTCGGGTTGCCGAATACGGAACCGTCGTTGGGCAGCGGCACGATGTGCTCACCGTTGCAGAACACGTAGCCAGTGCGCGGGTAGCGCTGCGGGCGCAGGCCATGAATGCCGTCCGCATTGGGGATCTCAATGATCTTGTCGCACTTCATTACGTCGCAGCGAACCCGTGCAACACGGTTGTTGGCCTTGTCGTTGATGAAAATGTAGCGGCCGTCATAGGTGCCGTCGGTGAACGACATGTGGGGGTGGTGCGCGTCGCCGTTGGGCAGTACGCCGCCGCGGGTCTTGGCGTATTCAAGTGTTTCGGGCGTCAGGCCCTCGGTCATGATCTTGCGGCTTTCGTTGGTGGTGCCCCAGCCGGTGGCGCTGCAGATGTTGAAAATGGGAATGCGCACGAACTCACGCATGGACGGCAGCCCCATGATGCGGATTTCGCCTGACTGCCCCCCTGAGTTGAATGCATAGTAGGTGTCCAGCTCGCCCGGCTCGACATTGGCACTCTGGTGGCCGTTTTTCTTCTTCTTTTTGTCGTCGTCGGCGAACGCGGACGACATGTGCGTTGCGCCGACCGCCGCGGCGCCGGAAAGTGCCGCGGTACCCAGAAATGCCCGGCGGCTCAGGCCGTGTTTCTCTTTGCTTTGATCGGACATGATGTGATCTCCCTAAGAAGTAGCGTGTGTGGGGTGGCGTGCTTCGCCCGCGTGAAACGGGCTCGGTAGCATCAGGGGGTTGTGGGGTTGGAAACAGGATCGTCGGGCGTGCGCGGCCGAACAGTGGGGCGGCGTACCGTTGTTTCTTTCAGCATGGCGGGGTTGGCCGCCGGTGCGGGCGCCGCGGCTGCCTCGGTTGGCGGCGCCTTGCGTCGCTGCAGCCGCGCATTCTTCTGGATCAGATGCGGGCACTTCTGTTCGTGGTGATACAGCATCTGGCAGTTCAGACATTGAATGCATTCATTGGGGTTGATGGGGCCTTCAGGCTCGATCGCCTGCACCGGACAGTCCGTCGCACAGCGTTGACAGGGGTTGCCGCACATGGGATAGCGGCGCAGCCAGTCGAAGATGCGCAGGCGCGCCGGAATGGCCAGCGCCGCCCCCAGGGCACAGAGGTAACGGCAGTAGAAGCGTTCGATGAACAGCCCCGCCAGCAGCAACAGCACGGCGAAGATCACAAAGGGCCAATCGCGGATGAACTTGAGAATGATGGCTGTCTTGAAGGGCTCGACCTCGGCGAGCTTCTCCGCCAGCGCCATTTCGTACAGCGAGAAGCCGAACAGGAAGATGAAGACAATGTACTTGATCGCAGCCAGCCGGTTATTGGTGCTGTATGAAAGCTTGATCTGCGGAATGCGCAGCTTGCGTGCGACCTTATTGGTGAGTTCTTGCATGGCGCCGAATGGGCAGAGCCAGCCGCAGAAGGCGCCGCGGTTCCAGAACACCAGCGAGATGGCAGTCGCGACCCACAGTATGAACACGACGGGGTCCATCAGGAAGTATTCCCAGCGGAAATCTGTGCGCAGCGCATGCGTGAACGTCAGCACGTTCACCACTGACAACTGGGCCGAGGCGTACCAGCCCAGCCAGAACAGTGTGAAGAGCAGGAAGCCTGTGCGGAAGCGCTTGTAGAAGACTTCGTGTCGCGTGAGCCGGTCTTGGAAAAAGAAAACACAACCCAGGATCAGCAGGGCGGCTACCACAATGGCAATCTGTATCTTCTTCGCAGCCCAGATCTGTTTGTACAACGCGGGAGCCTGGTCGATCTCATGCTCCTCCTCCGCCGCGCTGGCGGCCGGCTGCGGCTGGCCTGCGGACGTTCCGGCGGCACTTGCCGTCTGAGGGGGCGACGCCACCGGCTTGGTGTACGCCTGAGGAAGATCGTAGTTCAGGTTGTAGGTGACAAAAGCCTTTTCCTGTACGTTGATCACGCGCTGCACCATAAGCTGCAGGCGCCAGGGCTGCGTGGGGTCGAACGTCGCCTTTGCGGGCACGGTGAACAGCGCCACCTCTTTGAACTGGGGGGCACCCTCGGCCATGACGTCCGCCAGCCGTTGGTGATCAAGGTCGGTGAAGTGAAAGCTGTTTACATCCTGCACGACCTCAATGCGGTCGAAGATGCCGCCGCGCACGTAGCCCGAGCCCTTGAAGGAATAGATGCCGTTTCCGGCCACGAGGATGGCCTGCTGGCCGGGCTGCAGGCGCTGCTTCAGATAATCGTATTCGGCGTCGCCAAGCAGGCTGCGCCCGATGGACGGCACGCTGACCAGCGCGGCGTACATGTCGATGAAGGTATCGTCGGGATCGCCGCTTTGTGGATGCTCGGCCGCGCCTGCGCGCCCGCTTTCCGCAAAGGTTTTGTTGAGCGCGCCTATGGTGATGTGCAGTCGGCTGATCGCGCCGCTGTCCAGCAAGCTGCTCCAGCTCGCGGTGCCGGTCTGATCCATGTCGATGACGCGCTTTTCGACCTGAGGTGTAGCTGCCGCAGTTGTGGCGCCCGCTGGCCGTCCAATGCCTTGCGCTCGCCCGACCGCTTGGGCCGACCGGGTGATGCTGTCGCCGATCACCATCATAGTGACGGTGGCGCCGCTGATGATATCGACCGGCGGCTGCGCACCGGGTTTGGGCGGATTCTTGACGTAGTTCTGGCCCAGATAGCCGTTGATGAAATGCTCGACCCGTGATTGTGGAATACCGATCAGCACAATTGGCTCGTGATGTTCCATGAGCTTGGCGCTGACAATGGCGCCGTCGGTGGACAGCCCGATCAGTGTGTCGATGGGGAAGCTTGAGTAGCCGCGTGTATTGACGACATCGCTGGTGATGTACACATAGCCGAGCAGCTCGTTGCCCTTAAAGGCTTTTGCCACAGGGGGTTTGCCTTCCACCGGGCCCAGCCGGTCGGCGCCGGGGAACACCTCCGACGCTTTCAGCTTGGGCATGAAATCAGCAATGCGAGGTGCCGCCACGGCTGCCGGTACCAGCAGGCACAGCATCAGTGCAACAATGAATGCAAGCCACGCCGGGCCGTGCTGCGAAGCCGGGCCCAGACGACGAATAAACGTGCGCATCTCAACCTACAGTTGTCAGTTTTAGTGATCTTAGGAAGTTAGCGACCCTCTTCCTTTGCCATATATCAATTACCGCGGCTTATCGCCGGGATCTGGCAGCGACCCGGGCGCAATGTTTGATCCTGATCAAACGCAGGCCCGCGATCGCGTTCCCCGCCACCCGCCACCCGTCATGTAAATTCGCAGCACTGCATGCGCTGGCCTGCGGCTATCAGGATGCGGTTCAAGGAAGGGGGAGGTATTTCCCGATGCATTGATTCGGTTTGTGGAGCGTACGGGGAAAGTCGTCCAGCAACACACGTTCGCATACGTCACGCGCGTCAGCTGGATCATCGTGATATATAGCGATGCCAGCCCTGCGGAGCCAGGTGTGCACGGCTCCGCGTCCCCGCCATCGTGTGCGGTGATGGCCGGGGCGGCTGCGGAGCTGGGTTCGGGGGGAAAGGCGGCGGGCTCCGGCACACAGGCACTGGCCCGCGCGAACTTATGAGGGCTTTAGCGCTACTTTCAGTACGCCGTCGCGCTGATGGCCGAACAGATCATACGCGTCGACAATGTCATCCAGCTTGTAGGTGTGTGTTACCAGCACTCCCAGATCAAGGCGGTTGGAGGCCAGCACATTCATCAGGCGTCGCATCCGCTCTTTGCCGCCCGGGCACAGCGCAGTATTGATTTTGTGATCGCCAAGGCCGGCCGCGAAAGCGGAAACCGGAATCGTCAGATCCTGTGAATACACCCCCAGGCTGGACAGCGTCCCACCGGGCTTGATGACCCGCAGCGCAGATTCGAAGGTGCTTTGCGTGCCCAGCGCTTCGATCGCTGAGTCGGCGCCCCGGCCGCCCGTTATTTTCATCACCTCATCGACAACATCGCATTGCTTGAAGTTCAGGGTGATGTCGGCGCCCAGGCGCTGCGAGATGCCGAGTCGGTGATCATTGCCATCCACCGCAATAATGGTGGTGGCTCCCAACAGGCGGGCGCCTGCGGTCGCGCATAGGCCGATGGGGCCTTGCGCAAAAACCACGACGGTATCGCCGATCCGGATGTTGGCGTTCTCCGCGCCCTTGAAACCGGTTGACATGATATCCGGGCACATCAGCACCTGTTCATCTGTCAGCCCATCGGGAATGGGCGCCAGATTGGCTTGTGCATCCGGCACCAGGATGTACTCCGCCTGTGCGCCGTCGATCATGTTGCCAAAGCGCCAGCCCGCCGTGGCCTTATAGCCATGGCAGCCGCACTTGCCCTGGGGAACCAGGTAGCTGCCATCCTGCGACGGCGCGCCGTCCTGTGCCGCATAGGAGTTGAAGTTCGGGCAGATGGCGCCGGCGATAACGCGCTGACCTTCGGTATAGCCAGTCACCGCGCTGCCCAGCTTCTCGATAATGCCAACGGGCTCGTGACCGACTGTCAGCCCCTTGGATACTGGATACTCGCCTTTCAGAATGTGTATGTCGGTGCCGCAAATGGTGGTCGTCGTGATCCGCAGCAGCGCGTCATTGGGGCCGACATCAGGAATGCGTTTTTCAGTCAGCTCGATGCGGCCGGGCTCCACAAATACGGCCGCTTTCATCATGGTAGTCATAGCAACTCTCCTGGAGGATGAGCGAAACATACAACAGCGGAGATGCCCGGGAATCGGGCGCGGACGTTGGAGGCGGAAAACAGCGGGGCGGCGCCGCAGGCATCCGCGTGCAGCCGTACGACCAATGCGCAAGAGTGGAACTGGTTCATGCGAACCCGGCCCATGCATGGCCGGTTCGTGCGCCGCTGATATGGCAAGCCTCCGCATAAGAATATAGAACAAAGCACAGAAAATCGCTGCAACTATATTCGAGGGGAGAGGCTGGGGAAGATACCCTGCCGGACCCGCCGCTCAGTGAATAATATCCGCCAGAAACTTCTTCGCCCGGTCATGCTGTGGAGCGCAAAAGAACTCCGACGGCGTGCTGGCCTCCAGGATCTCCCCCTGATCCATGAACCAGATGCGATCGGCGACTTCCCGCGCGAAGTGCATCTCATGCGTGACGCACACCATTGTCATGCCATCAGCCGCCAATGCTTTCATGACATGTAATACTTCGCCGACCATCTCCGGATCGAGCGCGCTGGTAGGCTCGTCGAAAAGGATCAGCGTAGGATCCTGGGCCAGCGCGCGCGCGATCGCCACGCGTTGCTGCTGGCCGCCGGAAAGGTTGCCGGGCATCTCATCGAGCTTGGCACGCAGGCCCACCTTTTCAAGCAGGGCCTCGGCAATTTCATATGCTTCTTTACGGGATTTCCCGCCCACTTTTATGGGAGAGAGGGCAATGTTTTCTTTGACGGACAGGTGAGGAAAGAGGTTGAACTGCTGAAATACAAAACCGATACGGGCCCGCAGCCGATTAATGTCGGTCCTGGCGCCGCAGATATTTTCGCCTTGTACCCTGATCGTTCCGCCCTGTATTTCTTCCAGCCTGTTGATGGTGCGGATCATGGTGGATTTTCCCGAACCCGAGGGCCCGCAGACAACCAGCACTTCTCCCGTTTTCACCTCGCCGCAGATATTGTTCAGCGCATGGTATTTCTTGTACCACTTGTTGACGCCTTCGAACTCGATCATCTTTCTCTCCCCGGAATTCAGATAGTCAGGCGATGCCCAGCCGCTTGTTTTGCAGATGCCGTTCCAGAACTCCCGCCAGGCGCGAAAGCAGTGCGCAGATTAGGAAGTAGAACATCGCCAGAATCAGATAGGTGCGCAGCGTGCCGGTCAACGCGATGCTGTTGATCTGCTGCGCCGAAAACGCGGCCTCTTGCACGCCGATGATGTATGCAATGGATGTGGCCTTGATGGTGGATACAAACTGATTGAGCAGTGACGGAATCATGTTGCTCAATGCTTGTGGCAGTTGTATGGAGAACAGCGTCTGGAAGTATCCCAAGCCAACAGCCCGTGCCGCCTCCACCTGCCCCTTGGGCAGTGACTCGAGCCCGGCGCGGATGATCTCAGCGAGAAACGCAGATTCGTATGCGATGATGGCGCATAGCGCGGTCGAGAAGGGTGGAACGTCCACGCCGATCAATACGGGCAGCATGAAGTACGCCCAGAAGATGATCATAATCAGCGGTATGGATCGAAACGTATATACCCACACTGTAGAGGCGAGCTTAAGCGGCCGGTATTGGCTGGTGCGGGAGATACCAATCAACAGGGCAATGGGAAACGCGCCCGCAAGCCCCAGCGCCGCCAATACCAGGGTGCCGGCGAAACCGCCCAGTGGGCCGTTGGGCCAGGAGCCCACCAGAAACATCAAGCCGTAGGTTTCAAGGAAGTCGATCATATTGTGCCCTCCTCATCGCTTGAAGTTCGCGGGGTAGCGGCGCGCCATACTGGCCCCCAGCATCGCGATTGCCAGTGAGATGCACAGATAGATCAGTGTTGAGATCATGAAAATCTGGAGTGTCTGAAACGTGGCGTTTTCGATCTTCTTGACTTGGTAGGTGAGTTCGGTGACGCCTATAACCATTGCCAGGCTTGTATCCTTGAAAAGGATGAGCGAACGATTGATGAGCGGGGGCACTGCATAACGCACAGCCTGCGGCAGTACTACATATCGCAGCGCTTGCACCGCACTCAGGCCAACGGATCTGGCCGCTTCTGTCTGTGTGGCGGCAATCGCTTTGATGCCCGAGCGTATGTCTTCGTAGTAGTAGGCGCTTACGTTGAGCGACAAGGCGATCAGCGCAAACGAAAACTCCGTATTGCCCTGGTTGATCCAGAGCCGCAGCGCCTTGGGCAGCACCTCAGGCATGCCGAAATACCAGACCAGTATCTGGACGACCGTAGGCACGTTGCGGTGGTATTCGACATACAGTGCGACGAGGCAGTGGACGAGGCGGGACGGAATCAGGTTGATCGCCGAGAGCAGCGCAGCAATGGCGAAGCCCAAAACCAGTGCACCCGCGAATAGCCGCAAGGTAACCGTCACACCTGTGTACAGCATGCCCATGATCTCCGGATCGGAGAGCATAGAGAATGAAAATTGCATGGAAACACCGGGACGGCGCGCGTCCCGTCCTGTAAGTGCTTCAGTTGGTTTGCTTGTCTCGTGCAGCCGCTGCGTCGACCGGCTCTACCTTGAATGTGCGGGATAGCTTGTAGATGGAGTCCGGGCCCATCCATTTGTCGTAGATGCGGGTAAGCTCTCCCGATTTGTCCAGCGCGACGATGGCATTGTCGATGGCTTGCTTGAGTTGAGGTTCGCCTTTGTTGACGATGACGCCGATGTGTTCGGTATAGGTGGGCTCGGCAATCAGCTCGGTGGGCGAATCGCCGCTTTTTGAGTCGTTGGCGAATCGCAGCAGCACCAGCTCTCCGGCTGTCATGGCGGCGACCTTGTCATTTTGCAAGCCCAGATAGCACTGAGAAATATTCTGGAAGGTCAGGACATCTGCGCCTTTCAACACCTTCTGCGCGATGGCGGCTGAGCTCGAGCCGGATGACGCACATACCTTTTTGCCCGCGAGATCGGCAAGCGTCTTGATGCCTGAGTCTTTGCGCACCAAAACCTTGATATTGCCTTGCAGGTACTGCTGGCTGAAATCGACCTCTTCTGCCCGCTTGGGCAGCCATGCTACGGCACCTGCGACCATGTCCACGCGGCCCAGTTTAACTTCCGGAATACGCGCCTCGGTCGACAGTGGTTTGTGTTGCAGCTTGAGACCCAATTGCCGGGCGATGGCATGGCACATGTCCACGTCGTAGCCCACATAGTCTCGCGTTTTGGGATCCTGAAAACCATAAGGCGAGCTGGCATTCTGGGTGCCGCAGATCAGCACGCCACGCTGCTTGATGTCTTCCAGCCGGTTGGCGGAGGCTGCGCCCGGCCAGGCCGAAAGTATCAACAGCGTACCGAACGCCAGCGCGCTCGCTTTGCGGACAGATGAAGGTGCATTATTCATAGGTGTCTCCTCGGTTTAGATTGAGTGATCGATGTGCGAATCATCGAGTTGAATTATTTTTTGAATGGCTGAATTGACGTTCCAGCCAAGCGTTTCAGAGAAAAGAGAACGTATCGCGCTCCTGTTGGTCTATTTGGGCCACCAGGCCGGTTTCCCACGCAAGATACTGGCGGGCCGCATCCTTGTTGCCGTCGTGCCTGTCGTGGACGAAAAACAAGTAATCGATACGTACGTCGTCAGAAAGAGGAAAACCGCCTTCCTCCACGGGCAGCCCGCTGGATGCCAGATAGGCTGCGTCGACGACGCATATCTGGATCTCCTTGGCGCCATCGTGTTCCAGATCCTGCGCCAATAACGAAAGTGCGGCATGGTCGGTGCCCAGCAACACGATCGGCTTGTCGAGGCAGCCTGCCGTCTTGGCTCGCAGGGTTGGGCGGATCACCCAATGCGAGCCAGCCAGACGAAGCGCCTGAAAATCTCCGCTTGACCGCGCGTCCAGCAGGCATGCGGCAGGATGCGCGGCCAGATAGGCGGCGAGTGCCTCGCGAGGCAGCACTGCGGTATGCGTGAGTTTGGGCTGATACGCGGGCGGGCGGTGAACGGTTTCCAACGTATGCGGGTTGTCGAGCAGATAGACCTCCCATCCCAATTGCTTGAGCCAGCTCGCGACGACAGGTGCCCGGACGCCATCGGTGTCGCACAGTACCACTCGCGCCTGGCGAACGCCCAGGTACTGATCCGTCGCCTGGATCAACTGGCCGCCCGGCGTGTGGCGGGCAAGCGCCGGCAGGTCTCCTTGCTGATGCTCTTCTTCAGTACGCACATCGCACAGGTAGACAGTGCGTTCTTCGTCGGCCAGCCACTGTGTAAGCTCCTGATGACTGACCCGCTGAAGCCCCAGCCGCGCCGTCAGCTGTGCAGCGCGCGCCTGTTGCGCCGCCAGCGCGTCGGCGCTGACTTCCCGCGGGTACAGCCGGCTGGATTGGTGTTCCAGGGGCAGGTCGGCCAGATACCATCCTTGCGTACCATTCTCCAGCGCATAAATTGTGTTCGGGACACCAAGATTGATCAGCGTTTGTGCGCCGATGATGCTGCGCGTGCGGCCTGCACAGTTGATGACGACAGTCGTTTGCGGATCGGGAGCGAGCGCGCCAATGCGCAGGGCCAATTCGCCGTTGGGGCAGCAGATCGAGCCTGGGATATTCATTTTTCGGTACTCGCTGACAGGCCGTCCGTCGAGCACGATAACGTTCTGGTTTGCGTCATGCAGCAATTCATGCAGCTTGTGCGCGGAAATGCTGGGTGTCTGGTACGCGTGTTCGGCCAGTTCACCGAAGGTTTTGCTTGGCAGGTTGACGCCCGCGAAGGTTGCATAGCCGGCGTTTTTCCACGCTTCTATGCCGCCGCGAAGCAGAAACACATTGGCATAGCCCAGACGTTCCAGTGCGCACGCCGACGCTTCCACAGCATGTTGGGTGGACGCATCGCCGTACAGAACGATGCGTGTCTGTTTGCGAGGAAGCAGCTTGATTGCACCATACTCCAACTGGCTATAAGGGAGCGGGACGGCGAAGAATAAATGGTCTTCGCCGTACTGGCCATGTTCCCGGACGTCGAGTAGCGCAATCTCCTCGCCGTCATGCAGCCAGGCTTTGAGGCGCGTCGCGTCCACATACAGAAAACGGGGTTCTGACATTATCGGTATCACAGATTGGTTGTTTCGATTCAAGCCAGCGTGGCAAGCTGCCGCGCAAGGTCTCTCTTGAGATCCTCGGGTTCTTCCAGGCCTATGTGCAAGCGCAGCAAATAGCCGCATTCCTGTCCGGCGAGTCGTGTCCGTTCGGGGTTTACGGGAAGTGCCAGGCTTTCGTACCCGCCCCAGGATGCCCCGATGCCGAACAGTTCGAGTCCATCCACCGCACGCTCCACCGCATCGCTCGCGAGAGCGGGATCAAACTCGACAGTGAGCAGGCCATTGCTCCCACAGGCGTCGCGGCGCCATAACGCATGGCTGGCGTCACCGGGCATTGCGGGGTGGAACACACTGCGCACCGCCTTCTGCTCCGTCAACCAAACCGCGATATCAAGTGCGCTGGCGGCATGGCGCGCCAGCCGCAGCGCCAGCGTGCGCAAGCCGCGAAGAATCAGGAATGCGTCTTCCGCCGAGACCGTCTGGCCAAGGCTGACACTGGCGTCTTCGATCGCGGCATATGTCCGCTCGTTGGCGGTCACCGCGCCCATCATGACGTCTGAATGACCGCCAAGGTACTTCGTGGCAGCAACGATGGACAGATCGCATCCCAGTTCCAGTGGGCGATAGTTCAGGCTCGACCCCCAGGTGTTGTCGGCGCACAGCAAGATGCCTCGCTCTCTGCAGACCTGCGCCATGGCCGGAAGATCCAGCATGTCGTACAACAGCGAACCCGGCGATTCCGCATATACCATGCGGGTATGCGGGCGCAACGCGTTGACCCAGGCCTCATCATTGGCCTTGAAGAAGCTGTGGGTGATGCCGTAGTTCGCCAGCAGGCCAGAAAAAAGGCGGTGTACCGGCTCATAGACGCCTTCGGAGATCAACACATGATCGCCCGACTTCAGGCAGCCCAGCATCGCTGCAGCAATAGCGGCGAGCCCGGTGGGGAAAAGCTGGCTGCGGTGCCCGCCTTCCAGCGCCGTGACTGCATCCTCAAGGGCATGGACGGTTTCATTGCCGCGCGCGCCATAAGACAGTACGCGTTCATGTTCGCGCCGCGCACGCGCATCACGCCATTGATCAATGCTCTCAAAGATATAGGTGCTGCCCTTCACGATCGGGGTATTCGCCCAGCCTGCATGCGGCCGTCCGAGCCTGGTGAGCGACGTCGAGCGAGCCATCTCCGTCATTGAGCCGTGCTCCGGCGCGTCTGGACGCCCACTGGCATCACCTTGCATGTGCCCGTCTCCATGTCGAAAGCAAGGCGACGATCCAGTTTTTCCAGCGCCAGGCCGTACATGTGTAGATGGCGGATACTGTCATCTTCGATTCGTACGGCATGGATATCATCGGCCAACAGCGCGATGCCAGCGCCGGGGCCGATTTTTTTCATGCCCGTCTCGCGTAAAGTAGCGCACCCGGGCTGGCGTCCGTCATCGGTGCGCTCATACAGGTAATTGCTCTCGGTGCCTTCCACGGCGGCGATACAGGCCCATGTCGTGTGGTTGTGCGGAACGATTTTCTTGCCGGGCTTCATGACGTTCAGATAGAGCGCATAGCTGTTGTCCGGCTCTTCGTGAATGAGATAGCGGGCCTGCAACTCGTCGCCTTCGGGCGACGGGTATTCAGCCGCACTCCACCAGTCCCGGTGCGCGGCAATGCCTTTGAGTGCTTCGAGCACCACATCGAGCGCGGGCCGCGTCACCTTGCCGGCGGTTTGCTGCTTGGCGGTTTCGATAAAGCCCGAAATGGCTTGCCGCTTTTCATCAGGGTTGTGCATGTCGTTGGTCTCCCATAGGTGTACTCACTATAAGAGCGCGTCATACTCGCCACAAATTAATTATTCTTGAAGTTATATTAGCAATGCTAATATTTCAGCCATGAAGCAAGGCTTTTTAAAAGATTGTATTCAGGGTATTCCCTATGCGAAATCTAGACCTTGATTTGCTGCGCACGCTCATAACTATTGAAAAATTTAATACATTTTCGGGGGCGGCCGAGGCGCTTTTCAAAACCCAATCGGCGGTTACGCAGCAGATGCAGCGGCTTGAAACCCAGATGGGCTGTGTACTGTTCCAGAAAAAGGGCAGGCGCAGGGTTCTTACCCAACAGGGGCGGCAGCTCGCCGATTACGGCCGCCGCCTGCTTGCCATCAACGATGAGGCGCTGCGTACGGTAGGGCAGGAACAGATGGCAGGCCAGATACGCTTTGGCGCGCCTTTGGATGTGGCCGATTCAATTCTGCCGCCGGTATTGACGCACATTGCCCGACATGCGCCGAAAGTGCAGTTGGAGATCCGCGTAGACCGCAGCCCCTTCCTGATGGATGCGCTGACGTCGGGTGATATCGATCTGACTATTTCAACCCGCCGGGACGCGGGGCTTAAAGGTTTTGCGCTGCGCACCTCGCCCGTTGCGTGGATCTGTGCGGCTGACTACGTCTACAACAAGCGTGCGCCCTTGCCTCTGATTCTTGCCGACGAGCGCAGCATTTTCCGCAAGATAGCGCTCGACGCGCTGGCATCGACTGCGTTGACCTGGCATATCAATTATCTCGCGCCCACGCTGGTTGGCATCAAGGCCGCCGTGCGGGCAGGGCTGGGTGTTACGGCTCGCAGCGTCGAGTTTCTGGGGGCGGACATGCGCGTATTGGGAGAGTCAGATGGCCTGCCGGCCCTGCCTCCCATGACCTACATGCTATGGACGCGTAATGACACAATCAGCCCGCTGACGCTGCATATCTATGAAATGCTGAAAGCGCATTTCGAGCAAGGGTCTGCCGGCGATTTCGCGGGGCAAGGCGTATTCCCTGGCGCCGACCACCCCGCTTGACCGGGTACGCGGCTATTCGTTTTAGCGGTTTGCCGCGTCGTCAATTACCGCAGGGCCAGCAGCGTCCACATACCCCAGCCAATTAACACCACACCCGCGATCCGGCCGATCCATGGGCCGCCAGGAAACAGTTTTTCTACCAGTACATAGAAGGCCAAGCCCGCAATCCAGTACAGATTCATGATCCCGCCCACAAAGAGCAAAAGCATGATCAGCCAGCAGCAGCCCACACAGTACAGCCCGTGTTGCGCGCCCATGATGAATGCGCCGCCGCTGCCGGGGCGCCAGTATGTCAGCAAAAAGTCCAACGGAGACCGGCAGCGGCGCAGACAGGCGTGTTTCAAGGGCATCCACTGGTAGACGCCCGCCGCGATCAGTAGCGACCCCGCCAGCGCGGTACTGGTTACAGTCATTGCCGGCGAGAGCAGTGTCAGCATTTCCAGCCAGTACTGCAGAACCACGGCAGCGAAACTGCCCAGACCCCAGATCACGGCATAGCCCAATACGAAAAAATAGGCGCCAAGTGTCGGCCTCTCGTCCAGGGCGTGGCGCCGCGAAATTCTGGCATACAGCAATATCATCGGTGCCGCGCTTGGAAGCATCATGGCGGCCATCATCACCAGCCACATCGACACCATCGCGATCCATCGCGCGGGCGCCCATGGTGTCGCGCCGACAGCCATCGCCGTGCCATTGTTCGGCATCGCCCGCATGTCCATGCTATCGCCGGTCATTGGGGCCATGCCGATGCCTTCACCCATCATGGCCGGCATTTCCTGGCCGGGCGCCATGCCGAAAATGAGATACCCCCACGATAAAAGGACGAGCACAGACAGGCTCCCGATCACAACAATGCGATCATGCCGCAATGCTCGCTCAAGCAGCGTGCCGTTCATTGGCGGTGGCCCGTGAATAAGTGGCGCCCCGAATCAGTGAGCGCGGCGCTCCTTGCCATGCTCCAGCCCATGCTGCGTTTGCACAACGTTGGCCAGGGTGCTGTGTGTGCCTTTGGTGCTGAAGGGTATGGCACCCGTGCTTTCAATATTCGACGACGCGACTTCGCCTTCTTCGTGCTCGAACCCTTCCGGCATGACGACGCGGATGCGATGCGGCAGCCCGGTAATGGGATTGCGTATGGGCTCGATATCGGTATCGAGTATTCCGGGTATTGTCATCCGCCCCGTACGGCCGTCTTTATCAAACTGGAATGTAAACGGTGCGAACACAGGGTCGTGCACTTTGGTGACGATCACGCTGAAAATATGGAACAGCGTGCCTTCCGCCGAGTGTTTGCCCGAAAAGATCGCCAGCAGCGCGTCTCGTTGTTCGGGTGACGCCCGCTCGTCGATGATGGGTTGCACCTCGCCGTTTCCTTCGTGCAGTGCACCAGGAAAATGCACCGTGGCGCAAAAATGAAGGCCATCCAGCGACGTATCGTTGAAATGGCCTTTGGTAATCCGCATACCGACCAAGCCGCTGCACTCTCCCAAAGTAGGCCTGGCATTGAAATCACATGGGCAGCCGTATGCACAACTGCAATTCTTGATCCATTCGCCTTCAAGGCGCCAATCTGCATGCTCCATGATTGTGTCTCCCTGCAGTTGCAGAAGAATAATCATTGATTACTCTACGCCGCTTGGAGCGCTCCCGCAAAGCTTTTTTGATGTAAATCATGGGGCTGGTCCAGGCTGGCGGACCCGCGTCGCCAACGTAAGTTGCGCTGGCTTGGCTAAGCGCCGTGGCGGTGGGGGAAGGGGGCGATGCGGGATAAAACCGCCCGGTGGCGGTATCATGGCTATCGCCCTTCGGTTCCGCCGCACTGGTGCTCGGTTCATACCCGCCTGTAACAATGTACTGATGACGCCCCTCCGCCCCTTGATTCTTCGGAGTCTATCCTGCCAGATCCTGGTCTGGTGCCTGCTTTTGGCGCTTGCCGGCGGTGCGCTGGCGGCGTGGGAGTATCGGTCGCTTATTGGGGCGCTGGAGCGCGAAAGCGACGGCTTGCTCCGGCTGGCGTCGCAGCGCGCTGGCCAGCACGATGCGCACCTGACCGCGCTGTCCGCCATCGCTTCGGCGTCCAATCAAGGCGACCATCGGCTTTTTCTCGATGTGGCAGCGACTATTGCACACTTTTATCCGCGCATCGACGAAATACAGCTCGTCCCGCTGGTGCCAGACGCGCCGCCGGTTGGCGTCGGGCCGCTTTCGGCCACATTTGCGCAGCGCATTCGCGCGGCGGCCGGTGGCGCCGATGGCCGCGTGTCTGTGCTGCCCTTTCCGGGCCGCGCCGATCATTATGCCTTGGTCAAACGCAGCCCCAATACGGCGCAGGCGCGCTACGGCCTGATGCTGGGCATCGATGCCGCCAAACTCATCGGCGAGGCCAGCCCATACTGGTCGCGGCCTGAGGCGTTGTTGCGATTGTCCATGCCCGATGGCCTGCCGCTTGTGAACCGCATGCCGTCTTCAGGCGGCGTCGTCCGCTTTTCCAAGGCGCTGGCCAGTGCCTCCCAGCCGCTGATGCTGGAAACGGGCGTGACGATCAGGCCGAGCGATCTTTTTCCGCCTGTGCAGGCCGCGTCGCTTCTTTTGCTGGTCAGCGCGGTATACGCCGCCGGGCTCGCTGCCTGGCGCCAGCGCATCCGCACACGTGCGGCGGTCGAGCAGGCGCGCCTGAGCGCGCTGGAGTCCCGTTTAGCGCACGCTTCGCGCGTGAATGCGTTGGGCGAGATGGCCAGTGGCCTGGCGCATGAGCTGACCCAACCCTTGACCGCCATTCTTGCCCAGACGCAGGCCTGCCGCAGGATACTCGCCAGCGACGCCGCAGGTCATGGGCTGGCGCCGGTTCTCGACGATACGGTCGCACAGGCAAAACGGGCATCAGCCATTCTGGAGCGGTTTCGAAATTGGTCGCGGCCTCAACTCGACTGTGTGGCGGTGGTCGATTTGCGCGATGCGCTGGTCAATGTGCAGTCCTTGCTGGCCTCCCAGGCGGCCGCATGCAATGCCAGGCTGGTGTTCGACATGCCGCCTGTGCCGGTGCTCGTCAGGGCGGATCCCGTCGAAATGGAACAGGTTGTCTTCAATCTCGTGCGTAATGCACTCGAGGCGGTGGCTCAGCGCGACCATGGGTATGTGGCCGTCACGTTGAAACAAACCGCATCGGAGGTGATCATCCTGGTCTCCGATAACGGTCCGGGTGTCGCGCCGATGCTTCGGAGCAGGCTGTTCACACCCTTCACGACAAATCGGCCAGATGGTACAGGCCTTGGCCTCGCGTTAAGCCAGCGCCTCGTAGAGCGCGCGGGCGGGGAAATATTTCTGCTCGATGACGGGCCTGGTGCAACGTTCAAGATCATCCTGAAGCCTCAAGTGCCGTTGAAGGAGCCGACGCAATGATGCACCCGGTCTACCTGGTTGACGACGACGAAGCAGTGTGCCGCGCCCTGAGCCTGCTGCTGTCCACCGTCGGCATACAAGTTGTCGCCTTTACCGATCCTCAGGCATTTTTGGCGCAAATCGTCTTGCTCCAGCCCGGATGCCTGATCCTGGATATCCGCATGCCCAACATGTCGGGCTTGAAGCTCCAGGAGCGTTTGGCCGATGGCGGTGTTGATTGGCCCACTATTGTCATCTCCGGTCACGGGGATGTAGAAGCCTGCCGACGCGCATTTCGCCATGGCGCCATCGATTTTCTGTCCAAACCCATTGATGAGCAGGATCTCATCGATGCCATACAAAAAGCGCAGGACGCGCTTGATCACAGCCTGCGGCAGCAGGCGCAACAGACCGAAACGCGCGAGTTGCTTGCGGCACTCACCCCGCGGGAGCGCCAGGTGCTGGGGCGTGTGGCCGAGGGCTATACAACTCGCCAGATCGCGGATGCATTGAGCCTTTCGCCGCGCACGGTCGATACCCACCGGGCGTCCATCGGCGCAAAACTCGGCACGACATCGCAAGCCGAATTGACGCGCCTGTGGCTGGAAGGCGAGGGTACACCGTAGAACTACGTAGGTCAGCGCGAAGCCTACGAATATTCGAACGATATCGCGCGCAGTAAGCTGTCCTTGTTTACTTGAAAAGGAAACAAAAATGACACGATATCTCTCTATTGCCGCCCTTGTATTCACGCCCGTCATGGCATTCGCCGCGCCGCAACTGCCAAGCACGCCCTACCTGCCGCTTGAGCTGGCTACGCAGGCAGCGCATGCCGCGCTGAAAGCCTGCGCCGAGCAAGGCCACAACGTCAGCGTCGCAATCGTGGCGCGGGATGGTGCGACCAAGGTGCTGCTCAAGGCCGATAATTCTGGCCCTCACACCGCAAACAGTGCACAAGGCAAAGCCTTTACTTCGGCTGCCCTGGGGCGAGACACCGCCGGTCTGGCCGATTTCATCGCCAGCAAACCCGCTAATAACGGTCTACGCGACATGGATGCGCGGATGGTCATTCAGGCCGGTGGCCTGCCGATCAAGTTTGGCAATGCCTTGGTGGCAGGCATAGGGGTGGGCGGCGCGCCCTCGGGCGATATCGACACCGGCTGCGCGGCAGCGGGCCTTAAAGCCATCGGTGCGCAGTAAGATTCTGGCACTTAAAGGCGGTCGTCATCGGCGCCGCCGCAACGAACCATAACAAAGTTTCACTGTGCTGGTTCAGGGCAGCGGCCCACCGCGTAGGCTCACCGCGCGGGTTCACCGGATCGCGTTGCCTGTGCAAGAGGCGTCGATGGCAGGCATACGTTTTGGAGGCTATATGGTTAAGCCGTTTGCGATGATCCTGGGCATGGTACTGACATTCGTGTTCGCACACGCTTTTTCTGGAGAGCCCGTGGATCGCTATCCGCTGCACACCGCCGCCAGGCATGACGATGTCCAGGCAATACAACGGCTCCTCTCGGCGGGCGGCGAGATAGACGCCCGCGATCAGTCCGGCTCCACCGCCTTGCTGCTTGCGACACGCGAGAACAAGGTAGCGGCCGCCAAAGCGCTGATTGACGCCGGGGCGGACGTGAATGCAAAAGACAACATCAACGACAGCGCCTACCTCTATGCCGGCGCCCGCGGCCACCTGGAAATCCTGAACATGACACTGGCGCACGGCGCCGACCTCACGAGTACCAACCGCTATGGCGGCACCGCCCTGATCCCGGCTGCCGAGCGCGGCCACGTCGACACCGTGCGTACGCTCGTGGACGCCGGCGTTGATGTCGATCACATCAATAAACTGGGCTGGACAGCGCTGCTCGAAGCCATCATCCTGGGCAGCGGCGGCGAGCGGCACCAGAAAATCGTCGATATTCTGCTCAAAGCGGGTGCGAATCCCAATCTCGCCGACCGCGATGGCGTCACGCCGCTGCAGCATGCGCGCAAACACGGCTATCACGAGATTGAGCGCTCGCTGCTTGCCGCTGGTGGGCGGTAAGTTGGGGCGCTAGACGCGCTGCCGTTACACATACACGTGGTGCGTCCTCGTCTGGGCCGCGTTATCGCGGGCACTTCACCTGTAACGACCCTCAAGATTTTCTTTCGCGCGCGATGGTGCCAACCACTCCCTCGCCAAACTGATCAACTTCGCGCATCCGCATGTTCCGCTTTCCGCCCAAGCAGGGGTGGGAGATATGACCGGCGCCGCAGGCAAAGGCCATGGCCGCACCGCCCATGCGGGCACGCAGTTTGAGCCACATACAGAACCGCACGCCAAAGAGCGCGCCGTTTTTTCCCGCGAGATCGCCGATTACATCAATGATGCAGTAGCGGCCCGTCGCTGTACGGCGTTGGTGCTCATTGCAACCAGCCCGATTGATCGCCTCTTTCACGTTGATGATTTTGCGGGCGGCACGCTCCGCGCCGCCAAATACTTGCACCCTTCGAGTGCCAGCAGCAGCCCCACCCCCAAGCCGAGAGCCAGGAGCATGTCGTCCCAGGTAATCGACCCGAACTTCAGAAGCGCCTGAGCCTCAGGCAGCAGCAGAACCAGCCCGACCACACAGATCACTGCCGCTGCCACATACCCGAGCGCCGCATTTTTGCGAAGAAAGGCATCGCGCAAGGAGGGCCCGAAAGAGCGATTGACCAGAATCAGTGCAACGATCTGGGCGACCAAGCCGAAAAAGAGCAGTGCCCGCACTTCCGCTTCTGGCGTACCCGCCCACGTTTTTGCAAAAAAAACGGCGCCCAGCATCGCGAAGGCGATGCCACCCTGCATGATGCTCCAAGCCAGCATGCGAAGCGAGAACATACGTTCGGCGGGATCACGTGGCGGCCGCTCCATCACGTCATTTTCCGCACGTTCGGCCTCGAATACAAGCGCACAGACAGGATCTATCACCATCTCAAGCAAGGCAATATGAATAGGCCCCAACAGGATGGGAAGGCCAAAGAACAAGGGCAGGAGCGCCAGCCCGGCAATTGGTACATGGACAGCAAAAATGAACCCCATGGCCTTGCGGATGTTGTCATAGATTCGCCGCCCCAGCCGGGCAGAGTGGACGATCGCCGTAAAATCATCGTCAAGCAGCACCAGTGCTGACGCCTCGCGTGCGACGTCCGTTCCGCGCCCTCCCATGGCAATACCGATATGTGCCGCCTTGAGCGATGGCGCGTCGTTGACGCCATCGCCGGTCATCGCAACGACTTCACCGCATGCCTTGAAGGCCTGGACGATGCGCAGCTTCTGCTGGGGCATGATGCGCGCAAATACCGTAACCGTTTTCAACCGCTCCGCGAGCTGCTTGTCATCCAGGGCTTCCAGATCGCTTCCCGTCAGTACGTCTCCATTTTCGATGCCAGCTTGCACGGCAATCGATTGCGCTGTGGCGGCATAGTCGCCCGTGATCATCACGACGCGGATCCCGGCCCGTTGGCATTCCGCGATTGCGCCCGGAACACTGGCGCGCAGCGGGTCGGCCAATCCTACTAGGCCCGTCAGCGTATAGTGATAATCCAGTTGCGATTCAGCCCACCTGCGGTCGGGTGCGGTTGACGTCGCCACAGCCAGTACGCGTATCCCCTGCGTGGCCATTTCCTCGACGGCTTTGAGCATGCTTTGTGTCGCGTCGGCCGATAGGCGGCAAAGTCGGGCAATTGCTTCCGGCGCACCCTTGGCGCAAATCGCCAGTTCCCGGCCGTCATCCCATATATTTGACATGGCTAACAGGTCGGGGCGCAGCCCGTAGCTATGGATGGGTTGAGCATCGGTGGATTCGGCGGGTGCGAATGTGTTGCGTGCGGCGTGAAGTGCAATCTCCATTGGGTCTGAGGGGTTGGGCGCACTGGCCCGCGCAGCGGTTTCAATGAGCGTGCGACAGGCATCGGAAACTGGTTTTCCGTGCTCAAGCGCCACAGCCCCAGTGGACGGCAGGCAAGCTTGTGCAAGCGCCATCCGGTTCTCTGTGAGTGTGCCCGTTTTGTCGGTGCAGAGCACCGTTGCCGAGCCCAATGTCTCGATGGCTGCTGCACGTCGGGTAAGAACACCGGCCTTACCTATCCGCCATGCACCCATCGCCATGAATACCGCCAGCACAACAGGGAATTCTTCAGGCAGCATCGACATGCCCACAGCAATCCCGGCCAGCATCGCTTCCAGCCATCCGCCGCGATACAACCCGTAAAGTGCCACGACCAGACACGCGACCAACACCCCTCCGACTGCGCACCAAGCCACGATCCGGGCAGTTTCACGCCGCAGGCGCGGTGCTTCGATGTCCAGAGCCTTCAATGATTGGCCGATTTTTCCGATCTCGGTGCGTGCGCCGGTAGCCACCACGCGGGCAATCCCGCTGCCACGTACCACAAGTGAGCCGGAGTAGACATAGGGCTGCCCTTCACCGCGGGGGTGCGGCATGTGCGAGCCCTTGCGGTTTTCAGCCGCCGCGGCATCGGCCTGCTTGCCCACAGGCAAGGATTCACCGGTCAGCAGCGATTCATCAACTTGCAAGTCTGCCGCGTCGATAAGGATCGCGTCAGCGGCGATCCGGTCGCCCTGTTCCAGCACAAGAAGGTCGCCTCGTACAACCTCTCGGCCGGCAATACGCACCCGCGCGCCCTCGCGGATGACGAGTGCGCGCGGCGAAGACAGGTCGCGTAATGCCTCCAGGACGCGTTCGGTACGGGTTTCTTGAATGACCGTGATCGCAACCGAGAAACTGGCAAAGACAAGAAGAATGAGCGCTTCGGCACGGTCGCCCAGCAGCAGATAAACGAGCCCACCGGTCAATAGCAGCACAAGCATCGGCTCGCGCAGAACCTCCAGCGCTATGCGTAAAACCGAGCGCCTGCCAGCCTGCGGCAACTCATTAGGCCCTTCAAGGCGTAGCCGTTCGCTTGCCGTGCCAGCCGTTAGGCCATCGTTCTGAATGCTGCTCACAACCCGCACCCTCGCACCTGATTGAGTATTACGCTTACTGTCGTGGATCGCTGTCTGCGGAGAATGAGGCTGATACTTTATGGCGCCCGCAACAAGTGTGTCAGTGCACCGGAGAGTTCCGGGTACTGCCACTCGTAGCCGCTTTCTTCTGTACGCCGGGCGATCAACCGTTGGCCGCCAAGCAACAGCACGGACATCTCTCCCAGCGCCAAGCGCAATGCCCAGGCGGGCACTGGCAATAGTGCGGGCCGGTGCAGGATGCGAGCAAGCGTTTGAGTGAAGTCGGCGTTGCGTACGAGTTGGGGGGCGCAGGCATTGAAGGGCCCGCTGCAGGCCTCGTGATGCAGCAGATGATTGATAATTGCCACTTGGTCGTGAAGATGGATCCAGGGCATCCAGTGCTCGCCATTGCCCAACCGCCCTCCAAGCCCTAGACGAAAGGCTGGCAACAGCTTCGCCAGCATGCCGCCGCTGGCGGCCAGCACCGGTGCGGTGCGCAGCAGTGCCACACGCACATCCCAGAGGCGCGCGCGCTCAGCCTCTTTTTCCCAAGCCATGCACAGACGGCTGCCGAAGTCTGTGCCGCTGGGTGCACTGTCTTCAGTGAGCCAACGGTCGCCACCGTCCCCATACCAGCCGACGGCTGAGCCCGAAATCAACACGCGGGGTGGTACGGGCTGTCGGCCGAGCCAGTCAACCAGGGTTCGGGTCAGGTCCACGCGGCTGCGCCAGAGCAGTGCGCGCCGCGCTTTGGTCCATCGGCGGTCGGCAATAGGGGCGCCTGCCAGGTTGATCACGGCGTCGAATGGCCCGATGCCTTCCAGTGCTTCCAACTGCCCAATGCCCTTTGCGCCGGCGCAAAGCAGTGGTACTTGCTGCGGATTCCGGCTCCAGACCCACAGTTCATGGCCCTGGGGCTGCCAGTGCTTGCACAGAGCTTGGCCGATTAGGCCGGTACCGCCGGTCAGCAGAATACGCATGGGCATTTCCTTTCGGGCCAGTCTTGCGAAATCATCCGAGTATTCATTGTACGTGGCGCCATCGGGAGACTAAAGAGTGCAGGTCGGACAAATGCCTGGTAGTGTTAACGCCGTCCAGAGATCTCGAATAAAGCGTGGTGCACGCACCACCCACCCAGGGAACAGAATATCGAATACACGTTCATCGGGCCTTCAGGGAACCGAAGTGCGACTTCAGGAGCGTCGAGGCTGCAATGGCAATCTCAGGGCCGATCGAAATTGCGTTCGAAGCATGAGGGATGGTATCGGTGCTGACGATACGCGACAGCCCAGCCTGTTGCAGCTTTTCATAAGCATCGCCAGCAAAAACGGGATGGATGGCTACGAGCACTGCGGGCGGCAGGGTCATGCGTTGCAGATGCGACATTGTCTGCAGGATGGTGCGTCCGGACGAGACGATATCGTCAACCAGCACCGGCGTGTGCCCTCGGGCGGCCGCCGCATCGGGCAGGCTGACGTCGACGTCATAGTCGCCGCGGCGCTGCTTGCTTAACACTTGATAGGGCAGGCCGGCATGCTTTGCGATGCTTGCCACCCATTGCTCGCTTTCGCTGTCAGGTCCGATCAACATTGCATCGGGGACGTTGGCAGCGATCCAGTTCGCGAGCATGGGCGCGGCGCGTACATGCGTACAGGGTATGCCGTAGAGCGCATCCAGCTGCGATGTTCTGTGCAGGTGCGGATCTACAGTCACCAGCCAGTCGAACGACTGTTCCAGAAATTGTGCAAACAGCGGCGCACTCACGGCTTCGCCGCGATGAAAGCGCGTATCTTGCCGCATGTATCCAAGGTACGGGGCGATCAGGCCTACCGTCCGCGCACCGAACTCCCTTGCTGTTTGTGCGGCAAAGCGCAGCGGCAGGGCGATTGGATCAGGATCGTGCAAGCTGGCCAGTATCGCGACATCCGCTCCACGTAATTCATCGTCAAGGGTAATGAGAGACTCACCATCCGGAAAATGGCGCCAGCCGAGGGGGGCGATGCGCGCATGAAGCACAGGGGCAGCCGTGGCAGCCAGGGCGGTGTCCGCAGGGAAGGGGATCAAGATGCGGTTCATGCGGGCTCCACAAAATTATTCGAGTCTACGAAGCCGAAGCGCATTAAAGACGACAGATGTAGAGCTCAGGCTCATCGCCAATGCGGCAACGAGGGGCGAAAGTAAAAGGCCGGTGAAGGGGTACAGCACGCCAGCGGCCAGTGGGACACCAAGCGCGTTGTAAATAAATGCGAAACCAAGGTTCTGCTTCATGTTGGCGACCGTGCGGTCGGATAACTGCCGGGTAATGGAAATGCCACGGAGATCCCCTTTGACCAGCGTAACTTGTGCACTATTCATAGCCACATCGGTGCCGGTGCCCATCGCAATGCCGACATCAGCCTTTGCCAGTGCAGGTGCATCATTAATGCCGTCACCCGCCATGGCCACAATTCGCCCTTCGGCTTGAAGCCTGGCAACCAGATCCAGCTTGTCAGCAGGTTTGACTTCACCATATATCTCAGCGATCCCGAGTTGCTGTGCGACGGTGCGCGCCGTTGCAACACCGTCGCCGGTCGCCATGATGATTCTGATTCCGGCTTCCTGAAGAGCGCGGACAGCCTCTGGTGTGCTTTTCTTGATGGGGTCTGAAACGGCGAGCAAGCCAAGCGGCTGGCCGTCCGCAGCGAGAAACATGACGCTTGCTCCCGTGGCGCGCAACGCCTGCGCTGTATCAGTCAACTCAGTGACATCCACATTTTCCTGCTCCATCAGCGCGGTATTGCCAAGGACAAGCCTCTGTCCATCGACCAGGCCGCGCACGCCGATGCCGCTGCTGGACTCAAATTCGGCCACGGTGTCCAGTGTGAGGCCGCGCTCACGCGCAGCGTCCACAATGGCATGTGCCAGCGGATGTTCGCTGCCTTGATCAAGGCAGCCGGCTAGGCGTAATACTTCCTCAGCGGTTTTGCCGCCAGCCGGAACAGCTTGCTCAAACGTGGGCCGGCCCTCGGTCAACGTGCCTGTTTTATCGACAATCAGTGTGTCTACCTTGCGCAGGTTCTCAATAGCTGCCGCGTCGCGAAAGAGAACACCTTGGGTGGCGCCTTTGCCCGTGGCGACCATAATGGACATGGGGGTCGCCAATCCGAGCGCACAGGGGCAGGCAATGATCAGTACAGCGACGGCGTTGATCAGCCCGTATACCCAGCTGGGCTGAGGGCCAAACAGGCCCCAGACGATCAGTGTGATCACTGCAATGGCAACTACAACGATCACGAAGTAGCCAGCCACGAAATCCGCCATGCGTTGCATCGGTGCGCGAGAGCGTTGTGCCTGGGCGACAAGCTGCACTATTTGCGATAAAACCGTGGCCGAGCCTACTTTCTCGGCACGAATCACGAGGGAACCGGAGGTGTTCATCGTTGCGCCAATAACCTTGTCGCCTGGCCGCTTGCTGACTGGCAGAGGTTCGCCGGTCAGCATCGATTCATCCAGAGAACTGCTGCCTTCTTCCACGGTGCCATCAACGGGCACTTTTTCACCAGGACGCACACGAAGCCGGTCGCCTTCGTGCACATGGGTCAGTGGTACATCCTCTTCAGAACCATCGGGGTTGATGCGCCGCGCAGTTTTTGGGGCCAACCCCAGCAGCGACTTTATCGCGGCTGACGTTTGCGACCGGGCCCGCAATTCCAGGACTTGGCCAAACAGCGTCAAGGAAATGATGACGACCGCGGCTTCGAAGTAGACGTCCACGCGCCCCATGGACATGAACGTCGCAGGAAACACGCCCGGTGCCACAGTGGCTACAACGCTATACGCATATGCTGCCGCTGTACCCAAGCCAATAAGCGTCCACATGTTCGGGCTGCGGTTGACAATTGATTGCCAACCGCGAATGAAAAAGATTTGCCCGGCCCAAAGTACGACGGGTGTGGATAACGCCAGCTCGATCCAGGTTTGTATCGACATGCTGAACAGACCAAGCTGTGGTCCGAACATGGCCAGGACCGTAACGACAACAGTGAGCGGCAAGGTCCACCAGAATCTGCGGGAGAAGTCGCGGAGCTCGGGGTTGTCATCTTCGAGGCTGGGCATTACCGGTTCAAGCGTCATGCCGCATTTGGGACAGTTGCCCGGGTGATCTTGCCGAATTTCAGGGTGCATGGGACAGGTGTATATCGTTCCCGGTGCAATGTTTTCGGCGACCATATCCTGCCCCTCTGATGCTCGCATCGCAAATTGTTCAGGTGACTTGGTAAATAAATCCCGGCATTTATCATGCCACATCCTGGTGGGTGGGCGCCTACCCTCCGGAGATCAGACGCGGGGGCGCAGCGCCAGCGACGAGCTGAACGACTTGCCGGATTGGCCTGATCGTTGGGAGCTGCCGTGACTTGAGATGGCGGCAGCGCCCTCATGGAATCCTGCCTATCCAAATGGCACTGTTTCGGCCATGAGCATTTTTGCGACAATATGTCCTACGCGCGCCCCGAGGAAAGCGGAAAAGCAATGCTCCTCCAG
Source organism: Paracandidimonas lactea (assembly GCF_021653995.1). Lineage (NCBI taxonomy): Bacteria > Pseudomonadati > Pseudomonadota > Betaproteobacteria > Burkholderiales > Alcaligenaceae > Paracandidimonas > Paracandidimonas lactea. The sequence goes on from NZ_JAJJOZ010000002.1 coordinate 627,964, forward strand.
GGCGCGGACCTTATCGATGCACTTTGGTCATGACGACATTTTCCCGGACACACACCGACACCAGCCAATGGATCCACCAGATACGGGACTGGGCGCGCGAGCTCGGGTTTACCCAGATCGGCGTTTCCGGGGTGGATTTGTCCGCTGCAGAGCCGGATTTTCTGCAATGGCTTGCCCTGGGCTACCACGGTGACCTGCACTACATGGAACGGCACGGCCTGAAGCGCGCCCGTCCGGCCGAGCTGGTTCCCGGTACGGTAAGCGTGATCACCGCACGCATGCCGTATCTGCCGCGCGGCACCGCGCCTGACTGGCAGGACCGTGAGCGCGCACGGTTGAACGAGCCGGGCGAAGGCGTGGTTTCGCTCTACGCCCGAGGGCGCGATTATCACAAGGTGGTCCGTGGGCGCCTGCAAAAACTGTGCGACCGAATCGAGGCACTGGTCGGCCCCTTCGGCTATCGCGTCTTTTCCGATTCTGCTCCCGTGCTGGAAAAGGAACTGGCCAGCCGCAGCGGTCAGGGCTGGCGCGGCAAGCATTCCCTGGTGCTCTCGCGCGATGCGGGGTCAATGTTCTTTCTGGGCGAGATCTTCGTGGACTTCGCCCTGGATCCAACCGATCCGGTCAGTGCGCATTGCGGCACCTGTACCGCCTGCATCGACGTCTGTCCCACGGGCGCCATCGTTGCGCCGGGCGTGGTCGATGCGCGCCGCTGCATTTCCTATCTGACGATCGAAAAGCACGGCCCCATCCCCGAGGAACTGCGCCCGCTGATGGGCAATCGTATCTATGGCTGCGATGATTGCCAGACGATCTGTCCCTGGAACAAGTATGCCCAGGCCACAGAGCTGCCCGACTTCGATGAGCGCTCGCCGCTGGTCGGCCGCCAGCTCGTGGAATTGTTCGCCTGGGATGAGGCAACATTTCTCAAACGCACCGAGGGCGGGCCGATCCGGCGCATCGACCACGAGCGGTGGCTGCGCAACATTGCCGTGGCGCTAGGCAACGCGCTGCGCCAGGCCGATGTGACGCAGGCCCAGGAATTGCGTGCGGCCCTGCTCAGCCGCGCCGACCATGAAAGCGCCTTGGTGCGGGAGCACGTTGCATGGGCGCTGGCTCAGTGGAGCTCAGGGCCGGAAATCTGATTCGGCGAACGAGAACCTGGTGAATGTTGCGAACCTGCACAGGTATTGCTGGATCGCCAGGCTCCATGTAAGCCGTCCAGGTTCTGACGGTTGTGCCCCGGTCGTCAAAACCAGGGGGCCAGGGTCTGATCCGCAATGTCGGCCCAGCCCCGGTTGGCTGTGGGGTTGGCCGGGCTGGGATGCAGCAGATAGGCCGTCGGCACCTTGTCGCCCGCAATAGCCTGTGCACGGCCATGGGCAAAGCGCCCGATGCCGACCACCGCACGTGGGCCGGTTGCGTGTATCACAGCGGCCAGTGCGGCGTCGCAGATGCCAAACAGCGGCTCGCGTTCGGCCTTGTGTAAATGCTCGGGGATCAGATTGCGGTTGTGGCGCAGGAACAGCAACGGGCAGTAGTTCCAGACAAAGACGTTCTGGAAGAACCGCTGCGGGCTGTTGAAGCGCCTGCGCGCCCAGCCCCAGAAGCGATCCCCGCTGCCTTCACTGCGGTGGCACGCGAAACCGAAGATCGGATATTTCTCGTGCTGGGCCGGCAAGGGGCTGTCCAGGGGCTTTTCGATGTTCAGCCAGTCGCGCGCCATGGAAACCTCGCCAAAGGGGACCCCCGTCTGGGCCATGCCCCAAGGCCCGGGGTTCATTCCGACCATCAGGATCCGGCCATTTCCGTTGCCGTATCTCTGCAGGTATTCCCGGTGCGCGGACCACATGTAGATCAGCGGGTTATAGACGTGGCTGGCGCTCGGAAATGACAGTACCTGGAGGCTGCCCGCGAGCACGCGCGCAATGGCCGTGCTGGCATTGTCCAGATCCGGTTCGGTGCTTGCACGCATGCGTTTTGCCTTTGTGGGAGCCAGAATCGGCCGTCCCGCGAGGGGGCCGCGGCCGCGCGGTCATTGTGGTGCCGTGAGGGCCGGATTGCAACGTCTCAGGCCGCGCTCGCATGGCGTGTGTTTGTGCTTCAAGAGTTGCGCAGCGTTGGTATCCCATGCCTAGGTGAAGACTTCCTCCTCTGTTGCCCGCAGCAATAGTTGGCTGAGGGGCGGCGTAATTTGGGTGTGCTGGATGGTGAGAGCATAGAAGTGTTCGGTGAGTTGGGAGGATTCTCCGATGTGCACCAGTTGGCCCGAGTGCAGTTCGTCTTGCACCACGACTTGGGGCAGCATGGTGATCCAGCCGCTGTCGCGTGCCACCAAACGCAACATCGTCATATCGTCGATTTCCGCCCGAAGCTTCGGCTGTACGCCAGCTGAAAAGCACAGGGCATCGAACTGCATGCGCACGCTGTGCCGCGTACTCGGCATGGCCATTTCGACGGCGTCTAGATCTTGTGGGACTCGCAATGTCGTGCCTGACCAGCGATCGGCCCGGCCAACCAATGAAATGGCCTGGCTGCCGAGAAAGCGTGAAGACACTGGGCGGGCGGGGTCGGATGGAACCGGCTCGTTGGCGAGCACCACGTCCAGTTGATGACGCAGCAGGCGCCCCACCAGCGTTTGCAATGATCCCGAGTCCACGGAAAGAACAACCGTCGGGTCGCGGAACAGGGGACGCAGCCAATTGACCTGAAAATTGCGCGACATGGTCGAAACGCTTCCTACACGCACATACGTCGTGTCTTCGTCGCGACCTTCGAGCCAGCCCAGCATTTGCTCGCCCAGCCCGAAGATATTGTCGACGTAGGCAAACACCCTTTGGCCTGTGGCGGTCAGCTCCAGATGTCGCCCGCGCCGATCAAACAAAGGCCTGCCCAGGCGACCCTCCAGTTGTTTGATTTGCGTGGAGAGCGCGGACTGGGACGTGTGTATCTGTTTGGCCGCGTGCGTGAGAGACCCTCTCTTTGCCACGTGCCAGAAATAGAACAGATGCCTGAAGTTCAGTTGGCTGATGTCCATTGTTCTGTTTTAGAGAATGATTCCATATCATAAATGTAATATACAGAACAACCAAAACCCTGAAGAATACACCCCGTTACCTTCAGGAGAGTGTGGGTTGAATCGTGTTGCATGAACTGAATTTTGCGTTTGCGCTGGCGCCGGCCGTATTCATGTCGGTTGCTTCATTTTGGGCTTGGCACAGTCGCTTGCCGCTACCGCGTATGTGGCGGCAATTCAACACATTCGTGTTTGTCGCACTGGCGTTTTCATTGGTGGGGCTCGTCTCCGAGCTGGGGCTTGTGTGGATGCACGACGCAACCGGGCCGGCTCTGGGTGGCTGGCTGGCCACAAATCAGTTCGGTGCCTGGGTGAGCCTGCTTGTGCAATTGCTTGGCTGCGCCATCGGCATTTATTCCTCCAACCATCTGAAAGGCGAGTTGCGCCAACCGGTGTACATGGCCGCCCTGGCCGCTGTGCTGGCCGCCGTACACCTTCTGTTGCTGGCCAATCACTGGCTGGTTCTGATTGCCGCGTGGGCCATCATCCAATATGCCATGCAGTATTTGTTGTGCTTCTACGACGACCGGCCGTTTGCTTTGCTGGCGGCGCACAAGAAGATGGTGACGGATCGTGCGGCCGACTTGCTTTTGATTGTCGCCGCGACCCTCGCGTGGTCGCAGGTGGGAAGTGGATCGTTCTCCGCATTGTGGGCATATATCGCCGCCGGTCATGCTTCCGCACTCCTTGCCTGTAGCGGCATTTGCCTGGTGTTGGCCGTCATTGCACGTACGGCGCTGATGCCGGTGCACGGCTGGTTGGTCCAGGTCATGGAAGCGCCGACGCCGGTATCGGCACTACTGCATGCGGGGGTGGTCAATCTTGGAGGGTATGTGCTGGTGTTGTTTGCTCCCTTGCTTGGCGTGTCGCTGGCCGCGCGTTGGCTGCTGGTCGTATTCGGGTTGGTCTCCGCAGTGGTGGCGGGGCTGGTGCTGCTGACGCGCGTCAGCCAGAAAGTGCACCTGGCATGGTCGACGATCGCGCAGATGGGTTTCATGCTGCTCGAATGCGGTCTGGGCCTATACATGTTTGCGGCGCTGCACTTGATGGGACATTCTCTTTATAAGGCGCACAACTTTCTGAACGCATCCAGCGCAGTCAGGGAGTCAAGCCGAAGATTCATCACGGGAGAGGCTAAAAATTCGGGCTTGAGCATGCTTGTCGCGGTTCCCATCGCTCTTGTTATCGTATTCGCGCTTCAAGCGCTGGTTGGCGGCCATGCCTGGCCATGGTGGTGGAGTGCCGTCCTGGCTCTTGCGTGGGCACCGCTGCTATGGGTTCCCAAGGAGGAAGCGGGCAGTTCCGGTGTCGTGCCAGCCCGGATAGGAGTGGCGCTGGCAAGCGTTGTTTTCCTGACGGTCGCCACCAGCGTCGTGGACCAGGCTCCAGTGGGTGCCAGCAACGATCCGCTGCACGCCGCAGGCATCGTCGCCTTGATTGGAATGGCCCTGATGTATCTCGAAATGACCGCATTCCAGCTTTGGCCTGGCTCGCTTGAGACGGTTCGCCGCTGGGTATACGCGGGTTTTTACATGGATGAAGGCTATACGCACTGGGTATTGAGGCTGTGGCCCGCCCCTTGGGCCGGGGCAGGCAGCCAGGCGGAACCGCCGCCCTGGAGACCTTACGAGTCCGGCTATGGGCGATCTGAATCATGAGTTCTAACATGCTTGCTCCCGCGTCCCAGAACGTTCCTGCAATGAGGGCCACTGAATCCGATAAGGCAATGCGCCTGGCGGCGGCGCGTGCATGTTCGCGCATCATGCCCGCTTGGCCACTCAGCCAAGCGGTGGCAGTGAATCCGCATTGGCGCCGCATTGACATGCCGATCCGCCACGTCGCGGCGCGCTTGGCCGTGCTGGGTGACTTCCATGTGTTCCCTTCGCGGGATTACATCAAGCAAGAGTGGGAGGCGGACCGTATCACGCGCGCAGACCTCGATACGGTGCTGGAGCGTTACGCCGGGCATGCGTCCGATGCCTTGACAGCCGAGCAATGCATTGAAGCGTTGACGAGGCCGACTAGCGTGCGTCGCGCGCCATTGCTGGTGGATCTGCTGGACGATCCAAAGCAGAAAAACAAGCGCTGGCCCTGGCGGGCGGCTCTGGTGTTCCAGATGAGCCAGGCCTGCGCGACCTACTTCGACCGTCATGAGGCTCACTGGCGCGCTTCGGGTAGCGCCAGCCTGTATGGTTTCTGGCGCGAAAGCATGGTGGGCGATCACGGCCTCAGTTCCAGGCTGGGCCTGCCCGGATTCATGAAGCAACTGCGCACGCTGCCGTTACAGGCTGAAGATGCCATACGCTGGGCTCTGACCGAGCTTGAACTGAAGGAGTCCGTATGGGAAGACTACTTCGAGGCGCTACTGTTGTCGATCAATGGCTGGGCCTCGTGGTGCGCCTATGTCGGCTGGCAGAAAGCGCCCTCCGGTCAGGACGATCCCCGCTTGCGCGAGCTGCTGGCTTGCCGGGTCGCGTGGGAGGCCTTGCTTGCCCGGTCCGCGCCGACCGCAAAGGCGCGTAGCGCAATCGCGGAGCTTGGTGCGAATTGGCTGGATTTTGACCGGTGTGTCGCACAAGCGGATGTCGCGCTGCTAGTCGATGAGCTTTGGCAACAGGCGCTTGAGGCGAGCTTCCAGCGAGGGTTTGCACAGACCCTGTGCGTGCCCGCATCTTCGAGTGCAATGCAAGAGCCAGAGGTTCAAGCCGTTTTTTGCATTGATACGCGCAGCGAGCTGATGCGCCGTTCACTGGAAGCGCTATGGCCCGGTGTCCAGACACGCGCGTTTGCGGGCTTCTTCGGCCTTCCTATTCATTACAACCCATTGGGTACCGACATACACCGACCGCAGTTGCCAGGCTTGGCCTATCCCAGTGTTGCGGCGCAGGATGTGGTGACGGCGGTGGGGGAGGCCGTTCCCAACGGCGAGGCGAGGTCGGAGCACGTACGGTCGATTCGTCGGCGGCGGTTGGCGGGGCTTGATCAGTGGTTGAGCACTGTGCGCTGGTCGAATGCAAGCTTCTCTTTTGTTGAAGCGTTTGGCGTCGGCTATCTTCCGAAGATCGCTCGTTGGATCAGGCCTCCGGCGAAATCGCGCACTAATATGGATCACATTGGTTTGCACCTTTCTGCCGAGGAGCAGTGTCGGCCGATGCTTGTGGGGCTTGATCTCGAAAAACGCGTGGAGCTGGCCGCCGATGCCTTGCACACAATGGGGCTTGATGATCGCCTGGCGCCGTTGGTCATCTTGTGCGGCCACGCCGGACACAGCACCAACAACGCACATGCATCGACGCTAGACTGCGGGGCCTGTTACGGACGCCCGGGCGAGGTCAATGCGCGCGCGCTGGCTCTCTTGTTGAATGACCCGCAGGTACGTGAAGGCTTGCGTCTGCGCGCAATCGACATTCCCCCGGAGACAGTCTTCGTGGGCGCATTGCACAATACGACCACTGATGAAGTGACGGGTTTTGACCTTGATCTCTTGCCGCCGCAAGCGCGCGCACGTTGGGAGAAGATGGAGGACGTCTTTGAGCAGGCGGGCGACCGTATACGCCGCGAGCGCGCGCCGGCGCTGTGGATGGATGCGAACCTTGCTCCCGGCGCATTGCTGAAGTCCTTCCGGCGCAGAGCCAATGACGGCTCCCAGACCAGGCCGGAATGGGGGCTGACCCGCAACGCGGCATTCATCATCGGCCCGCGCGACCGTAGCCGTGGCAGGGTGCTCAACCGCGCTTTCCTCCATGACTATGATGCGCTGTTCGATGCGGACGGCAGTGTGCTTGAGAAGCTGATGATGGGGCCGATGCTGGTCACCAATTGGCTTTCCTGGCAGTATCACGCCTCGACATGCGATCCCCTGCATTACGGCGCGGGCAACAAAGTGCTGCACAACGTGGTGGACGGCCATGTCGGCGTCTTCGAGGGCAATGGTGGAGACCTTCGCATCGGCCTGCCCAAGCAATCCGTGCACAATGGCGACGGCTGGTATCACCAGCCCGTCCGCCTGACCGTCGTGATCGATGCGCCCGCAGCCTCGATAGAACACGTCATCGCTCACAACCCCGTCCTGGGAAGGCTATTCGATAATGGCTGGATGCTGTTGTGGCGCTACGAAGGAAATGCGCTGTTCCGATACGAACGCGGCCAATGGCTGCCGCTGGGCTTCTGAGGCGGAGCGGTGTCTGGGCTGACGGTGGGGTCAAGCAAGATTCCCTCCACCGATCGGGAAGGGCTCTATTCACTGTGGCAGATCGTCGGCCGCACCCTCAACCAGAGCGAGCACACATTGCCGGATGTGGCTAATGCCTTGGGGGATAGGGGCGTCCATTCCATTGATAATGGGGAAGAGCCCGTGTTCGCGGGGTCTCGCGGGAGCACATAAGAAAAAACCCCAACCGAGGTGGTTGGGGTTTGAATGGTGGTGGCGGAACACGGAACCGAACCCGCGTCCGATTTCTGAATGAAAGTCCATGCGCAAGAACGCAGTCCCTATTTTGAATCATTTGGCCGTTTTGCATCATGAAAACACCGGCTGGCTGTCGACCACCGAGCGCAAGGCGTCAAGCTTGGGGCATCCCTACTGCAGGATGCAGTCGGTCGCGCGGTGAGCGTTTCGCAGAACGCGGGTGTCCGGGCGCTGTTCGTTCATGCCCTCCACGACCGCGCCAAGCAGTTCTACGAGCACTACGGTTTCCAGGAGTCACCGCAGCATCCGATGACGCTGATGCTGCGCTTGAACACCGTCAAGGCTTGAGAGAGGACGTTAGCATGACCATCCACAAGATTCACACGGAGGCAGAATACCGGGACGTTCTCAAGGAGGTCTCCGCACTCGTGGATTCAGCCCCTGCTCTGGAAACGCCCGATGGGAAGCTGTCAACGCCGGTTGAAAACTGACCCACTGGAGGTGCGGGCGTTTTCTTGTACGGATTATCCGTCGAAAATGGGGGAGAGCCGAGCCTGCTCGTCCCCCGATAATGAGGAAGAGCCCAAATGCGCTTGCTTTCACTGGGCGTCGTTGGGCAACGCTGGCCAAACAAAAACCCGCAGAGCAAGTGCTGGTGCGGGTTTCTGGGCGTCGTGTGCCGTTAAGCATAAGGCTGCTGGAGATTAAAGCATAAAGCTGCCGCTAATTCTCCTACCTACTGGGGCGCGCCAATTCCGCGTGCTTCGTGAATAAAGCATATCTTTGCCGATAGCCCACTTTTAAACAATAAGCCTGCCAATCGTTCAGTAAAAAAACTGCCTTAGATTACAAGGAGTTTTTGGCCTGCGCTCGCGCTCATGACAGTGTCAAGGCCTGTAGGCGCTTGATGGTAGTTGGCCAAACCTGTCCTGTCTATCCTGGTTCTCAAGTGTAGAGGGCGTGGTGGCTAGGTGCCCTACTGACTCCCCTCGGGTAGCGCCAAGTGTCGCTGCGGTTGCTGCTGATGAATGGTTGTAAAAAAAGCACAAGCACTCTTTTTGTGTGGCCAATGTGATGAGCAATGCTCTGACAAATTGCGTTTGGGGTATTTGCTGGACATAAATGAGTTTTTTCCGCAGTGTCCGTTTCAACAATCTGCATTAAGGGCATTCCTCCCTCAGGTGCTTGGCGCGGGTTGGAATATCGGCAATAATTAGATACATACTGCTCCTTGTGACGAATAATGCAAAGGTGAGGGAACAATGGTTGATGAGAAAAAGAAGGGTTATCCAAAGATTCCACGGAACAACTGGTTCTTGCTTCGTGACAAATTCAAGCAGCGGACCCCGGAGCGCGTCTCGCCCAGCTACGTTGCTAGCGCGTTGAGTATGAGCGAAGCCTCCGCTAGTGCGAATATCATCCCCCCGCTCCGCGTGTTCGGCCTGATTGACGATACAGGCAAGCCCAGTGACCTCGCATATGACTGGCGTGACGATAGTAAGTACGCCGCAGTCTGCAAGCAGATACTAGAGGCTACCTATCCACAAGAACTGAGGGATCTATACCATGAAGCGAGCGCCCCAGCGAAGGATATCGAGAGTTGGTTCGCAAGGGACGCTAAGGTTGGGCAAGCTGCGGCTAGAGCGTACGCATCTACCTACCTAACGTTGCTCGAGGCGGACCTTACCAAGGCGAAGGAACAAAAAAATGGCTCGAAATCAAAAGTGTCCAGTGTGGCAGGGAAGCCGCCGAAGGCGGGGGCGAAGGGGGCCTTAGTCTCAAAGGTGACGAAAACAACTCCGCCCATTGGAACTGTCGAAACATTCAGCCCCCCTGCGAACCACTCAGGTTCCGCTGACGATGGAGGGGCGAAGCAAGGTTTCAGTCCGAAACTTCACGTAGACATTCAAATCCATATTTCACCGGACAGTAGCCCTGAGCAGATCGACAAGATATTTGAGAGTATGGCGAAGCACCTACCGCTAAAGGGTTAACCGAATGGATATTGAGACAGCTCTGCTCGGTGTCCGACAGCTCCGAGACAGCATCCGTGTCCAAAACCCACCACCGGCGGAAGGTGCGCCGAGTGAAGATGAGCCAGTCATTTACTTCTCGTTGGTTCGCAATTCTCGAGGCTACCTGGAGCGACTTGTTCATCAAATAAATGGCTCCTATTCAAACGGTTGGTACGACGCATCCGCTGTCATGATCCGTAGGTTGGTTGAGACGCTCATTATTGAAGTGTTCGAGAAGTATGGGATGGCATCCAAGATTCAAAACCCGGCTGGCGATTTCTTCTACTTACGCGACCTTATTGGCGTGCTTGTTACAGAGCGAGGGTGGAATTTGAGTAGGAATGCCAAGGCAGCTCTTCCACGGCTTAAGGACGTGGGTGATATGTCGGCACACAGTCGACGCTTTATCGCCCAGCGCCAGGACATCGACAGACTTATGAGTGACTTGCGAGTGGTGGTCCAAGAGCTGATGACGTTGGCTCAGCTGAAGTAGAGGACTTCTGGCTTGCGGCTGAAACAAACATGAAAGCATCTCGGAAAATTGATGAGCCGATCAGCGGATTCCGGCAGACACTCAGGCGTAACAAGGCGTATCGCTGGTGATGGTTTCCGACAAGTTGTAATCTAGAACTGGCCATTTCGTTGTGTTCCCTGCATAAAGTTCACCTACTGGGCAAACTTTGTGGTTACTTTTTGATATGTTTGGTACTATTGAAAATGGCCCGTAGACAGAGTTTCTGCCATGTAATCGTGGCACTTGACAATAACGTGAGGACCTATGCTCCTCAGTCCATAATGCCTTACGCGACTTGAGTGTTGGCAATATTTGCATTTGAGTGTCTACGTGGCCGCTTTCAAAATCACTCCGCCCAAAACAACGTTAGAGCTTTTTCAGACTGCAACGTCCCGTGCCGCTCTTGCCAGTCTCCTCAATATTGAACCAAAGGATCTGACATATTTACTGTATGTTCTCAAAGATGAGGACAAGTATTCCGTATTTTCAGTCCCGAAAAGAGGTGGTGGGGAGCGGCAGATTAGCTCTCCCATTTCCCAGATAAAGTCGCTCCAAGAAAGGCTCGCAGACAGTCTCGAGCGGTGCATTAACGATATTGAACTTCTCACTGGGCGGTCTAACTCGGCATCCCATGGTTTTCGCCCCGAAAAAAGCATTCTTACGAATGCTTCTGTGCATCGTAATAAAAGGTTTGTCTTTAATCTCGATCTAGAGGATTTTTTTCCTACAATCACGGGGAGGAGAATTAGGGGCTTCCTGATCAATGATAAAAATTTCAAATTCCATAAGGATGTGGCCACCACCATCGCGCACATTGCCTGCTTGGACGGTAAGTTGCCACAGGGCAGTCCTTGCTCTCCAGTAATATCCAACCTTATTGCTGGAATTCTTGATTTCCATTTGGCCCGGCTTGCTAAAGCTTGTGGATGTCGCTATACAAGGTATGCCGATGACATCACGTTCTCAACGAATAAGAAGGATTTTCCAAAGGAGATTGCTTTTTGTGATGTTGAGCACACCCATATCTGGAAGGTGGGAAAACAGCTTCGGGGACTGATTGCTAAATCCGGCTTTGTCATAAACGAGAAAAAAACGCGGATGCAGTATTACACCTCTCGTCAACAGGTGACAGGTTTGGTGGTAAATAAAAAGATCAACGTTACTACTGAGTACAGAAAGCTGGTTCGCGCTTACGTGTTTTCTTTGATCAATCATGGAAAATTTACCCTAAAAACAACGACAAAAGATGCGAGTGGCCAGGTCACAATTACAACGGCAACAGGTACTCGTGCACAACTGCATGGGATGCTTGGATTCATCCATTCCGTTGATAACGTATATCGAGCGGAAGTAAAGCTACATCCATACAATTATCTCGGTCATCAGCAAAGTACCAAGGAGTCAGTCGGCAATCAGGCAATCTACCGTCGTTTTTTGTTATATACCCGTTTTTATGACAATGACACGCCTTTGATTGTATGTGAGGGAAAAACAGATGGGGTTTACATTAGCAATGCCGTCCATCAGAGCAAAGCGCACTTCCCTAAACTCCTTAAAAAAAACGATGATGGCAATGATGTGTTGTCATTTCAATTGTTCAAATATGCTCGTAAGCACAAGAAGAAAGACCACGTTTATTTACCCAATTTCTCGACCGCATCCATTCTAGGCGTTGGGAGCGGAGGCGGTGGAAATTTGGGTAACTTAATCCGTACCTATCACAAGGAGCTTGAAAAGTTTAAGACTCCTGTAGGTGCGTCTCCCGTTGTGTTTATTGTAGATAACGATGACGGCGGGCGGGCTGTTTATAAAGTTATAAAAAACATATTGCACATAACTGTTTCTGGCCACGAGCGATTTGTGCATCTTTTCGCCAATCTTTATATAGTTCCAGTTCCATTTAAAGGAAGCAAAGATACAAGCATTGAAGACTTGTTTTCTGAAGTTGATATTTCAAAAGGGCTAAATTCGAGATCTTTTGATTTCTCCAAGAAGATCGACGCTAGGGCTGCTGTCGGTAAGGCGGATTTCGCTTACGAATTTGTTGCAAAACAAGCTGAAAGGATGGATTGGGGTGGCTTTTATCCGCTTCTACAGAATATTTGTGACGCGTTAGCAGACTACGCCAAATATCGTAAAGAAAATGTTTAAAGAGCTGTTGCTGCGCGCGGGCATGTGAAGTGGACGCGGCTAAAAAATCTATGAGACGCATGGGGTTAATTATCTTGCCTATTGTGTCGTGAAGATTTCGCCGTTAAAACCTATGGCCAGAGTGCGGGCTCTTGGGCAAAACGGCACTTCAGAAGTGTTGTGTTTAATTAGCGGCAGCACCTTCATGGGAAAAGGTCCTGCGTCGTTTGCGGCGCCACTTTCTACGTTTTGCACAATGCCCGAACCAGATGTATTGCTCTGCGCCGACGTGGGGCCCTACTTCTTATCTCGATCTTCCATTGCCCGATTTAAAGCAGCAGAGTTCACGCGATCCATCAGGTTGTAAGCGTACGCCCAGTACCGTCTAGCGCTCTCGTTGGCGTCTCATCAAAATAAGTGTCCATTAATTTTGGTAAATGGACATTTATTTTAATGAGCGAATTCTCTGCTTCTTTCGCACCTGTGCCGAGTGGCTATCGGCGTCGGTACACAGTCGATTTCAAGCGGCAAGTCGTGCAGGAATCGATGGCCAGCGGTGCATCCATTGCCGGTGTTGCCATGGCCCATGGGCTCAATGCCAACCAACTGCATAACTGGCGCTGGCAATTTCGGCGCGGCGACTTTGGGCCCATCACCGAAGGTCCGGTCTTGCTGCCAGTGCAGATTGAAGCCGTGTCGGCGCAAGCGCGGCCTCAACCGGCCAAGATAATTGACGGCCAAGATCGCGGCGTCAGCTCAGGGCACATTGTGAATCGAACCGGGTTTTGAGGAGGCTTCAATTCTTGAGAGAATGGAGTCATGAGCAAGAACAACAAGTTTTCCCCT